>DCLA01000037.1:0-359 GCA_002320815.1 Myxococcales bacterium UBA1660
GTGACCGATGGTGCCGACGTTGATGTGCGGCTTATCGCGAACGAACTTTTCCTTACCCATGGTGCTGCTCTCCTGTTGGAAGCGAAATCGTGTCGAAAGTTGGGGGCCGTCAGATGCCGCGGACCTTGGCGACGATCTCGTCGGCCACGCCCTGCGGAACGGCGGCGTATTCACGGAAGGTCATCGAGCTCACCGCCCGGCCCTGCGTCTTGCTGCGGAGGGCGGTGGTGTACTCGAACATCTCGGCCAAGGGAACCTGAGCCTTGATGACCTGGAGGTTGCCGACGGAGTCCATCGACGTGACGTTGCCCCGGCGGCTGTTGAGGTCGCCGATGACGTCGCCCATGTAGTCCTCGGGG
>DCLA01000037.1:664-50959 GCA_002320815.1 Myxococcales bacterium UBA1660
TCGCCCATGTAGTCCTCGGGGGTGCGGACCTCGACGTCCATGATCGGCTCGAGGAGCTCGACCCCGGCGAGGCGCGCGGCCTCCTGGAAGGCGAGGGAGCCGGCGATCTCGAAGGCCGCCTGGCTGGAGTCGACGTCGTGGTAGCTGCCGTCGTAGGGCTTGGCGAAGACGTCGATGACGGGGAAGCCCGCGAGCACGCCGCGGGTCATGGCGTCGCCGATGCCCTTCTCGATGCTCGGGATGAACTCCTTCGGGACCACGCCGCCGGTGATGCCGTTCTCGAAGACGAAGCCGGCGCCGGGCTCGCTGGGACCGCACTCGATCCAGACGTGGCCGAACATGCCGCGACCGCCCGACTGCTTCTTGAGCTTGCCCTCGGCCTTGACCTTGCCCTTGAGGCGCTCGCGGTAGGCGACCTGGGGCGCGCCCACGTTGCACTCGACTTTGAACTCGCGCTTCAGGCGGTCGACGATGATCTCCAGGTGGAGCTCGCCCATGCCGCTGATGATGGTCTGGCCGGTCTCGTCGTCGGTGTGCGCGCGGAAGGAGGGGTCCTCCTTCTGGAGCTTCGCGAGGGCCTCGCCGAGCTTCTTCGAATCGGCCTGGGTCCGCGGCTCGATGGCCACCGAGATGACCGGATCCGGGAACTCCATCCGCTCGAGGAGGATCGGGTGCTTCGGGTCGCAGAGGGTGTCACCGGTGGTGACGTTGCTGAGCCCGACGGCGGCGATGATCTGACCGGCGAACACGTCCTTGTTCTCCTCGCGGGAGTTGGCGTGCATGCGCAGGAGGCGACCGATGCGCTCCTTCTTGCCGGTGGTCGCGTTCAGCACCGAGGTGCCGCTCTCGAGGCTGCCCGAGTAGACGCGGAGGAAGGTGAGCTGACCGACGTAGTCGTCGTTGATGATCTTGAACGCCAGGGCGGCGAAGGGGGCGTCGTCGCTCACCTCGCGGATGAGCTTCTTCTCCGGGTCGCGGACGTCGACGCCCTCGGTGGGCGGGAGGTCGCTGGGCGCCGGGAGGTAGTCGATGACGCCGTCGAGGAGCTGCTGGACGCCCTTGTTCTTGAAGGCGGAGCCGCAGAAGACCGGGACGATCTTGTGAGCCAGGGTGCCCTTGCGGATGGCGGCCTTGATCTCTTGGGCGGAGAAGTCGGTGTCGTCGGCGAGGAAGCGCGCCTCGAGGTCCTCGTCGATCTCGGCGACGGTCTCGATGAGGATCTGGCGGGCGACCTGCGCGTCGAGGAGGAACTCCTCGGGGATGTCGACGAGATCGAACTCGGCGCCGAGCTTGTCGTCCTGGAACTCGATGGCCTTCATCGCGACCAGGTCGATGACGCCGCGGAGCTGGTCCTCGGAGCCGAGGGGTAGCTGCACCGCGAGGGCGGGGGCGCCGAGGCGATCCTTGATGGTCTGCAGGGCGCGCGGGAAGTCGGCGCCGGCCTTGTCCATCTTGTTGACGAAGCAGATGCGGGGGACGCCGTAGCGATCCGCCTGGCGCCACACGGTCTCGGACTGGGGCTCGACGCCCTCTTTGCCGTCGAAGACCGCGACCGCGCCGTCGAGCACGAAGAGCGAGCGCTCCACCTCGATGGTGAAGTCCACGTGGCCCGGCGTGTCGATGATGTTGATGCGGAACTGCTCGTCCGCGAAGAGGCCGGTCTTGGGCTTCCAGAAGCAGGTGGTCGCAGCCGAGGTGATCGTGATCCCCCGCTCCTGCTCCTGCTCCATGTAGTCCATGGTCGCCGCGCCGTCGTGGACCTCGCCGATCTTGTAGTTGACGCCCGTGTAGTACAGCACGCGCTCGGTCGTCGTCGTCTTGCCGGCATCGATGTGCGCCATGATGCCGATGTTGCGCGTGCGTTCGAGGGGGTACTGGCGAGGCATGGGACTGTTCTTTCGCCGCAGGGCGCTGAAGAGAGGGGCCGAAAATTCGAGCTCCGAACGTACGAAAGCCCCCCCGAGCCAGCGACCACCCTCGGGTCGCTTTTCATTCGGGAAGGGCTTCGGAGAACGGCTCGGTCGTGGGTCGGAACGGAGTTCCTGAAATCCCAGCGGTCTTTCCGGCAGGTCTCTCTTATGGGCGCAGCGTCATGCGGTTCGTGAAAGCTCCAAAGCTACGAAGAGGGGAGGAGGTGGGGCCATGTAGCAGGCCCCAGCGAAATCACCAGCGGTAATGGGCGAACGCGCGGTTGGCGTCGGCCATCTTGTGGGTGTCTTCGCGCTTCTTGACGGCGTTGCCGCGGCCCTGAGAGGCCTCCATGAGCTCGGCGGCGAGGCGCTCGGTCATGGACTTCTCGCCGCGGGCGCGGCTGTAGTTCACGAGCCAGCGCATCGCGAGGCTGGTGCGGCGGTCGTTGCGGACCTCGACGGGCACCTGGTAGGTGGCACCACCCACGCGGCGGCTCTTGACCTCCACCTTGGGCTTCACCTGGTCGAGGGCGCGACGGAAGACCTCGATCGGCTGCTCGCGGTAGCGAGCCTCGATGATGTCGAAGGCGCCGTACAGGATCTTCTCCGCGGTGGACTTCTTGCCACCGAGCATGAGGATGTTCGCGAACTTCGCGACCATCTTGTCCTTGTACTTGGCGTCCGGGGTGATCGAACGGCGCTCGGCCTGCTTACGACGGCTCATTGATCCAGCCTCAGTTCTTGGGCTTCTTCACGCCGTACTTGGAGCGGCGCTGGGTGCGGTTGGCCTTGTTGGTGTTCGAGGGACCGCCGGCGCCGGTGGCGTCGAGGGTGCCGCGAACGACGTGGTAGCGGACACCGGGAAGGTCCTTCACACGACCGCCCCGGATGAGCACCACGGAGTGCTCCTGGAGGTTGTGGCCCTCACCGGGGATGTAGGTCGTGGCCTCGATCCCGTTGGAGAGACGCACACGAGCGACCTTGCGGAGGGCCGAGTTCGGCTTCTTCGGCGTCGTCGTGTAGACGCGAACGCAGACGCCACGCTTCTGCGGGCATCCCTGAAGCGCGGGGGAGTCGGTCTTCTCGCGAACCTTCTGGCGTCCCTTGCGGACGAGCTGGTTGATGGTCGGCATGTCGCTCTTCTAATCCTTCGTACCGGACCTACGAAAATCGGCTTCGAGGCCCGAGCCCTCGGCCTTGCCGGAGGGAAAGTCCCGGGTTTTCGGGGTTTTCGCCCCCCGAAGGCGCGACCAAATCGCACCCCTGGCGGCGAGGGAGGCGAAAGATACCGGGGAAGCCCCTTGTGTCAAGCTGGCGATGGTCCTTTTTTCCAGCTTTTTCGATCCGTTGGGGCCCTCGGGCGGGATCCACCCGTGATCCTGGGCAGTTCCCGGAGAGATCAGAAATCGACGCGGAGCTCGATCCCGTCGCCGCCGAGGGAGAGGTTCACGTCGGGCCCCTCGCGCAGGTCTTCGGGGAGCTCCCGCTCCCTGGTCTCGCGGTGGAAGGGCACGAAGCGCACGTGGGCGTCGATGATGCCGACCACCAGGAACCCCGCGAAGAGCGAGAACATCCCGTAATTCAGGCCGCGCATCGCCCGGCCGATGCGCCGGAGGCGGGGTTGGTCGACCGAGCTGGTCTGGGGTAGCTGGTTCTTCGCCCACTCGTGGATGCCGTAGGTGGTCAGGGTGCCGACGAGGGTGACGGCCTCGGTGATGGCCAGAAACCGGCCGAAGACGTAGTGACGGTTCTGGATCTGGCCGATCCCGAAGGGGACCGTGGCCACCAGGCGGCTGTTGGGGATCTCGACGATCTGCTCCCGCGCCAGGACCTCCAGGCGGGCCATGCGCTCGAGCTGCCGGGCGCGCTCGAGCTCGGCCTCCACCCGGAAGCGCTCGTCGGCCCGCTCGCGATCGCGCTCCGCGGCTTCGCGCTCCTCGGTGATCCTCTCGCGGACCGAGCCGAAGACCTCCTGGACCGCGGCCGGAAAGGCCAGCGGGTCCAGCTCGTAGGCCGGGTCCTCCCGGAGCAACATGGCGAATTGCTGCTCCGCGGCCGGCCGCCGGTCGACGAAGAGGTAGGCCGCGCCGAGATATTTGCGGGACTCGAGGACCAGGATCTCGTTGCGGATCGTGGGGACCTCTCCGCCGACCAAGGCTTCGAAGAGGGTGACCGCCCGCTCGTAGCGCTGGGCGTCGTAGGCCTCGCGCGCCTCCTCGAAGTCCGCGATCTCATCGGCCGACGCCACGGAAACGCCCCCAAAGAGGGCGGAGATCGCGAGCGCGAGCGGGATGCAGCGGCCCATGGGGGGAATCGGGAGGCCCACACGCCCCCCGCGGCACGAAGCGTACCCCGCGGGGGGATACGTACGGTGCCTGTATAGACGCGCAGCGGCGTCCGTGTCACGCGCTTGCCGGCCGTTCGCTTGACATGGCTGGCGCCGGGTTCGACCCGCTGAGAATCGCAATGCTCGAAGCCGCGTGACCTACTCCGAAGGGCCACTTCCGCTTCACCTGCTAGCGGGCAGGGGCATGGGCAACCGCCTTCGGCGGGGCATCGCGCCTTCGGCGCGGGCAAGGGAGCAGGTCATGGGAAGCGCCCTTCGGGCGCTCCATGACCTGCTGCTAGGGCGGGAGGGTGATCTCCACCGACGTGGGCGCTCCGCCGGCGGTGAGGCGCACGGAGCGAGTCTCTTGGCCGAAGTCGCCGCGCACGACGACCCGGCGGGTCATCGATGCGTCGCTCATGGGCACGCCGAAGACGCTGCCCGTGCGGGCGGTCGCCCCGGCCGCGCGGCCGTCGGGTTCGACGGTGACCGGCCCGTGGACGGTCCGGCCGTTCGCGTCGCGGACCCGGACCAGGAGCGAGGCGTCGCGGAAGTCCAGGTTCAGGGCCACCCGGAGGGGCTCGTCGCCCGAGCGCACCAGGAGCTGGCGATCGTAGTCCTCACAGCAGCTCCCTCCGCGGACCCGGAAGCGGTGGATCCCCACGTCGAGCTCGATCTCCCGGAACGAGGGCCCGAAGGCCCGGAAGTCGGCGCCATCGATGGCGATCTCGACATTCTGGGGGGTCGGCGCGAGCTGGACCACGCGGGTCCGGGAGCGGATGGGACGGACCATCGCCGTCGTGGGCTCCACCTGGGCGCGGCCGGCGTCTTCGGGCGGGGTGCTGCCCTGGTCGGCGGGGCCCAGGTCCTCGGGCACGACCGGGACGACGCCGGCGTCCGCGATGACCTCCGGGACCGGGTCCGGGTCCGGGTCGGGCGAATCGGGACGGCTCGCCGCGTAGGCGCCGACGCCGACGGCCAGGACCGCGACGACGGCGACGGCGAGGGGCCACCGACGCGGCGGGCGGCTGAGGTCTTCGACGAGCTCCAGGGCCCGCGTGTTGCCGTCGTCCAGGGCCAGGATGCGGTTGCAGTGGCGCAGGGCCTCGGGGCGATCTCCGCGCGCGACGGCCGCCTCGGCGAGGACCAGGTGCCGGTCCAGGGCCCGCTGGCGGAGGACTCCGTCGATCGTCGCCGGGTCCGCGAGGTACTCGGCGAGGGCCTCCTCCGGGTCCTCGATGCCCATCTCGGCCAAGAACGCGGAGAGGGCCTCTTCCACCTCGCCGGCGCTGGCGTACCGGGCCTCGGGGTCCCGGGCCATGCAGCGGTCGATGATCTCCGCCAGGGTCGCGCCGATGGTCGGGTCCACTCGCAGGGGATCCGCGTACTCCCCGTCGGCGATGCGCTTGAGCACCTGGTGGGGGTTCCGGCCGGTGAAGGGCAGCCGTCGGAGCGCGACGAAGTAGAGCACCGTACCCAGCGAGAAGACGTCGGTGCGGGGCCCGATGTCGCCGCCGTCGATCTGCTCGGGCGCCATGTGCCCGGGCGACCCCAAGATCTGCCCGGTGGCCGTGAACGACTGGGAGTCGACCATCTGGGCGATCCCGAAGTCGGTGAGCTTGGCGGTGCGGGCCTCGTGCAAGAGCACGTTCTCCGGCTTCACGTCCCGGTGGATGATGCCCTTGGCGTGGGCAGCGACCAGGGCCCGGGCGAGGAGGACCCCGAAACACGCGGCGATCTCCGCCGGGACGTGGGCCTCGTGGGCTTCGACGAAGTCCTTGAGGGTCGGCCCGGTGAGGAGCTCGGCCGAGATGTAGGACTCCTCTTCGTCCTCGCCGCCGTAGTCGTAGATCTCGAGGACGTTGGGGTGTCGCAGCCGAGCGACGCTCCGGGCCTCGCGGGTGAATCGCACCCGGGCCTCGGGGGTCTTCCGGAGGTGGGGGTGCATCACCTTCACCGCGACCTCGCGATCGAGGTTCACGTCGCGGGCGCGGTAGACGGTGGCCATGCCTCCATGGCCGATCTCCTCGAGGAGCTCGTATTTGCCGAGCTTGCGCAGCATCCGGGTGACGGGACCATGACGGCCCGCGCGGACTATCCGCCCCGGGCGCCGTAAAAGCAACGAAGGCGGCGCGCGATCATTCGATCCCGGGACCAGGTCGCCCTCCCCGTGCGCGACGTGCGGCACTTGTTGCATCGCGGCCCCGGTTCGGCGACAAAAGGGATCCCGCACGTGGGGGCAGTCAGGCCCTTCCTTCCCATGAGCGACCGACGAGCGCGACGAAAGCAGCAGCTGCTCGAGGCGGCGAAAGCCGTCTTCGAGGAGAAGGGGTACGTGGCGGCGACCGTCGACGACATCGTCGGCCGCGTCGACGTGGCCCGGGGGACCTTCTACCTCTACTTCGACGACAAGCTGGCGGTCTTCGAGGCGCTGGTGGAGTCGTTCATGGCCGCCCTCGGCCAGTGCATCGTGAGCATCGACCTCACGCCGGGCGCGCCCTCCCCACGGGACCAGCTCCGGGCCAACCTCCGGCGCGTGGTCGAGCTGGCGGTGGGCGATCCGGCGATGGTGAAGATCGCCCTGAGCACCGCGATGGGGGTCGACGCCGGCCTCGACGAGAAGCTCAGCGTCTTCTACGGGCTGCTCCGGCAGTTCATGGACGAGACCCTGGAGACCGGACAGCGGCTGGGGATCGTCCGCTCGGGTCCCCGGGGCCCGATGCTCTCCATCGCGCTCGGGGGCATGGAGGGGCTGCTCCTCGACGCGGTCTCGGGCGCCGTGGACTCCGACGTCGACGAGCTGGTGGAGTCCGTGATGCGCTTCCTCGAGTCCGGGCTCCTCGACCGCCCGCGGGCCTGAGGGCCGCTCAGCGCGGCAGCACGATGAAGAAGGTCGTGCCGGCGTCGGCGCTCGACTCCACGCGGGTCTTGCCCCCGTGGGCTTCGGCGATGCGCCGCACGATGTAGAGCCCGAGGCCGAGGCCCTCGCGCTTCTTCTCGGTCTCTTCCTGCACGGTGGCCTCGAAGAGGTGGGACATCGACTCGGCCTGGATCACCGGGCCGCGGTTGTGGACCGAGAGGGTGGTGAGGGCGCCCGTCTGGGCGATCCCCACCGTGATCGGGTGCGCGGGATCCCCGAACTTGAGCGCGTTCTCGAGCAGGTTGGTCATCGCCTGCAGGATCCGGTCGTGGTCCGCGTGGGCGGGGACCGACTCCGGCCCCTCGACCACGATGGCCCGGTCCGGCGAGCGGGTGCGGGCCTCCTCGACGGCCTCCTCCACCACCGCGCGGACGTCCATGTCGATGCGGTCGATGGGGATCGCGCCCGAGAGCTCGATCCGGGTGAAGTCCAGGAGATCCCCGACCATGCGACTCGCCGAGAAGGCGGCTCGCTCGATCCGCTCGACGACCCCGCGGTGGAGGTCCGAGAGCTCGCCGGAGTCCCGGAGGATGGCCGCGCTCATGGTCACGGTGAAGAGGGGGGCCCGCAGGTCGTGGCTCGCAATGCCCAGCAGGCGCTTCTCCACCGCGAGGTGGTGGGCCCGCATGACCGCCTGGGTCAGGGTCTGCGCCATCGCGTTGGCCACCGCGGCGCGCTCGGCCTCGCTGGGCTGGGTGCCGTGCAGGTCCAGCACCCCGCGGAGCTCGCCGTTCCCCAGCGGGATGGCGATGCGGTGGTCGTCGGTGCGGGTCTCGCCGGTCTCCATCACCTCGAGGAGGAGCTCGTCCGGGCGCGCGGTGGCGGCGCCGACCTTGCGCAGGGAGCCGTCGTCCACGAGCCAGAGCCCGTGCTGGCTCATCGAGAGCACCGCCGGCCCGTGGTCGGCGATGGCGTCGTCGATCGCCCCGAGCCCGTGGGCCTCGACCAGCGCGCCGGTGAAGCGCTGCAACGCGGCCAGGCGCTCGGTGAGGCGCTGGTTGGCCACCGTGAGCTGGCGCTTGAGCACCGCGTTCTGCAGGGCGACGCGGAGCCCGTCGGGGCGGATCTGGTCCTTGAGGAGATAGTCTTCGGCGCCGGCGGAGAGCGCGTGGACCGCGTTCTCGTCGTGGCTGCTGCCGGTGAGCATGACCACCGCGGGGCCCTCGTCGCTGAGGCGACGGCGGATCTCCTCGATGAGCCAGATGCCGCTCTGGCCGGGCAGGTGGTGGTCGACGAGGACGACGTCGAAGGGGCCGTTCTCGAGCTCGGCGAGCCCGGCCTCGGCGCTGGGGGCCTCGACGAGCACGGCGGTCGGCCACGACTTGCCGACGTAGCGGCGCACCGTGAGCCGGTCGTCCCGGTTGTCGTCGATCACCAGCACGCGCATCAGGGCAGCTCCGCGGTCTCCAGCCAGTAGCGGCGGATGAGCTCCATGGTCTCCCGGAGCAGGTCCACGCAATCGGGCTTCACGTGGAAGGCGCGGGCCCCGTGCCGGTAGGCATAGCGCACGTCTTCCTCGCGCCGCGAGGTGGTGAGCACGACCACCGGCAGGTGGTGCAGGCGGTTCTCGTCGCGGAGATCGGCCAAGAGGTCCCGGCCGTCGCGCCCCGGCATGTTGAGGTCCAGGAGGACCAGCATGGGGAGCCGGTCGGTCTTGGCGCGCTCCAGGAGCTCGGCCATCGCGCTGACCGTGTCGGAGAAGTGCACCAGCTCGATGTCCGGCGAGACCTTGCTCCAGACCCGGCGGATCGCGAAGGCGAAGTCGTCGCTGTCCTCGACCAGGAAGATCGATCGGTCGCTCACGTGGCCAGGGCCTCCTCGCCCAGGGTGAAGTAGAAGGTCGTCCCCTCACCGGGCGTCGAGTCGAAGAAGAGCACGCCGTCGTGCTTGTCGATGATGCGCTGCACGATGGTGAGTCCGGCGCCGGTGCCGCCGCCGTAGTCCTCGGCGGGGTGGAGGCGCTTGAAGATCCGGAACACGTCCTCGTGGTAGTCCTCGGGGATCCCGATGCCGTCGTCACGGACGAAGAGGACCACGTCGGCCTTGCCGGCGCGCTCCGGGTAATCGGCGGAGTCCCGGGTGATCGCGCCCACCTCGACCCGGGGCCGATCCTCGTCGCTGTACTTGAGCGCGTTGGAGATCAGGTTCGTGTAGACCTCGAGGAGCATCGCCGAGTCGGCGTGGACCCGTGGGAGGGTCGTCGACTCCACGAGCTGCCCGCCGGTGTCTTGGAAGCGCTGGCGGAGCTGGTCCCGGGCCTCGTCGAGGAGGAAGCCGATGGGGACCGCTTCCCGGTGGACGGCCTTGTCGCCGAGGCGCGAGAACTGGAGCAAGGCGTCGATGAGCCGGCGCATCCGGTCCGAGAGGCGAATCAGCGCCTCCATCATCTGGCGGCCGTCGGGACCGACCCGGTCGCCGTAGTCCTCGAGGAGGAACTCGGCGTAGTTGCCGATCCCGCGCAGGGGCTCCTTCAGGTCGTGGGAGGCCACGTAGGCGAAGGCGTCGAGGGCCTCGTTGGAGCGCTGCAGCGCGAGGTTCTCGTCGCGGAGCCGCCGGGCCCGGCTGATCATCGCCTCCGCCAGGGCCGCCCGGAAGCCGCCGGCGACCTCGCGCTCGAGGGGCGTGAAGGGGTCGGCGTAGCCGCGGACGGTCTCGCTCCAGGCTTCGAAGCTCTTGCGCGGCGTGAGGCGGTCCCCGAAGCGGGCGTCGGCCACCGGCTTGGTGGGATCGCCGGCCCAGACGACCTCATGGACCCGTTCGGGGCGGAACCAGAGGACGACCTCGCCCGCCTCGCGGACGATGGGGATGGCCAAGACACCGGCCACGCCGGCTTCCGCGGCCGAGGGCACGTGCTCGCCGAGGTGATCGGTGGTGTAGATCCCGTCGACCAGCTCGGGTCGACCGAGGACGAAGTCCACGATGTCCTGGACCACCCCGGGCTCGGGCGCGTTGCCGAGCACCGTGGTGCCTTCGCGGGTGACGATGGCGCTGCCGCTGGAGTGGAAGAGGCCGTCGACCACGGGGGACGAGGCGCCCAGGGCCTCGAGGGGCGTCGAGGCCTCGGCCCGGGCCACCAGCTCGCCGCGGAGCTTCTCCATCTGGGCCTGCATCTTGCGGCGGTCGATGGCCTCGCGCTGGGCGAGCTGGACCGAGACCGCGCGCGCCACGAACTCGCAGCCGATGCGGACGTCGTAGGGGACCAGGCGGGGGGACTGGTAGTGATGGCAGGCGATCAGACCCCAGAGCTCGTCGCCCTTGGTGAGCGCCATGGTCAGCGACGCCCGGACCCGCATGTTCTCCAGGTACTCGGTGTACATGGGCGAGCTGCCCCGGAGGGCCCCGAAGGTCATGTCCAGGGGCGCGCCGGTCCGCGGATTGGTCTGGGGCTCGATGGCCCC
This sequence comes from Myxococcales bacterium UBA1660, assembly GCA_002320815.1. GTDB lineage: Bacteria > Myxococcota_A > Polyangia > Polyangiales > Houyiibacteriaceae > UBA1660. Next base: position 11,219 of record DCLA01000037.1, read on the forward strand.
CTCGGCGTAGTCGTACTTCGCGTCGGGGAGCATCCGCAGGCGCTTGCGCAGGAAGAGCGCGCGGACCTGCTTGGGGATGTCGCTGGCCGGGTAGTGCAGGTCCAGGAAGGGCTCGAGCTCGAGCTCGGGATCCGTGTCCTCGGCGAAGACGTGCCCGTGGCCGTCCTCGGCGAAACGATAGATCATGACCCGGTCGTACCCGCTGACCCGCCGGACCGCCTCGGCGACGTGCTGCGAGAGGGCCCGCAGATCGTCCGCGGCCTCGAAGACGTCGAGGTCCCGCTCGATCAGGTGGAAGAGGTCGAAGCGCTTCAGGTTCTCGTGCTCGGTGGGTTCGAGCTCGAGGATCAGGACGTCTGCGTAGAGGTGCCCGAGGACCTCGAAGTGGGCCTCACCGAGCTCCAGGGTCATCACGTGGCGCGCCTGGCCACCGAGCGAGCCCTCCAGGATCATCCGCTGGAGCGCCCCGACTTCGTCGCCCAGGACCACCTGCGCCGGCTGCCCCAAGAGCGCGTCGGGCTCCTTGCCGAGCAAGGCCCGGATGTTGGCGCTGACCTGCTCGATGACCAGCTTCCGCGGGTCGAGGGCCAGGAGCGCGCCGTGGGGCTGGACGTGGCCGGGGATGTGGACCGGCTCACGGTCGCAGTTGGTGAGATCGACTTCGAAGCTGGTCATCGGGCGTCTTCCACGGAGGGGATCCCTCCGATCATGGCCCCCTGGTCGTCGAGCCACGATCTCACGGAATCGAAGGCCTCACAAGCGCCGGTGACCATGGCTGCGCGGGCCTCGGGGTCGGCGCCGACCGCCTCCAAGCGCTCCACGAGGGCCTTCCAGAGCTCGCCGGTGCGCTCGCCGTAGCCGGCGAAGAAGCGGAGGTCGCCGAGGCCCTCCTGGCGAGCGAGGACCCGGCCGCCGAGGGTCGAGCCCTCCAGCACGTAGGCCAGCCCGAGAGTTCCCGGTCCGGGGACCGGTCGCGCCTGCATCCGGGGAAAAACGTCGGCGGCGCCGAGGGCGGCGAGGTCGTCCCGGATCCACTGGGCTTTGTGGTTGCGAGTCTCGGGTTCCAGGTCGGCCAGGTCCGGGTGCTCCCAGAGCGCCGCCTCGATGGGTTCCAGGTACCCGAGCATCGCGCCCAGGTAGGTCACCAAGGGCTCGCGGCCCGTCGAGCGCACGAAGGCCAGCGACGAGTCGAGGAGGGCGTGGCGCTCGCGGGTCGCCGCTCGAAGCGCTTCGAGCGTAGAATGGGGGGGGGAGGGCACGTATCCGCAGGCTTCATAGGGCCGGCCGCGCCCGACGCCACCTCAGTGGACCAGGGTGCGCTCGAACTCCATCGTCCCGTCCCGACCGTAGAAGCGGCCGGTCATCACGGACCCCTCGACCACCACGTAGAGGACCCCCTCCTGGGTGTCGTCGCTCCAGAAGACGTCGTTGTCCCGGCCGCTCACGAAGTCGGTGGTCTTGGCCCCGGCTCCGCTGACGACCAGCTCGGTGCCCTCGCAGCGGTCCGCCTCGTCGAGCCACTGGCGGTTGTGGTCGTGCCCGGTGAAGACCACGTCCACGGTGCCGCAGACGACTTCTTCCATGAAGTCGCGGACTTTGCGGCCATCCATGATGGGCACCGGCAGGGGGATCTCCACCCCGGCGACCTCGATGGACTCGTAGCGGCCCGCGTTGCCGTGCTGGCCGTTGGAGCGGAGCGGGTGATGCATGGCGGCGAAGACCCACTCGGCGCCGCCGACCTCGGTGAGGGCCGTGGGGTACCAGACCCGCTGGTCGCCGTGGACGTCCTCGTCCCAGAGGATGCTGTTGGAGTCGACCATGATGAAGCCGACGTTCCCCCAGGTGAAGGTGTAGTGGGTGTCGTCCATGACCCACTTGTCCGAGAAGTCGGCGTAGGCGACCTCGATGGACCCCTTCTCCCACTCGTTGCCGGCGCCCGGGGTGTCCACGAAGAGGATGTTGCCGCCGTAGTCGTGGTTCCCCAGGACCGCGAAGAAGGGGATCCGGAGGTCGGCGTAGGGCTCCTCGAACTTCGTGCGCCACTGCTCGTCTTCGACGCTGGCGACGCCGTCGTCGTAGATGTTGTCGCCGAGGAGCACCGCGAAATCGCAGCCTTCGGTGGCGCAGAGGCCCTCCATCACGTCGGCGACCTCGTGCTGGGCCTCGTTGCCCTCGCCGGTGTCCCCGAGCACGAAGAAGCGCACCGGCTCCGGGGGCGGGGGACCGAGGTCCGGCGTCCCGAGGTCCGGTCGACCCGCGTCGCGACCGGCGTCACGCACGCCGGCGTCGCTCGGACCGCCGTCCACCGGGCCATCGGGCGTGCCGCCCTCCCCGCCGCAATCGCATGCGGCCATCAGCGCCGCCATCCCCAGGATCCACCCGCGAGTCGCCATGTCGTACGAGCTACCCGGGGAACCGAATTCACGCCAGACGATCCGCTCGATCCCCGAGCCATCCGTGATATGGCGCCTCCCGCCGTGGACCGGATGACCCGACCGAAGATGTTCGCGCTCTTCCTGGGGATCGCCCTGGGTGGGGCCGGGCTCGTCGCGGCTCTCTTCCCCGGCGTGTGGTCGGACCCGGGCGCCGAGCTGCGGGCGGTCACGGTGATCCACCTGATGCCGGTGCTCCTGGCGACCCTGATCGTGCAGGGGCCGGTGCTCCGGCAGCCGGTGCTGAAACCCCTGGGGCTCGAGCTGAGCTTCAACATCTGGTGGCTCATCGCCTGGATGGCGCCCATCACCGTGCTCGCGCTGGCGCTCCTGGTGCAGAAGCTCTCCGGGCTGGACCTGGCCCTGGACACGGCGGGCTACCTCGAGGCCAAGCGGGCCATGCTCCCCGCGGCCGAGCGCGCGGCCTTCGACGCCCACGTGGCCGAGACGCCACCCGGGGAGCCGCTGGGTTTCGTGATCCAGGCGCTGCCCGCGGGGGTGACCTTCAATCTCCTCCTGGCCCTGGCGACCGAGATCGGGTGGCGCGGGTTCCTCTTCCGGGAGGTCCAGGGCGGCTTCTGGCGCCGGAGTCTCCTGGGCGGGCTGGCCGAGGCGGCCTTCCTGGTGCCCATCGCCGTGCTCGGGTGGAGCTTCGACGGGCCCTCCATCGTCAACGGCGCGCTGGTCCTCGGCTGGTGTCTGGTGGCGGCCCCGAGCCTGGTCTACCTGCGGGTCCGCTCCGGGTCGGTGATCGCGGTGGCCGCCTTCCGGGGGACCCTGTGGTCCCTGGCGGCGGTGGCCTCGGACCTGGGCCCCTACGCCACGCCCTGGGCGCGGCCCTTCTTCGGCTGGACCGGGATCGTGGCCATGGCGGTCTTCCTGGCCGTGCTCCTGCTCCACGACCGCTTCGCGGCAGAGCAGAAGCTGACCAGCGGCGCCGAAGCCTGAGCCCGCTCGCTAGGCGAGCGGGCGCGTGAGGCTCGGCGCCTCAGGAGTTGCGGCGCCAGGGGCGCATCTCGGCCTCCTGGAAGGCGCCGTAGCGGCCCTGCAGGCGGACGAGCTCGCCGTACATCGCGGGCATGTTGGCCGACAGCGCCATCAGGACGTGGCCGGTGGCCTCGGCGTCGCCGGCGGCTCGGTGGGCCTGCTCCAGCGGGATCCCGAAGTGCTGGGCCACCGCGCCGAGCTTGCGGCTCTTCTCGTCCTTGAGGATCTCCCGGGCCCAGACCAGGGGGTCCACCCAGACGATGTCGTGGCGCAGGGCCGGCGGCAGCGAGGAGGCGCCGTGCTTGCCCAGCCGGCGGAGCTCCGCGTGGAGGAAGCCACGGTCGAAGGCGGCGTTGTAGGCCACCGGGAGCCGGCCCTCGAGGAGCTCGAGGACCTTGGGGAAGATCTCGGCGAAGGAGGGCGCGCCGGCGAGCTCTTCGTCGCCGATGCCGTGGACCGCCCGGGACTCCTCGGGGACCGGGATCCCGGGGTTCACCAGGAGCCCCTCCCGGAAGATCACCTCGCCCTTGTCGAAGGCGACCAGACCGATCTCCAGGATGCGGTCCTCTTCGGGGTTGGTGCCGGTGGTCTCGAAGTCGACGATGACCAAGGGCAGGTCGCGCCAGCTCGAGCTGGGCTCCCACTCGGTGCAGAGGCCGGGGACCGACCGGATCGCCTGGGCGATCAGGTGAGCGATGCCCGGGTAGTGTCGGCCGGTGGGGAAACAGGTCTGGTGCGCGCCGCGCATGCGGTCCGTCGTCTATCATGGGCGCGCGACGCCCGCATGGCGACGGTGCCTCTCCCCCGCGGATCGGCCCGCTCCCGCCGCCCTCCCTGGTTTCGACCGCGATCGTCACCACCGTTTTGCCCGCACTACCGTATCGCACTCGCTACGCCCCCTCCCCCACCGGCGCCATGCATCTGGGTCACGCCCGGACCGCCCTGCTCACCTGGCTCCGGGCCCGCAGCGAGGACGGCGCCATCGTGATGCGCATCGAGGACATCGACGCGCCCCGGGTCCGCGCGGGCGCCGAGGCGGCCATCCTGCGGGATCACGAGTGGCTGGGGCTCGACTGGGACGAGGGCCCCTTCCGGCAGAGCGAGCGCCTCGCCCGCTACGACGAGGTGCTCGCCGCGCTGGGGGACCGGGTCTATCCGTGCACCTGCACCCGGCGCGAGGTCCACGAAGCCAGCGCCCCCCATGGGGATCCGGGGGTGTACCCGGGGCTCTGTCGCCAGGGACCGCTTCATCCCGAGCGCGAGGCGGCGTCGCGCTTTCGGATGGACGAAGCGGAGCCCTTCGTCGACGGCCTGGCGGGACCGGTCCCCGGAGGGCACCGGGACGACTTCGTCCTGCGGCGCCGGGACGGGCTCCACGCCTACCAGCTGGTGGTGGTCGTCGACGACCACGACATGGGGATCACCGAAGTGATCCGCGGGGACGATCTGCTGAGCTCGACGCCGCGCCAGGTGGCCCTCTACCGGGCGCTGGGATGGGAGCCTCCGGCGTGGCTCCACGTGCCGCTGGTGGTGGGCGACGACGGGGTGCGACTGGCGAAACGGCACGGGGCCATCGGCGTGGACGCCTACCGGGACGCGGGGTGGAGCCCCGAGCGGCTGCTGGGTGTCCTCGGCGCCTCGCTGGGGCTGACCCCGGACCCCGAGCCGATCGCCCTGGCGGAGCTCCGGGAGCGCTTCGCCCTGGACCAGGTCCACGCCGGGCCCTTCGTGCCGCCGCCGCCGCGGGACTGAACCGGACTCGTGGGGACCTCGCGGGGCCTCGTGAGGAACCGGGCTCGCGGGTGACGCGGGCTCGTGGGCTCGGGCATAGTGCGCGGGTGGCTCCCTCGATGCGCGCCAGCTTCCTCCAGTCCAACCTCGATGCGTTGGACTCCCTGGGAGCCGAGACCGCGCGCGTGGTCCGCGCCGCCATCCCGGACACGGTGGCCCAGATCGAGGGCGCGGTGCGCACCAAGTGGCTCCCCCTGGAGTGCGACCTCCAGCTCACCAACTCGCTCGCCGGGATCGTCGGGCGCGAGGGCGTGCGGCGCTGGAGCCAGGACGCGGTCCTCGAGGCGACCCGGGGACCGCTCCTCGGGCCGCTCCTCCGGGGGCTCCAGGCCGTGGGGCTCAACCCCGTCCGGGCCCTGCGCCGCGCGCCGAGCGCGTACCTGCTGGTGTACCGCGACTTCGGCGTGCTCGAGTTCGAGGCCCACGACGCGACCCGCGGGGTCATCACCCACTCCGGGGTGCCCTCCGCCTACCTCGGTCACGAGGCGTACTTCGAGGGCTTCGCCGGCGCCTGGGAAGGGGTGATCACCCTGACCGGGGGAGGCCGGCGGCCGCGCGCGGAAGTCGAGATCGACCGCGCCGGGAATCGCATCGTCTACGCCTGCAGCTGGACGCCGGACTGAGGGTCGGGGGCTCGGGCCCGGCGCTTCGTCGCGGGCTCGTCGCTGGACGGATCCCCGGGGTGTCCTATCTGGAGCCCATGGCCGCCGTACCCCTCGCCATCGTCCCCCACCCCGAGGTCCCCGACTGGGCGGCGGGCTGGGTCCCGGACGCCCTCGCCGACGGCGGGCTCTGGGGGATCGCCTGGTGGCAGTGGTTGGGGCTCGCCCTGGCGCTCGCCGTGGCCTTCCCGGTGGGGATGACCCTGGGCTCGCTGGTGGTGCGCGTCTCCGGAAAGATCGCGCAGGTCACCACCACCGACTGGGACGACCGCCTGATCAAGGTCGTCCGCGGGCCGGTCCGCCTGCTCATCGGCACGATGCTCTTCGTGGCCGCCCTGGAGGCCCTGGATCTGGCGCCGACGCCGCGGCAAGCCGTGGGACGCCTGGTGCGCATCGTCAGCACCATGGCCATCGCGTGGCTCGCGGTGCGCCTGGTGCGGCTCATCGGCGCGGTGATGCAGGAGCGGGCCGCCGCCCACGCGGAGAGCGCCGGCGACCTCTTCAAGGCCCGGAAGGTGCGCACCCAGGTGCTGGTGCTCCAGCGGGTGGTGGTCATCGCCATCTGGGTCCTGGCCCTCGCGCTGACCCTGATGCAGTTCGCCATCGTGCGAAGCGTCGGCGTGTCGCTCCTGGCCTCCGCCGGTGTGGCCGGCATCGTCTTCGGTCTCGCGGCGCAGAAGACCATCGGCAACCTGCTCGGCGGGATCCAGCTCTCGATCACCCAGCCGGTACGCATCGGCGACACGGTGATCATCGAGGGCGAGTGGGGGCAGGTGGAAGAGATCAACCTGACCTACGTGGTGGTGAAGATCTGGGACCAGCGCCGGCTGGTCCTGCCCATCGCGAAGTTCCTCGACGAGCCCTTCCAGAACTGGACGAAGAAGGAGACCGAGCTGCTCGGCACGGTCTTCCTCTACGCCGACTACCGACTCCCGGTGCAGCAGGCGCGGGAGGCGCTGGACGCGATCCTGGCCACCGAGGAGCTCTGGGACGAGCGCGCCAAGGGGCTGGTGGTCACCGACGCGACCGAGCGCACCATCCAGCTCCGCTGCATGGTGAGCGCGGCCAACGCCAGCGACGCCTGGGATCTGCGCTGCGCGGTGCGCGAGCGGATGATCGCCTGGCTCCAGGAGCTCGAGGGCGGCCGCTACCTCCCGGTGCTCCGGGTGGAGGGCGAAGCCGCCGACGCGCGCCGGAGCGCCTGAGGATCAGGCGCTCGCGTTCTCCCACTTCGGCGCGAAGCCGGGGTCGATGATCCGCTGGCCGCGCGCGAGGCCGTCGATGGCGGCGACGTCCGCGTCGGTGAGGGAGAAGTCGAAGATGTCGAAGTTCGCCCGGCGGTGCGCTTCGCTGCTCGCCTTGGGGACCGCGGCCACGTGGGGTTGGTCGACGAGCCAGCGCAGCACCACCTGAACCGTGGACTTGCCGTGACGCTCGGCGATGAGCCGGAGGGTCGGGTCCTCGAGGACCTCGCCGCGGGCCAGGGGGCTGTACGCGGTGAACATCATGTCGCTAGCGGCGCAGAGGGCGATGAGCTCCTTCTGCGCGAGGAAGGGGTGGTACTCGCACTGGAGCGCGCGCACCGGCGCGATCTCCAGCGCCTGCTTCAGCAGCGTCGGCGTGAAATTGCTGACCCCGATGTGCTTGGCCAGCCCCTGCTCGCGGAGCTCGTTCATCGCGCCCAGGGTCTCCTTCAGTTCCACCCGGTCGTTGGGCCAATGGAAGAGCAGGAGATCGACGTAGCCCGTGCGGAGCTTGCGAAGGCTCTCCTCGGTGGAGCTCTTCACCTGGGCCGCGGTGGCCCGCTCGTACCAGACCTTGGTGGTCAGCCAGATGTCCTCCCGGGCGACCTCACTGGCCTGGATCGCCTCGCCGACCTCGGCTTCGTTCCCGTAGATCTGCGCGGTGTCGATGTGGCGATAGCCGAGGTCCAGGGCGTTCTCAACGCCGGCGCGACAGTCGTCGCCTTCGAGCTGCCAGGTTCCGAATCCGAGCGCGGGAATGCGCGCTCCACCAACGTCGACGGTCTTCATGGCCCCATGGCTAGAGCCACCGACCGAGCGGACAAGCCCTCGCCATCGGGGGGCGCCCACCCTAGAGGCAGCGAGTGCCGGAAGGTCCCGAAGTCCACCGCGCGGCGGCGCGCGTCCGCGAGGCCATCGAGGGGCAGCACGCGCTGGCGGTCGAGCTGGGGCTCGAGCGACTCAAGGCCTGGGAGCCGGTGCTCCGTGGCCAGCGGGTCCGCTCGGTCGAAGCCCGGGGCAAGGCGGTCTTGGTGGCCTTCGAGTCCGGGCACACCGTCTACGCCCACGGGCAGCTCTACGGCCGCTGGATGGTGCGCAACCGCGGCTCGATGCCGGAGACCAACCGGCAGCTCCGCTTCGCGGTGCACACCCACGCCAAGTCCGCCCTGCTCTACTCCGCTTCGGAGATCGAGGTGGTGCGGGAAGACGAAGTGGATGCGATCCCCTACCTGGCGCGCATCGGGCCGGACGTCCTCGACCCGGCGGTGGACGAGAAGCTGGTCCGCGCGCGGCTCCGGGACTCCGCCTTCGCGCGGCGACAGCTCGCGCACCTGTACCTGGACCAGTCCTTCCTGGCCGGGATGGGCAACTACCTCCGCAGCGAGGTGCTCTTCCTGGCCCAGGTCTGGCCCACCCTGCGACCCGCGGATCTCGACGCGGCCACCATCCGCCGGTTGGCCAAGGAGAGCCTGGAGGTTCCGCGCCGCTCCTTCGCCACCGGCGGCATCACCGTGCGGGACCGGTTGGCGACCCGCCTGAAATCCGAGGGCCTCTCCCGGCGGGCGATGCGCCACTACGTCTTCGGGCGGCCCAACCGCGCCTGCCGGGTCTGCGAGGCGCGGATCCGCAAGGAACGGATGGCCGGGCGACGGATCTACGTCTGTTCGGGGTGTCAGTCCGAGCCGGGCTGAGCTTCCGCCTCGGGCAGGAGGTCCATCACGTAGTCGTCCGCGCGTTGGTCGCAGGCGCCCGAGACCCAGGCGGACTCGCAGGCGCGGGCGAAGTCGGCGTCGGCCTTCGCGCGCTCCTCGGCCCCGAAGGCGCCCCGGGCTCGGTACTCGCCGAGGACGGCGCAGGCGGCGCCCCCCTGGGCGGCGCAGCGCTCCGCGAGGTTCGCCCGGGCCTGGCCCCGATCGGCCGCCATCCCGTGGCCCTCGAACCGGAGGCGCTCGACCATCGCGCAGCCCCAGTCGTCCTCGAAGGCGCAGGCGGTGGAGGTCACGTCGGCGAGGCAGACCAAGCGGGGATCGGTGGCGAGATCGGTCCCGGTCTGCGCGGCCTCTTCGAGGACCCACATCCGCCGGCTGGCCGCCCAGTTGGTGCAGCCGCTGCCGTACCCCTGAACGCAGGCGCGCAGGTAGAAGGTCTCGGAGGGCCAGCTCGGCAGGGGCGCGTGGGCTTCCGCGATCCGCTCGCGATCGTCGAGGGCCACGCCGATGCGCCAGCAGCTCGTCGGGTGGCCCCGCAGGCAGTGGGCGTGGCAGGCCGCCGAGTCGGGGTCGACCTCGCAGCTCGGGTCGGAGGTGAAGTCGACGGTCTGGGGAGCGACCTCCATACCCTGGCGCGGGCACCGCGTGGCGAGGTCCGGCTGGGGCTCGAAGACTGCCGCGCCGAGCGCGGCGCTCCAGGCGTCCTCCGCGAAGGCGGCGGTGGACTCCGGGGAGACCTCGAAGATCGTCTCCAGCCCTTCGCTCAGGGGAGGCATGGCGCGATAGGTCCCCTGGGCGAAGAGCGCGCCGCTCTCGCGGTCGACCATCCGCAGGTCGACCTGCTCCACGTCCACGCCGGTCCCCTCGTAGTCGTAGGCGTCGGGGATCATTGTCCGCCGCACCAGGCCCACCCAGCGAATCGCGGCGTTCTCCTCGGCCCGCATGTAGTCGGGGAGCGCCTCGTGGCCCTGGTCCACGACGATCCGCGCGCCCTCGACGCGCACCAGGACCCCCCGATCGATGCCGGCTTCGGGGATCACCCGCCGCCCACCGTGGGCGCGGACCTCCGACCAGTCTTCCGCCATCTGGTCGAGCTCGTCCGGCAGCGGGACCATCGGCCAATCTTGGTTCTCGAAGATCTGAAAGCCCTGGTCGGCGACGATGGCGCGGATGACGGGGTCGGCGTCCACCGCCAGGGCCGCCGACAAGCGCGCGCGGCGCTCGGCGCGCTCGGCACGTTCGGCGCGCTCGTCGGCGACGAGCCAGACGACGCCGACGATCCCCGCGAGCACGATGAGGCCGCCGCAGCCGAGGAAGGCGATCAGTCCGCGGACCGCGCCGTCCTTCGGGGCCGGTTCGGCGGCCCGGTCACGGCCGTCCGCCGGGGTCGACGCGGGGGTCTCAGTCGCCGGGTCCATCGAGCTCCGCGGGATCCACGCGGCCGAGGACCATCGAAGGCAAAATGGCGCCGTAGAGGTGCGGGAAGAGCTGGCCGCCGCGGGAGGGCTCCCAACGGAGCGCGTCGCCCATGGCGGCCACCGAGAGGGCCAGGACGACGAGGTCCTTCTCGCCGACGAAGTGCTTGGCCAGGGTGCCGGCGACCTGCTCGCGGGTCGAGAGGTGCACGAAGCCGTCGCGCTCGTCGTCGGGGCTCCCGGCGAAGCGACCGTAGCGCTCGAGCACCGCGTGCTCGGCGGGCCGCAGGATCTTGAAGACCTTCTCGGGGGCGTCGTCCATGGTGCTCCTCGCCGCGGGGCGTGGGCCCATCAGAGCAGAGCGACCGCGGGGGAGCAACGCAACTGGGCCGGCGCGCTGACGAGGACACGCCCATGTCTCGAACCCGAACCTCCGAACGCTGCCGTTGTCTCTACTGCCTCCATTCCGAGGCCCGGCAACGCGGCGACACCGACCATCCCGAGCCCACGCCCCTCCAGGTGCTCGAGTGCGCGCAGATGGCGCGGCTCGACGAGGCGAACCACTACTCCGAAGAGAGCGCCGCATGGTGGGCCCGCTTCGAACCGCACTACCTGCCCTGGCTCCGGGGTGCGTGCGAGCGCGGTGAATGCGAGGAGCCCTACCTCGCCCGCTTCGGCGCGTGGATCCTCATCGGTACGGGCGAACTCCGCACCGACCCCGAAACCCGTTGCGAGCGGCCGGGGTGCAGCCTCGACGACCTCCACGGCCACGAACTCTTCGAGTCCTACGGAGACGGGGGTCTGATGCCGGGCTGGGACTCGCGGTGGGTGGTGTGGGGCACGGTCTCCTTCGCCCGCTATCTCGGCGAAGTCGGCGAGCTCCCGCGGGAGCAGAGCGACGCGCTGAACCGGGAGCTCGAGGAATGGGCGCCGCGCATCGTCGCCTACTTCGAAGAGGACGGCCCCTGGTATCGGCGTGACGGGACTCCCGTCTCCTTCGCCTGAACCATCGAGGACCGCTCGGCAGAGCTCCGCATCCGTGGGAGGCTGCGTCGATGTTCGTCCGCTACGCCCTTCGCACCACCGACGCGCCCGCGGCGCGGGACTTCTATCGCCGGGCGCTGGGCCTCGAGCTGCCCGACGGGCGCTCGGAGGATACGTCCCTCGAAGCCTGGCCGCTCCATGAGCGGGCGATAGCGGCGGGCGCTCCGGCGCATTGGCTGGGGCAGCTCGCGGTGGCCGACCTCGACGTGGAGGTGGAGCGTTGGGTCGCCCGCGGCGCCCGACCGCTGGGTCCGACGGTTCGCTCGGACGCCGGCGCCTGGGCGACGTTGGCCGACCCTTGGGGGGCGGTGGTGGCGCTGCGCTCCGGGGGCGACGAGCCCTCCGACCGGCCGGTGCGGTGGCATCAGCTGCACACGACGGCGCAGGCCGACGCGTGGTCGCTCTATGGCGAGAGCGGCGGCTGGGTGGACCAGGGGAACGTCGACGCCGCCGATCCCGTGGGCGGCTTCCGCCTCTTCGGCGGGGACGATGGGCCGGTCGGCGCGGTGGCCAACACCGCTCGGTGGGAGGGCGTCCACGCCCATTGGCTCTTCCACTTCCCCGTCGACGATCTCGACGCGGCGCTGGCGCGCGTGCGGGAGCTCGGCGGGACCGCGATGGAACCGCGCTCGCTCGCGTACCGCCGTCTCGGCGCGTGCGAGGACCCGCAGGGCGCCGCGTTCGGCCTGGTCGCCGGCTGAAGCGCGCCGGCCGAACTAGTGGCGCTTCGCGAGGAGCTCGCCGGGCGGAACCCCTCGGTGCGGCGCGCCTTGCGAGGGCGGACGAGCGGCGCGAGCATGGCGTCCATGGAACCCTTGGACACCCGGGAAGCCGACGAGGAGCGCTGGGCGCGACAGAAGCGCCTGGTGTGGGTGTCCCTCTTCGCGTCCATCGGGATCGTCGGGTGCATCGTAGGAGCGCTCCTGGTCATGGCGGCCGCGGGATGAGCGCCGCGCCGGTCCCGCCGGAGCACGACCCGGACCGGTACCTGGATCACCTCCGGGAGGAGTTCGGGATCCGCGTCGTCCGGAAGGAGGACGACGCCTTCTCGCACCTCATCGACCGGCTGCTCCGGGTGGTGACCTTCGGGGCCCAGCGGCAGTACATCGATCGCTACTTCACCACCATCGGCCGGACCTTCTACCTGCCGACCACCTGGGACGCGCGCGACCCCCGGGCTCGCTACGTCACGCTCCGCCACGAGGCGGTGCACCTCCGTCAGTTCCGGCGCTACGGCCGGGTGGGGATGAGCCTGATCTACTTGCTGCCTTTCTTCCCGCTGGGGCTCGCGTGGGGCCGGGCCCGGCTCGAGTGGGAGGCCTACGCCGAGACCTTCCGGGCCACCGCCGAGGTCTACGGCATCGACGCCGCGGCCGCGCCCGCCCTTCGGGAGCGGGTGCGGACCCAGTTCGTCAGCGGGGCCTACGGCTGGATGTGGCCCTTCCCGAGGACCGTCGACCGTTGGATCGACGAGGTCCTCGAGGAGGTCCGGGGCGAGTTCAGGGCAGCGAGCCGGTGATGGCCAGGTCGAGGACCGCGGCGTTCTCGCGGACGTCGAGTCGGTCGCGCTGATCGATCGAGAGGGCGAAGCCCGCGAGCTCCGGCGCCAACGAGGAGAGGTCACCGACCTCCAGCGAGGGCAGCTCGAAGCGGATGCCGCCGCTGACCGACTCCTGAATCTGCGGCCAGAGGGTGTCGATGAGCAGGAGCCGCAGGGCCTCGTCGTCGATGAGCGGGCTCGCGGTGTTGGACCCGATGATCCAGGTGCGGACCACGGGAGTCTCCGCCAACTCCAGCGAGATGGCGCCGTCGACCACCTGCAGGTCCGCGCCGGCTTCCAGGGTGATGCCGAAAGTGGTGATGTCGTCGAGGACCTGCAGCTGGAGCTGCATCTGCCCTATGGCGAGCACCAGGTCGTTGGTCTCGGCCCCCCGCGCCGGCCGGACGATGGGCGCCATCTGACCGCTGAGCACGGCCTCTTCGACGGCGCCGGCGAGGCTGTCGGGGAGGAGCGCCGTGGCGTCGATCTCCAGGAGCCCGCTGTTCCAGAGGGTGTGCAGGAGCCCGTTGAGTACCAGGAGCCGGACCCCGAGCTGCACCGGGATCCCGTCGAAGAGGGGATCCGCCGCCGCGTCGAGGTCGACCGCGCCCCGGGTCTCCGGATGAGCGATGGCCGCGTCGGTCCCGATGGCCAGCCGCATCGGGGCGCGCATCCACCGGCGCTGCCGGGTGTCGAGGCGCGCGAGGCGGCCGTCGAGGGTGATGGTGAGCGCGGGGAAGAGGTCGGTCTCCAGCGGGATCGACTGACCCTGCAGCGCGGTGTCGAGCCCGTTGAGGGCTCCGGCGAGGATGTCCGGCAGTGCGTCGACCAGGGAGTCGTTGAAGCCGGCCCGGAGCTGGTCCTCGAGGGTGGTGCGGAAGATGCTCTCGGCGAGGGCGAGGATGGCGTTGGCCTCGTCGCTGACGAAGTTCCCGTTCAGCTCTTCGATGGCGACCTCGAGGGAGTCCACCGTGGCGACCACCGGGCTCTCCAGGTCCGCCTTGGAGACGCTCAGCGCCGCGAAGGCGCTGGCGGTGATGGACACCGAGCCGCTCAGGTCCAGCATGGAGCCCTCGAAGTCGAGGTTGCCGGTGGTGTTGGCGGTCATGGTGCCGAAGCGCACGAAGAGCTCGGCGCCGCCGTCGACCACGTCGAGCTCCACGGTCACGTCCGAGACGTCGACCGAGGTCACGTTCAGCTGGAGCGAAGACGAGTCGATGAGCGGGTTGGGCAGGAAGCTCATGAAGTCCAGGTGGGCCAAGACGAGCTCGAAGATCCCCGCCAGGTCCTGGGTGGTCAGGGGGGTCGCGTCGAGGTCCAGCGGGACCCCGTCGTCGAAGAAGGCCTGACCGAGCTGGAAGGTGAGCCCCTCGTCCAAGGTGATCGCGGGATTCTCGCCGGGGTCCGGAGCGACGTAGGCGTCGCCCCACATCACGTCCATCTGGACCCGGGCGGGGTCCGAGACCTCGTCGGAGGCGGCGATGTCCAGGTGGTTCACGCCGAAGAGTGGCGTCACCGAGCCGGTGAACATGCCCATCTCGTCCACGTCGGTGGGGACGCCGTTGATGTAGACGGTCACGCCGCGCGAGTCAGCGACCGAGCCGCTGACCTCGATGGCCGTGGTGCCGTCGCCGCCGAGCTCCTGGCCCGGGGTCGGCGAGGTGACCTCGAGGTTGGGGGAGCCGTCGTCGACCAGGATACGGACCGAGTCGCAGAGGGGCTCGCCGGTCACCCCATCGGCCACCGTGCAGGCTTCGAAGGTCAGCGAGCCCTCGACGTCGAGCACGAAGTTGCCGTCGCCGAGATCGGTCACCGCGCTCGCCGGCTCCGCCGTGAAGGCGACCTCCGCGGCGTCGAGGGTGTTCTCGTCGATGTCGATGACCGTGGCCACCACGCGCACCGTCTGTTCGGTGCGGTAGTAGGTCCGGGCGGGCATGACCGCGACCTCGATGCCCGCCGGGGTCTCCGGGGCGATGTCACCGAAGTCGGGCCGGAACCCCATGTCGGCGGCGGGACCCGAGTCGTCGCCGCAGCCCGCGAGGGCCAGGGCGGAGAGGAGGAGGAGTCGCAGGGAACGCATCTCAGATCTCTCCGAAGTTGCCGCGAAGGACGAAGTGGGGCCGCTCGGTCGCCAGGACCGGCGAGGTGATGCCCAGCTCGAGGCCCGCGGGGATCCCATAGGCGGAGACCGAGGCCGGCAGGGTGAACGAGGGGATCGGCAACGCCGGCAGGGCGTCGTTGAGCGCGCCGTCCACGATCGACTGGACCAGCGAGGTGAAGAAGCGCTCCAGGGTGTCCCGGGTGGTCATGTCGAGGGACACGCCCTCGGCGGAGAAGAAGAGCTCGTTCACCGTGATGGTGCCGAAGCTGAGGTCGCTGCCCACCAGGGCCACGTCGGTGCTCGCGCGGGCGCCGAGGACCACGAAGATGGGCTCGTCGAAGAGCCCGGGGTAGGTGAGCTGCATCGCCAGGGTGCCGATGCTCAGGTCCACCTGGCCCTCGCCGTTCATGGAGACGACCGGCGGCAGCGCGCCGCTGACGACGGCGCTCAGACCGTCCGGGGTGTCCCCACCGAGGGTGGACGAGTCGATGGTCGCCTCGAGGAGCCCCCCGCGCCAGAGCGCGTGGAGCACTTGGTTGAAGAGGCCCAGGTGGATGGAGACCGCCGCGCTCCGGCCGCTCCGGTTCGCGTCGTCCAGGAGGTTGGTCGCGCCGGATCCGCCGTGGGGGATGGCCACGCCGAGGGTCGGTCGGGCGATGTTCGAGGGTCCGGTGAACCGGGTCCCGATGCCGAAGAGGGCTCGCCCAGTCGTCACGTCCAGCGACGAGAACCCCAGCCCGAAGTTGAGATCGATGGTTCCCGACCCATCGAGACGCGGAACGCTGATGGCACTACCGAGGCTAGAGACGTCCAGGCCACCGACCACTCCGTCGAGGAGTGAATCGAAGCTCGACTCGATATATCCCCGAATCGCATCCTCGATGAGCCCGCCGACGGTGCCCGCGAAGAGGTCGAGGGCCACATCCACGATGGCGCCGTCGATCCCGCTGAAGTCGCTGTCGATGGTGCCCTCGTCGATCATCACTCGAACCGGGGGGACCACGCTCATCGAAGGGCGCCCACCGCTCAGTCCGAGCGCGAGGTCCATGCGCGCCGTCGCTCGTCCGATCGTCACCCATCCGGTCGTGTCCACGGGGATTCCGAACGCTCGGCCCTCGAGCCGGATGCGAACACGGGTGTTGCGCAGCTCGACCCCCGCGCGCATGCCGCCGGGGATCAGCTGGAGCGCCGTGGTGTTGGGACCATCGAACCGCGAGTCCAAATAGGTGATCTTCGAGCGAACGAGACAGCCCAGGAAGCTGCTCTGGTCGCAGCTGTCCTTGAGGACGGGGTCGGCCGAAAGCGCCGCGTGGAGCGCGTCTCGCAGACCGCCACTGTTGACCACCCGATGGAGCAGATCGTCCAGGGAGTCGACCGCCCCGGCGGGGTCGTTGTCATCGATGGCTTGCTGGCCGAGGTTCAGAGCCACCGTCCCCGGCATCACGTCCCCCGGCGGCTGCCAGCGATCGGTGGCCAGGAAGGCGCAGGTGCGGCTGCTCTCCTCGCCGAAGGAGTCGACGGCGACGATGTCGACGAAGTTGATCCCGAAGGTGACCGGGAGGGTGCGGGTGAAGGTCCCCGAGGGGTCCAGGGTGGCCGCTTCCCCGTTGACGGTCACCGAGTCGACGCCGCTGGAGTCGTCCACCGAGCCCGTGAAGGTCACCGAGCCCCCGGGCGCCACGTTGATCATCTGGCCGTCGAGGGGGCTGTCGCACTGGATGGCCGGCCCGTTGCCGTTGACGACGATCTCGACGTCCTGGCTGAGCACCACGTCGCCGGCGGTCGGCGGCGTGACGGTCACGGTGACCACGTAGGTGCCGTCCTCGAAGTAGCGGAAGCGGTTGCGACCGATGAGCGCGCCCGCGGCGGGGTTGCTCGCGTAGGTCACCTCGGCGTCGACCACCTCGTTGCCGTACTCGTCGGTGACGATGGCGGCGACCTCGATGACCTGCCCGACCCCGTAGACCGGCTGGTCGGGCACCTTGGCGGCGACGAGCTGCGCGGGCAGTCCGGCGGTGACCTCGACCCGCCGCGCCGTCGTCGTCGCGCCGGGAAGCGCGCAGGCAAAGTCGAAGATGCCCGCCTCCGTGAGCCTAGCCGTGGTGCCGTCGATGGTCGTCCCCTCGGATGTGGGGGTGACATCGAGCGTGGGCTCCGCGTCCTCGATGCGGTTGCCGTAGGCATCGAAGACCTCACAGGTCGCGGTGACCGAGCCACCGGCGTCCACCGCGCTCCGGTCGACGCTGGTGAGGATCTCCGCGGGGTCGCCGGGGACGATGCGCACCAGGGCCGGGGTGTCGTCGGTGAGCATCAGGTCCGGGAACCCGCAGCTCACCTCGACCGTGCCCACCCGGGCGGCGACGATGCCGGCGCTCGTCCGCTCCACCGAGGCCTCGGGGGAGACCCGGATCCGCGGCGTGCGCCCGACGGCGGAGTAGATCTCGCCTTCCTCGTCGAGGATGGTGCACGCGATCGGGATGAGCTCGCCGGCCCGGACTTCCTCGGGAGCCATGGTCTGCACCAGGGCCGCGTCGACGATGTCGATCGGCTCCGGCATGACCATGGCGTCCGGGTCGATGACCACCCCGCCATCGGCGCTCCCGCCGTCGTCGCCACAAGCGACCAGGAAGAGGGCTGCCAACGCAGCGCCCCACCGCTCCCACCTACCAAGCATCCAACACCTCCGGGCCCCGGCCTACGACCCCGATGGTGCCGGTCCCTGGGCGCAGATTATCTGGATCCCGGGGACCCGCGCAAACTCACCGCAGCGGGCGAAAGACGGCGAGGACTCCGAGGTCGGCCGCGGAGTCCGGCGCCCGGGCGGTCCGCCCCTCTCGCACGACGAAGGGCGTCGAGCTCGGACTCCACCACCGCTGGGTCCCGTCGTGGGCCAAGGGGCGGCTCTCCCGCTCGAGGCGAATCGTCCGGAAGGTCACCCGGACGTCGTCACGCCACACCTGGACCCGGCCGCCCTCGCGCCGGACGCGGAAGGGTCCGGCGACCTCGGCCTCGCCGCTGGCGCAGGCCGGACCCCGGACGAGCTGGAGCTCCGCGTCCAGCGAGAGAAACGCGCCCTCCACGCACCGGGCTCGGTCGACGCCGACGCCGGCCGGCAGGCGGGTACGCCGGGCGCCGCGGACCAGCTCGGTGCCCGCGTCGGTGGCGACGGCGATGGCGTCGGGGCCGAGCGCGACGGTCGCGAGGGTCCCCTCGTACGCGACGCGGCTCTCCGGGACCCCCTGGGCGTCGAGGACTTCGACCACCCCCGGCTCCGGGGACCAGGCGAAACGGCCCCCGGTGGGGTCGAAGGCGGCCGGCGGTCGACGCGGCTCCCGAGGCCACCCGGACCCCGGCTGATCGTCCGCGGGGGCGCGGGTCTCTCCGCGCCGGAAGAGCTCCTCGCCGTCCGCGTCGCGGACCACGACCTGGGGACCGTCCACGAAGGCGACCCGGGACCCGTCCCCAGCGGCGACCACCCGGGCCCCCGCGACGCCCCGGGCGATCTCTCGCCCGTCGCTCGTCCGGAAGACCCGCGGAGGGCTCTCGTCGTAGCCGCCTTCGACGACCAGGAGCGCGCCCCGGGCTTCGAAGCGCGCCTCGTGGGTGCAGCCGCCCCCTTCGTCGGGGAAGCACTCGATGTCGAGCCCCTGGATGCGGGCGTCACTCCCGAAGAAGCGGCCATCGGCGAAGAACACCAGCCGGCCGTCGTCGGTGGCGGCCATCGCCTGGGCGGGGAACTCGTGGTGGGATCCGTCCGCGCCGCAGCGGCCATCGGGGGTGATCACCTGCCGCCGGGCCCAGTCGACCGCGAGGACCTCCTCGGCGAAGCAGTCCAGCTCGGCCACGCCCGCGGCGGACCACCACTGGGCGCCGAAGCGGCCGGCGAGGACCATGGCGTCGCCCCGGGGCGCGACCCGCGCGTGCCACACGCTGTGCTCGCCCCCGGGCCCGAAGCGCCGCCGGGACCCGTTCGCCCGGATCACGGTGACGTGGACCATGTCGGTGTCGCGTACGACCGCCGAGCCCCGGGCCCCCGGCCAGACCCGGTCGACGTCCTGGGCCATCCGGCGCTCGCTCCCGTCGGCTCGGCGCGTCCGGAAGAGCTCGTCGCCGCGTTGCACGATGGTGGTCCGGCGCCCGGTCCAGAGGACCGCGGCCTCGTCGGTCGCGGGGGGCGGCGGCTCGTCGGGCCACGCGACGGGCGCGCCTTCGTTCAGCACGTCGTCGGTCCAGCGCCACCGGAAGGGAATGGGGTCCTCCCCGGCGATCGAGCCCAGGAAGCGGAGCTCGTCGCCGTCGAGCTCGAGGTCCATGAAGTGGGTCTCGTTGGAGCGCAGGACCCGGCGCACCGCGAGGACCCGGCCCGTCGCGGTCTCGACCACGGACACGAAGCCCCCCGAGCTCCCGAGGGCGACCCGGGCGTCGTCGGCGTCGAAGGTCGCGTCGGTGACGACGCCGCGGTGGGTGTACTGGGGCACCACCGTCTGGGCGGCCGCCGGTGCGGCGAGGAGGAACAGGGCCAGCATGGCCCCCGACCAGGTCTTCACGTTCATGGTCCGTTCCCCTGCGCAAGAACGAGACCAGGCGAGAACGCCGAGGATCCGGGCCGGCGAGGCGCACGAACGTGGCTCGCGGGCCACGGTGCCGTGGACGGAACGGAAAACGCCGCGCGACCGAGGGCCGCGCGGCGTTTTCACGGGGTGAGCCGAGGCTCAGAGAGCCGGACAGACGTTGGGCAGGCCCGGCGTCACGGGCACGGCTTGGAAGGCGGCGATGTTCAGCCGAATACCGTCGCACCGCGAGATGCTGTCGAGCGAGGAGCCCAGAGCGCCCGAGGCCTCGTCGACGGCGGCGGTCGCGGAGCCGAGGAGAGTCATGCTGAGCCCTGCGTCCGCGCTGTCGTAGACGACCGCGTCGATGAGTCCCGCGTCGGTGACCGCGGTACCCGAGGGGACATCGGTGACCGGGACCTGGTGGATCGAGGCCGCATCGTCGCCGTTCTGGATGAGGTTCGAGTCCGGGGTGACGACGACGTCCGCGCCGACCGCGGCGACGCCGACCACGAGAAGACCGTTCGCGTCCGTCACGCCAGCGAGGTCCCACGCCTGGTAGGACGTGTCGCCGCTGCCGTTCCAGAGGACGAGCGTGTATCCGGAGAGGTCGACGTTGTCGACGCCCGCAGAGACCTCGACGAACTCCATCGTGTCCGTCATGTCCTGGTCGGGGTCGATCTCGTTGATGAGGAGATCGATGACGGTGACGCCGAAGGTGGCTGCCATCCCATCGACGTCGATGGTCAGGTTCTGGACCCCCAGGGGCGTGGTGTCATCCAGATCGGAAATGGTGATCTGCGTGTTGGAGTCGACGGTCGCGACCTGCGCGACGCCGCCCACCGAGACGGTCACGGTGGTGCCGGAGAACTGGTTTCCGGTGACGACCAGTCGACCGCTGCGCGTGATGACCGGGTAGTCCACGCCCACGATGGCGAGGGAGACCGGGAAGCCATCGAACATGGCGGTGTTGGCCGCCGAGTCCACGCCGCTGCCGACCAGGTCGGTGACGGTGTCGGCCACGGTGACGGTGTAGGTCGTGGTCTCGGTGGTGTCCGTGGTGGTCACGATGGTGACCTGAGTCGCGCTCGAGAGCGTCGCGGACATCGCGACGAGGCCGTTGTCGAACGTGAACTGCGTCGTCGGGTCGGCCGCCAGACTCGCGGCGTCGAGCTCGCGGTCGAAGTCGATGACGATCGTGTTCGGCGCCGTCGCCATCGCGCCGGTGACGGCGGGGGCCTCGGGGCAGCTGTCGACGGTGATGTCGCTGGTGTCGTAGGACGTGAACTGGACGTCGTTGTTCGTGTCGTTGGCGAAGCGCCAGACGACCGCGTTCACGGTGATCACGCAGCCGGTGTAGATCGGCAGCTCGTCGAGCACGGCGTTCCGGGTGCGGAAGAGGAACTCGTCCGGATCCGTGAGCGACGCGCTGGTGATGCCAGCGGTGTCGATGGCCGCGGCCATGAAGCCGGATCCGGCGAAGCCGAAGTCCTCGAGGAGCGTCGCGGTCACCGTGACGTACTCGGACTCGTAGTTCTCGAACGCGGAGACCACGTCGGTGGCCGCCGAGACGTCCTCCTGGAGGGTCGAGACGTCGTTACCGGTCGAATCGACCATGAAGTCTTCGACCGCCTCGACGTAGAGGATGCCCGCGCTCTCCGCGGTCTCGGTGACGGTGAAGCTCACCTCCGCGCCGACATCGGCGGTGGCGTCGAGGTCGGCGGGGACGAGGTCCACGTAGAGCGCCGGGCCGCCGAGCGCGCCCTGGACGTGGAAGCCGACGGGGGCTCCGTCGCCGTCCAGGCGGATGTCGGTGATCCACACGCCGGAGACTCCGAGGGAGAGCCCCGTAGCCGGAGTCGCATCGCGGACGTCCTGGATGCCCGTGTCGGGCACGAACATGTCCTCCATGCCCAGGTCGGGGTCGGTGCCCATGTCGGGATCGGTGCCCATGTCGACGTCGTCGCCCATGTCGACCACCGGGACGTTCATGTCGTCCATCGGGACGTTCATGTCCGAGCCGGGCATGTCGACGGCGACGTTCATGTCCACCGGGGTTCCGTCGTCGTCGTCGTCGCCACAGCCGACGCCCAGCAGGGCCGTCAGCGCGCCGAGTACGATCATTCGTCGAGCCATCGTGCTCATCGTGTTTCTCCTCGTATCCATCGAGTGCATGTCCAAGCGCCGCCTGCCCGCCTCCAATGGGACGCGTGCGCGCCCTTCGGCGAGCGGCGGGCGACACCCTGCCACGGAGGTCTGCCTCCGCCCAGTGCACGTTACAAACGTGTCACCGGCCCGGCGACCCTCAGACGGGGATACGACGACCGGTGAGCACGCCCGCGGCCACCTGGTCGAGGAGCGTGTCGATCTGCGCGAAGAGACCGACGTTTCCGTCGTGTTCGTACTCCTCCAGCGCAGCGCGGTAGGCGGGGATGGAGTCGAAGAAGCGCGCCAGGGTCTCGGAGTCCAGCTTGCCTTCCACCGCGGCGCCGTAGCCCAGGTAGGCTAGATAGCGCGCATTGAGGCGCTGCTCGAACTGGCCTTCGAGGGGGATGGCGATCATCGGCTTCTTCAGGTGCACGGCTTCCCCCATCAGGGTGAACCCCGCGCTGGCGATGACCCCCGCCGACGAAGCCAGATCGTCGATGAAGCCCTGCTCGGAGAAGGGCTTGTGCACGAGGTTGCCGTCCCGGCGGTCCTCCTTCAGCGAGCGCTCCATCCCGTAGATGTGGCACTCGCGGCCCGACTTCCGCAGGACCTCGAGGAGCGGGCGGTTGTCGGTGGAGGTCTGGTAGACGAGGAGGTGGTCGCCGGGGGTGGGCTCGGCCGCGAGGATCTCCGGCCGGAGGATCGGCGGGTGGAGGGTCGTGCGCTTCTTACGGATGGGCGGCTGGAAGAAGGTCGCGATCAGGTAATGCGCGCACCAGGGCAGCTTCGCCTTCACGAAGGCCTTTACCACCGCGAACTCGGCCCGAGCCCCGTCGAGGACCTCGTCGGGCAGGGTGCAGCGGTTCATCACCTGCTGGTTGTCGATGCTGATCACCGGCAGGTCGTGGGCCATGCCGTAGAGGTAGCTCCAGGACTCGAAGTCGCTGATGACCACCTCCGGCGCGAAGTCCTCGATGAGCTCGAAGTAGGCCCCGACCTGACTGGGCAGCGCCTGGAGCCCCTCTTTGACGTTGGACCAGAGGGTCTTGCCCTTCCGCACCCGGTTCTCGGCGCTGACGATGTGCAGCCCGTGGATGTGGTGCACGTTCGCGAAGCGTTCGGAGAGGAAGGAGGCCGCGCGGTTCGACGCCACCACCTCGACCTGGTGACCGGCCGCGAAGAGGTGCTCGAGGATCACCCGGCTGCGGATGGCGTGGCCCATCCCTTCACCGGTCACGCCGTAGAGGATCTTCATGGTCCCGGAGGTTATCCAGCCTCGCCGCGCCGTGCTATGGGGGGCTCGTGCGGCGCCTCTATTCCGAGCACGTCCCGCTCGGGGAAGTGCAGCAGCCGGGGCTCCTCCGGCTCCTCGCCGAGCGCGACGTGGAGCTGGCGGTCGCCCTCTTCCCCCGCGACGTGGCCGCGCTGCGGCCGCTCCACGAGGCGGTGCGCCGCGCCGGGGTTCGCCTGGTGCTCTGGCCGCTCTTGCCCGACGCGCTGGGTCGGTGGCCGAGCGGCGCCAACGGGGCGGCCTTCGCCGACCACGTGGACGCATTGGTGGCCGAGACCGAGGGCGCCGCGACGGTCCTCTTCGATGTCGAGCCGCCCATCGCCTGGACCCGCCGAGCGCTCCACGGGCGAGCCCATGGGCGCCCCGCCGACCATGCCGGCCGCCACGCGACCCTGGGACCCATCGCCGACCGGCTGCGCGCCGCCGGCCATCGGGTCGAAGCCGTGGTGCCGCCGATGGTGCCCTTCGGGCGGCGCTGGGAGCGGCTGCTGGCGACGCCGGTGTCCAGCCTCGGCTGCGCGCGCGTGGAGCCGATGGCCTACACTTCGCTCTTCGAGGGCTACTCCAAGGGCACCGTCGATCGGCGGGTCGCCCGGGACCTGCTCGGGCGGCTGGCCGAACGGCAGCCGGCGGCGTTGGCGCTCGGGGTCGTCGGAGGCGGCGCCCTCGGCGACGAGCGGGCCTACCGCGGGATCCACGAGCTGGAAGAAGACGTGGCCATCGCGCGGGCCCACGGGGTCGAACGCCTGAGCCTCTACGCCCTCGACGGTATCTTGTTGCGCGGCGCGCCCGAGCCCTGGTTGGACGCCTTCTGCCGCACCCCGGCCGCCGAGCGGCTGCCGGCGCGGACCCGGCGGGGGGCCGCCCTCATCGGGCTGGCCCGGGCCATCGGCCGCCTGGGCTGACGCTCAGTTCCCCGGCGTGAGCAACGTGAGGGTGGCGCTCCGGTGGACGAGGGGCGTCACGCTGGTCAGGGCGCGCTCCAGGACGCCGATCGCATGGGCGAGCAGGAGGCGCATGCCGCGCTCGGCGTCGGGGCCCCCGGCCAGCCGCTGAGCCTGCAGGGCGACCAGGAGCGGGTTGGCGCCGGAGATCTCGAGGCGCGAGCTGCCGTCGGCCCAGCTCAGGAGGCCACGACGACGCCGAGGGATCACCACCACGCCGACGCGCACGCCCTGCCGGCTCTGGATCGCTTCGGCCAAGGCCCGCGCCAGGGGATCGAGGGCGTGGGCCTTGCGGACCGTCTTCTTCGGTTTCGGAGCGGGCTTCCGCGTCGGCGTCGGCTCTGAGGGCTCGGGCCCGCGCGTCGAGGACGCCGCCCCCGGGTCGACCGCGCGGGGTTTCGCCGTGCGCAGGACCCACTGGGGGAAGACCTGCTTCAGCACGGCGGCGATGGCCGGGTCCGCGTCCGCGAGCGGGTCGGCAGGTAGGGCCCGGCGCACGTCAGCCAGCCCCTGGTCCCGGGCCGCGAGGAGCTCGTCCAGGCGGACCCCGAGCCCGGGGATGGGCCCGGTGGCCGTCTTCACCTTCGCCGCGTTCCGCAGCGCGGCCAGGAGCACGATGGCGTGCGCTTCCCGGTCGCCCGCGAGGGCCTTCTTCTCGGCCCGCTCGACCAGGGCCTGGAAGACCCGCTGGATCACCTCGTCGGCGTGCTCCGGCTTCGCCGACGAGGGCCGGGTGCGGAGCCAGAGCTCACCGCGGACCGGTAGGGCCGACCCATCCTGGGCCCGGGCGCTGACCGTCTGCGCGACCCGGCCATACCACACGCGCACGGTGCCGCCGTGCCGGGCATCGGTGAGCCAGAGGCGGCCCCGCGCCATGCCGCGCTTGGTGGAGAAGGAGACCCGCCGCTGGGCGAGGGCGTCCCGGGGAGCTTCGGGGACGAGCTCGTTCCACAGCGCCGTCCGCGCCTCGAAGATCGCGCGCCGGACCTCGGCCCAGCGCTCGTCGTCCACCGGGCCGTCGTGCATCCGGTTCGGCGTGATCCGGGGGGCCTCCACCACGGCGACCACCGGCCATCCCTGTTGGCCGAGGACCACTTCGCCCAGGGGCTTCATCTCGTGGTGCAGGTGGACCAGCCCGTCGCTGGCCGCGGTGCCCTCCAGGAGCCCCACCGTGCCGCGCGCGACCTCGGTGTCCAGCGCCCGCTGGGCCAGACAGGCCGCCCGGGTGCGCGCCGGGATCTCCAGCGAGGTCACCGCGGGCCGCTCGCGATTGGCCCGAGCCTTCGCGTCGGCCCGCAGCAGCTCCAAGGCGTCCACCGCCGCGATCCCGTGCCGGGACACCAGCGCGTCGATCGCGCTCGCGCTGGCGCGGATGGCGACACGCGCGGGATCCAAGGGCTGGAGCTGGTGGTCCAGGTAGGCGTTCGACGGGTTCACCCAGACGTCGCCGAAGCGCTCCTCCTGGTCCCGGAGGTCGGCGAGGGTCACGCGACGCCCGGCGGTGCTCTCGAAGAGGAGGAGCCCCTCGACGTCGTCGGCCTTCAGGTGTCCGGCCAAGAAGGCCGTGGTGACGGCCTCGTCCACCCAGCGCGGGAGGGCCGCCAGGCGCGGAAGGATCGCGCGCTGGAGCAACCGACGGGTGAGCTGCTCGACGCGCTGCCTCGCCGAGGACACATCGCGGGAGGTGACCTCCTCGGCGAGGTTGGACGACTCGAGCGCGACGGCCACGAAGGGCAACGTGTCCAGCGGGACGGAGCGCACGAGCTTGCCGCTCGCGTGGACCAGGAGCGTACTGGGCCCCTTCTGCAAGAGCCCGATCTCGCCGATGCGCCAGCGGGAGCGCGTCGAGGTGACGTCTTCCAGGGGGAGCTTCAGCTCGGGGGCCACCTGGGGCAGCCGCGGCCGCTCCACCAGGCCCTGGGCGACGCGGCGTTGGTCCTGGAGGCGACGCACCGAGGCGGTGACGTCGACGACCGCCTTGCCCTGGGCGAGGCGCTCGATGCGGCTCCGGTGGATCTCGGACACCGCCAGCACCGGGCTGTCCAGGTGGTGCCCCGATTCGCCCTCGGCGGGGTGGAGCCAGGTCGCGGTGGGTTCGGCGACCCGTACCTGCTTGGGCGTGCTCGCGGCGTCGATGGAGCTCCGCCCGCCCTGGACCTTGGGATAGCAGCGCGCCTCGAGGAGCGCGCCCCGCACCTTCTTGGCGCCGTGACCGCGGCCGTCCCCGTGTCGCTCGATCCAGTCGTCCAGCACCCGGCCCCAGGCCGGGTCGTCGTGGAGGAGGGCCGGCGCGTGCCTCGTCGCCCGCAGGAGGAGCTCCCCGCTCCGCTCGCGGATCCGGTGGACGAGCCCCTCGAAGCGCATCTCGTCGAGGTCGTCGAAGTCCCCGTTCGCCCAGGCGAGCTCGAGATCCAGGAGCACCTCCAGGGGCGGGCCCGGGAGCAGCCGCTTCTGGAACGGGCGTCCGTCGACCCGGATGACGAGCTGCATCGCGTCGCTCCGGAGGGAGCTGACTGAGACCACCGTCTCGACCCCGGCCTCCGCGTGCCGGACCTCCTGGGGACCCGCCGGCGGCATGGGGACCCGGGGCTGCTTCCGGTGCAGCTCCAAGTTCCGGTTCCGCCGGCGCTTGCGCTGGGCCTCGGCGAGCTCGGCCGCCCCATGTCGCAGGGAGCGCTCGAGCAACCCGGCCACGAGACTCGCGCGGGTCTCGCTCATGACGAGGATCTGGGGGTCCAGCCCCTCCAGGTAGGACTCGTGGGCCTCGAGCCACACCGGCTCCGGCCGCTCGGCGAGATCCGCCAGGCTGACCCGGTCCCCGCCGAGCGTGGGGAAGAGGGGGAGCGCGCGGAGCCGCTCCCGGCGCACCAGGTCGAGGGCCTCCGGCTGGAGCGACGCGCGCAGGAGGGCGTCCTGCACGGGGACCAGGTTCTGGAGGTCGCCCCGCACCCGCAGCGCCGGGACCGAGGCGCCCCCGAGGGCGTCGACCAAGGCGCGACACATGGCCTGCTCGAAGCGGCCCAGGGACTCGTCGAGCGCCGGCTGGGCCACCACGCTGGTCCAGTTCGAGTCGGGTATCAGCCGGTCGTCGTCGAGGGCGACGCGGCAGGGCTGGTAGGCGTGGGTGAAGGTGATCTGGTCGATGCGCACGCCCCGATGGAGACGCACCAACGTCGAGGGCTGATCGGCGTAGCTGCTGCCGCTCCAGGCGATCGCTCCGCGCACGTGGCCGAGATCCACGTGGAGCAGCGGCCACTCCGGGTGACCCACCGCGGTCTCGATGGCGTCGTCGTCCATCCGGAGGCGCCGGGAAGCGAACCCGGCGTCATAGGTCGCCTGCTCCTTGCCGCCGAAGCGGCCCCGGAGCACGGCGCTGGTGACCCGGTCCCAGATCACCGGGACCTCGGCTGGTCGCGGCGCGGTGGGCCCGGGCACGTGGACGATCAGCTCCTCGGCTTCGAACCGGGTGGCGAGCTGGCGGAGTGACGCGCGCCGCACCACCCAGCCCTCCCCGTCGGCCTCCTCGCCGTAGTCGAAGACCGGGGCATCGCGGAAGGGCCCCCGGAGCTGGCTGACGACCTGCTTGGAGCGCAGCTCCAAGCGATCGATCACGTCGAGGAGGGCCTGGCGGAGCATCGCGAGGCGAGGCTCGAAGGGCAGGTCGTCGCGGATCTCCGCGGCGCCCGGAAGGGACTGCTTCGGGTCGCGCAGCCGGGCGAAGAGGAGCTCGATGGCGCGGAGCGCGGCGAAGGTGACCGCACCGATGGCGCGCTCCCGGACCGCGCCGTGGACGGCGCCCCGGTAGTCCGCGGTCGGCGCGATCTCGTCGGAGGCCACGAAGGCCACGAAGGGGATCGCGCTGGCGAGCTGGACCTCGTCGATGGGTCGGCCCTCGCGCATGAGCACCGCGTGCCCGATGCCCTGCATGGCCGGGGGTACGGCTTCCGGGTCGAGGAGGCAGACCTCCCCGGTGAACTCCCGTCCGATGCGCTTCAGCGGCAGCGCGCTCCGGCCGAGGTTCTCTCCCTTCCCGAAGCGGAGGGAGAGCCACTGGTGGATCCCGCGGGGCACGGCGGGTTCCCGGGGCTCGTGCTCCAGCCAACGGCGGCGCGCCGCGAGCGCCCGGTTGGCGTCGCGGACGATCTTGCGCGGACTGGGCACCGGCATGCCGCCCAATAGCGCGGCCGACGGGTCCCCGGGCGGAACCCAGAGGACGGAACTCAGCCAGGGCGCCAACTCCTCGCTCTCCGGCTCGGCGGAGACCAGGACCGGGCCGTCGGCGATGCGGTCGAGGGAGACCCACCGACCCACCGCGTTGCGTACGAGCGGGAGGTCGCGGAAGGGCACCAGGTCCCGGTCCAAGGTGGGCAGATCGCGGCGCCAGCCCGCGCTGCCGACGTGGGCGCCCACCCACCCGAGGATGGCCGCGCGGAGGGTCTCGCGACGCTCGCCCTGGGCCTCGCGGAAGGCCGCGCAGGTCGCGGCGACGAGCTCGCGGAGTTCCTTGCGAGCCTGGTGGACGACCTCCCCGAGGCCCTCTTCGAGCCGCACCTCGGAGCGCGCCGCGTTCGTGGGGAGGCGGTCCGAGTCGTAGAGGAGCGCGGCGGGCACCGGCCGGGTGAGCAGTTTGCTCTCCAGGAAGATCTCCGAGTCCGCCAGGGGCACGCCCAGCTCGGCCCAGCGCGCGCTGATCGGTCGCGCGGGTCCGGGGCGGGCTTCGAGCAACACCAGCCGGCCGTGCTCGCCGACGGGGACCTCGAGCAGGATGTCCCGGTCGCGCTCGACGGTCTGGTCACCGATCCACAGCGGCACCCGCGAGCGGAGGGCCGCGTCGACCTGGTGCAGGAGCTCGATCTCCGGCGCGTCGCCGCGCGCGATCCAGCGCCCCATCACGTCGAAGCCGAAGCGACGCCGGACCTGGAGCACTACGCCGCGTTTCGGCCGATGCGGCACGGCGGGCTCCTCGCCCGTCCGGCGCGTGGGCCGGAGGGCCTGGTCGTCGTGGTCCCGCTCGACCAGGAGGGACGGGGAGTAGCGGAACGCCGTCGCGTCGTCGCCCTCGATGCGCCAGACGTCGACCCAGCGCGTGCCTTCCCCCAGCGCGGTGTTGACCGCGGTGGCCAGCAGGCGCGCCCAGCGGCGTCGGGGGTCCACCGCCGGGGAGACCAGCTCGTCGAGGAGCGCGCCGAGCTCGTCCAGGGGCGGCGGCGCGCCTTCCCAGGCGACCCAGACGTCGTCGGCGTCCGCGTCGACGTGGATGGACTCCGCGCCGGCACCGACCGCGCCGCGCAGGGCCTCGAGGATCCACAGGCGCCGCTCGAGGAGCTGGTAGTCGCGCAGCTTGGCGACCGCGCGCGCGGCGTCGACGCGCAGGCGACCGGTGGCGAGCTTTCGTCCCGGAGCGCTCACGCCGTCACCCCCAGGACCGCGGCGAGGGCCCCCTGGGTGAGCGCGTCGTCGGCGCCCCCGTCGAGGTGCCCGAAGAAGACCAGGACATCCCGCGCGAGGAGGGCGGCGGCGACCTCGGGGTCCGCCTCGGCCATCGCGCGAGCGGCGACCACGGTGGGGGTCCCGATGTCCAGGAGCAGCCCTTCGCGCCGGAGGAGCCGGAAGGGATCGACGGCCATCTTCCCCTCGTGGACGCTGCCCTCGGCCGGCGGCGGGTCACCGGCGAGGTAGCCCCGGCCCGCCGCGGCGCCATCCACGGTCACCAGGGCGACGGCGCTCGGGGCCCGGTGGGCTCGGTCGAGGTGCTCGACCAGGCGAGCCATCAGCGCCTCGTCCTCCAGTCGGGTCTCCACCGGCGTCACGTGGGTGAAGGCGGCGTGGGCATCGCGAGCCTCGGCGCCCACCTGCTCCAGGACGCGGCGCATGGTGTTGGGGACCACCACCCACCCGGCGCGGGCGACGGCTTCGGTGAGGGCGCCGGTCCGCGCGGCGCACACCAGACCCCGGCCCGCGTCGCGGACGCGGACCCCGTGCTTCCCGTCGACCGCGTGGAGCCGGCGGAGCACCAGGTCCCGGGGCGCGAGCGGGAGGGTGGGCATCACCGTGACCAGCCGGGCGAGGAGCTGCGCGTGGCCGTTCGGGGAGCTCTCGGCGAGGTCGCCGAGCCGGGTCAACGCCGCCGGGACCAACTCCCGCTCGACGACCTTCTCCACCAGCCGCAGCGCTCGCCGGAACGCGCCATCGCGCCGGACGTCGTCCCGGCTCAGGGTGTGCTCGAGGCGCGGATCCTGGACGATGAAGCGGAGGCCGGAGAGGCGGCCACCGAAGGAGCTGCGGGTCTCGTGGAGTAGGAGCCCCTGGTTGAAGAACCCGGCGTAGGGACCGTCGGCCCCCGGGAGCGCGACGACCACCCGAGTGTCTCCGTCGACGTGCGTCACCTGGACCTCCGCCGCCTCGAAGCCCAGCGCGCGGTCGATGCGGTACTCGGCCACCACCTCGCCCTGGCGGACCTCGCGCAGGTGGATCGGCGTCCGGGCGAAGCGGCACCAGCGCTCGAGGGCGACGCGGCTGCGGGCGACGAGGTCGGTGACGGCGTCCTCGGCCATCGCCTCCAAGGTCAGCGACACCGTGGTCCCGGACCGCTGGCCGCCGCCGGTCTCGAAGAGGTCGTAGGTGTGGTCGCGGTGGAGGTGGAGCACGTGGCTCTTCCCCTCCCCCCGGGACGTCCGCACCGTGACCCGCTCGGGGTTCATCGCCAGGACGCTGATGAACCCGACGCCGAACTTGCCGATCTTGGAGTCGTCGTTCTCCTTGCCGGAGCGGAAGAGCACCAGGAGCTTCTCCTGGAGGATCTCCGGGTCCATCCCGGACCCCCGGTCGGTCACCGCGATGACCACCGGCTCGCCGGGCGCGTGCTGGACGGTGACCACCACCTCGTCGGTGTCGGCGTCGATCGCGTTCTGGACGAGCTCGCGATAGAAGGCGAGCGGGTCCGCGAACTGCTTCACCAGATCGTCGACGATGCCGCCTTCGGCGACGACCTCGTCGTCGCGACCTCCGCCCGCTCGGTACGGGCCCGTGCTCCCCATGGGGCGGGAGCCTATCGCATGGCCGCCCGCGGGGCGGTGTCAGAACTTCCCGGTGACGGAGAGGAACGTCATCTTGTCGTTCGTCTCCCGCAGCCGGGCGGAGAGGATCTTCACGAAGTTCCAGAGGATCTCGTAGGCGAGATCCTTGTGCAGGAAGAGGAGGTCCTCGAGGGCCTCCTTGCTGATCACCAGCAGGCGGCAGCGCTCGTGCACGCGGGCATCGGCCGAGCGCGGGAACTCGTCGATGAGGGACATCTCGCCGAAGGCGTCGCCCTCCCCGAGCACCGCCAGGGCCTCCTCGCCCATGCCGCTCACCTCGCGGCTGATCCGGACCTTGCCCTCGAGGATCAGATAGAGCGCCGAGCCGGTCTCGCCCTCCTTGAAGATCACCTCGCCGAGGCGGTGGCTCTCCTCGCTGGCGATCTCCGCGATCCGCCGCAATCCCTCCGGCCGGATCCCTTCGAAGAGGTGGATCCGCGCCAAGGCGTCTACGACGGTTTGAGCTTCCTCGGCGTCGGCCATTACGCGGCGAGGTTAACACCCCTTCGCAGACGGGGGCCACAAACTAGCGCCGAACAAGGGGGAAGGGTATGCCGATGAGCATACCCCATTTCGGGACGGCTTGACGCGGGCTTCGGGAGAGGATTCCCTTACTCGTGGACCCTCAGTCGAGGGCTCACCTAACCAAGACCGCAACCAAGCCAAATAGGCACAACAAGAGAAATCGGGGGACCCATGTCGCTCTTCCACCTGATGGACATCGCCGAGTCGCTGCTGCAGCTCGACCCTGTCCGGACTTATCCTCAACGAGGCGCCGAGCTCGTCGCGAAAGCGATCCGAGCCGGTGCGTGGCGCGCCAAGCTCGACCACCACGACGACGTGGTGAGCGATCCCGCGCCCGTCGGTGAGCCCACCGTCACGCTTCCGCTCCGTCATGGGCGTGAAGTTGTCGGCTCGCTGGATCTGTTCCATTCGGACGACTCGCTCGACGAGGACGAGCTCCGGGTGGCCCGTTGGGCGGCCCGCGTCTACTCGCGTGGACTGAGCTACGCCGAGCGTTTGGCGAGCGAAGGGGGTCGCTCCGCCGGCATGGACATCGAGGAGGCGCTCCGGCGGGCTCCGCTGACGCCGCGCGAGCG
The DNA here is from genome assembly GCA_002320815.1 of Myxococcales bacterium UBA1660. GTDB lineage: Bacteria > Myxococcota_A > Polyangia > Polyangiales > Houyiibacteriaceae > UBA1660. Next base: position 43,253 of record DCLA01000037.1, read on the forward strand.
GGACGTCGTGGCGCTCTTGGTCAGCGGCAGCAGCACGAAGTCGATCGCGTCGACCACCGGGCTGACGGTCTCCACGGTCAACACGTACCTGAAGCGCATCTTCTCCAAGCTCGGGGTCCACTCCCGGGTGGAGCTGGTGGCGCGGGTCGCCGGCACCGACATGGCGACCCAGCCCACCGCGCGCTGAGCGTCGATCGACCGCGCGCGCCGCCCGGGTTCGAGGGGGACCCGAGCGGCGCGCGACATCGATCGACCCCGCCGCTCCGGCGGCCGCCCGCCGCGTCCTTGACCGGCACGACCCGTGGTGACAGCTACGCCGCGTGACCCGTGCGCAGGACGACGCCGCTGGCGAGACCCGACGCGCCGGACGAGGGCTCTTCGCCATCGCCGGGGCGAAGGTCTATTTCATCCTGACGGCCTACGGGATCCAGCTCGCGCTCCCGCGGCTCCTGGGCTCGCCGGAGGCCTTCGGCCTCTACGCCGCGGCGCTCAGCGCGGTGTCGATGCTGAACATGATCCTCATCGCGGCGACCATCCAATCGGTCAGCAAGTTCGTCGCCGAGGACGAGGGCGCCTCGCCGGCGCTCCTGCGGCAGGGTCTCCGGATCCAGCTCGCCCTCGGCGGGCTCCTCGCCGGTGGGCTCTTCCTGGCGGCCGGTCCCTTGGCGACCTTCCTGCGCGACGACGCGCTCGCGCCGCTGTTGCGCGTGGCGGCGGGGGTCGTCTTCGCCTACGCGATCTACGCCGCGGTCGTCGGGAGCCTGAACGGCCGGCACCTCTTCCAGCGCCAGGCCCAGCTGGACATGACCTTCTCCACCCTGCGCACGGGGGGGATCCTCGGCGGTGCGGCGCTCGGCTTCGGCGCGCTCGGGGCCATGGCCGGCTTCGCCAGCGCGGCGACGGGCATCATGCTCGTCTCACTGGTCGTCGTGGCCCGGGAGCTCGGCGCTCGTGGTCGCCACGAGGGGAAGGTGCCCCTGAAGCGCTGGCTGGCGTTCATGGCGCCGATCTGGGCCTACCAGGCCTTCCTCAACGGGGTCCTCCAGATCGACGTGCAGGTCATGAAGAAGGCCGTCGCCGAGCTGGCCATGGACCACGGCGCCGCCCTGGCGGACGCGGCGACGACCGCCTCGACCCAGGTGGGCTTCTACCGGGCCGCCCAGACCTTCGCCTTCGTGCCCTACCAGCTCATCCTGGCGATGACCTTCATCATCTTCCCGATGATCTCCCGGGCGACCGCCGCGGGCGACCGAGACGGCGCCCGGCGGACCATCCGCGGCGCGATGCGCTTCTCGCTCCTGGTGTTGCTCAGCGTCGCCACCCCGATGGCCGGAGCGGCCGACGGAGTCATGCGCGTGGCCTACCCGGAGGAGTACCTCGCGGGCGCGCCGGCCCTGGGGATCCTGGTCTTCGGGCTGGTCGCCTTCGCGCTCTTCGTGATCGCCGCCACGGTGCTCTCCAGCTCCGGGGCGCCCACCACCGCCGCGGCCATCGCGGCGTTCGCCCTGGTGGTCGTGGTCGTGGCCAACTGGTTCTTCATCCGCGCCGCCGAGCCGGGCGAGGGAGTCCTGGTCGCCGCCGCCACCGCGACCACCCTGGGGACCACCCTCGCCTGCCTGGGCGCGGGCGTCGCGGTCTTCACCCGCTTCCGCACCTTCCTCCCGCCGGCCTCGGTGATCCGCGGGCTGCTCGCCGGCGCCGCGGCCTTCGGCGTGGCCCACGGGGTCCCCCACGACACCCGGCTCATGGCGCTGGTCGCCCTGGCCGCCGGCTTCGTCACGTTCGTCGCCGCGCTCTTCCTGACCCGCGAGCTCCGCGGCGAAGACCTCCGGACCGCCAAAGCGGTCCTCTCGAGGCGCTGAACGCTCACTCGAGCGCCGCGAGGGCCGCCTCCAGGATCTCGTCGCGCCCGGCCGCCACGCCCTCCGGCGTCGGCTCCACCGTGACGTCGGGGACGATGCCGACGCCGTGGAAGCGTGAGCCATCGGGATTGGTGACTCGCATCCCGGTGAACGTCGCGACGATGCGCCCGGGGAGCTCCACGCCGGTGATGTTGCCGTTGGTCGCGGCGCTGGGGCGACCGACCACGGTGACCGCGCCCGAGCCGACGACGACCTGGGAGACGTGCTCCGCCTGCGAGACCGTGCGCGGACCCACGAGCCACATCACGGGCACCTCGAGGGCGGGGCCGGTGGGCGCGGGCCACGTCTGCTGGACCTCGACGGATGCTTCACGGCCCGCCCCGAGCCACACCGGCGTGACCAGGTGCCCGCTGAGCGCAGCTCCGCCGGTGATGCGGCCGATGGCCTCCTGCTGGTCCCGGTAGCTCAGCCCGCCGGGGTAACCGCGCATGTCCACCACGACCCCCCGGGCGGACTCGGCCGCCCTGGCCAGGAGCCCCAACACGTCGGTCTCGTCCTGGACGACCCAAGAGCCATCGAGGTTGATGTAGTGCACGTCGGGGTGACCGAGGTCGTCCAGGGGACCGGAGGCGCGACCGGTCAGCGCACGCATGAGCTCCGACTGCACGGTCGCGACCACCGGTTCGAGCTCCACGCTCCGCTCGGGGTCGCCGGGCGCTCGGACCACCACCGTCGTCGTGACCGACCTCTGGACCAGCCGCCGGGTCACGAGGTCGCGGCGGTATCCCTCCGAGGCGGCGGAGACCACCTCGGCGTACTCGGCGTAGAGCTCGGGGACTCGCCGGCCGGCGATGGCCAGCACTTCGTCGCCGGGGTGCACCTCGGCGTCGGCGCTGGCGTAGACCACCAGCCGATCCCCGATGAACTCCAGCGCGAGGGGAAGATGACTCGGCTGCTCGGGGTCGTACGGCGCGCCCCGGTCTCCGACGAAACCATGGCCGTCGTCGACCGCCTGGAGGAGGTGGCGCACCCAGTCGACCACCGCGGCGCGGTCGTCGAGGTCGAGCTCGTCCAGCGCGGCCAACTGGGAGGCGAGGCGCTCGTCGATCCGGTCGGGGACCACGTCGAAGTAGGGGAAGAACCTCCGCAGCGACCCATGCAGGATCAGCCCCGCCGCCTGGAGGGCCGGCCGGTCGACCGACACGTCGTGGTGCTCTGCGCGCGGGTCCGGATGCAGGAACCCGGCGCGCTCGTCGGGGAGGGCCCCGGTGCGTGGTGGCGGCGGGCCGTCCGGTGCCAGGGTCTCGGCGGCCAGGAGTGCGTCGAGGGCCCGGACATCCGCCGGGATACGGTCGGGGACTCGCTCCAGCGTGGTCCGGTCCACGAGCTCGGTGTCGCGGATGAGGAGGCCGCGTCCCACGACCGGCTCCCAGTGCATCTCGGCGACCCCCGTCTCCACGTCCTCGCCCACGAGCCAAGCGCGGTTCGCGAGCCGGAGGGTGATCGCCAGCTCGGCGGCGGCCGGGGCCATCCGGGGTCCGGTGAGCACGATCAGCGTCGACGCGCTGCCCTCCCCGGTCCAGGGCTCGGGATCGAAGTTGCCGCCGCCCGCTTCGTAGGCATCCGGCGCACCCACCTCCCCCAGCTCCGACGCCATCCCCTGGCGACGCCGAACTCCGTGGCGCAGAGGCGTGAAGGCTCCCACCGCCCCCTCCAGGCTCGCGCGCAGGTACGTCGCCTCCTCGACGGTCAGATCGCGAAGGTCCAGGACCACCCGACCGGTCGGGGCTTCGGGGGACGTGGCCACGACCCCGGCCCGGATCGAGGTCGCCCAGCCGAGATCGGTCACGGCGATCTCCCGGGGGGTCCCCGCCGCGTTCGCCGCGCAGAGGTCCAGCTCGGCCGCGTAGCCGTCCAGGAGCGACTCGGAGAGCCCGTGTTCGGTCAGCCCCGCGATCAGAGCCCGATCGGCCGCGAGCAGGCTGCCGTCCATGCGGAAGAAGCGCGCGGCGGCGTGGGCTCGGGAGAGGCCGACCTCCACCGCGTCCGAGGTCCCCGGCCCGGGCCGCACCCGATCGCAGAGATCGGCGGATGGGGGCGGCGGGGGTCCGGCGTCGACCGTGGGCGGGAGGTCCGGAGCGCCCGCGTCTACCGGCGGGAGGCCGTCGTCACCGCACGCCACCAGCACCATCCCCAGCCCCACGAGTCCCCGCATCCGGTCCATGGGGAGGCGCGATGCAAGACCCGTGCGGCGGACTCCGGCGAACGGAACCCCTACAAAACAGGGGTCGCGCACCGGGACCGCACCAGCGTTGGCCCCGGGCGTCAGGATCCTCACGGACCTTCGCACGGTAGCCGCCGGCTCGAAGCGCTCCTCGCCCGGCCCTTCCGGCCGACTCGTCGCGGGCGCGGGCCGGCGGACACCGCCTCCCGGTGGGAGGGTGCGGCTTGACCTGAGGGCCGCTTGCGCGGAGGGTCGGCGACGGTGCCGAAGAACCTGCGTAGCGACCTGAAGACCGCCGCCGAGGCGCGGAGCCGCGCGATGGCTCGCCTCCTCAGCGCTTCGATCTTCCTCTCGGTCTCCGTCGCGGTGGGCACCACGGCCTATTTCCAGATCGGCCACGGCCGCTGGACCCTCTTCGACTGTCTCTACATGACGGTCATCACGCTCTCGACGGTCGGCTTCGGCGAGACCCTCGAGGGCATGGCCGCGGTCCCCGAGGCGCGGATGGTCACGATGATCCTCATCGTGGTCGGCAGCGGCACGCTGCTCTACTTCCTGTCCAACTTCACGGCCCTCATCGTCGAAGGCGATCTGCAGGGTATCCTCCGCCAGAGACGCATGCAGCGACACATCGAGGCCCTGGAAGATCACATCATCGTCTGCGGCGCCGGCAGCACCGGCGAGCACGTCGTGGCCGAGCTGGTCGACGCCGACGTCCCCTTCGTGGTCATCGACATCGACGAAGAGCGGGTCCAGACGCTGGCCGACGACTACAAGGCCGAGATCCTCTACATCATCGGCGACGCCACCGACGACCACAGCCTCGAGGGCGCCGGGATCGCCAAGGCCCGCGGCGTGATCTCCTGTCTGCACACGGACAAGGACAACCTCTTCGTCACCATCTCGGCCCGGGACCTCACCTCGAACCGGCCGGGCAAGGCGCCGCTGCGGATCGTGACCAAGGCCGTCGACAGCTCGTCGATGCGCAAGATGGAGCGCGCGGGCGCCTCGGCGATCGTCTCGCCGAACCAGATCGGTGGCCTCCGGCTGGTGAGCGAGATGATCCGGCCCCGGGCCATCGAGTTCCTGGACCGGCTGCTCCGGGCCGACCGCCGCCTGCGCATCGAGGACGTGACCATCCCCGAGGGCTCCAACCTCGACGGGCGCACCCTGGCCGACGCGGCCATCCGGCAGACCGGCGCGCTGGTCATCGCCGTTCGGCAGACCGACGGCACCTTCGTCTACAACCCCGGGGGATCGCTGCAGCTCCAGGCCGGCGCGTCGCTGATCGTGATCGCGCACACGGAGGACCTACAGCGCCTGCGCGACGGGCTGGCCAACGGCACCCTCCTGGTCGCCCGCGGGGTCTCGATGGCGCCCTCCTCGTCCGGGAGCCAGTCGGCGCCGCCTGCCGGTGGCGGGGCCCACAAGAAGAAGTAGCCCCGTTCAGGAATTTCCACGCTTTCCACCGGAACGCTTGCAAGCCACGCGCCGGTGTTTATGGTAGCCCGCACACGCTTCCTGGGGGCGCCAGCCCCCACGCAAAATCAACGGAAGCGTTCACGAATTCTCGCCTGGCGTCGCACGAATGGCGCCCTAGACAACCCACCCGGGCCCCTCGCGGAGGAGCCCACCGGAGGAGACATCGATGGGAAAGATCATCGGAATCGATTTGGGCACGACGAACTCGGTCGTCGCCATCATGGAGGGCAAGGAGCCCAAGGTCATCGTCAACGAGGAGGGCGACCGCATCACGCCGTCGGTCGTCGCCTGGAACGATGAAGACGAGGTGCTGGTCGGTGTCACCGCCAAGCGCCAGTCGATCACCAACCCCGAGGGCACGGTCTACTCGGCCAAGCGCTTCATCGGCTCGCGCTTCGACGAGATCGACTCCGAGCGCGACCGCGTGCCCTACAAGGTCGTCCGCCGCGACAACGGCGGCGTGGCCTTCGAGATCCGCAGCAAGGAAGTCACCCCGCCCGAGGTGAGCGCGCACGTCCTGCGCAAGCTCAAGAAGGCCGCCGAGGACTACCTCGGCGAGACCGTCGACGCGGCCGTCATCACGGTCCCCGCCTACTTCAACGACAGCCAGCGCCAGGCCACCAAGGACGCCGGCCGCATCGCCGGCCTCGAGGTGAAGCGCATCGTCAACGAGCCCACCGCGGCCGCGCTCGCCTACGGCCTCGACAAGCAGAACGACGAGCTCATCGCCGTCTACGACTTCGGCGGAGGTACCTTCGACATCTCGATCCTCGAGGTGGGCGAGAACGTCGTCGACGTCAGCAGCACCAACGGTGACACGCACCTCGGCGGCGACGACGTCGACGAGAAGATCATCGATTACCTGCAGGCCGAGTTCAAGAAGGACACCGGCATCGACGTCTCGAAGGACAAGATGGTCACCCAGCGGCTCAAGGACGCCGCCGAGAAGGCCAAGATCGAGCTGTCCAGCAAGCTCGAGACCGCGATCAACCTGCCCTTCCTCACCGCCGACCAGACCGGCCCGAAGCACCTCAACCTGAAGCTCACCCGGGCCAAGCTCGAGTCGATGATCGAGGACCTGGTCGACCGCACCTTCGACGCGGTCAAGAAGGCCCTCGCCGACGCCGGCAAGACCGCCGGCGACATCGACGAGGTGGTCCTCGTCGGTGGCTCGACCCGCATCCCGCTGGTCCAGGAGAAGGTGAAGAAGTTCTTCGGCAAGGACCCGCACCGGGGCGTCAACCCCGATGAGGTCGTGGCCCTCGGCGCGGCCATCCAGGCCGGCGTCCTCAGCGGCGACGTCAAGGACATGGTCCTGCTCGACGTCACGCCCCTCAGCCTCGGCGTCGAGACCCTCGGCGGCGTCATGACGGTGATGATCCCCCGGAACACCACCATCCCGACGACCAAGAAGGAGACCTACTCCACCGCCGAGGACAACCAGACCAAGGTCGAGATCCACGTGCTCCAGGGCGAGCGCGCCGAGGCCCGGGACAACCGCACCCTCGGTCGCTTCCACCTCGAGGGCATCATGCCCGCCCCCCGCGGCATGCCCAAGGTCGAGGTGACCTTCGACATCGACGCCAACGGCATCCTCTCGGTCACCGCGACCGACCAGGCCACCGGCAAGGATCAGAAGATCACCATCACCGGCGACGGCGGCCTCTCGAAGGAAGACATCGAGAAGATGGTCGAGGAGTCGGAGAAGCACGCCGAGGAAGACAACAAGCGGCGCGAGGTCGTCGAGCGGCGCAACCGCGCGGAGTCCCTCGCCCACTCGGTCGAGAAGGCTCTGGAAGAGGTCAAGGAGAAGCTCCCGGCCGACAAGGTCTCCTCGGTGGAGTCCAAGGTGAAGGCTCTCCGCGAGGCCATCGACAAGCAGGACGACGACGCCATCCAGCGTGAGATGACCGCCGTCGAAGGCGCGATGCGAGAGGTCGCCGAGGTGGCCTACGGCGCGGCCGGGGCTCCCCCCGGTGGCGTCCCCGGCGCCGAGGGTGGCGCCGCCGCCGGAGCGACCCCGCCCGACGACGACGTCATCGACGCGGAGTTCGAGGACAACTGATACCTGGGGGAGGGTCTTCATAAGACCCTCCCGCTTCGCTCGGGCTAGGCCCGAGACTCGCTCCCTCCCAAACG
>DCLA01000037.1:51254-77619 GCA_002320815.1 Myxococcales bacterium UBA1660
CTTCGCTCGGGCGGAGCCCGAGACTCGCTCCCTCCCAAACGGGCCGCCCTCGCGGGCGGCCTGTTTGCGTCCGTCCCCGGCTCTTCGGCGACCCTCCCGCTTCGCTCGGGCGGAGCCCGAGACCTCCCTCCTGGGCGGTCAGGTCTCCAGCAGCTCTACGTCGACCAAGTCCTTGGCTCGCCCGCTCGCCTTCTTGTTCTCGATCAGCGCATCGCGGCCAATGACTGGCAGGTGCATCCCTTCACGGTCGACGTACACCCGCTCTCGAGTCGCCTCGTCGAAGGTGACTCCACTGATCTCGGTCAGCAGGTCGATACGGCGAGGTGGTAGACCGATCTGGTAGACCACCCCGGGTTGGGAGAAGTCTTCCTCCCGTACGCCATGCGCCTCGACGGGGGCTCCGAAGGAGCGGAGCGCAACCATGACCCGCGCCGCGTTGTCAGCGCTGGGTCGGAGGAAGATGTCGAAATCACCTGTCGCCCGCGGAACCCCGTGAACGGCCATCGCATGGGCTCCGATGATGAGGAAGTCGACTTTCGCCTCCAGAAGCGCAACCAGGATGTCCCGGAAGTCGTCGTTGAACGAGGGCTCCTCCGTCATCGGCGAATCACGCGGCCTGGCATCGTACGGCGCTCGTAGATCGGGATGACTCGACCGGCGGAGGTCCAAGAGTCTTGCGTGAGCCGCCACACCATCGCCAACCGCTCACCTGCGGTCGTTGTCCCCTCGAGGCCGCCCGCACCTTCGTCGGCGAGCGAAATCACTCCGCCCGGCCAAGAAGCCCTTGCAGCCGCCCGGGCTCGACGCGCCTCTTCCGGGTCCATGCTGGATCCTACCACGCGGCCCTTCCCCCGGCATCGGCGTGGTAGGTTTCGGCTGGATGGGACGTCTGGTGCGGTGCCTCGGGCTGGTGTGGGTGGCGGGGTGTGCCGTCGATGTCTCGGGCTTCGGGGGCGACGCGGTCGGCTCGGATGCGGGCGTCGATCTCGGGCGCATCGACGGGGACCCGGACATGGGTTCCCGGGATCTCGGGGTCGTCGACCTCGGCGGGCGGGATGCGGGGACCGTCGACCTCGGGCCGCCCGACCTCGGGCCGCCCGACCTGGGGCCGCCGCCCTACTGCAACGGCCAGGACGGTCTGGTCGGCTGCTACACTTTCGATGGGGCCAGCGCCTACGCCGACGAGTCGGGGAACGGCAACGACCTGATTGGTAACTCGGTGAACCCCGGGCTCGGCGCGATCGGGACCGCGCTCTGGCTGAACGGGTCCAGCTCGCTCTTCGCAGAGGACTCGCCCTCGCTGGACCCCTCGGCCCGATTCTCGGTGGAGCTCTTCCTCTGGGTCGACGACCTGCCCAATGGCGGCCAGCGCCGCGGGGTGCTCGACAAGAACGGTCAGTTCGGGATCTTCCTCTACGCCCCGGACACGATCCGCTGCTCGGGCGGCGGGGGCTCCGCCGAGACCACCGGCATCGTGGTCGATCGCTGGACCCACGTGGCCTGCACCCACGACGGGTCGACGGTCCGGCTCTACGTGGACGGCGACGAGGTCGCGACGGGCACCGGGGGGGCGCCGGGCTCCGGCAACGCCGCGCTCCACCTCGGCGAGGACTCGCCCGACGGCGACGACCAGCTCGTGGGCCGCCTCGACGAGGTCCGGCTCTGGACCCGCGTGGTCCCGCCGGAGGTCATCCGCGCCAGCGCCGACCGCCTCTGAGCCACCTGCATCCCGCGGCTCAGTCGAGGACGACCGTGACGCTCTCGGCGACCTTCTTCGCCTTGGCGCGGGCTTCCGTGACATCGGCGCCACGCGCGAGGCCGACGCCGAGGCGGCGCTCGCCGTCGACGGTGGGCTTGCCGAAGAGGCGCAGGGAAGTCTGGGGCTGGGCCAGCCCCGCCGGGTCGATCTCGAAGCGCGGCGCGTCGCTCTTGCCGTGGCCGAGGATCACGTAGCTCGCGCCCGGGCCGTGCTGGTGGATGTCCGGGATCGGCAGCCCGAGGATGGCCCGGGCGTGGAGCGCGAACTCGCTGAGGTCCTGGGTGATGAGGGTGACCATCCCGGTGTCGTGGGGTCGGGGCGAGACTTCGCTGAACCACACCTGGTCGCCCTTCACGAAGAGCTCCACACCGAAGAGCCCACGGCCGCCGACGTCACCGGTGACCGCCGCGGCGATCCGCTGGGCCTCGGCGAGGGCGTTGCCGCTCATCGGCTGCGGCTGCCAGGACTCGTGGTAGTCGCCGTCGACCTGCCGGTGCCCCACCGGTGGGCAGAAGCTGGTGACCGTCTCGCCCGCCGCGTTCAGGTGGCGAACGGTGAGCAGAGTGATCTCGTAGTCGAAGTCGATGAAGCCTTCGACGATGACCTTGCCGGCCCCGCCCCGGGCCCCTTCGCGAGCGATGGTCCAGGCCTCGGCGACGTCGCTCGCTTCGCGGATGGTGCTCTGCCCCCGGCCCGAGGAGCTCATGATCGGCTTCACCACGCAGGGCATCCCGATGGCCTCGACGGCGGCGCGGAACTCGTCTTCGGTGTCCGCGAAGCGGTAGGGCGAGGTGGGGAGGCCCAGGTCCTCGGCGGCGAGGCGGCGAATGCCCTCCCGGTCCATGGTGAGCCGCGCGGCGCGGGCCGTGGGGATCACGTGGTGGCCTTCGGCTTCGAGGGCGACCAGGGTCTCGGTGGCGATGGCCTCGATCTCGGGGACGATGAAGTCGGGCTTCTCCTCCTCGATGACGGCGCGGAGCTTCGCGCCGTCGAGCATCGGGAAGACGTGGCACGAGTGGGCCACCTGCATCGCCGGGGCGTCGGCGTAGCGGTCACAGGCGACCACGTGGACGCCCAGGCGCATCAGCTCGAGGACGACCTCCTTGCCCAGCTCGCCGGAGCCGAGGAAGAGGACTTTGGTCTTGGAGGCGGTGGTGGCGGTGCCGAGGGAGAGGGTCATCGCCGCGGAGCGAAGCACGGGCTCCCGGCGACGCCAATGAGCGACGGCACGGGCCTCAGCCGGCGCCGCAGGCGGGGCAGCGACCGAGCTCGGCGGCGAAGACCGCGCCGCAGTGGCCGCAGGGTTTGCGTCCCAGGGGCGCGTCACCGTCGAGGCGCAGGAGCTCGGGGTAGACCGCCTCCAGCTCCAGGGAGCTCATCCGGTCGTCCTCGGCGGCGGGGGACCAGACGACCTCGAGGGCCACCAGGTCCGCGGGCGAGAGGCGCACCGCGCTCTGGAGCGCGCGTACCAGCGCGGCCCGGTCGAGGTGATCGGGCAGGGGCGCCAGGCGCCGGGTGGCCCCGACCACGAAGGAGACCACCACCAGCCCCTCGCCCTCGTCGGCCTCGGCACTGAAGGTGCGGCCCGACCCGCGGACCATGTCGTGGCGGTAGCGGGCCTTCAGATCCTGCGCGAGGTCGTAGAGCTTCCGCTCGGCCTGCTGCTGGCTCACGCCGAAGGTCTGGAAGGCGCCGTAGCGGGCCGACTCCATCGCGCCCATCAGGAGCTCCGCCGCCTCGGTGGCCGCGGCGTGCATGCCCTGGGCGGTGCGTAGGTCGAAGCGCTGCGCCATGGCCGCCAGGGCGCGCTGGATGGCCTGACGCTGGGACCAGTCGAAGCCGAGGCTGATGCGGCGGATCTCGCAGCTCGCGCGGCGGGCCCGGCCCTGGCCCACGAGCGCCTGCTCCAGCCCGCGCCGCATCGCGACCCGCTCCATCACCAGCCGCCGGCGGCGGGCGATGAGGGAGAGGAGCCCATAGCAGGCGAGCATCGTCGCGAGCCCGGCGGGGATGGCGGCGTGCCACCCATAGCTGTGCTGCCAGCCGTTGCCCTCGAGCTCGATGGCCCGGGCCGGCTCCACCCTCACGTTCGGATCCCACGTGGGCGCGACCTGCTGGTGGTCGGGGGCGACCCAGGTGCGGTCGGGCCGCTCGAGCCGACCAGGGAACCGGCGCGCGACCCGAGCCCGCTGCGCGGGCGGGAGCGCCCGGTCTTCGGCCAGCTCCCGCTGGCGCTGCAGCTCGGCCAGGCGCTGGCGCTCCTCTTCGGCGCGGCGGGCGGCCTCCTCGGCGCGGCGCCGGGCCTCGCGGGCTTCGCGTTCGGCTCGCTGGCGCGCCTCGCGCTCCCGGCGCTCCCGGGCCATCCGATCCGAGAACGACTCGCCGCCGCCTCCGTAGCTCGAGCTCCCGCTGCCGAAGCTCGAACCGCCGCCGCTGCCGAAGCTCGAACCGCCGCCGCCGCCGCCGAAGCTCCCGCCCGAGAGCTGCGCGACCCCCGTCGCGGGAATCGACGCCAGCAGGGCGAGAATCGGCACGACCATCCAGCGCACGGGGCGACGCTATCAGAAGCGTGCGCTTTGGGGCATCCTCCCGGGATGGCGGTGAAACCCGGTCGGGCCATCGGATCCCTCGTGGTGGGCTCCGCGGTCGCCTGCGCCTTCGCGGTGGGCTTCGAGGACTACTCGACGCCCCTGCCGGTCGAGTCCGCCGTCGCCGAACGGGCCCTCGATCAGCCCGGAGGCGACGAGCCCGGACGGCGCCTGCCCGAGGTCGCCCGGGGAACCCTCGACCTCGACGCCACCGGCCGCGCGTCGCTCCCCATCGAGGTTCCCCCGGGCGAGTGCGTCTTCGCGCGGGTCGCGGGCGCGACCTCGGAGCGCTTGCTCCGGGTCGTCCTGGCCGACGCGGCCACGGGCGGGACCCTGGTGTGGGCCGGCCGTACCCGAGCCACCGGGCTCGGGTGGTGCGCCGGCGGCGAGCCCCGACTGCTGGAGCTGGTGGTGGAGAACGACCGAGACCGGGTCGGGCCCCAGGCCGCTCCCTATCGGATCCACCGGGGCGTCCCCCAGGGCGACTGGCGCGCCTACGTGCGCGGCCAAGGGGTCGACGAGACCGCGCTGGCTCGGTTGGTCGCCGGCCGGGAGCGGGGCGAGGGCGAACGTCGCGACGCGGCGGAGGCCCCCCCGGGCACCCCGCTGGTCCAGGCGGACGTCGCGCCCGACGTGGCCCTGGCGGTGCCCTGGTCCGACGCGACCCGGACCGCGGCGGCGGCCGCCGCGAGCGTGGGGCTGGCCGCGGTCGGGCCCGCTCCCGCGCTGACGGATGGCGCCGGCCAGACGAGCTCCGGCGTCGGCCCGGCGCTCACCTTCGACGGCGAGGGCCGCCGGGTGCTCTTGGTCCTGGACCCGGGGGACACCCCCGGGGAGCCCGAGCGGGCCCCCTGCGTGCGCGTGCACTTCAGCCGGCTGGCCGTGGACCCCTCCACGGTGAGCCGGGTGGCGCTCCCCTCGATGGACGAAGGCCCCGGCCACGACCAGCGCTTCTGTCCCGGGGATCCGCTCGCGGTCTTCACCGTCTCGCGCACCGATCCGGCGGTGTACCGGGTGCGCGTGCTCGCCGACCCCGAGCGCGGCGCTCGGCGCCCGGCCGATGCGCTGGGGCCCCTGGTCGACCACGCCCACCTCGCCGCGCTGGCTCGCTGCGACGCCGGCGAGGCCGAAGGGTGCGCCGACGCCGCCGACCACCTGGCCGCCGGGCGCTTCGTCCCCGAGGACCTCCCCGCCGCCATCCGCTTCGCCCAGCGAGCCTGCGACTCCGAGCCCAGCCGCTGCGGCCGCTTGGGTGACATCCTGGCCGACGCCGGCGACCCGGGCGCCGCGGTCCGCGCCTGGGAAGAGGGCTGCGGGGCCGGCGAAGCCTGGGCCTGCGCGACCCTCGGCGAGGCCCGGCGCCTCGGCGAAGGGACCCCCTTCGACGTCGAGGCCGCCCGGATCGCCTATGGCCAGGCGTGCACTGCGGGCAACGCGGGCGCCTGCGACCGGGTCCGCGCCCTGGACCAGATGCTGCTCTGAGCCGACGCCGCGAGGGCTCCGGCGGCCGGCCGAGGGTCGGTTCCGCAACGCAACGATCCGCTCCCCTCGGGCGAACGCGCTTGCCGGGCCCCGAGGGGGCTTCTAAGGTCCAGTACGCCGCGGACCATTTCGGCCACCGCGGCCCCTCCCGCGCATGAGCACCGGCTTCGACATCCCCTTCTTGGGGAACCTCGTCCTCTGCCTGATCCTGGTCTCGGCGGCCTACACCTTCGCGATGTCCCTCGGGGCTGCCCGCGGCCGACCCCGGCTGCTGGGCGCCGCCCGCCTGGGCATGTTCGCCACCTGTGCGTTCATCGTGTTGGCCGTCGCCGTCCTGGCCTACGCCTTTCAGGTCCACGATTTCCGCATCGTCTACGTGTCGCGCTACAGCGACCGATCGATGCCCTGGTACTACCTGATCACCTCGCTATGGGGTGGTCAGGACGGGTCACTGCTCTGGTGGCTCTTCCTGCTCGCCGGGTATACGGGCGCCTGCGTCCGCTGGCTGCGGGGCAGGTACCTAGAGCTCCAACCCCTGGTCCTGGCGACCCTCGCCACGATCATGGCGTTCTTCGCGATCCTCATGCTCTTCGCGGCGAACCCCTTCGCCACCCACGTCGCGGCGGCGCCCGCGGACGGCGAGGGCCTGAACCCGCTGCTCCAGAACTACTGGATGGTGATCCACCCGCCGGCCCTCTACATGGGCTTCGTCGGCTGGTCGGTCCCCTTCGCCTTCGTCGTCGCCGCCCTGGGCACCGGCCGACTCCACGACGAGTGGATCGAGGCCGCCCGCCCCTGGGCGATGATCGCCTGGACCTTCCTCTCGCTGGGCCTCCTGCTCGGCTGCGTGTGGTCCTACGAGGAGCTCGGCTGGGGCGGCTACTGGGCCTGGGACCCCGTCGAGAACGCGAGCTTCATGCCCTGGCTGGTCGGCACCGCCTACCTGCACTCGGCGATCGTCCAGGAGCGCTACGGGATGCTCAAGGTCTGGAACGTCTTCCTGATGTGCCTGACCTACTTCATGACGATCTTCGGCACGTTCCTGACGCGCTCGGGGATGATCGCCTCGGTCCACAGCTTCGCCCGCTCGGACATCGGCATCTACTTCGTCTACATGATGGCGGTCATCGTCATCGTGTGCGCCACGCTCATCGTCTGGCGCCTGCCCAAGCTCCGCGCCGACCACCGCATCGAGGCGCTGCTCAGCCGGGAATTCATGTTCCTGCTGAACAACTGGATGCTCCTCGGGATGATGCTCTTCGTGCTCGGCGCCACCACCTGGCCGCTGATCACCGACCTCTTCTGGTCCGAGGAGATCACCGTCGGCCCGGGCTTCTACAACTTCTGGATGGTCCCCCTGGGCCTGATGCTCCTCTTCCTGATGGGCGTCGGTCCCCTGGTGAGCTGGCGGAAGGCCACCGGGTCCAACCTGGCCCGGGCGGCCATGGCGCCGCTGATCGTCGGCGGCGTGGTGATGGTGGCCCACATCTTCTTCGGGCACCTCCTGGGCTACCCCGCCGTCATCGAGCCGGAGAGCGTCTACTTCACCGCCACCAACGACCTGCTGAAGCCGCTCCAGTCGGTGGCCCCGGTGCTCTCCAGCTCCACCTGCGCGCTGGTCGCCGTGACCATCCTCCAGGAGTTCTGGCGGGGCGCCCGGGTGCGCATGCGCAAGGGCGAGAGCTTCCCCGTCGCCCTGGCCAAGCTGATGAACCGGGCCCGGCGCCGCTACGGCGGCTACGTGGTCCACCTCGGCGTGGTCATCATGTACTTCGGCTTCACCGGCGCCGCCTACGACACCGAGAAGGAAGCCGCGCTGCACCCCGGTCAGACCATGGACGTCGCGGGCTACGAGCTCCGCTACGACCGGCCGCGGGACGCCTCCGATCCCAACAAGCGGATGCTCTTCACCGACATGACCCTCCTCGACGAGGGTGAAGAGGTCGGCCGGGTCTCGCCGGCGAAGTTCATCTACCGGACCCACCCCGAGATGCCGACCACCGAGGTCTCCATCCGCAGCCGCGCGGACGCCGACCTCTACGTGATCATGAGCACGGTCGACCAGCAGACCGAGCGGGCGACCTTCCGCATCGTGGTCCGCCCCTTCGTCATCTGGATCTGGATCGGCGGCTTCGTGCTCCTCCTCGGCTGCCTCATCGCCATGTGGCCCAGCGCCAAAGACGTGGTGAAGCAGGGGCGCCGCCGTCGTCGCCGCCGCGGCGCGGCCGCCGCCGTCGCGCTCCTGGCCGCCGGGCTCGCCCTGGCGCCCGCCGGAGCCGAGGCCCAATCGAGCTCGCTCCACGCCGGCCACGTCGACCTCGAGGACCCACAAGAGAAGGAGCTCTTCCACCACCTGCTCTGCCAGTGTGGCGACTGCGAGCGGCTCCCCTTGGACACCTGCATCTGCGGGTGGGCCGAGGACGCCCGCTCGGAGCTCTCGGTGCAGCTCGAGGCGGGCTCGACCGTCGAGGAGCTCATCCAGTCCTACCGGGCCCAGTGGGGTCCGGCCGCCATCGCCATCCCGCCCGACGAAGGCTCCGGTCGCGCGCTCTGGGCGGTCCCGCTGGTCGCCCTGGCCATCGCGGGCGTCGGCATCGTGTTCCTGGGTCGTCGCTGGAAGCAGCGCTCCCAGACGCCCGAGGCCGCCGGCACCCCCAAGCCCAGCGTGCCCCACAGCCCGCAGGAGTCCGTGGACTACGACGCCGTGCTCGACGACGAGCTCCGCCGCCTGGAGGACGACCGATGAGCGCCCTCCCCTGGTTCTTCGTGGCCCTCGCGGGCTTCGCGCTCCTGAGCGGGCTCTACCTGATCTGGGAGAGCCTCCGGGCCGCCCTCGGCGCGACCGAGCCCCTCGAGGTGCAGGCCACCGCCGAGGCCGACGCGCGCCGCCGACTCCTGGAGCGCAAGGAAGCGCTGCTCAAGAACCTCCGCGACCTGAAGTTCGACTACGACGCCGGCAAGATGTCCACGCCCGACTTCGAGGCGCTGGACGCCAAGCTCCGCACCCAGGCCAAGGACGTGCTCCGACTCTTGGACGAAGACGCCGCGCCCTTCCGGCAGCGGGCCGAGGCGGCCATCGCCGCCCGTCTCGAGGCCGCCGGCCAGTCGCCCTATCGGAGCAAGGCCCGGGACGCGAACGAAGACGCCGAGCCGGCCGTGGCGAAGGAGGCCGAGACCTCCACGGAGCCTGGTTCCGAGAGCTCGAGCCCCGTCGACCCCGCCGCCGAGCGAGTCGCCTGCGCGGCCTGCGACACCCCCAACGATCCCGACGCCGTCTTCTGCAAGAAGTGCGGTGCCCGAGTGCACGGCGACGACGCCGACGCGAGCGCTCCCGAAGAGGAGGAGCGGACATGAAGAGGCTCCTCACCCTCGGCGCGGTGCTGGCCCTGGTCAGCCCCGCCCTCGCCCAGCCCCAAGGTCCCCGCGACGTGATCGAGGGCGCCCGTGACCAAGCCGAGGCCACGCGCCGCGACGAGGCCATGGGCGACACCGCGCCCAGCGGTGGCCCCCACGACATGACCCCGGCGCAGCAGATGCGGCAGACCGCGGCCGACCGCATGGCCGGCCGGACGCCGCCGCTCGCCGTGGCCACCCGGGATCCCAGCCTGCCCCCCGGGACCATCCGGGTGCAGGTCACCGACGGCACCGGCCAGCCCGCCAGCGGCGTCCGGGTCCGCGTGGGCATCATGCGGCAGGCCGGCGCCCGCGACGCCATCTTCGGGGAGACCGACGCCCAGGGCGTCGCGCTGCTCCAGGAGCTGGCTACCGGCTCCGGCCAGGCCTACCGGGTCTCGGTGGATCACCAGGGCGCCAAGTACGGCGCACCGCCCTTCCGTCTGGAGGCCGACCACGGTCACTCGGTGCGCATCCGCCGGCTGGAGACCAGCCGCCGGGTGGAGATGGTGCTCCAGGTCCTCGGGCAGACGATGCTCGAGTACCGCGAGGGCCGCATCCACGTCACCGAGCAGACCCAGCTCACGAACCTCGGGGACGAGACCGTCGTCTTCGGCGACGGGCTGCACTACGCGCTCCCGCGGGGCTTCATGGCCTTCCAGTCGCCGGCGGTGATGACCGACCAGCGCCTGGTCCCGGACGAGGAGGGCTTCCTGCTCAAGGGCTCCATCCCGCCGGGCACCGTCACCCTGAACTGGGCCTACGACGTCCCGCTCGACGGCGGCGAGGCCGTGGTGACCCACGCGATGCCCTTCCGGACCTACGCCTACCGGGTCTTCACCGACGCGGCCCACGGCATGGACCTCGAGGTCGCCGGCTTCCCCGCGCCCCAGGTCGTCACCCAGCAGGGTCGGCGCCTCCTGGTCACGCAGCTCGAGCGGCGCCCCGAGGACGCCCCCTTCGACCAGCTGACCATCACCGTCAACGGCATCCCGACCGCCGGCCCCTATCGATGGGTCGCAGCCGGCGCCGCGCTGATGCTCTTCTTGCTCGCGCTGCTCCTGGTCACCCGGGGCGGACGTGCCGAAGCCGTCCGCGCCGCGGCCCGGGAGCGACGAAAGGACGAGATCCTCTCGGACGCCGTGGACCTCTCCGAAGCGCACGCGCGCGGCGAGGTCGGGCCCAAGTACCATGCCCGTCGCATGAACGAGCTGGTGACCGAGCTGGCGTCCCTGCTGCGCCTGGACGACGCATCCAAGGCCCTGACCGCTACCGAGAAGGGCGACCGGAGCTAGCGCTCCACGCCCGGCCCCGGCCGCGGCGCGCCATGCCGCCGATCCCGTCGGATCGGCGTTGACACGTCACAGGGCCGGGGTAGGGTCCGCCCTTCATCGGGAAACGGCATCGGCGACTGGGCCGGTGCTCTCCGAAAACGAACGGAGGACGCCATGGCGCGCGAAGGACTCAACAAGGTCATTCTCATCGGCAACCTGGGCATGGACCCGGAGCTGCAGTTCACTCAGGGCGGTCAGGCCCGGCTGCGCCTGCGGCTCGCCACCTCGGAGACGTACGTCGACCGGGGCGGAGAGCGGCAGGAGAAGACCGAGTGGCACACGATCATCATCTGGGGGAAGCGCGCCGAGGCGCTGAACAACATCCTCTCCAAGGGCCGCTCGATCTGTGTCGAAGGCAGCATCGAGTACCGCCAGTGGGAGGATCGGGAGGGGCAGAAGCGCAACTCCACGCAGATCCGCGCCCGGAACATCATCTTGCTCGGGGGTGGCCGCGGCGGCGGCGGCGGTGACTTCGGCGGCGACGACGACTTCGGCGGCGGCGGCGGGGGCGGCGGCTACGGCGGCGGCGGGGGCGGCGGCTACGGCGGCGGCGGTGGTGGCGGCGGCTACGGCGGCGGCGGCGGTGGGAACCGCGGCGGCGGCGGCTACGGCGGCGGCGGCGGCGGCGGCGGCGGCGACGACTTCGGCGGCGACTTCGGCGACGACGACATCCCGTTCTGAGCGCCGCTCACCGGGACGGCTCGCCGTCCCCCCGGCTCCGCGGGGCCACCGAAGGCGTCGAGGTCCCCCTCGGCGCCTTCGGCGTTTCGAGTGGCCGAGCGCCGCGAGACCTCGGCGGCGTCTCGGGGGGTCGAGCGCCGCGAGGCCTCGGCGGCGACCTCGCCGTCGGCGTCCGGCCCCTCGCTCACTCGGGCCGAAGCCGATCCCAAGCGTCGTCGAACCAGAGGTCCTGGGCCAAGACGAGCGCCACCTCGGGAGCCTCCTCGGTCGCGATCGCGAGGCCCAAGCGCTCGGCCAGCGCGTGGTCGAAGCGAACGAAGGCCTCGACCAGCCCCGGATGCTCGGCGTCGACGAAGTACACCGGATAGCCCACGAGCTCCCCGGCCTCCGAGACGGCCACGATCTGCCGCGCCAGCACTCGGCCCTGGCACCGCGCGAACACGACCTGCTTGTTCACGTCCAGGGCGACGGCCGCGGGGTCCTCCTCGAACATTCCCCCGAGCGCGAAGCAGGTGCCGGTGTGGTCGCCCAGGCGGAGCACCTCGAGCAGGTCGCTCTCGGTGCCGATCCGGACCGCACCGAAGCCGGCGACCTCCTCCACGAGCTCGAGCCCCTGGCGCCACTTCGCCTCGTCGAGTTCGGGCCGACCCGCGAACCACCGGCGGCTCGCCGGGTGGGCGAAGAGCTCGGGGTCTCGGCCGTCGAGGATGGCGCGCAGGACCCGACGGAGCGCGCGGCGCTGCCTCCCCGACCGGCCCAGGCGGCCGAGGGCCAGGGTCTCCTCTCGTGAGAGGGTGCGCGGCTCCGGGGTGACCCCGCGCTGGAGCTCGCGAGCCACCGCGCGCTCGACGAGGGCGGCCCGGACCAGACTCCAGCCCGCGCGGATCCCGGCCAGGTGGCCCGCCGCGCGGGTGGGGGACAACGGGGTACCGTCTCGGACCGCCAGCCTCAGCACGCGCGGGACGCTGGCCGGCGCCACCGCGAGGAGCTCCGGGAGCACCCTCCGGAGTCGGTCGAGATCCGCGGGGGGATCCCAGAGCGCTTCGCGTCGGGCGCCGCGCACGGCGGGTGTGGTGCGCGCCGGATGGGCCGGCCCGATGGTGATCGCCAGGCGGACGAAACGCTGCGGCGCCTCGTCGATCAGCGCGCGGGCGAGCTCCGGCGCGCCGTCGAGCAACGCGGCGACTCCGTCGATCGCCAGCGCGGTGCGGCTCCGGCGCGAGAGTCGCTTCTCCAGGGCGCGAAGGAGCCCCTCGGGGGTGGGGAGGTCGCGGCCCGCGAGGTGCTGGACGAAGAGCAGGTGCATCACCTCGTTCGCGTGGGCGGCCGTGCGCTCGGCCAGGCTCAGCAGGCGTCGGGCGACGGCGGGCTTCGCGTCGCCCGACCGGAGCCAGATCCCCTCCGCGACGCGCCGAGCGAACCCGGGGCGTGCCGCGAGAGGGATCCGCGCGCGACGCTCGAGGGCCTGGCGCGTGATGCCGAGGGCAGCGAGGCTCTGGTACGGCAGCCCCGGAGCGACGGCCAACCAGGCCGCCAACTCCGCGGGGGTCACGTCGGGGCGGCGCGCGAGGTCCTCCACGAGCTCGGCCCAGTCCGGTGAGACTCCCAGCGCCGCGTGCAACGAGGGGAGCGAGACGGCCTCGTGGTCGACGAGGCGCTCGGCGAGGGCACGCACCAGCGGGAGCACGTCGCGGCGACCGAGCGGGAGC
Source organism: Myxococcales bacterium UBA1660 (assembly GCA_002320815.1). Classification (GTDB taxonomy): domain Bacteria; phylum Myxococcota_A; class Polyangia; order Polyangiales; family Houyiibacteriaceae; genus UBA1660. The sequence continues at coordinate 64,201 of DCLA01000037.1, forward strand.
GCGCGGCGACCGAGGAGCGGAGCCTCGAACGCCCCGGGACCGCTCTCGGCCTCGAGCTCCAGCGCGCCGGCGAGAAAGGCCGCGTCGGCGCCTCGATGGGCGGCGTCGACGAAGCGCGCGATGCGCTCGGAGAAGCCCTCGCCCAGGACCGCGACCCGGACGATGGCGCCAGGCGTCGCGGAGTCGGCCGGGGGGCAGCCCGCGGCGAGCGCCTCGGCGAGGGAGCCCTGGTGCGCCGCGTCGAGGCAGAGCAGCGCGTCCAGCCAAGGCGCCAACGCGGAAGGGTGGTCGGCCGCCGCGAAGCAGAAGCGCTCGGGGAGCCGCAGCCGGCGCACTCGATGGTCGAGGGCGTCGACGGCGGCCGGGGCCAGGTCGCCCAAGATGGGCAGCGCCTCGCGGAGCGCGGGGTGGAGCCCGTCAAGGTCGATCCCGGCGCCCTTCCCCCAGCGAGCCGCCGCGAAGGGGTGGGGCTCGGCGGCGTCGAGGTCCAGGAGCCCGCGAAGGGTGGACCAACGCTCGATGGGTTGGAGATCCAGGGTCGGCCGCGCGGGCTTCGGCGGCTGGTGGGTGGTCCCCCGGTAGGCCCGGGGGTGCGCGGCGGTCGCCCGCGGGGGCGCGGGAGGTCGCGGCGCCCGGAGCGGCGGGACGCGATCCCAACCCGTCGCCGCCGGCACCGAACGGCTCCAGACCCGCCGGACGACGGCGAGGTCGTCGACGTTCCCCGGGCGAACCCGCGCGAGCCGCGCCCAGTCCTCGTCGAGGCCCGGGTCCCCCGAGCCAGGCACTTCGCGCAGCGCTCCGCCCGGCTCCACCACGAGCCGATGGAGACCCGCGGGGCGGCGCAGCACTGCCAGGGTTCGGGGCACCGGCGGAAGGTAGACATCGCGCGGCTCTTCCGCACTCTTCGAGGACCGGGGAGCCTTCGTTCGCGGCGGCGACGACTTGCTTCGACCCCCGGGTGAACGCTAGGAAGCCGCTGCCGGTTCCCGGGTGGGGGCCGCTCGCTGCCCATGAAGAAGAAGCGCGCCGACGTGCTCTTGGTGGAGCGCGGCCTCGCCGAGAGCCGCGCCAAGGCGCAGGCGTTCATCCTGGCGGGGCAGGTCTACGTCGGCCAACAGAAGGTCGCCAAGGCAGGCGACCGGCTGCCGCCCGAGGCCGAGCTCTCGGTGCGCGGTCAGATGCCCTACGTGTCCCGGGGTGGTCTGAAGCTCGAGGCGGCCCTCGACGCGCTGGGCGTGGTCAGCGAGGGGCGCGTGGTCGCCGACTTCGGCGCTTCGACCGGGGGCTTCACCGACTGCCTCCTGCAGCGCGGCGCGATCCGCAGCTACGCGATCGACGTGGGCTACGGGCAGCTCCACCACAAGCTGCGCACCGACGAGCGCGTGGTGGTGATGGAGCGGGTGAACGCGCGGAACCTCGAGACCGGCGATCTCCCCGAGCCGGTGGACCTCGTCGTGATCGACGCTTCGTTCATCGGGCTGGAGAAGCTGCTCCCCGCGGCCTTCGCGCTCCTCGGGCCGGGTGGCGAGGTGCTGGCGATGGTGAAGCCGCAGTTCCAGGTCGGGCGCGAGAAGCTCGGCAAGGGCGGCGTGGTCCGGGACGACGCGCTCCGCGAAGAGGCCATCCAGGACGTCGCCGACGCGGCCATCGCGCTGGGCTTCGAGGAGCTCGGCCGCGCCGACGCCGGCGTGGCGGGGCCCAAGGGAAACCGAGAGGTCTTCCTCTGGCTCCGTCGGCCCCCCGGGGAGGCCGCGAAGCCATGAGAAAAACGAGGCCGTAGCGCGCTACGACCTCGTCCTGGCTCCGGCGCATGGATTCGAACCATGATTCGCGGATTCAAAGTCCGCTGTCCTGCCATTGGACGACACCGGAAGGTGCGGTCTCCTTACCACGGGGCGCCCGATGGCGCGACCGCGGGATGGCGCGAGGTGCGAGGCGCGCTCAGGCGCCGGCGTCCTGGACGAAACGGGACAGGAGCGTGCGGACCTGACCGTCCGCGAATCGGATCTCCATCTTGGTCCCCGCCTCGAACTCCCGGAGGACCTCGCCGTCGCCGAACTTCGGGTGGGTCACCTTCCGGGCCCCGTCGGCGGCCAGGTCGACCCCGGGGCTGAACGCGGCCAGGTCGTCTTCGCTGATGCTCTGGAAGACGCGGCCCTTCTCGTCGGTCTCCACGTCGCGGAGCTGCTCGATGCTGATCGCGATCTGCTCGTCGAGCCATTGCTCGAGAGGGAGCTGGCGCTCCTCGGCGTCGTCGGTGGGGAAGAGGTGCGCGTAGGCCCCGGACGGCGGCACCCCGAAGTAGTGGTTGGGTAGCTTGCCCAGGCAGATCAGCCCGCGCGGCATCCCCGCGTCGTGGGCTTCCCGGGTGTACTGGGGCAGGAGCGGCAGCCGCGGATCCATACGCAGGGTGCGGTCGTCGCCGTTGGCCAGGAAGGCGAGCACCGCGTCCCCGAGGGGCTTCTCCAACAGGCGCATGCAGCTCTGGACCGCGCTGCCGGGGAGGACCGGTTCGGTCTCGGTTCCGGAGAGGATCCGCAGGTGCAACAAGCGTCGCTTGAGGGGGGTCGGGATCTCGAGACTCTTCACCGGCATCGGCCGCAGCATAGGCGATCGGGACCCCGCCCGTGAACCTTTGCTCGCGGAGACCTGCGACCGGGGAACGATGGGCGCCACGCCCGGCTCGTGAGTGACCGGTCGAGCCTCGGTCCCGGTGTGCACGTGCCGGAGGCCGCCGGCTCCGCGACCGAGGTGCGGAGCCGGCGGGCCGGACGGGGCTCAGGCCGCGCGGCCGAGCCAGGTGCGCCACAGGTCGGGGACCCGGCGGACCTCGGCGCCGGGCGCCACGGTGGGCAGCGTCCACGGGCGCCGGGGCTGACGCAGGAGCGGCATGTCCGCTTGCTGCGGGGTGCGGCCGCCCTTGCGCTCGTTGCACGGACGGCAGGCAGTCACGATGTTCTCCCACGACGTCGGGCCGCCCTGGCAGCGGGGGACCACGTGATCGTAGGTGAGCTCGGTCGCCGAGAACTCCTGCCCGCAGTACTGGCAGGTCATCTCGTCCCGCAGCATCACGTTGGTCCGGCAGAACCGGACCCGCGGCGGCCGCCACGGGCTACGGCGACGCAGCCGGACGACCGCGGGCATGCGCAGAGCGCTGCGCGGCGAGCGGATGATCTCGCCGTACTCCTCGACCACGTCGGCCTTGCCGACGTAGAGCATGGAGACGGCCTTCTGCCACGGGATGACGTGGCGCGGTTGGTAACCCTGGTCCAGGACCAGCGTGCGCATGATGCACCTCTCGTTCTGAGCGAGCGCCCCGGGTGGAAGCGCGCGCGGTCGGTTGGGCGGCGGGGCCGCATTGGAAAAGACCGGAGCGAGAACAGCTCACACCGGCTCGGTGACGGACTCGTGTCGTCGCGATCACGAGCCCGCCCCATCGCGACCGAAGTCGCGGCGCCACGTACGGGAATCGAACCCGTCTCACCCCGTAGACAGCGGGGCTGCATTCCCAGTCGCACCACGTGGCAGGAGAACGGACACCCGACCGGCGAAGCCGGGCGGCGTTTGGGGAGGAGCGAGTGTCGGGCTCCGCCCGACCGCGCCCCGGCACCCCCGAAGCGCTGGCAACCCGACCGGCGAAGCCGGGCGGCGTTTGGGGAGGAGCGAGTGTCGGGCTCCGCCCGACCGAAGCGGAGGGGTCTTATGAAGACCCCTCCCAGGTAAAGACGTGGTCCGCGTGGACGGATTCGAACCGCCGACCTCCCCGACCCGAACGGGGCGCCCTACCAACTGGGCTACACGCGGATGGAGACGCGGCCGGGGTCACCGGACGCGCCTGCCAACGACAACGAACTCTCGGTGGGCGCCCCGAGGGGCACGCCGAGCGGGGGTGAGCGGGGGAGTCGAACCCACACGAACCCGGGTCACGACCGGGTCGACATACCGATGTTCACTCACCGAAGACGCCGTCGCGCCCGTTGGCGGGGCGCGGCGGCGGGCGGTGGGCTGGGACCCACCGCGGAGACCTTCTCGATTGTCAAAGATGCAAGGGCGCACCCACTCCGCGCACAGAAGCGCAGAGCACGAAGGTTCCCCGTTTGATCGCGACACGAATCGCGATCATCTCGATTGATTCGACACCGCGAGCGCCCCCGGGGGAGTCGCCACGACATCGAGCGCACGAACGAAAAAAGCCGCCTAGGTCTCCCTGGGCGGCTTCGACGTCGGTGTCCCCTGCGGGACCCTGGGAATCGAAACGTGCCTAGGGCAGCTCCTCCATCGAATCGATGAGGAAGCTGGGGAGGCGCAGCCCTTCCGGACAGCGATGCGAGCCAAAGAGGCCCTCTCCCGTATGATTCTCGTGCGAAATGCCCATGTAGGCGGGGTTCCCCACCAGGTCGGTCACCTGCGCCCAGCGATCGCTGGCCGCGGGAACATCGCTCGAGACTCCGGCCACGACGGAGCGACCGGGCTTCCGGCTCGGGGCAGGGAGCGACGCTCCCGGCACCTGGGCCGGCCACCGGGCGGACTCTCGCCGCATCTGGGCCTCGTTCGACATGAGAGACTGGTTAGCCCTCGATTCCGCGAGCGTCAAGACTTCGAATCGATTTTCTTCAATTCAATTTCCGACGCACCACGCGCCGAACAGCCTGCGACTCAATCGCGCTCTTCGACGACGACGTCCGCGCCCGGCCCGTTCGCGCCGGCCAATGCGTCCAGGAAGACCCGCGCCTTGAGCTCGGTCTCGGCCACTTCGCGCGCGGCCTCGCTGGCCCAGACCAGCCCGCCGCCGGCGTGGTAGCGCACGGTGCCCGCGGCCACGAAGGCGGTGCGGATGGCCACCGCCAAAGAGAGCCCGCCGGCGCCGTCGACGAAGCCCACCGCGCCACAGTAGGGCCCCCGGGGCACCGGCTCGAGGTCTTCGATGATCGCCAGCGCCGCCGACTTCGGTGCGCCGGTGACGCTGCCCGGGGGGAAGGTGGCGTCCATGACGGCGCTGGTGGTGGTGCCCGGGCGGGTGGTGCCGCGCACGGTGCTGACGAGGTGCGCGAGCTTGGCGAAGGGCTCCACTGCGAAGCGCTCGGTGACCTCGACGGAGCCCGTCTCGCTGACCCGGCCGAGGTCGTTGCGCACCAGGTCCACGATCATCGCGTGCTCGGCGTGCTCCTTGGGGTCGGCACGCAGGCGGGCGGCCTCGTCGGCGTCGGCACCGGCGCGGGCGATGGTCCCCTTGATGGGCCGGGTCTCGATGGGGCCTCGCCCCTCGGCGTCGGGGTGCCACTCCAGGAAGCGCTCCATGGTGCGCGCCAGGACCTGGTGGTCACCGCCGTCCAGGTAGAGGCCCAGGGGCACCGGGCTCGCCTCGCGCATCGCCAACCAGAGCGCCAAGGGATCGCCGGCGAGCTCGCCGGTCCACGCCCGGGCGAGGTTCACCTGGTAGACCTCGCCGGCGGCGATGTGGTCTCGGGCGCGCTCGATGGCGCGCGCGTGGGTGGCGCGCGGGGTCACGGTCAGCGCGCCGACGGTGAGGGAGCCCAGCGCAGCGCCCTCGGTACCGGTCTCACCACCAACCGCCGCGCCGCCCGCGCCGACCGCACCGCCGCCCCCAGTGCCGCCCCCGACGAGGCGGGCGTGCAGGCGCGCGATGGCCGCGTCGTCGTCGCCGACGAGCCGCGCGCGCTCGTGGGGCACGTCGACCTCCAGGAGCGCGTCGTAGCGGTGGAGGAGCAGCGTGGGCCAGCGGGTGTCCCGGTCCATGCGCGGCGTCAGCGAGCTCCGCGCCCAGAAGGCGTCGTAGCTCAGGTAGCCGACCCAGCGCGGGCGCCCGGGCTCCCCGCCCCGGGAGAGCTCGTCGAGGGCGGCGTAGGCGTCCTGGCCCCAGGGGACCCGGCGGGTCTCCACCGGCGCGCAGCCCATGAACGCGCGGCGACCGGTCGGCGGCGAGCCGTCGGCGTCCAGCCACGCGAGCCCACCATGGCCGCGGAGGCCCAGGGCCGCCGCGCGCAGCCGAGCCGGTCCCCAGGCTCCTTCGAGGTCCATCGCGGGCATCGCGGGGCTTCTATGCGCTCGCGCCGTCGACGCAAGCGGCCTCGCCCGGCCGAGGCTCCCGCGAAGCGCCCGACGCGCCGCCCTACGGTCCGCCCCACGCGCCCCCCAAGAACCGCCCCGAGCGCCGTCCCTACGCGCCGCCCGACCCGCCGTTCCCACGCCACGCCGCGGGCGCCCTTGCCCCGGCCCGCGGGCTGGGGCACGCCTGTGCCCATGGAATGCGTTCGGCGAGCCCTCGGTCTGGTGTGCGTCCTCGGGGCGGCCCTCACGGCCGGGTGCGCCGACGACCCCACGACCCCCACCCTCGAGGCGCAGCTCATCACGCCGGAGGGCGAGAGCCCCTTCGCCCTCGGGAGCTACGACCGACTGCACATCCTCTTCGACCAGGAGGGCAGCGAGCTCGTCGACTACGACCTGGAGCTCGACGAGGACGACTTCCGGGTCCCCTTCCCCCTCGACCCCGACGTCCGCAGCCGCATCCGGGTGGCCCTGGAGCGAGGCACGGAGACCTGGGTCGGCGCCCCGCCGCGCTTCTTCCCCGGCGACGGCTACACCGAAGCGAGCTGGCTGGTGCGCATCGTCATGGGCCGCCCCGGGACCTGCGCGGTGGTGACTCCCTACGAGGAAGACGTCGCCCGGGCCGACGTGGCCCACCTGCGCGTGGGGGTCTACGTCTTCCACTTCGGTGGCCGCACGGCCTCCGGGAACTCGGCGGCGGTCACGGTCAGCGATCACCTCTGGGTGACCAGCGGCACCTCGCTGGTGGATCTCCCCGAGCCGGCCGGGCGCACCAAGGCGGCGATGGCCGGCACCTTCTCGACGACCACCAGCACGTTGGGCGTGGTGCTCTCCGACGGCGGTAACTGGACCTACGTGCTCACCGCGGCCAGCCTCGACGCCGAGCGCGCCCAGACCTTGGTGCTCCACGAAGGCGCCGGGCCCGACTCGGCGCTGATGCGTCGCGAGGCCCAGGGCGACGTCTTCGTCGCCGGCGGCGTCAGCGGCGACATGCCCGTCGCCGGGCTCTCCCGGGTCAGCGGATCCGGCGGGGTGACGACCGGGAACCTGATGGCGCCCCGCAGTGGCGCGACCGCGGTCCCCATGCCCGCGGGCGCGCTGGTCGTGGGCGGGGATCGGCGCGCGGGGGCACCCTTCGGCGAGCTGGTGGACCTGAGCACCTTCGCGACCGCGGCCGTCGAGGCGCCCGCCGAGGCCGAGGAGGTCCGCAGCGAGCCCGTCGTGGTGCAGGGGGGCGAGAGCCTCTGGGTCCTGGGCGGCACCGACGCCGAGGGCGCCGCGCTGGAGACCACCTGGGTCGTCCGCGGGTGTCCCGCGACGTGCGCCGTGGAGGCGGGGCCGACGCTCACCCTGGCCAGCGCGCCCACCGCCGAGGGCGACGTCGTGACCGCCGACGGATCCGTCTGGCGCGCGGTGGAGACCGGCGGCTGGCACCTCGAGCCCATCGCCGATCTGGTGCACCCCCGGGTGGGCGCGGGGCTGGTCCCCTACGAGTCCGGCGGGGTCTGGATCCAGGGCGGCACCGACCCCAGCGGGGCACCCCGGCGCGACGCCGAGCTCTGCTATCCCGCGGAGCTCTCCGCCCTCGACTGAGGACCCCGGGCGACACTCTGTCCCGGCCGCCCTGGCGCACTCCGGGGCAGGCGCGCGGGGCCCGGCGAGGGTCGCCCTCGGCTTTCCGCGAGCTTTCCCGGCGCCTACTCCAGCGCGCGCCCGCGGAACGCTCCTTGCGTGGGCGCGCGGTCGTGAAGCTACAGATCGACGGGCAGGACCACGACCTCGGGGACCTGGACCCCAGGACGACCCTCCTCGACGCGCTCCGCGAGCGCCTCGGGTTGATGGGAACCAAGAAGGGCTGCGACCACGGCCAGTGCGGCGCGTGCACGGTGCTGGTGAACGGCCGGCGCATCAACTCGTGCCTCGCGCTGGCGGTGATGCACGAGGGCGACGCGATCACCACCGTCGCCGGGCTGGAGGCCGACGACGGGACGCCCTCCGCGCTGCAGGAGGCCTTCATGGAGCACGACGCCTTCCAGTGCGGCTACTGCACCGCGGGCCAGCTCTGCTCGGCCACGTCGCTGCTGCGCGAGGTGAAGCGCGGCGAGCCCAGCGTGCTGACGCCCATGGGCGCCGAGCTCTCCCTGAGCGAACTCTCCGACGACGAGATCCGCGAGCGCATGAGCGGGAACCTCTGCCGCTGCGGCGCCTACGCGAACATCGTCGCCGCCGTGCGCCAGGCCGCGGAGGCGGAGTCGTGAGGCCCTTCGAGTACGTGCGGGCGGCCACCGTGGAAGACGCGGTCACCGGCGGCGACCGCTTCATCGCCGGAGGGACCAACCTGGTCGACCTGATGAAGCACGGGATCGAGCGCCCCGAGCGGCTGGTGGACGTGACCCGCTTGGAGCTCGCGAGCATCGAGGAGGCCGACGGCGGCGGGCTGCGCATCGGGTCCCAGGTGACCAACAGCGCGCTGGCCAACGATGCGCGGGTGCGGGAGCGCTACCCGGTGCTCTCCAAGGCGCTGCTCAGCGGCGCCACCCAGCAGCTCCGGAACAAGGCGAGCACCGGGGGCAACTTCCTCCAGCGGACTCGCTGCTACTACTTCTACGACACCGCGCGGCGCTGCAACAAGCGCGAGCCCGGCAGCGGCTGCGACGCGCTGGACGGGTTCAACCGCATCCACGCGATCCTGGGCGCGAGCGAGCACTGCATCGCGACGCACCCCTCGGACATGGCGGTGGCCATGGTCGCCCTGGACGCCGAGCTGCTCACCCGGAAGAGCGACGGGAGCACCCGGCGCGTGAAGGCCGAGGCGCTGCACCAGCTTCCCGGCGACACGCCGCATCACGAGCACGTGCTGGAGCCCGGCGAGCTGATCACCCACGTGGACCTGCCGCCCCTACCCGACGGCGCGCGCCACGTGTACCGCAAGGCCCGGGACCGGGCCTCCTACGCCTTCGCGCTGGTCTCGGTGGCCGTGGTGCTGGTCACCGACGGCGACGCGATCACCGAAGCCCGGGTCGCTCTGGGCGGCGTGGCCCCGAAGCCCTGGCGGGCCCACCGCGCCGAAGCGGCGCTGAAGGGTGCGCGCGTCGACCGCGACGTCTTCCGGCGCGCGGCCGAGGCCGAGCTCGAGGACGCCCGGGGCCACGGCGACAACGACTTCAAGATCCCTCTGGCGACGCGCCTCATCGCGTCGGCGCTGGCCGAGGCCGCGGGCCTCGACGCAGGAGACGACCGATGATCGGCAAGGCCACACGACGAGTCGACGGACCCAAGAAGGTGCGCGGCGCGGCTCCCTACGCCGCGGACCAGGCCATCGAGCCCACGCCCTACATCGGGTGGATCGTGGAGGCGACCATCGGCAAGGGCCGGGTGGTCTCCATCGACACCGCCGCCGCCGAGCGCGAGCCCGGGGTCGTGCGGGTGCTGACCCACGAAAACACGCCGAAGCAGATCCCCTACGGCGAGACCCGCGACGGCAGCGACGCCGACCGCTTCACCATGTCCCACGCGCTCTTGAACGGGACCGAGATCCGCCACCCGGGCCAGGCGGTGGCGCTGGTCGTCGCCGGGACCCTGGAGGCGGCGCGGGGCGCGGCGCTCCTGGTGAAAGTCACCTACGAAACCGACGACGGCCGCTACGTGGTCACCGGCGAAGAGCCCGAAGACCTCCTGGTGGTCCCCGACGAGCTCGACGGCGGGCAGGAGCCCGACGTGGTGAAGGGCGACATCGACGCCGCGATGGCCGAGGCCGCGCACACCCTGGACGTCGAGTACACCACCCCATCGCAGATCTCCGCGGCCATGGAGCCCCACGCGACCATCGCCGTGTGGGCCGACGGCGAGCTCACCCTCTACCTCTCGATCCAGGTCATCGGCTGGGCGATCACCGCGCTGGCCAACACCTTCGGGCTGGAGAAGAGCCAGGTGCGCATCCTCTCCCCGTTCACCGGCGGCGGCTTCGGGTCCAAGCTGGGCGTCCACGGCGACGCGGTGCTGGCCAGCCTGGCGGCGATGACCCTGGAGCACCCGGTGAAGGTGGTGCAGACCCGGCGGAGCGTCTTCGTGAACGCGCCCCATCGCGGCAGCTCGATCCAGCGGCTCCGGCTCGCCGCCGACGCCGAAGGCAAGCTGCTCGGCGTGGGCCACGACTCGCGGATGCCCATGGCGAGCTACGGCTACGAGTTCGCCGAGCCCACCGCCGCCGGCGCCCGGGCGAGCTACGAGACCCCCGCGCTGCACACGGTGCACCGGGTGGTGAAGGTCGACCTGCCGCCCATCGACAGCATGCGCGCGCCGGGCGAAGCCATCGGCAGCCTGGCCCTCGAAGGAGCCCTCGACGAGCTGGCCCACGACCTGGGCCTCGACCCGCTGGAGCTGCGCCTGCGCAACCTGGCCGACCGCGAGCCCCAGAGCGGCAAGCCCTTCGCCAGCAACGACCTGCGGCGCTGCCTGGAGAAGGGCGCCGAGGCGTTCGGTTGGACGGACCGCCCCGAGCCCCGGCAGCGCGACGGACGCTGGTGGCGCGGCTGGGGCATGGCCGCCTGCACGCGGGTGAACATGCTCATGGAGGGCGCGGCCCGGATCCGCCTGGACGCCGACGGGCGGGCGCGCGCCGAGCTGGACATGACCGACATCGGCACCGGCTCCTACACCATCCTCACGCAGATCGCGGCCGAGGGGTTGGGGCTCCCGCTGGAGTCCGTCGAGGTGGTCCTCGGCGACTCCCGGCTCCCGGAGACCGCGGGCAGCGGCGGCTCCTTCGGGGCGGCCACCGCTGGCGGCGCGCTGAAGAACGCCACCGACAACCTCTGCGCGCGGCTCGTGGAGCTGGCCCGGGACCACGGCGACTCGCCGCTCCGCGGCGCCGAAGGCGAGGGCCGCGTGGCCGAGGGGCGCGTGTGGATCGGAGACCGGTCGCTCGGCTTCGACGAAGTCGTCGGGCTGGTCGGCGGGGAGCTCTCCGCCGAGGGCTCCATCGCGCCGGGCGAGAACTCGGAGAAGTACGCGCAGTACGCCTACGGCGCGCACTTCGTGACCCTGCGGGTCGACGGGGTCACCGGCGAGGTGCGCCTGGAGCGCGCGCTGGGGGCCTTCAGCTTCGGCCGAGTGCTCAACCCGATCACCGCGCGGTCCCAGCTCATCGGCGGCATGACGTACGGCATCGGCGGCGCGCTCACCGAGGCCCTGCACGTGGACCCCCGGAGCGGCGCCTTCCCCAACCGGGACTTCGCCGAGTACCACCTGGCGGTCCAGCGGGACGTGCCGCCCCTGGAGGTGCACATGCTCGGCGAGCCGGACGAGAAATGCGGCGCCCTGGGCTCCAAGGGCATCGGCGAGCTGGGCCTCTGCGGCATCGGCGGGGCCATCGCCAACGCCGTCTTCCACGCCACCGGAGTCCGGGTGCGAGAGATGCCCATCACCCCGGACAAGGTGCTCGCGGGCCTGATGGCCCAGGGCGACTGATCGGCCGGGACACCGGTCGCGACGCGCGGGGAACGGCGCGTTGCGCGGCCGCGACGATTGACCGCGGGCCCTGCGGCCCTACCCACGCTTCCGAGGAACCATGACCGAGCAACGCATTCTCTGTGTCGTCACCAACGCTGGCGAGTACCAAGCCGTGGGCTTCCGGACCGGGCTCTGGCTCGGGGAGCTCACCCACTTCGTCGACGTCGCCGAGGAGGCGGGCTTCGTCTGCGACATCGCCAGCCCGGCCGGAGGGTTCGTGCCCATCGACCCCGAGAGCCTGATGATGCCCAAGGCCGCCGACGCCGTCGGCTTCGAGAGCGCGGTGCAGAAGCGCTACCGCGACCGGGGCTTCATGGACCGCCTCCAGGACACCATGCCCGTGAGCGAAGCGGACCCCGCCCGCTACGGCGCCATCTACCTCGCCGGCGGGCACGGCACGATGTTCGACTTCACCAGCGACGCCCTGGCCGAGGTCGTCGGTGCCTTCTGGGACGCGGGCAAGATCGTCTCCGCGGTCTGCCATGGCCCCGCCGGCCTCCTCGAGGCCCGCGACGCCGCCGGCAAACCCATCGTCGGCGGTCGCCGCGTCACCGGCTTCTCGTGGCGCGAAGAGGGCCTCGCCGAGCGCCAGGAGGCCGTGCCCTTCAACCTCGAGGAGCGCCTCGAAGAAGCCGGCGCCGACTACTCCAAGGCCGCCCTCCCCTTCATCGAGCACGTCGTCGAAGACGAGCGCCTCATCACCGGCCAGAACCCCAAGAGCGCCACCGCCGTCGCCAAAGCCGTCCTCGCCCACCTCTGACCAGGGACGATCGTCGTCATTGACGTCATTTCGCCCCCGACGACGTCCTCAGTGGATCAGGGACGATCGTCGTCATTGTCGTCATTTCGCCCCTGACGACTCGAGCTTCCCCTCCCCGCTTCAGGCAGGCTCGGGCACGGTGAAGCCGAATCCACGCCGCACGGCGCGCATCTCCGCCGTGGGCTGACCGTCGTCGTCGCGGACAACGAGCGGCGCCTCTTCGTGTTCCGGATGCTCCCCGCGTCGACACGCGAAGAGCGAGAAGAGCGGCGCGCGGTTGGCCCGGGGCACCACGTCGCGGTGGGCCACGGCGCTGAAGCCGTGGTCGTGGATGGCGCGGAAGGCGCGCACCTTCTGCGGCGTCGGGAAGCAGAAGACGAAGCGCGCCTCGGGCAGGTCCGAGAGGTGCCGCGCGGCGGTCTCGGCGTAGTCGGCGACGGTCCCGCGGAGCTCGAAGCGCGCGTGGGCCTTCTGGGAGTCCGGCGGGAGGACTCCGGCGCTCACGTCGAAGTAGGGCGGGCTCCCGGTGACCAGGTCGAAGGTGCGCCCGAGGTGTAGGTCCCGGAGGTCGCCGTGCCGCGGGTGCACCCGGTCCTCGAGCCCGTTGAGGGCGATGTTCTCCAGGAGCAGCTCGTAGCTGACCTCCTGCGCCTCGACGCAGTGCAGGTGCGCCGCGGGTCCCAGCCCGTGCAGCGTCAACAGCCCAACGGTGCCGATGCCGGTGCCGAGGTCGAGCGTCTCGCTGACCCGCGGGCCGTGCTGCAGCGCGTACCACGCCGTGAGCACATCGTCGGTGGAGTGCCGATGCCCCTTCTTGCGCTGCAGGATCGACCACTGGCCACTGAGCGCATCGAGGGTGATGGCCTCCCCTCGTCGCGCCTCCACCGCCGCCCGCCGAACTTCCGCCGAATCGCTCACCCCCGAGCCCTACCCCCCCGACCGCCCCCCGTCGACCGACTTGCGCCGGGCCGCTCGCGCCGACTTGCACAAGGGACGCTCTTGCACACTGGCACAAGGGACGCTCCTTTCCCCCCGACTTGCACAAGGGACGCTCTTGCACACTGGCACAAGGGACGCTCCTT
>DCLA01000037.1:77944-137169 GCA_002320815.1 Myxococcales bacterium UBA1660
GCACACTGGCACAAGGGACGCTCCTTTCCCGACGGGGCGAAATGACGACAATGACGACGATCGTCCCCGACTTGCACAAGGGACGCTCCTTACCCGGGCGCGGCGACCTGCCACCTCGCCTTCACTCCCCAGCCCAGCGGAGCCCGGCGACGACGGCGCGGTGGTCGGAGCCGCCGATGGTCCGCTCGCTCACCGCGGTGAACGCGAGTTCCTCGCTGGCCAGCACGTGGTCCAGGAGCATCGGCGGGAGCCAGCGATCCGTGGGGAACGTCGTGGTCAGCCCGCGCCCTACGGCGCCGTGGCCGTCGCGGAGCCCGGCGGCGTCCAGGTCGCGGAGGACCCGGTGGAAGGGCGTCGCGTTGAGATCCCCGGCGACGATCAGCGGGGTCCGCTCGCCCTCGACGCGCTCCACCAGCACCGCGCACTGACGCCGCCAGATGGCGGCGTAACGGGCACCGAAGGGCGGCAGGGTGTGCACCGCGAGCAGCCGCAACGGGCGTCCGCCGATGTCCAGATCGGCCACCACGTAGGGCTCGGCGACCGCGGGGCCTTCGCGCGCCTCGGGCGGCAGGGTCGGCCCGAGATCCTCGACGTGCGCGCGCATCGGGAAGCGCGAGAGCACCGCGATCCCGAAGGCGTCTTCGCGCGGCAGCACCAGCCGATGGGGCCAACGGTCGAAGGCCTCGGTCTCGATGGCCGCCGCGAGCTCGGGGGACACCTCCTGGATCGCCAGCACGTCGGCCTCGGTGGCGGCGACGTCGCGGATCATGCTGTCGGGTCGCGCGTTCCAAGCGAGCGCGTTGATGCTCGCCACGCGGAAGTCCGGCGGCCCCTCGACGGCGCCGCCGACCACCTGCGGCAAGAGCCAGCCGACCCAGAGGAGCACCACCACGGCGAGCCCCGCGGCCTCCGGCCATCGACGTCGCCACACCGTCCACGCCAGGAGCGGCACCGCCGGCAGGTAGCCCCATGGCGTCGCCGCGGCGATCCACGTCTGCAGGAGCCCGCGGTCCGGCAGCAGCGCCTGGCTCAGCGCGACCCCCACCCCGAGCCCCACCAGCACGCGCAGTCCCCATTTCGTCACCCGGAGAAGACGCCGCCCACGCGCGCCCCATTCCCCACGGAGCGCCCCGACTTGCACAAGGGACGCTCTTGCACACTGGCACAAGGGACGCTCCTTCCCGCCCGACTTGCACAAGGGACGCTCTTGCACACTGGCACAAGGGACGCTCCTTCCCGCCGTGGCGCCCTCCCGCTCTCCGCGGTACGCCCCCCGGGCCATGCCCACCCTCGACCCCCGCTGGCGCGACCGCGCCCTCGCGCCCGCCGACGTGGTGGCCCACGTCCCCGACGGCGCCCACGTCTTCGTCCAGGGCGCGGCGATGACGCCCACGCCGCTCCTCCAGGCGCTCTGCGAACGGCCGGACTTCGACCGGGTCACCCTCTACCACCTGCACCTCGAGGGCCCGATCCCCTTCACGGACCACTGCGAGCGCATCCGGAGCGTCTCCTTCTTCACCGGACCCGCGCTCCGGGGCCCGGTGAACCGCGGCCAGGCGGACTTCGTGCCCGTCTTCCTCAAGGACGTCCCGGTGCTCTTCCGGCGCGGGGTGGTCCCCCTCGACGCCGTCTTCGTGCGCGTCTCCCCGCCGGACCGCCACGGCCTCTGCACGTTGGGTCTCAGCGTCGACGCCACCTTGGAGGCGGTGCGCACCGCGAAGACCATCTTGGCGGTCGTCGACGACAACGTGCCCCGCGGGCACGGCCCCGGCTTCCTGCCCTTCGAGCGCATCGACGCCTTCTGCCTCGACGACGCCGGGCCCTACGCCCACGACCCCGCGCCGCGCAGCGAAGTCGAGGAGACCATCGGCGCGCTCATCGCCGACCTCGTCGAGGACGGCAGCACGCTGCAGATGGGCATCGGCGCGATCCCCGACGCCGTGCTCGCGCGCCTCGGCGACAAGCGCGACCTGGGCGTGCACACCGAGATGTTCTCCGACGGCGTCCTCGACCTCGTCGAAGGCGGCGTGATCACCAACCGCCACAAGGTCGTCCACCCGGGCCGCATGGTCACCAGCTTCCTGGTGGGCTCCCGGCGCCTCTACGACTTCGTCGACGACAACCCGTTGGTCGAGCTCCACCCCTGCGACCGCACCAACGACACCGCGATCATCCGCATGAACCCACGGGTCGTCGCGGTGAACTCCGCGCTCGCCGTGGACCTCTCCGGCCAGGTGCAGGCGGACAGCCTCGGGGCCGCGATCTACAGCGGCATCGGCGGCCAGATGGACTTCATCCACGGCGCCGCGCTCTCCGAAGGCGGCAAGCCGATCATCGCCCTCCCCGCGACGGCCAAGGCCGGCACCGTGTCACGCATCACGCCCACCCTCGTCGCCGGTGCCGGCGTCGTGACCACCCGCGGCCACGTACACTGGGTCGTCACCGAGTTCGGCGCGGTGAACCTCTTCGGCCAGAGCCTCCGCCGCCGCGGCGAGCTGCTCATCGGTATCGCGCACCCCGACTTCCGCGAGGAGCTCCGCCGCGAGCTCGTAGGACTCCGCCACTTCACGTTCTGAGGTGGGAAGGGCCGCGCACGGGCACAGCCGGGACGCTCCTCGCCGCGGGCGAAATGACGACAATGACGACGATCGTCCCCGACTGCATCAGGGACGATCGTCGTCATTGTCGTCATTTCGCCCCGGCGCGGCGGGGCAAGGAGCGTCCCTTATGCCAGTGTGCAAGAGCGTCCCTTCTGCAAGTGGGCCATCATGGCGCGGCGGGGCAAGGAGCGTCCCTTGTGCCAGTGTGCAAGAGCGTCCCTTCTGCAAGTTGGCGTGGTGGGGGTGGGGGCTCCATGGTTGGGGGGATGCCGTATGGACCGCTGCTCTTTCTGCTGGCCACGCTCTTCGGGGTGCTGGGGGGGGCCCTGTGGGCCGATGGCCATCATTGGGGGGCGATCTTCTGGTACCCGGCGGCGAGCTACGCGCTGGTGGCGGCGGCCTACCTCGGGCTCGGGGGCGCCTGGATGCTCGGCAAGCGGCGCGACGGGACCCGCCACTGGTGGGGCTACGTCCTGGCGGGACCCTTCCTGCTCTTCATGTTCGCCGGGCGGAAGGTGCTGAACCTGGTGGCCCACCGGGAGGCGGCCTTCGACGAGGTGGCGCCGGGGGTGTACGTGGGGCGCCGGCTGCCGGTGGTGGACCTGCCGCCGGGGGTGGACGTGGTGGTCGATCTGACCAGCGAGTTCGCCGCGCCGGCCTGTGTGCGGACCCGGGAGGGGCGCTACGTCTGTCTGCCCACGCTGGACGGCAGCGCACCCAGCGCCCGGGATCTGCGCGCGGTGCTCGACCAGCTCGCGGACGCCGAGGGGCCCCTCTACGTCCACTGCGCCGCGGGCCACGGGCGCTCGGCGATGCTCGCCGCGACCCTCCTCGTTCGGCGAGGGCACGCGGAAGACGTGGACGCCGCCGTCGCCCTGATGCAGCGCGCCCGCCCCGGGGTGCGCCTGATGCCCGCCCAGCGGCGGCGCGCCCGCCAAGCCCTCGGCCTCTGAGCCCCGCCCGGGTCGGTCGGGGCCCGAGTCTCCGGGCCGCGCCGCACAAAGTTGTCGCGCCCGGGGGACTCGTCGCGTCTAGGGCCTTCGGATGACCGACGACGAGAAGCGCCCCGGCTTGGTGGACCGCGCGCTCCGGGTCTTCGCCGACGTTCGCGCGGGCGAGGGCACCAGCACGCTGATTCTGGCCTTCAGCATCTTCCTGCTGATGGTCAGCTACTACGTGATCAAGGTCGTCCGCGAACCTTGGATCCTGACCATGGGCGAGGACGGCGCCCAGCTGAAGGCCTACGCCTCGGCGGTCCAGGCGGCCGCGCTGATGTTCTACGTCCCGGCCTTCACCTGGTTCAGCGGCAAGTTCCCCAGCCAGAAGCTGGTCTTCTTCGTGGTCGGCTTCTTCCTGGTGTGCATCCAGCTCTTCTGGGTGGGCAGCCAGGGCGAGGTGGCCTGGCTCGGGTTCGTCTTCTTCGTCTGGGTGGGCATCTTCAGCGTGTCGGTGATCGCGCTCTTCTGGAGCTTCGCCAACGACGCCTACACCCAGGAGAAGGGCGAGCGGCTCTTCCCCATCGTGACGGTGGGCATGACCGCCGGGCCGGTGGTGGGCTCGAAGCTCTCCGAGTACCTCGTCGACAGCGGCATGGTCGGCGTCTACGACATGCTCCAGGTCGCCGCGGCGATGCTCCTGGTCCATGGAGTGCTCTACGCCGTCCTCGTCCGGCGCGACGACATCGAGCTCGAGGCCAACGACGACGGAGACTCCAGCTTCGCCGCCGCCTTCAAGGGCTTCCGGCTGGTCTTCGAGAACGGCTACATCCGCTGGATCGCGGTGCTGCTGATCCTGCTCAACCTGGTGAACACCACCGGCGAGTACATCCTCAGCGTCTACGCCAAGGAGCAGGCGGCCGAGGCCCTGGCCGCGGCTGGCCAGGTCGCCGACGAAGGCGCCTTCACCGCCGACTTCATCGGCTCGTTCTACGCGGACTTCTTCTTCTACGTGAACGTGGCCGCGGTGACCCTGCAGGCCCTCGTGGCCTCGCGCCTGGTGAAGTACCTGGGCATCGCCGGCGTGATCCTGCCGCTGCCCATCCTGGCGCTGGGCAACTACGCGCTGCTCGCCTTCGGCATGGGCTTCGTGGTCTTCCGCTGGATGAAGACCGCCGAGAACTCCTCGGACTACTCGCTGATGAACAACGCCAAGGCGATGCTCTGGCTGCCCACCAGCCGCGAGGAGAAGTACTCGGCGAAGCAGGCCGTGGACACCTTCTTCGTGCGCCTCGGGGACCTGACCAGCGCGGGCATCATCTACCTGGGCACGGAGATCTGGGAGTTCGGCAAGACCGGCTTCGCCTACGTGAACGTGGGCGTGATCCTGGTCTGGCTCGGCGTCGCCTGGATCCTCGTGCGGGCCTACAAGACTCGCTCGGCGGAGCACGAGGAAGAGCAGGCCGAGGAGACCGGCGAGCCCGTGGAGGCCTGAGGCGCCCTCGGGTCCCGGACGGCGAGCTCGGTCCGGCCACCTCCCCGCGCCTCCCGAGTCCGGCTCGACGCGGGCGTACCCGGCGATAGGCTGCCCGGCGTGCGCGTCCTCTTCACCTACGAGAACTCGCTCCCGCGGGTCGAGGCGGACGCCGAGCAGTGGGTGAACAGCGCCGCCGCCCTGGCCCGAGCCGGGCACGAGGTGGAGCTGGTCTTCCCCCGGCGCCCGGGGGAGAGCGCGCCCACCACGGAGGCGCTCCTCGAGCACTTCCAGGTGGACGGGCCGCTCCGCTTCCGCGCGCTGCCCACCGGGCACCGACTGCTCGGGCTCCAGCATGCCCGACACGCCGCCGCGGTGGCGCGCGATCCGCGGACCCGCACCTACGACGTGGTCCACACCCGGAACCTCGGGGTGCTCACCGCCTGTCTCCACGCCGGGCACCGGTGCGCCTTCGAGCACTACCGGCCCTGGGGCGATCAGTTCCCGCCGCTGCAGCCCTGGGTCCGCCACGCTCTGGGCCACCCGGACTGCGTCGCCGCCTTCTTCCACTCGGAGCTCGCGCGGGCGAGCTACCCGCGCCTGGGCGTGCCCGGCGCCAAGCTCGTGGTGCTCCACAACGGGCACCAACCCCAGCGGGCGGAGCGCGTTCGGGACGCCCACCGCGCGCGGCGAGCCCTGGGGCTCCCGGTGGACGCCGAGCTGGTGGTCTACACCGGCCGCATCAACGCCAAGAAGGGGCTCGACGTCGCCCTGGCCATGGCCAGGGCGCTCCGGGCCCGAGGCACCCACTTCGTCCTGGTGGGCTCCGAGGGCGAGGGGCCCCTGGAGCGAAGGGCGCGCTCGATGCCCAACGTGCACGTGCGGCCCTGGCAGCCCTACGACCGCGTGCTCCGCTACCTGGACGCGGCCGACGTGCTGCTCGTCCCGCCGAGCCAGGCTCCGCTGGAGCGCTACGGGAACACCGTGCTCCCGTTGAAGCTCTTCTCCTATCTGGCGGCCGGACGCCCGATCCTGGCCCCGCGGAGCGCGGACCTGGTGGGCTTCTTGGACGACGGCGTCGACGCGCGCCTGGTGCGGCCCGCCGACGCGACCGACGTCCGCGAGCCGGTCGCCGCGCTGGTGGAACTGCTGGACGACGCCGCGCTCCGCGAGCGGCTGGCGCAGGGAGCGCTCCGGCGCGCGGCGGACCTGAGCTGGGACGCGCGCGGCGAGCGGCTGGGGGAGCACCTCGCGAGAGCCTGCGCCGCCGAGCCGGTCCCCGCGGGCGACGGGTGGACACCGCGGGCCTGGCTGGGGGAGAGCGGTCGCTGGCTGGCGCGCGGCGTACTCCGAGGTCGCTGGGTGGGCTCAATGGAAGTCGCGGCTCCGGCTCGGTAGGTCGCCGGCGCGGAAGGGCCAGAGGCGCTCCGCGATCAGGTGGACCACGCCCTCCTCGCCCCGCTGCACCTTGCCGGCCACTCCGAGGACGGTGCTGGTCTTGGCCACCGTGCGGTGGGCCTCGAAGACGTCGGCCCACACGACCACGTTCACGAAGCCGGCCTCGTCCTCGAGGGTCAGGAAGACCACGCCGGTGGCGGTGCCCGGACGCTGCCGGGTGATCACCAACCCCACGTACTCGGTGCGGCGTCCGTCGGGCATGCGGCGGAGCTCGTCGGAGCGCGGGTGGCGCCGGTGGCGGAGCTGGGCGCGGTAGCGCTCCATGGGGTGCCCGCGCGTGCTGTGACCGCTGACCTGGTAGTCCCAGAGCACCGCGTCCTCGGGGGCCAACGCGGCGAAGGCGAGCTGGGTCCGGGCGGCGGTGCCCCCCAGGGTCCCGGCGACGCCGCGCATGCCCCGGGCCTGCCAGAGCGCGTCGCGGCGACCGAGACCCCAGGGCTGGAAGGCACCGCTCTCGGCCAGGGCGACCAGCGCCTTTTGACCGAGGCCGGTGCGGCGCACCAGGGTCTCCATGTCGGCCACGGGTCGCGGGAGGGCGTCGAGGACCGGGCGCTCCTTCTCGCCGAGCCCTTTCACGATGCGGAAGCCCATGCGGATCGCGCCGTCCTCGAGGGCGTGGTCCCAGCGGGAGCGCTCGATGTCGATGGGCCGGACCTCGACGCCGTGGCGCTTGGCGTCGTCGACGATGGTGGCCGCCGAGTAGAAACCCATGGGCTGGCTGTTGAGCAGCGCGCAGGCGAAGGCCGCCGGGTGATGGCAGCGCAGGTAGGCGGTGATGTAGGCCAGGAGCGCGAAGGAGGCCGCGTGGCTCTCGGGGAAGCCGTACTCGCCGAAGCCGCGGATCTGATCGAAGACGCGCTCCGCGAAGGCGGGGTCGATCCCGCGCTCGATCATCCCGCGGGTGAGCCGCTCGTGGTGCTTCTCGATCTTCCCGGCGCTCCGCCAGGCGGCCATGTCGCGACGAAGCTGATCCGCTTCGCCCGCGGTGTAGCCGCCGGCGGACACGGCGAGCTTCATGACCTGCTCCTGGAAGATGGGGACCCCGAGGGTCTTCTCCAGGATGGGCCGGAGGTTCTCGTGGGGATAGACCACCCGCTCCTGGCCCACGCGGCGACGGAGGTAGGGGTGGACCATGTCGCCCTGGATGGGCCCCGGCCGGACGATGGCCACCTGGATCACCAGGTCGTAGAAGACCTGGGGCCGGAGCCGGGGGAGCATGGCCATCTGGGCCCGGCTCTCGATCTGGAAGACGCCCACGGTGTCGCCCTCCGAGCACATGGAGTAGGTCGCGGCGTCGCTGGTGGGGACCTCGACCATGGCGTGGGGCGCCGCGGGGTCGTCCTTGAGGAGCTCGAAGGATTTGCGGATGCAGGTGAGCGCGCCGAGCCCGAGCAAGTCGACCTTGAAGAGCCCCAGGGCCTCGACGTCGTACTTGTCCCACTGGACCACGGTGCGCCCCTCCATGGTCGCCGGCTCGATGGGCACCAGCTCGTCCACCGGGAGGTGCCCCAGGAGGAACCCGCCGGGGTGGATGCTGAGGTGCCGGGGCGCATCGAGGAGGTCGTTGGTGAGCCGGGCCAGGTGCCGATGGATGGGCCGCTCCGGGTCCAGCCCCGCTTGGGCGAAGAGGGCGTCGTCCACGCCACCGCCCCAGTGGGAGGCGAGCCGCGCCAGGGAGTCGAGGTCGGTGCGGTCGACGCCGAGGACCTTGCCCACCTCGCGCAGGGCGGAGCGGGTCCGGTAGCGGATGTTGTTGGCGACCATGGCCGCCCGGCGGCGCCCGTAGCGCGCGTAGACGTGTTGGATGACCTCCTCGCGGCGCTCGTGCTCGATGTCGAGATCGATGTCCGGGGGCTCGGCGCGCTCCCGGCTGAGGAAGCGCTCGAAGAGGAGGCCCATGCGCACCGGGTCCACGGCGGTGATCCCGAGACAGAAGCAGACCGCGCTATTGGCCGCGCTCCCGCGGCCCTGACAGAGGATCCCCTCCGCGCGGCAGTGGTGCACGATCTCGTGCATCGTGAGGAAGTAGCCGCCGTACTCGAGGTCGGTGATGACCTCGAGCTCCCGCTCGAGCTGCGCCTGGACGTCGGCGGGGACCGCGCCGTCGTAGCGCTCCCGGGCGCCCTCGTGGGTGAGCCGCGCGAGCCAGCTCTCCGGGGTCTCGCCGGAGGGGAGGGCTTCGGCGGGGTAGCGATAGCGGAGGTCGTCGAGGCCGAAGCGACAGCGCGCGAGGTAGGCCTCGGTCGCCTCGAGGAGCGCGGCGTGATCCGCGTGGAGCGCGCGGTGGGCCTCGGGAGTGGGGATCCCGTGGAGCTCGTTGCCGGCGAGCCGGGTGCCGGCCTGGTGGAGGGTGGTTCCCACGCGGACGCAGGTGACGACGTCCTGGAGGGGACGCCGCTCGGGGTGGTGGTAGAGGACCTCCGGGCTGGCCACGAGGCTCAGGCCGCGGGCGGCGGCGACGCGTCGCAGGGTCGTCTCGTGGGCGCCGTCGGTCGCGCGGCGGTGCCGGGCCACGAGCCCATGAAGGCGATTGCCGAAGGGATCGGCGAGGGCCTCGAGGAGCGCCGGGTCCGGCGTGGCGGCCATCAGGTCCCGGGCGTGGGCGGCGACCTCCGCCACGGTGACCAGCGCGCTCCCCTTCGGCCCCCGGAGATGCCCCTGGGTGACGAGGCGACAGAGGTTCGCCCACCCCTCGCGACCGCGCGGGTGCAGGGTGAGGATCCGGGGGGTGTCGTCGTGCACGACGTCGAGCTCCACGCCGGGGACCAAGCGGAGGGTCCCGAGCTCCTTGGCGCGCACGTGGGCCCGGACGATCCCGTAGACCCCGTGGCGATCGGTGAGCGCGATCTCGGTCCACCCGAGTTCGGCGGCACGATCGACGAGCTCTTCGGGGCTGGAGGCTCCGTGGAGGAAGCTGTGGTGACTCTTCACCCAGAGGAGCCCGGGCACCTACCCGACCTCGGCGTGGAGGTACCAGCGGGACCGCACCTCGTCGTGGAAGACCCACCAGATCGCGCCGTCCCGGAGGTGGAGGTACCAGTACTCCCGGGCGACCGGCCGAGCGTCGGCGCCCCACCAGCCGCCGCTGAGTCGATGGGGCCCGTCGGCGCGGTCCACCGGCGAAGGGGTCCGCGGCCAGGAGCCGCCGCCGCGCGCCAGGGGCCGGGGGCGGGCCAAGCGGCGGAGGGCGACCAGCTCGGGGGGCGCGGGCAGCGCCGCCGGCAACGGGAGGCGACCCTCGAGGGGCACCAGCCGAGTGGATCCCTCCGGCAGGTGGGCGTCTCGGGGCCGGAGGACACCCACCGACTCGCGGCCGAGGACGGCGGCCACCCGCGCGAGAGCTTCGGTGGCCGCGCGGGGATCTCGGGGTGGCGCCAGGGCGGCGGTGACCAGCTGGTCCTGGTCGGGATCCACCGATTCCCCCCGGAGAGCCAACGCCTCCACCGGGGCCGGGAGCGCGATCTCGCCGAGGCGCAGCCGCCACAGGTCCATCCACGCGCGCCCTTCGCGCGTGGGCGTCGCGGGCTCGAGGATCTCCACCCGGAGGCGCTCGCTGTCGACGAGCTTGCGGACGCGCCCCCGCGGGTCGTGGCCGTAGGGCTCCATCCGGAACTCGAGGATCATGGCGGAGAGCACCCGGTGCCGCGCGACGGTCTGGGCCAGGAGGTCGTCGATGGAGCGCTTGAGGACGAAGGCCAGGCGCTCCCGGTCGGCCGAGGGAGGCTCGAGGGTCACCTGGACCGCCAGGGGCTCCACCGGGCGCCGGGCCTGCAGCGGGAGCTGACCGCCGTCGGAGAGGAGCCGATGGAGCGTGGCGGCTTCGGCGCCGAAGCGACCGGTGAGCTCGTCGGCCCGGAGCTCCAGGAGATCCCCGATGGTGTCGACGCCCAGCCGAGCCAGGGGTCCGCAGATCCGCTCGGCGAGGCCGACCCGGCGCAGGTCCAGCGTGGCCGCTTCGGCGCGCTCGGCGTCGGGCTCGAAGACCCGGACACCGGCGCCGGCGCGGGCCAGGACCAGGCAGCGGTGCGGATGGTCCCCCAGCACCACCGAGCTCTGGAAGCCGCGCCCGGCGAGGTAGCCGTGGACCGATCGAGCCCATCGCTCCTGGTCGCCGTAGAGCCCGGCAAGGCCGCGGGGATCCAGGAAGTAGCTCCCGGGTGCGGCGAGGGGACCGGGGCGTCCATCGGCGCGCTCGACCCGGGGGCTGAAGGTGGTCAGACCCTCGGCGAGCGCTTCGGAGGCCGCGCTCATGCGGGCGTCGTCGATGGCCGCGGTGCGCAGCTCGAGGTCGATGTTCCGCGCAGCCCCGAGGCGAAGGCCCGGACGCAGACCGCGGAGGAGCGCCGGCCGGGAGAGCTCCAGGAGCGGCGCGTCCGGAGACTCGTCGGCGACGACGGCGACCGGATGCCCGCGCCACTCGGGGCGTTCGCGGAGGAGGAGCTGGAGCCGCAGGTGGGGGAGCGCGACCGCGGCTTCGCTGCGTTCAGGAGACGATGCGGAGCGGGACACGGCTCGTCTCGGGCGGAAGGCTGGGGGACTCGCGATGGGTGGCTCCCGGGGGGAGCGCCAGGGCCGGTCGCGGCAGGGGATGGGCGCGGCCGCTCTTGTCCTTGGACCAGTCGAGGCTGACGCCGCGGGCGTCGCGCTCGGCGCGGAGGCGGAGGCTCACCGTGGCGCCCAGGGACGCGGTGCCGCCCAAGGGGGCGACCAGGAGCCGGGTCCGGTGGCGGCGACAGATGGCCCGCAAGCGGGCCACGACCTTGTCCGGGAGCGCGGGAGACCCGTCGAGGGCCACGGCGCCGTAGCCGCCGCTGGTGAGCAGGAGCTCGACGACGCGCGCGGCGCGCGAGGAGTCGGCGCGGATCACCGCGAGGGCGTCGATGTCGATACCTGCGCCGCGGAGATCGGAGGGGTGGGGCAGGGTCCCGTCCGCGCTCACCCAGGCCACCGGTTCACCGGCGCGCTGGCTCGCGGCGAGGACGTCGACCATGACCGAGGCGGCCAAGCGGCCGACCACCTCGACCAGGTCGCTCGCCGGGACCAAGGTGGCGGCGCGAGGACCCGGGGTGCGCACATCCGGGGTGGCGGGGCTCTCGGAGGATCGTAGGGTGCGGCCCCCCAGGAGCGTCTGGGCCCATCGGGACGGGCGGGCGACTTCGGTTTCCAGGGCCCGTTCGGCGGCCTCGGGGATCATGGGTGGCACCTCTCGGATCTGACTGTTCACATGTTCAGTGTCAAGACCGGAAGATCGCGCTGGGGTGTGACATCGCGGAACCCGGCCCCTATGGACGTGGCGATGCGGTGGTTGGTCGTGGTGGGGGCGTGCGCGCTGGTGGGAGTCGCGAGCCCGGTCCAGGCCCAGATGGAGCCGCCGGTCGAGGAAGAGACCGGTCCCCACTGGGAGGACGGCTGGCACGTCCGGACCCCGTGGGACTACGTGGCCGCCGGGGTCCTCGGAGCTGGCGCGCTGGCCATCACCCTGGCGACGCCGGAGTCCGAGAACGGCTGGTGGCTCCGGCGGAACCGCTTCGACGAAGGGATGCTCCGAGCCCTGGCCGCGCCTCGGCCGCGCGGGCGGCGCATCGCGGCGATCCTCAGCGACGTCAGCCGGGGCCTGGTCATGGCCGGGCCCGCGCTGATCGACACCACCCTGGCCGGCGTGGCCGACCCCGAGCTCCTCTACCGCATGGGCGGGGTGTCCCTGTTGGCCTTCGCGGCGACGACGCTGCTGATGACGGGGACGAAATTCGCGTTCCGACGCGAGCGACCCAACGTCCGTCGCTGCGAGCCGGAGAGCGAGGACGGCAACTGCCTCGGCGGGAGACGCTATCGGAGCTTCTTCTCCGGCCACGCGGCCATGGCCTTCACCGCCGCCAGCCTGACCTGCACCTACCACACGCGGATGCCGCTCTATGGGCCTCGGCGCGCGGACCTCGCGGGGTGCGGAGTCGCCCTGGGGTTGGCGACGTTGACCTCGGTCCTGCGGGTGGTGGCGGAGAAGCACCACTTCTCGGACATCCTCGTGGGGGCGATCGTGGGCTTCCTCAGCGGGTTCATCCTGCCGGCCAGCCTGTACTTCGGGTTCCGCCGATGAAGATCCTGCGGCCCGTTTCGAGTAGGGTTCGGCCTCGGTGACGATGGTGGAGCGAGTTCTGATCGTGCTCTTCGCGGCCGCGCTCGGCGTGGCCAGCCCCGCGGTGGCTCAGACGGAGGAGTCGGCCAACGCCGACGCGGCCCCGGAGAGCAGCGAGAGCGGCGACGATGGCGGCGACGAAGCGGCGGACGGTGACGCGACCAGTGCCGAGGTCTCCGAGGATTCCGGCGACGAGGTCTCCGAGGATTCCGGCGACGAGGTCTCCGAGGATTCCGGCGATGGGGCCGGCGATCCCAGCGACGAGGCCGCCGGGGCCGCGTCGCTCCCCGAGCGCGCCATCCCCGACTACGACGGTCGCGGCGAGGAGCCCCTGCAGCCGGGCGAGGCCGCCCTGTGGGTCCCGCGCATCGTCTTCTTTCCCTTCTGGTTCGTCGCCGAATACGTGCTGCGACGCCCCTTGGCCTTCCTCATCTCCGGCGCGGAGGAGAAGGAGATCCCCGAGCGGATCGTCAACTTCTTCACCTTCGGCCCCGAGGGGAACGTCACCCTCGCGCCCACCTTCAGCTTCGACTTCGGCTTCCGGCCGAACATCGGGCTCTACTTCGCCTACAACGAGCTGGGCGGGAACGAGGCCCTCGCCCTCCGCGCCGGCGCCAGCTTCGGTGGCCCCCAGTGGATCGCCGGCCGGGTCGCCCTGCGGGTGGAGAAGCCCGACGGCGACACCAGCTTCGAGATCGGCTTCAACGCCACCAAGCGCCCGGACGGCCTCTTCTACGGGCTGGGCTCGCAGATCAGCCAGGAGAACCGGAGCCGCTACGACTGGGTCGGCTACGTCGGCCACATGACCCTGATGCAGCGGCTGATGCGCACCAGCAGCTTCGCCGTGGGCGTGGAGATCGTCGACCGGCAGTTCGGCGACGACATCATCGAAGGCGACTACTCGGTGGAAGAGCGCGTGGCCGCGGGCCAGTTCGAGCTCCCGCCCGGGTACGCCCAGGGCTACTCCATCGCGCGGCAGCGAGCCCACCTGATCCTGGACAACCGTCGGTCCCGACCGGCCCCGGGCAGCGGCGTGCGCCTCGAGGCCGACTACGAGCTGGGCTTCGATCTGCAGAACGGGCCCAACCGGAACCTATGGGTGACCTGGTCCACCAGCTTCGGCGCCTACTGGGACATCTCCGACCACCAGCACGTGGTGAGCCTGACCGCGAGCCTCATCGCCGCCGAGACCCTCTCGGGCCAGGTGCCCTTCTTCGAGCAACCGAACCTCAGCGGCAGCGCGGGCACCATGCGCGGCTTCATCAGCCGCTACCTCAGCGGCGACAGCGGCGCCTCGCTCCTGCTCCGCTACGACTGGCCCATCTGGGTCTTCCTCGACGGCACCATCCAGGTCGCCTACGGCAACGTCTACGACGGCCGCTTCGCGGACTTTTCCTTGAAGAACAACCGCTTCAGCGCCTCCATCGGCTTCGCCGCCGTCGACAAGCGCGACCACTTCTTCGAGTTCCTCGTCGGCTTCGGTACCGAGACCGTCGCCCAGGGCGCACAGGTGGAGTCCTTCCGCCTGATGGTCGGCGGCACCCAGGACTTCTGAGAAGCCTCGCGGGGGCCGCTGCTCGCGGTGACGCAGTGACTCCGAGGATGCCCGAGGAGTCGGGCGTCCCGGTGCGGAGATCCGTGCGGTCGGAGCGACACCGGCGTCGGGGCGCCCCGCGAGGTCGACGCCGGACCCGGATACGACACGAGCCGTCGGTAGACGGTCCCGAAACGACACGAGCCGTCGATTTCTCGACGGCTCGTGTCCCTGGTGGAGATGAGGGGGATCGAACCCCTGACCTCTTGAGTGCGATTCAAGCGCTCTCCCAGCTGAGCTACATCCCCAGGGAGGCGCGTACATTACACACGCCGCCTCGGGGTGCAAGCGCTGGCGTAAGAACCTTTTCTGTGCCACCGATCGCGACCTGACCCGAGCACGGAGGGGCCACATGGCGCTGGTGGATTACTACGGAATCGATGACGAGCTTCAGGAGGACGAGCGGCTGGTTCGCGACAGCGTCCGCCGCTTCGTCGAGGCGAAGGTGATGCCCACCATCGCCGACCACTACCAAGCCGGCACCTTCCCGATGGACCTGATCCCGCAGGTGGCCGAGCTCGGCCTCCTCGGGGCCAACCTCGAGGGCTACGGCTGCGCGGGGATGGGCGACGTGGCCTACGGGCTCGCCATGCAGGAGCTCGAGCGTGGCGACTCCGGGGTGCGCTCCTTCTGCTCGGTGCAGGGCTCGCTCTGCATGTACCCGATCCACGCCTTCGGGTCGGAGGCGCAGAAGGAGAAGTATCTGCCCGGCATGGCCGAGGGGAAGATCATCGGCTGCTTCGGCTTGACCGAACCCGACTTCGGCTCGAACCCCACCGGGATGATCACCCGCGCGGAGCGTCTGCCCGGGGGTGGCTTCCGCCTCAACGGCACCAAGCGGTGGATCACCAACGGCAACCTCGCTCACGTGGCCATCATCTGGGCCAAGCTCGACGGGCGCGTTCACGGCTTCCTGGTGCCCACCGAGACCCCGGGTTTCACCGCTCAGAAGATCGACGACAAGTGGTCGCTCCGCGCGAGCGTGACCAGCGAGCTCATCCTCGAGGACGTCGAGGTGGGGGAGGACGCGCTGCTACCCGGGGTCGCCGGGATGCGCGGTCCCCTGAGCTGCCTGTCTCAAGCTCGATACGGCATCTGTTGGGGAGCCATCGGGGCCGCCATCGGCTGCTACGAGACCGCGCTGAGCTACGCGAAGGACCGCGTGCAGTTCAGCAAGCCCATCGCCGGCTACCAGCTCGTCCAGGCGAAGCTCGCGCACATGATCACCGAGATCACCAAGGCCCAGTGCCTGACGCTGCGGCTCGGCCGGCTCAAGGAGTCGGGCAAGTGGCGCCCGCAGCACATCAGCATGGCCAAGCGGAACAACGTGCACGAGGCCCTGAAGATCGCGCGCATGGCGCGGGACATCCTCGGTGGCAACGGCATCATGTACGAGTACCCGGTCGGTCGGCACATGATGAACCTCGAGACGGTCTACACGTACGAGGGTACCCACGACATCCATACCCTGATCCTCGGTCAGGACATCACGGGCATCGCGGCCTTCGACTGAATGGGTCGTCCGCGAGCGCCATCGGGCAGGGGCACGCGACTCGAAGAGTCGTTGGAAGGAGCGTTGCACGTGCAACGTCGACAGCAGCGCCGACCCCTGGACTCGGTTCTCGATGAGCGCCTCGCGCACAAGAGCGCCGCGGGCCTGAGGCGGACACTCCTGGACGTGCAGCCGGCTGAGCCGGGACGGGTCCTCCTCGAAGGCCGCAGCTTCCTGGACTTCGCCTCCAACGACTACCTGGGGCTCGGGCATCGTCCGGACCCGGGCGGGGATCCCGGCTCCGCACGCGCGTCTAGACTCGTGACCGGGAACCTACCCGTGCATCGTCGCGCCGAGCGGGCGTTCGCGGAGTGGGTCGGTCTGGAGTCCGCGCTCCTCTTCACCAGCGGGTACGCCGCGAACGTCGGCACCGTGGCCGGGCTCATGGGTCGCGGGGACGTGGTCTTCAGCGACGAGCTCAACCATGCGAGCCTGATCGACGGCAGTCGCCTCAGCCGGGCGCGCATCGAGATCGTTCCGCATCGGGACCTCGATGCCCTCCGACGGGGTCTGGAGACGTGCGACGCCGAGCGGGTCCTGGTGATCACCGAGAGCATCTTCAGCATGGAGGGGACCCATGCGGATCTGGCCGCGCTGCGGGACCTGACCACTGCTCACGGGGCCTGGCTGATGGTGGACGAGGCCCACTCGCTGGGAACCATGGGTCCCGAGGGTCGCGGGTCTTGCGTGGCCGCGGGCGTGCGACCGGACATCCTCGTGGGGACTCTGGGCAAGGCGATGGGGAGCGCAGGAGCTTTCGTAGCCGGCTCGTCGACGCTGCGAGAGGCGCTGATTCACGACGCGCGGAGCTTCGTCTTCAGCACCGGGATCGCGCCCGCCGTGGCTGCCGGGCTCCCGGCGCGCATCGACTGGCTTCGTCAGGCCGACGAAGCCCGAGCGCTGCAGGCCGCGCATTGCCGGCGGCTGTCGGATGGGCTTCGCGCGCTGGGGGTCGAGGTCCGGGGGTCGGGTCCGATCCTCGGAGCCATCTACGGTTCGCCCGAGGTTGCGGTGGAAGCCGAGCGTCGTCTGGCGGCCGCCGGGATTCTCGCGCGGGCCATCCGCCCGCCGACCGTTCCACGTGGAACGAGCCGCCTGCGCATCGTTCCCAGCGCAGCTCATTCTCGTCAGGACATCGAGGCCTTCCTCGAGGCCCTGGCGTGAGGCTCTTCGTCACCGCCACGGGGACCGAGGTAGGCAAGACCTGGGTGACCGCGGCCCTGGTCGAAGCACTGCGTGCCCGCGGGCGTGACGCCATCGGCCTGAAACCGGTGGAGACCGGGTGTGACCCGGTCGCCCAGGACGCGGCTCTGCTCGCGGGCTGCTCGGGAGATCCCGCGCTCGCAGAGCACCCTGGGTTTCACCGGGCCGTCGCGCCGCTCGCACCGTGGGCCGCCGAGCTCTCAGGGGGGCCGCCGGCCCCCTCGGTCGCGGAACTCCTGCAGGCAATACGCGCCGCGGGGGGCAGTCGGGAGGACGTTCTGGTGGAGGGCGCGGGGGGGCCGCTGGTTCCTCTGACGAGCACGGAATCCTTCGCCGACCTGTTCGCGGCCGCGGGCTGGCCGGTTCTATTGGTATCGAAGGACGGCCTGGGTACGCTTTCGCACACTCTCAGCGCCTTCGAAAGCCTTCGGGCGCGCGGAGTTGCGACCCTCGGGATCGTCCTCGTCCGCCATCGCATCGAACTGAGCCAAGCGACCAACCGGACCATCCTCGAGCGTTCGCTCCCCTGCCCTGTTTGGCACGTGGGTCCTTGGACATCGGCGACTGGCAACGCCGGGGATGTCGCGGACGTGGTGCAGCACGTCCTTGCTGGCAGCTAGCTGGCGGCCCGCCGGACCCGAACTCCAGGACCGACCGCGGCGTACCGTTTCACGTGCAACGGCCCTGGCCTCGGGCCCCGCTCACGGTCGGACCCCCAGCCTCGTCACGCAGCGCCGGTCGCTCCATCCCTCTCGCCCGAGCCCCCGAACCCAATGGCTTGGAACGGTTCCGCGGCGCCGTTGACCCCGTTGCACGTGAAACACCCCCAGCCGACCCGTCGAAGCAGGCCCCCAGCCCGGGTCGAGCTGGATTGGCGCTCCGGGTCGCACTGAAACCCTCGTACACGGGAGGAGCCTCGAGGTCCGGCCGCAGGCCGCGGACGCACTTGCCGTGGGGACGCACTTGCGTACTTGCGCACTTGCGCAGGGACGTCGGGGATAACTCCGGCTTCCACGGGAAGGCCCCAACTCGCCATGGGGCCCCAACTTGCCATGGGGACGCACTTGCGTACTTGCGCTGGGGTCGGGCCCGTTCCCTTGGCGCTTCCGGTCGCGTTCAAGCCCTCGCATGGGCTATGGGGCGCTAGGCGCGGGTAGTGAGGAAGGCTCCAACTTGCCATGGGGACGCACTTGCGTACTTGCGCTGGGGTGGGGCCCGTTCCCTTGGCGCTTCCGGTCGCGTTGAACCCCTCGCACGGCCTATGCGCCTCTAGGAGCGGGCAGTGAGGACCGCGACGGCCGCACTTGGGTGGGTAGCCGGGTCAGCGGCGAACCCAACCCTGTGTCGCCAATGGAGTACCGACTATGGCGGGACGGCCGCACTTGGGTGGGCCCCAGGGCATCGGCGAACCCAATGGCGAGCCGTCCCCTGTGCGGGCAATGGAGTACCGACTATGGCGAGGTCGGGACGCGCGAGCACGGGCCGAGGCAGTGAAAGGGGTCCTGGGGGCAGAGGGCCGGCATTCCAGAAGAGCGCTTGGAGCCGTCTCGCGGCCGAGTACTCCCCCCTGTGGTTCGGATTCCCGATAGCGATTCGGGACCCTCGAGACGCCCAACCGTCGCGGAACGAGCTCCTCGAGTGCGCGCCCCTGTTTCCTCACCGGTCTGCTGCGGCAGGGATTGTCGTCGACCTGGGAGCCGGAGAACCGCGGCTTGGCCTCGGGACCGGAGAACGCATGGCGGAGCGCCTCTATGGATCGATGGGCCTCCTTGGACTCGACCTGTCGGGAAGGTTGGAGCAGATCGTGACGTCGAAACTCGCTAGGGGGAACCCTGCGCAAGTACGCAAGTGCGTCCCCATGGCAAGTTGGTACGCGACCTCGACTTGGTGCAACGTGACTGGGGTGCGGTGCGGGGACCGGGGACGGCGGGACGCAAGTACGCAAGTGCGTCCCCACGGCAAGTTCGGGACCCCCACGGCAAGTTCGGGACCGACTTGGTGCAACGTGGCTGGTGCGGGGACCGGGGGCGGCGGTACGCAAGTACGCAAGTGCGTCCCCATGGCAAGTTGGGGACCGCACGGCGAGGTGTGGGGCCGGTCGGGTGGCGGGGGATGGTGCGCGGAGGTGCCGCCACCCGAGGGGCAGAGCTCAACGCGTCGAGCGGAACGCCATACCTTAGGTGGCCCTACATCGCGTTTCACGTGCAACAGGCTCCCCACGCCCGCAGAGGTGCGAAGGGCGTAAGTCGGTCGACTGGGGGCGTCCGGTCGGCGGTCGATGACCGGCGGACTTGCGTCTCGAGCGCCGACGGACCGGGTCGGGTAGAGGCCCTGCTCCGAGCGGGCGCCGGGGAGCCTGCTCCCCCGGAGCGCCGGGGAGCCTGCTCCCCCGGAGCGCCATGGCATGGACGTCCCAGGTCCTGAGAGAGCGGGCGACGCGCTCCGAGGGCAGCCAAGGCGACGGCAGTGGGTCGATCGAACCCGCGGGGCGACCGGCTCTACGAGTCAGCCGAGGGGCGGGAGCTTGGCGCGGACGCTGGTGCCGTAGGCGGACTCCACTTGCTCGAAAGCAGCTGCGACTTGGTCGCAACTGCCTTCGGGAAGCTCGACGACGAGCCGGACGATGAGGTCGAGGGCGGTTCCGCGCCGGACGGGGCCCTTGCCGCGGAGACGGAGCTTGCGGCCCGTTCGGGCACCCGCGGGTACCTTCAGCTTCACCGGGCCGGCCATGGTGCCGACCTCTACGGTGGCCCCGCGGTAGGCCTCGAGGCAGGTGAGCGGGAGGTCCATGACCAGGTTCTCCCCTTCCCACCGGAGGCCTGGGAGCGGGACGACCTCGAGCTCGATCTTCAGGTCCCCGGCGCTGCCTCCGCCCGACCCGGCGGTTCCCCGGCCCGGTACGCGGAGCTGGTCACCCGAGCGGCTCCCGGCTGGAACCCGGACCCGCAGGTCCCGGACCTGAGTGCCCCCGGCCTGGTAGCTGACCTTCTGTTCGCCCCCGCGGAGCGCGTCGAGCATGGGGACTTGGACCTTCAGCGCCACGTCACGCCCCCGGCGCTGCCGGGGCGGACGCTTGGCTCGTTCGCCGCCGCCGAAGAAGCTCTCGAAGTCGATGCCGAACCCCGCGGCCGCGCCGCCGAGGTCGTTCATCATGCTCTGGAAGTCGAAGCCGAACCCGTCGGCCCCGATCTCGCCCACCTCGCCGAACTGGTCGTAGCGGGAGCGCTTCTCCGGATCGCTCAGCGTCGAATAGGCCTCGCTCACTTCTTTGAAGCGCGCGGCCTTGTTGGGACAGCCGCCAGTGCAGTCCGGGTGAAGCTCCTTGGCGAGTCGCCGGAAGGCACGCTTGATCTCTCGATCGCTCGCACTCCGCTCCACGCCCAACATCTCGTAGTAATCGGAAGGCATCCGTAGGCGACGGAAGATAAAGCGTTCTCCGCGGAGCGAAACCCCCCTTACCGATCTCGCGCGTCACTTTCCTTCACATATAGATGCCACTTTTGTCATACGGGAAGCCTGGACCCGCCCGGTTCGTCTTGAAGGGGCACCCTCGCCATGGTACCGCCGCCCCAGTGAGCCCCTTGGTCGACCTCCGACGACTGCCCCGCCACGTCGCCATCATCATGGATGGCAACGGGCGCTGGGCGCAGTGCCAAGGCAGCGATCGCACGATCGGCCACCAGGAGGGTTCGCGCGCCGTGCGCCGGATCGTCCGCGCCTCCCGCCGCGTGGGCATCGAAGCCCTGACGCTCTTCGCGTTCAGCGAGCAGAACTGGCACCGACCCCCCGCGGAGGTGGTCGCGTTGATGGAACTCCTGCGCGACTTCCTAATCAGCGAGCGCGACGAGCTCCTCGAGAACGGGATCCGGCTGCGCGCCGTGGGCCGCGTCGAGAAGCTCCCCCCGCGAGTCCGCGAGATCCTCGATCCCCTGGTCGCCGAGACCGCCCACCTCGACGGGATGACCTTGACCCTCGCCCTCTCCTACGGCGGCCGCGAGGAGATCCTCGACGCCACCCGCGCCCTCGCGCGGCGCGCCTGCGCCGGTGAGCTCGACGTCGACGCCATCGACGAGGCCCAGCTCGAGGGGGCCCTCCCGAGCCTGGCCGTCGGTCGCGTCGATCTCCTCGTCCGCACGGGCGGCGAGCAGCGCATCTCGAACTTCCTCCTCTGGGGCGCCGCCTACGCCGAGCTCCACTTCACCAACGCGCTCTGGCCCGACTTCGACGAGGCCGAGCTCTACGCCGCCATCGCCGCCTATCAGGGCCGCGAGCGGCGCTTCGGCCGCGTCCAGGGCGCGACGACCGAGACCACCGCGCCCGTGCTTCCCAGCCTCGCCCACGAGGCCGCGGGCGAATGAGCGACGCGACCGAACCCGCACCGGAGAAGAAGAAGCTCGGCGGCACCGCCCTCCGCTTCGTCTCCGCGCTGCCCGTCATCGCGGTGGTCCTCTACGCGATGTTCTGGGCGCCCAAGTGGGCCTTCCAGCTATTCGGCCTGCTCTGGCTCTCGATCTGCGCCTCCGAGCTCATGGCGATGACGATGCCTCAGAACCACGGGCCGCGGGTCTGGGGCATCCTGGCGACCGTCGGCTTCGCGTCGGTCATCATCTTCGCCGGCGGCATCCCCGGAGCGATCCTCGCGGGCATCTTCGGCTTGGCGGTCGGAGCGCTGATCGTCGGCCTGGTCTTCCCCGACCCGGTGCCCGAGGCGGCCAAGCGGATCGGCTGGCTCATGGGCGGCCCCGTCTACATCGCGGGGACCCTCTCGAGCATCGTACTCCTGCATCACGACACCGGCGCCCACGGCGGCGCGTGGGTGCTGCTCTCGATGTTCTACGCCTTCCTGAGCGACACCGGCGCCTACTTCGCGGGCCGCACCTTCGGGAAGCACAAGCTCTACCCGAAGCTCTCCCCGAAGAAGACGGTCGAGGGTTCCATCGGCGGCATCCTCGCGGCGACCCTCGGCGGCGTCGCGGTGCAGCAGACCCTCCTCGCGGGCGAGATCGGCCTCGTTCCGATCATCGTTCTCGGTGTCTTCGCCTCGGCGCTCGGCCAGGCCGGCGACCTCTTCGAGTCACTGCTGAAGCGTAGCTGCGGCGTGAAGGACTCGGGCAACATCATGCCCGGCCACGGCGGCCTCCTCGACCGCTCGGACGCGCTGATGTTCACCGGCGCCACGACGTACTTCTACGTCTCCTTCTTCCACTGAACCTTCGGCCCGCGGCCCCGCGTGGCTCGCGCCTGGTGCGCGCGGGCCCGTGCGTTCACGCGGCCTGGAGCGTGAGAAAACGTCGGGCCGCTCAAAACGTCGGCGCAGCGTCCCAAGGGCCACGCGTCGTTCCGACGAAGGGGTCTCCTCGCCGCAGACGTTTCGCTTCGTCCCCCCTCTGACGCGCCTAACCCCCCGATTTTGACGCGGTTTTTGACGCGGCGCGTGATTGACGCTCGCGAACGCCGATGGCATCGAAGCCTCGACGAGGAGGCTCGTGCCCCGGCCACCTCTCGCCGCGAACGCCAGGGGCTTGGGACACGAGAGACGTGACCGAAGAGAAGTACAAGTTCTTCCATGTGGTCCAGGGCTACCTCGACGAGGCGGCGACCATGGTGGGTGTTCCCCCGCACGTCCGTGCGATGCTCGCTCAGCCGAAGAACGAGCTGATCGTGCACTTCCCCGTCCGGATGGATGACGGGAAGATGCGGATGTTCAAGGGCTACCGCATCCAGCACAACAACCTGCTCGGGCCCTACAAGGGCGGCCTCCGCTTCCACGAGAGCGTGAGCCTGGACGACCTCAAGGCGCTCAGCTCCATGATGACCTGGAAGTGCGCGCTGATGCAGATCCCCTTCGGCGGTGCCAAGGGCGGCGTGAAGTTCGATCCGCGCTCGCACAGCGAGACGGAGATGATGCGCATCACCCGCCGCTTCACCCACGCGCTGGGGAACAACATCGGGCCGAACTACGACATCCCCGCGCCCGACATGGGGACCAACGCGCAGACGATGGTCTGGATCATGGACACCTACATGAACCAGGTGGACCACAGCCAGAAGAACGCCCAGCGCGCGGTCGTCACCGGCAAGACCCTCACCTGCGGCGGCAGCCCCGGTCGCGACAAGGCAACCGCTCAGGGCGCCGTCCACTGTCTGACCGAGTGGGCGAAGGACAACCGCTTCGACCTCGAGGGCAAGACGGCCATCATCCAGGGCTTCGGTAACGTCGGCAGCCACGCGGCGCTGCTGCTCTCGAAGCTCGGCGTCTCGACCATCGCCACCGGCGACCACTCGGGCTACCGCCGCTCCTCCGAGGGCTTCAACGGGCACAAGCTGTCCGACCACTGCAAGCGCTACGGCTCCATCGACGGCTACGACGGTGGTGAGGAGATCAGCCGCGAAGAGTTCTTCGCGACCAAGGCGGACATCTTCATCCCCGCCGCCCTCGAGAACCAGGTCGGCGCCGACGAGGCCAACGCCCTCGACGTGAAGCTGGTGGTCGAAGGCGCCAACGGTCCCCTCAACCCCGAGGGCGAGCGCATCCTGCAGAGCCGCGGCATCCCGGTCATCCCGGACGTCCTGGCGAACTCCGGCGGCGTGACCGTCTCCTACTACGAGTGGGTCCAGAACCTCCGCTCCGAGGCCTGGGATCTCGAAGAGGTCGACCGTCGCCTCGAGAAGGCGATGAAGAACGCCTACCGTCGCGTGAGCTTCTTCGCCCAGGAGCGCGGCTGCTCGCTTCGTATCGCGGCCTACTCGCTCGCCCTCGAGGCGCTGAAGCAGGCCTACGCCGAGCGCGGCATCTTCCCCTGACCCTCGGTCCCCTCCCCGTGGCTGGGCCCCCGACCGAGGTTCGTCGGTCGGGGGCGCTGCCTCGATCGATCGCGGTCCCGCGGGCTCGGCGATCGGGGCCTTGAACCCGCGGCCGCAGGGGCCATGATCGCCCCCGTGCCCACCCTCCGCGAATGGCTCGCCGCCGAGCCCTACACCCTCGCCATGTCGAGCGGCTTCTTCGGCTTCTTCGCCCACACCGGCGTGCTCCAAGCGATCGAAGAGGCCCGCCTCCCGCCCGCGGCCGTCTCCGGCTCGAGCGCCGGCGCCCTGGTGACCGGGAGCTGGGCGGCCGGCGTGGGCGCCGAGGCCCTGGCAGAAGAACTCCTGGCCCTCGAGCGGGCCCACTTCTGGGACCCGGGGTTCCGACCCCTCGGTCTGCTCCGGGGCGAGCTCTTCCGGGCGAAGCTCCGCGACCTCCTACCGGTGCACCGCATCGACGAGACCCGGGTCCCGGCCCGGATCAGCGTCTACGACGTGCTGGGCCGCAAGACGGTCGTCCGGGACCGGGGTTCGCTCCCCGACGCCATCCACGCGTCGTGCGCGGTGCCCTTCCTCTTCCAGCCGGTCTGGCTCGAAGGCCGCCCCCACCTCGACGGCGGGCTGCTGGACCGACCGGGCTTGGCAGGTGTCACGGCTGGTACCCGCGTGCTCCATCACCACCTGAGCTCGCGCTCCCCCTGGCGCCGGAGCACCTCCCCCGCGCTGCGGATCCCCGCGCGCGAGGACGTCCACGCGCTGGTCCTCGATGGGCTGCCGCGGGTGAGCCCCTTCGATCTCGAGGCCGGACACCGGGCCTACGAGCGCGCCCTGGCGGCGACCCGGCGCGCGATGGACCTCCCCTTCGACGGGGCCGTGCTACGCATGGACGCGTGAGCGCCCGCTTCGCCACCCTGCTCTGCCTCTTCGCCCTCGGCGGCTGCGCCTCGCGCGCGCCGGCCTCCCAAGCGACGGTCCCCGCGCCCGCGCCCGATCCGCTCCCGGCCGACGCCCCGCGGGTGAGCCTGCGGCTCGCGCCCACCGGCGCCGAGCTCCGCCTCGCCGGGACCGAGCGCTGCCTGACCCTCGCGCCCGAGGAGCGCGCAGAGACGCTGGAGGTGGGGACCGGCGAAGCGATCGAGCTCTGTCCGGGGACGCCGGGGACGATGGCGATCGAGCGGCTGGGCGCCACGACCTTCGCCGGCGGTTGGGTCCTGCCGACGAGCGCTCTGCCGGCCATCCCCGCGGCAGAGGTCGCGGTCGAGGTCGACGACGAGCTGGTGCGACTCGGCGAGCCCGAGCAGCCCACGGCGTACCTCTTTCCCGGCCCCCACTCGCGCTCGCTGGGGTCGCTGGGCTTCGTCCACCAACCGCCCGGCTCGGACGCGGCGGCCGCGGCCAGCGCGGAGCTCCGGTGGGAGCGCTTCGAAGCCGCCCGGGCTCGAATCGAGAGCGCGCTGGGACCCTCGCGCTCGCGGATCTTGATACTCGATGGTTCGCAGTCGATACATGCGGGGCCGGTGGTCACCGTGGCGCCGGGGGCCGATCCGACGCCGGCGCTGCTCGCGGCGTGGCTCGAGGGGCCCGAGTGGTGGACCCACGGGGCGGCCGCCCACCTGGCCCTGGTCCTCGGGCGTGCGTCCGACACGGTGTCCGAGCCCGACGCCTGGGACGCCCTGATGACCCGCTACGAGCGGCAGCGGCGATCCCCCGGCGAGTCCGCTGCGATCGCGCAGGGGCGGGTCGCCGAAGACGTGGGCGCGCTGGTGAGCTTCTGCCTGGACGCCGCGCTGGCGCGGACCGAGCGCTCCCTCCTGGGCGCCGTGCGCACCGCGGCGACCCCCGAGGGCGTGCTGGCGCAGCTCGCGCACGACGAACCCGAGCTGGTCGAGCGGCATCGCCGCCGGGTCGCGTTCCGGGGGGTGGTGGAGCTCGACTCGTGCCTGGAGCTCGCCGGATCCCGACTGGTCGCTCACCAGGTGCCGGTGGTCGACCCAGCGCGGCTGGTGGGCGTCGGCGCCCTCGACGAGACCTCCGCCGTGGTCGCGGCCGGCGGCGGGCCCCTTCGCGAGGGCGACGTCATCCGCCACGTGCGGGGCCTCGCCGTGCGGCACGCCTGGGACATCGTCTTCCACCTCCGGGACCTGGAGGGCCGCCATCGCTTCAGCGTGAGCGTGGAGCGCGGCGACCGGACCGTCCGCGCCTGGCTGCGGATGGTGAGCCTCGGCGACGGCCTGCCGACCACCATCCGCTTCACCGCGGAGCCCGACGAAGAGCTGGAAGGGGACGCCAACCCCTTCGCCGAACGGGTCGTGCAACGCGCCGTCTCACGGAGCGCACCCCGCGAAGAGCGCCGGTGACTTGACGCGCAGGCCGGGAGTAGGCCTGATCGGGCCGTGCCACACATCGTCCTCTCGGGCACCATCGACTCCGAAGGTCTCGCGGCCCGGCTCCGCGAGATCGAAGAGACCTGTGCCACCGGCGTGATCGCCTTCCGCGACGGCGACGTCGCGGGCGAGGTGAAGATCGTCCAGGGCCAGCTCGCGATGAAGCAGCCCACCCGCGCCGACGGCCGCGACCCGGTGGACGTGATGCTGAGCATGGAGAGCGGGACCTACGAGGTCCGCCAGCAGCTCCCCGCGCTCCCGGTGAGCAGCGGCGACGACACCAAGCGGCAGGGCTCCCTCGAGGTCCACGTCGCGGCCGACCTGATGAACTACTGCGAGCGCGCCGGCCTCACCGGCTGGCTGGTGCTCGCCAGCCCCGACGGGGACCGCGCGGAGATCGGCTACGACCGCGGCGAGCTGACGGGCATCCGGCTGCAGGGCCCCCAGGAGCTCCAGGAGGTCTTCCGCTGGGAGGAGGGCCGCTTCGAGATCGAAGCCGCCGCGGTGGAGGACGCGTTCGCCGCCGTGGAGACGGCCGACGACGAGGACGACGACGAAGAAGTCGATCCGATGGAGATGGCCAAGACGGCCGAGTACCGGGCGCTCCCCGCCGATCCGCCCGAGAAGAAGAAGCGCCGGGACGACACCGCCCAGCACTTCCTGCGGGTGGTCGAGATGACCCTGGCGCAGATCGCGGAAGACCGGGAGCAGCATCGGCCGGCGACGCGCACCGGGCCGCCCCTCCCGCCGGTCCCGGAGACCCGGGACTCGGTGCCGGCGCCCGCCGGTTCTCCCGCGCCGCCCACGCGCCTGCGGCGCCGTCGCTTCAAGAAGACCCCGACGATCCCCATCGTCTACATCGACCCCACCGCCGAAGGCGAGCCGTCCACCGACGGTCTGCGGCACGTGAAGCGCGGGGACATGACCGCCGAGGTCGTCCTCCCCGAAGCCGCCCCCGAGCGCCGCAGCACGCCCCGCGCGAGCAGCGCCCCGCCCCCCGCGAAGAATCCCGAACGGAAGCGCCCCGAGAAGAAGATGAGCGAAGCCAAGAGCACCCCCGCCCCCGCCGCGACCCCGAAAGCCGATGAGCCCAAGCTGCCCGCCGCGGTCTGGGCCGTGATCGCCATGCTCGTGGTGCTGGGCGCGCTGGTCGTCCTGGCCACGCTCCCGCGCGTGCACTGAGCGACGACGGAGCGGCGTTCCGCCGGTTCCGGGCTACCCTGCGGCCGTGCGTCCCTTCCTTCTCCTGCTCGCGCTCGCCGCGCTGGGCCCCGCCGCGGTCGGGCCAGCGACCGCCGTGGGCCAGGAGGATGGGCCCCTCGCGTCCAGCGACGCGGAAGTCGGCGCCGCGGACCCCCAGGACCCCGCGCCCCAGCCCGCCGAGCCCGAACCCGCTCCCCCCGAAGACGCCGAAGCGCCGGACGACGGCGTCGACGACGAGCCCATCGCCGACGACGAGCCCACGGACGCCGAGCTCGAGGAAGACGAGCTCGGCGACTTCGGTGTGCGCGCCCGGGACCGACAGCGCCGACGGCGCCCCGAAGGTCCGCCCCTGGCCACGGCGCTGCGCTACTACTTCGAGGACGTCGAGGTCCGCGGCAACGAACGCACTCGATCCTCGGTGATCCGTCACTACGTGCCCTACGAAGAGGGCGACGTGGTGGACCCCAGCTCGGACCAGCTCGAGGACATCGAGTGGCTCCTGCGGGGCACCGGCTTCTTCCGCGAGGTGACCATCTCGCTGAAGCGCGGCACCCGCCGGGGCTGGGTCGTGGTGGTGGTGGACGTCGAGGAGCGGAACACCATCGTAGTGACCCAGCTCGTGGCGGGCATCTCCGAGGGCCTGCAGCGGAGCACCGACCGCGAGGCCGACGCGGTGCCCTATCTGGGCTTCACGCTGGCCGAGACGAATCTCCTGGGGACCGGCGCGCAGCTCTCCCTCAGTCTCCTGGGGTCCACCCGCGCCCAGGCCGTCCGTGTGGCCTACGACAACCCGCTGCTCCTGCGGCGGGGCTGGAGCTTCGGGGCCGCGGCCTTCTTCAACAGCGGTCGCCACTACTTCGGCAGCGCGCTCTTCGACCCGAACGTGAACTGCCTCGACGACGAGGGGATGCCCCGGCCCTCGTGCGTCGAGGAGCGAACCGCGCGGAACATCGTCATCTTCTACCGGCGGGCGGGCGCCGCCCTCTCCACCGGGCACGGGCTGGGGTCCAACAGCCGGATCACCCTGGGCTACCAGATCGAAGGGGCCGCGCCGCGCGGGGACATCCCCATCGCCAGCATCTCCTACGGCGACGAGGTCCGGCCCTTCGTGGCCAACTTCCGGGACGACCTGAGCTGGATCTCCATGCTCCGGGCGACCATCGAATACGACAAGCGCAACGACCCCTCGATGACCACCCGCGGGATCCACTTCCGCATGGGGGCCGAGCTGAGCACGCCGGCGCTGGGCAGCGACTACGAGTTCCTGCGCGCCTCGACCCTCTTCCGGGCCTGGGCGCCGCTCCCCTGGCGGGACCACGCGCTGCGCTTCTCGCTCTTCCTGGGCACGGTCTTCGGCGAGGCGCCCTTCTTCTACCAGTTCCAGATCGCCGACCTCACCGACCTGGTGCCCAGCCAGGTGCTGGAGATGCAGCTCGACCGCCGCGGGGCGCCGAACATCCTGGGGACGGCCATCGGCGAGATGCGTGTGGAGGAGCTCGCGGGGCGCTTCGACGTGCAGTACGAGCTACCCATCTTCCGCGGGCGCCGCGTCCGGCGACTCAACCTGGTCTTCAACGTGGGCATCCTCTACCTGACGGATCCCGACGCGCTCCGCCTCGGCGTCGCCGGGTACTCGGGCGCCGCGCAGATCCCCGTCGATCTCACCTTCGACCTCGGGCTCCGCTTCGACAGCCGCATCGGGGTCTTCCAGATCGGCTTCTCCAACCTCCTCGGGTTCCTGAACCTCTTCGAAGAGTGACTCGGATCCCGCCATTCGCCCGCCGCGTCCTCCTCGTGCTCGGGCTCCTCTCGCTCACGATGAGCGCTTGGGCCCAGGGGCTCGGCGACCGCCGCCTGGGGGTCCGCTGGGACGGCGGGAGCCCGCGGCTCGCGTTCTCCGCACGGGACCTGGTCGACGATCCGGACGTCCGCCGGGCCCTGGCCAGCGGCGTCTCCAAGCGGATCGTCCTCACCGCGCAGGCCTACCGCGTCGGGTCCACCCGACCCTTCGCCACCCGCACCCGCGAGTGCCACATCACCTACGACCTCTGGCAGGAGTCCTACGTGGTGCAGATCGGCTCCCGCCGGGGCGTGGAGCCCGATCTGGAGGCCGCCGTGCGCCGCTGCCTGGTGGTGCGGAACTTCGCCGTGGGCCGCTCGGGCGACTTCGATCGCTACCGGGGGGACCAGGTGTATTTCGCGGTGCGCGCGGAGTTCAACCCCATCAGTGCCCGCCGCTGCCGCGAGGCGCTCCGGGGCTCCGGGGGCAACACCGATCCCATCGGCGCGCTGGTGGTGAACATCGTGCGCCGCGACATCTGCGGCGCCGACCGGGCCATCGACTTCCGCTCGCAGCCGGTGGTGGTCCCCGGGGGTGGTCGGTGAACCTCTCCCGCTTCGAGCGGAAGATCCTCGGCGCCATGCTCCTGGTGGCCCTCGCGCCGCTGGTGGGCGCGCTGCTCCTGGGGCGCGAGGTGCTCCTCGACGCCTACGAGGTCGGCGTGAACCGCGACGTCCTCGACCAGCTCGAGTCCAGCGTGCGCACCCACCGGGCGCACCTGATGGCGCTCCGCAACGACGCCGAGCACATCGCCGATGCCATCGGGGGATCCGCGGCGCTGCGCGACGCGTTGGACCTGCCGAGCCGGGAGGTCCGCCCGACCCTGGAGGACTTCCTGCGCCGCTACGAGACCGTGGGCGCCATCGCCATCTACGAGGAGGACGAGGAGCTGGTGCGGGTGGAAGACGCGAGCCGCCTGGACCCCAACCGGGTGCGCCCGCTCGTCCAGCGGCGGCCGGTGACGATCGACGGCGACCGGGCGCTCCAGGTCGACGTGACCCTCACGGCGCCCAAGGACCTCTTCGAGAGCCTGCAGCAGGCCGGCGAGCAGACCGACCTCTTCACCCGCCTGGAGAGCCGGTCGAAGCTGATCTCCCAGACCTATCTGCGCGTCTACATCGGCGCGCTCGCGCTGATCATCGTGGTCACCCTGCTGATCGCGCTCTTCTACTCCCGGCGGGTCACCGGCCGGGTCACCGTGCTGGCCGAGGCGACCCGACGGCTCGGCAGCGGTGACCTGAGCGTCCACGTGCCCACCGAGGGCGCGGACGAGGTCGAGGAGCTCACCGACGCCTTCAACACGATGGTCCGCGACATGCGGGCCAGTCGAACCCGCATCGAGTACCTCCAGCGCATCGGCGCTTGGCAGCAATTCGCGCGGCGGCTGGCCCACGAGATCAAGAACCCCCTCACGCCGATCCAGCTCGCCGCCCAGGAGATGCAGCGCAGCTACGACGGCGACGACGCCAAGCACCGCCGGAAGCTCGATGACGCCTGCAGCATCATCGAGGAAGAGGTGGCCACGCTGCGCCGCCTGGTGGGGACCTTCAGCGCCTTCGCCAAGCTGCCCACCGCGAACTTGGCCGACGAGGACGTCGCCGAGTTCCTGGAGGACCTCGAGCGCACCATCCCGGCCATCCTGGAGGACGTCTTCGGGGACGCCGAGGAGGCTCCGGTCCGGGTGGTGGTCGAGCCGATCACCGAGGCGCTCCCGGTCCGCATCGACGGGATGATGCTCAAGCGCTGCGTCGACAACCTGATCCGCAACGCGCTCCAGGCGCTCCGGAAGTCCGGCAGCGAGGTCCGCATCCGGGCCCGCCGCGAGGACGATCGCGCGCTCCTGGTCATCGAAGACGACGGGCCCGGGATCCCCGCGGCGGACCGCACCCGGGTCTTCGACCCCTACTTCACCACCAAGGCGGATGGCACCGGTCTGGGCCTCGCCATCGTGAAGAAGGTCGTGCTCGAGCACGGCGGCGAGATCCACGTCGAGGAGTCCCCGCGGGGTGGCGCCTCCTTCGTCCTCTCGCTACCCCTCCGAGACGAATGAGCGAGCGCTCCATGAAACGGGACCTCTTGCGCCTCGCGCCCTGGCTGGGAGCCGCCGTGGGGCTGAGCGTCATCCTCACCGTCGCCGCCGTCCCGAGCTGCGCCGGGCCGGCCCCGGACTTCTCCGCGCCCCTGGTCTCCGGACCCCACCAGGGGGATCGGTTGACCCGGGACTCCCTGGCCGGGGAGGTGGTGGTCTTGGACTTCTGGGCGTCCTGGTGCCCTCCCTGTGTCCGCTCGATCCCGATCCTGAACGAGCTGGCAGACCGCTA
This sequence comes from Myxococcales bacterium UBA1660, assembly GCA_002320815.1. Classification (GTDB taxonomy): domain Bacteria; phylum Myxococcota_A; class Polyangia; order Polyangiales; family Houyiibacteriaceae; genus UBA1660. The sequence continues at coordinate 109,446 of DCLA01000037.1, forward strand.
CGAGGGCCGCGTCGCGTTCTACGGGGTGAACGTGGAGTCCATGACCGGGGAGCGGGTCGCCGACATCCACCGAGAGCTCGGCGCGCGCTTCCCGACGCTCCACGATCCCGATGGCCGCATGAAGCGCGCCTGGGCGATTCAGGCCCTCCCGACCCTCTTCGTGCTGGACCGCGAAGGCCGTATTCGGCACACCGAGAGGGGCATACCCGACGCAGAAGACCTATCGGAGGTCCTCGATGGCTTATTACCGGCATCCGAGGGCGGCCCCCATTGATCCCCCACGCTGCAATTTGTTAGCGTTTGCGCCCCCCGCGCGAGGGGCGAGGAGATCGACTTTGGTCCAGCAGCTTCAGGGCACCAGCCTGGAAAGTCGCGTCGCGCGACTCCAGGAGCTTCAAAAGGAAGCGCCCGCAGACATCATCGAGCGATTCGAGAAAAGTCTCGAGATGTCGTGGGTCTACCACGACAGCGCGCTCGAAGGCGTGGTCTACAACAAAGAGGAACTCCATCAGGCGATCATCGTCCAGGAGCCTCCATCCGATAGCTCGGCGCTTCCGGCGTATGACGAGATCCGGAACCACCTCAACGCGGTCGCGTTGGTCTACGAGCTCACGCAGAAGAAGCGGCTGAACATCAGCCTCGACGTGATCAAGAAGATCTACGCGCGGCTCGCTCCGGAAGAGCTCGAGGGGAAGGCCCAGCCGACCTACCGCAAGGACATGCCGCTCCACCGGCTGTACTTCCACGAGATCGCGCCCCCGGAGAAGATCTCCTACCGCATGCGCCAGCTGGTGCAGTGGATGAACGCGACCGAGACCAAGCGCTCCACCCACGCGGTGCGGCTGGCCGCGAAGGCGCATCATCAGCTGCTGCACATCTACCCCTTCCCGCGTCAAAGCGGGAAGGTCGCGCGTCTCATCATGAACCTGATCCTCCTCCGACAGGGATATCCCCCGGTGGTGATCCATGCGACGCAGCGGCAGCGCTACTACGACGCCCTCAAGACCAGCGACGACGCGGTCGCGCGGCTGATCACCGAGGCCCTAGGCGCCACCGTCGAGAGCACGATCAACTACTTCGCCGGCGGCGACGAAGAAGAAGAATAGCCCCGCCGGCGCAGGTCGGCGGAGGTGGGATGATGTCTGCGTTCATCCCGCAAAAACCGAGGTGAAGTGCCTTCTCGGTGGACCCCCCACAGATACGGGCGGTCCATTTCGAAAGCGCGATCCCGGTCGTGCAGATCTGCATCGGAGCGGGGCAGAAACGTGCTCTGGATGTCACGGAACGCCGTGATTCCGGTGGGCACGCCCTTTGCTCTGTAGCTCTCCCATGGATGAGCTGCTGCAGATGCTTCACCACTATCGAACCGCTCGGGGCCGCATGGCCTCCGGATTCGGTGACGAAGCCGACCACACGACGTCCGTGGCCTTCGGGCCCCTCCTGGGGGAGCTGCCGCCTTGGCATGGCTTGGACCCCCACAGCACCCGCTCCGCCAAGGGGCACCCCGTAACCATCGCCTCGCCCATGGGCTTCCTCCCCGGGCGGCTCCGCGGCCTGACCGGCGCCGGTGCGCTGGTCGCCTCCGACGCCAAACCCGGCCTGGGGACTCGCTGCGTCCTCCGGGTCGACGATGGCTTCGACCACACGTACCTCTTCCCAGCCGTGGTCTCCATGGTCGAGGACGCCGACGCCGGCTGCCTCGCACTGATCTTCGATGGCTCGTCGGAGCTCGCCGGGACCCAGGAGCTCCGGGGCTGGCCCACCGCCTACCCCGTCGCCCGCCGCCGCTCCCGGGGGACCCCGCCGGTCTGACTCGGCCGCGCCGGATCCCCGCCGGTCCCCGAGTGCGTTGACCCCGGCCCGGTCGCGCCGCAGATCCGTCGGCGGTGAGCGCGCGACGAGCTCGATGGGCCCTGGGAGTCGGCGTCACCGCCATCTCCTTCGCGGCGATCTTCTTCAAGCGCGCGCAACCCACGCCGCCCCTCGTCGCTGCGGGGATTCGCCTGGGGCTCGCGGCGATCCTCCTGGCCCCCTTCGTGGTGCGGGCCCACATCCGACGAGCGTGGGATGCGCCCCTCATCCGCAGCGCGCTCCTCGGCGGCTCGCTCTACGCCGTGCACTTCGGGGCCTGGGTGGCGTCCCTGGAGCTCATCTCGGTCGCCGCCAGCGTCACGCTCGTGACCGCCACGCCGCTCTTCCTGGCCCTGGTGGCGCTGGGGACCGGTCGTGACCGACCGACGCCTCGCCATGGGGCGGCCATCGCCGTCGCGCTCCTCGGCGTGGGACTCATCGGCGCCGCGGAGAGCGGCGGCGGTGCGCTCCTGGGCGACGCCCTCGCGCTCCTGGGGGCCATCGCCATGGGGCTCTTCATGCTGGTGGTCCGGCGCCATCCGAAGCTCGACGTCCTCGCCTTCACCGGCGTGGCCTGCGGCGTCGGGGCGCTGCTGCTCCTGAGCGCGGCCACCCTCCTAGGGGATCCGCCGTTGCCGCCGACCCCGCTCGCGTGGCGGTCGCTCGTGCTGGCCGCGCTGGTGCCTCAGCTCATCGGGCACGGGTGCCTGGCCTGGAGCCTCCGCGAGCTGACGCCGACCACGGTGGGGCTGGCCACCGTGGCGGAGCCGGTGGGCGCGACGCTCCTGGCGTGGCTGTGGCTCGGCGAAGCGCCCGGCGCGCTGGCCCTCGCCGGCTGCGCGGTGGTCCTGGTCGCGGTGGCGATCGCGCTGCGGGCTACTCCACGTCCTCCGGTCGATCCCAGTCCCGGAGGAGCCGGTCGGGGATCGGGAGCTCTATGACCTCCAACCGCGCGAAGAGGCGCTGGAGCGAATGTTCGCCCGCGGTGACCGCGCGCTCCACGACCGGCAGCGCCTCGGCGCCGTAGCGCGCGCAAAGGGGCTCCCAATGGGAACCCCGCGGCGCGACGAGGGGGGCGACCGGCGCCGCGACCAGCCGGCGAAGGACCTCCGCGTCCACGTAGGGCATGTCGCAGGCGAGGGCGATCGCCGGGGTCCCGCGCCGGAGCAGCGCGCGTAGGCCCCCGAGAGGCCCGATCCCCGGCGGATCGTCCGCCAGGCGAGGGACGCCCCGGGCCAGGTGCCCGTAGGGGCTCGCGTCGCCGACCAGGACCGGCGTGAGCCCGACCTCGGTCCCGATGCGCAGGGCACGCTCGATCAGCGGCTCGCCCTCGCGGAGCAACGTGCCCTTGGGCCGGCCCATCCGCGTGGAGCCACCACCGACGAAGAGACCGAGCAGGCATCCCACGGAATGCGGTGTGCCACGCCTCGGTTTTCGTGGCACCCTCGCAGCGGAGTCTTTTCTTGCGTCTCTGGATCAGTATCGCGGCCTGCGTGGCCATCGCGTTCGGCGTCTACGCCAGCTCGAACGAACCGCCCACTGCCGATCCGAGCGCCGCCGATCCGAGCACTGCCGATCCGAGCGCCGCCGATCCGAGCGCCGCCGCGCCGGCCGAGGGTGCCGGGGTCGCCGAGGCCGAAGCCGAGGGCCCGAGCTACTCGCCCTTCGTGGTCCACACCGACCACGTCACGCTGCCCTTCCACAGGATCTCGTTCAAGGACGTGGGGATGAGCCTGCCCGAGGGCGAGAGCATCGTGGCCTACGAGACCCTGGCCGAGGCGCTGAGCCTGGACCTGCAGCGCGAGCTGGCCGACATCTCGACCGAGGTGCGGCACCAGGTGGAGATCACCGACCCCAACGCCCACCTCGCCTGCGAGGGCGAGCACATCTACGTGGATCTCTGGCGGGCCGGCCGCGGCTGGGGCTACTCCCTCTGGTCGGGCTGCGGCGAGGACGACGAGTTCGCCCACCGCGAGGTGGCCTGGACCGCGCCCCTGGCGGAGGGGATCCACCAGAGCATCCAGCCGCTCAGCCGCGACATCGCCACCCAGCTGGTCGCCGCGAGCCGCACCGGCTGCTTCACGCGCCACTGCTGAGCGCCACTGCAGCGCCGCCGAAGCCGCAGCGCCGCCGAAGCCGCAGCGCCGCCGAAGCTGCAGCGCCGCCGAAGCCGCAGCGCCGCCGAGCCGCAGCGCCGCCGAAGTGTGCCGAGCCCTGCCGAGCTGCCGAGTGGACCTGCCGAGAGCGGGCGCGCGCGAAGGGTCAGTGACCGAGGCGGTCGCAGGCCGCGGTGCTGCCCTGGAAACAGGCGGCCTCGAGCTCGGGCTCTTCCATCGCGTCGAGGGCCGCCTCGTCGAGGGGCGCGGCGGGCTCGAGCTCCTCGCCGTCCTCTTCGAGGAGCGGGTCGGGCTCGACCTCGGCCGCGGGCTCCGGACGGGGATCGGGGCTGGGCGCCGGGTCCGGGTCGGGACCGCAGGCGAGGGCGAGCACGAAGAGAGCCGTCCAACGGGTCATGGGCTCAGATCCGCCAGCACGCCGAAGTGGTCGGAAGGGAAGACGCCGTCGGTGGCCTCGTCGAAGACCCGGCGCACCGCGAGCGGCCGACCGTGGCCGTCCAGGCGCGGGCCGCGGACGAAGATGTAGTCGATCCGGCGGGGCGGCTCGTGGAACTCCGCGGCGAAGGGGTTCGCGGTGCGGTCGAAGGTGTACCCCGGTCCATCCCCGCCATAGTGCCAGACATCGGCGAAGCGGACGCTCTTCGGTTCGCCGAGGCGAGTATGGCCCAGGAGGTAGCGGATCTCGTCGGAGCCGGGCTCGGCGTTCATGTCCCCCATGACCAGCGGCGGATAGCCGTCGTCGTTCGCGTTCTCGGCCACCAGCGCGGCCAGCGCCTTCACCTGATGCTCCCGGACGAACCCCTCGTCGAGCTTCCAGTTCAGGTGGGTCACGAAGACGTCCACGGGTCCATTGGGCGCCGCGACCCGCGCGTGGAGCACGCAGCGCTTCTGGTCGCTGATGTCGGCGCCGGGCAGCTCGTGCACGCCCACGAGCTCGATGGGGTGGGGGCTCACCAGCGCGTTGCCGAAGGTCATCCGCTGGCCACTGGGGACCCAGTCCGCGGTGAGGTCGTGGCCCTCGCCGTAGACGAAGTTCCTGCCCCCGGCGATCTCCTCCGCTTGGTGCATCACCTGAGCGGGCGTCTCCAGACAGAGCACCTCCTGCAGGCCCAGGATGTCCGGTCGGAGCCGGTCCACCTCGGCGCGGATGAGCGCCATGCGCTGCTTCCACGGACCGCTCTTGTTCCAGATGTTGAGCGTCGCGACCCGCAGCTTCTCCATGCCTGGGGTATGGAGCCGGGTCGTCGATGTGCCAGCCGGTGACCGATCGCACGCTCGATCGTGACGATCGGTCGGGATCGCCGCCTCGGTTGCTTGCGCCCCCCAGAGACCCATGCAAGGGTGCGCGCCTTCCATGACTGAGACCAGCAAGAACACCGAGCTCGGCGAGGCCATCCAGTGCAAGCCCGTCGAGGTCCAGGTCGGCGACCGTGGCCTCGAGCGTGCCGTGAAGCACCTCAAGCGCAAGATGGCTTCGGAGGGGATCCTCCGCGAGCTGAAGCGCCGCCGTCACTACATGAAGCCCTCGGTGCGCAAGCGTAAGAAGGAAGCGGAAGCCGCTCGCCGTCGTCGCAAGCGCGTCCGCATGGAGCGCTGAGCACCCGCTCGCTCTCGGTCACCTGGGCCCGCGCTTCCTCGCGAAGTGCGGGCCGATCGCGTTTGGGATCCATGCGTCAAAGCCTGCTCGCCCTGGCCCTGCTCGTCGCCGCTTGCGGGGACGACGCGCCGCCGCGCACGGCGACCCCGGCGGGTCCGCCGGCCGGGTTCGGTCGCGTGGAGTGGGGCGAGCTGCTCTTCGAGACCCACGGGTGCATGGCCTGCCATCGCATCGACGGCGTCTCCAGCGTGGGGCCGCCCCTGGACGAGATCGTGGGCACCTCGCGGCTGACCGACGAGGGTCGCCGCGTGCCCGTGGACGCCGACTACCTCGAGGAGAGCCTCCTCGAGCCGGAGCTGGTCGCGCTGCCCGGCTACGAGAAGGTGATGCCGGGCTATGGCGAGCTCCTCGAGCCGGTCGAGATCGACGCCATCGTGGGCTACCTGACCACGCTGACCCGCAACCCGCACTGAGCCGATGAACGTCGACGTCGTCATCCCCGCGCTGGACGAGGAAGAGGCGCTCCCGGGGGTGCTCGCGGAGATCCCGGCCCGGGTGCGGCGAGTGGTGGTGGCGGACAATGGCTCCCGGGATCGCACCGCCGCCGTGGCGCGCGCGGGCGGCGCCGAGGTCGTCGCCGAGCCCCGGCGCGGCTATGGGTACGCCTGCCTGGCGGCCATGGACCACCTGCGCCCCGACCCGCCGGACGTGGTAGTCTTCTTGGACGGCGACGGAAGCGACGACCCCTCCGAGCTCGACGCGCTCCTCGCGCCGATCGAGGCCGGCGCGGCGATGGTGATCGGCTCCCGGACCCGGGGGCGCGCGGAGCGGGGCAGCCTCACCTGGCCCCAGCGAGTGGGCAACGCGCTGGCGTGCCGCTGGATCGAAGGGGTGCACGGCGAACGCTTCACGGACCTCGGGCCCTTCCGGGCGATCACCTGGTCCGCGTTGGAGTCGCTGCGCATGCGGGATCCCAACTGGGGCTGGACGGTGGAGATGCAGCTCGCGGCGGCGCGCGAGGGGATCCGCTGCGCGGAGGTCCCGGTGACCTACCGCAACCGACGGGGCGGCGAGTCCAAGGTCAGCGGGTCGGTCCGGGGATCGGTCTCCGCTGGGGTGAAGATCCTCTACGTCCTCGGGCGCGAGACCCTGCGCCGCCGATGATGGGGCTCGGTGTCTTCGCGCGGGCGCCGGTGCCCGGCGCGACCAAGACCCGCCTCGCTCGCGCGCTGGGCGAAGGGGGCGACGAAGCCGCCGCGCGGCTGCACCGGGCGTTCCTGCGGGACCTCCTGGAGCGGCTGACCCCGCTGGGCCGCGTGGTGCTCTTCGTGGCCGGGGACCCCGCGCACCCCGCGTTCCGGGCCGCCGAGCGCGATCACGGCGTGATCCTCCGGCCCCAACGCGCCGGCGATCTGGGGCAGCGGATGGCCAGCGCGCTGGACGAGCTCCTCGCGGAGAGCGGGCGCGCGTTCGTGGTGGGGAGCGATCTGCCGACGCTGCCCGCGCGGGTCGTGCGCGCGGCCGCGGCCCGTCCGGCCGAGGTGGTGCTCACCCCGGCGCGGGACGGCGGCTACGTGCTGGTGGGCGGGAGCCGGGTCCCGTGCTTCGACGGCGTCCCCTGGAGCGTGCCCACCACCCTCCGCGAGACCCTGCGGGTCAACCCCGGCGCCGCGCTGACCGAGCCCTGGTACGACGTGGACGACGGCGACGACCTGGAGCTCCTGCGGCTCCACCTGGACCTCGACCCCAGCGCGGCGCCCCACACCGCCGCCGCGCTGCGCCGTTTGGCGCGCTGACCCCTCCCGCTATTGCCACCCGCGGCGGGGTGCGCGTACAACCGGCCCATGGCCGACAAGCTCTCCAAGCTCGTCCAGCAGCACACGCCGGGCTCCATCCTCTTCCGTGACGGCGATCCGGGCGAGTCGATGTACGTGATCCAGCAGGGACGCGTCCGGATCTTCACCGAGGTGAAGGGCGAGCAGAAGCAGCTGGCCATCCTCGGGCCCGGCGACTTCTTCGGCGAGATGGCCATCCTCAACGGAAAGCCCCGCACCGCCAGCGCGGAGGTCATCGAGGACACTCGCATGCTGGTCATCGACGCCAAGACCTTCGGGTCGATGATCATGAGCAACCAGGAGATCGCCGTCCGGCTGATCAAGCGGCTGGCCCGGCGCCTGGACAGCGCGAACACCCTCATCGACATCCTGATGCACCGCGACCCCAAGGCCCGGGTGATCCTCGGGCTCGGTCACGAGGCCGAGTACAACGGCGAGCACGGGAGCGACGGGTCGATCCTGGTGCCCATCGATCCCGCCACCCTGGCCAACCAGGTCGGGCTCGAGACGCCGGAGGTCGAGGCGGTGATCCAGCGGCTCAGCCGCCTGAAGATCGTGGAGGAGACCCCCGAGGGCTTCATCCGCATCCCGGACACGATGCGCCTCCACGAGTTCCTGGAGTTCCTCCAGATGCGCGAGAAGTTCCAGGAGTGAACCCGGGCCGCCCCTCGGCGGCCCGATGGCGCGGCCCGATGCGCGGCCCGATGGAGCCCCGGTCGCCGGCCCCACCAGGCGCCGTTCAAGCGCTGGGCTCGGCGTCCTTCTTGCGGCGGCGGAGGAGCCAGGCGATGGGGATCGACGCGAAGTAGAGGCCCACCAGCGGGATCAGCATGACGACCATGCTGCCCACGTCCTGCGGGGTCAGCAGCGCACTGAGCACCGCGGCGATGATGACCCACCAGCGCCCGAAGGAGAGGAGCTGGCTCGGGGTCACGATGCCCACCGAGGAGAGCATCACGGTGACCACCGGGACCTCGAAGACCACCCCGAAGGCCAAGAGCAGCCGGGTGGAGAAGGAGAGGTACTCCCCCAGCATCAGCGTGGGGGTCATGGTGATCGACTGGTTGGGCAGCAGGCCGGCGAAGCCCAGGAGGGTCTCGAAGCCCATGGGGAAGACCACCGAGTATCCGAAGACCGCGCCGCCCGCGAAGCAGAGGGTCGAGAAGAAGACGAAGGGGATCGCCATGAGCTTCTCGCGCCGATAGAGCCCGGGCGCGATGAAGGCCCAGAGCTGGTAGAAGAGCCAGGGCGCCGAGGCCACCAGGCCGCAGACGATGGCGATCTTCACGTAGCCGATGAAGGGCTCCACCGGGTTGGCGAAGTGGATCACCGGCTCGCCGAGACCCAGCCGGTCATAGGCGTGGACCAGGGGCGCCAGGAAGAACTCGAGGAGCTGCTCCTTGAAGGCCCAGGCGACCGCGACGCCGGGGATCACGCCGAGCACCGCGCGGACCAGCCGCGTGCGCAGCTCGCCGATGTGCTCGAAGAAGCCCATCTCGACGTCGTCCTCGGGGCCGGCGGGCTCGTCGAGCTGCTCGTACTCGCTCACGAGGCGACCTCGTCCTCGGCGGGAGCGGCGTCCGCTGTGGGCGCCGCGGCGTCGTTCTCTGCGGCGTCCGCGTTCTCGCTGGCGGCGACCCGCGCTCGAGCCAGGGCCAGGTCGACCCCTTCGACGGGGGCCTCGGCGGCGCGGTCGTCGGCGGTGAGCTGCACTTTGCGGGAGGGCGCCACCGGCCGGCGGATCTCCCGCTCGAGCTCGCGGACCCCCAGCGGGTCCTCGCGCATCAGGTCGTCGATGCCGCTCTGCTTGCGCAGGTCCGAGGACGCCTTGCGCAGATCGCGCATCCCCTTGCCCACGGCCTTCATGAGGTCGGGCATGCGCTTGGGTCCCACGGCGATCAGGACCACCAGCGCGATCATCAGGAGCTCACCGGAACCGATGCCGAACATGCGGGTGGAGCTTGACCCCGATCAGGGGAGAAGGCCAAGCCGACGCATCGGAGCGCTCACTCGGAGGCGCGCCGGAGGCGGTCGGCCGCCTGGGTCATGGAGCGCACGCGACCCTCGGACTCGCGGGTGAGCTCCTGGATGCGGCGAGCCGCCGCGATGGTCTGCTCGGACCCCCGCGCCTGGGCGCGGTGCGACTGATGCAGGTGGTTGACCATGTTCGAGATGTCCTCGATGGCCTGGGAGATCTGCCGCCCACCGCGCGCCTGCTCCTGGCTGGAGCGTTCCACGTGCTGGGTGATGAGGCGCATCTTCTCCGCGCTCTTCATGATCAGCTCGGAGCCCCGGGCCTGCTCGGCGGTGGCCGCGGCGATCTGCTGCACCGTCTCGGCGATCCGACCGATGGCGTCGGTGACCTGCTTGGACCCCTTGGCCTGCTCGACGGTCGCCCGGGCGATGGCGCGGACCATGCTCGTCGACTTCTGCGAGGACTCGAGGATCTTCTTGAGGGCCCGCTCGGCCTCCGCGCTCACCAACACGCCGCTGTCGACGGTGCTGGCGCCGCGCTCGACGGCCTGGATGGCGTTCTTGGACTCGGACTGGATGGTCTTGATGAGCTCGGCGATCTCCTTGGTGGAGGCGCCGGCGCGCTCGGCGAGGTCCTTGATTTCGTCGGCGACGACCGCGAAGCCCTTGCCGTGCTCGCCGGCCTGGGCGGCGATGATGGCCGCGTTCAGCGCGAGCAGGTTGGTCTGCTCGGCGACGTCGTCGATGACGTTCAGGATGTCGCCGATGGCCTCGATGCGGCTGCCGAGGTTCGAGATGACGCTCACGGCCTCGCTCGAGGTCTCCTTGATGCGGTTGATCTCGTTGATGATCCGCAGGATGGACTCGGCGCCCTTCTCGGCGTCGGTGGCCACCTCCTCCGAGAGCCGGGCGGTCTCGTTGGCGTTCGACTGCACCTGGTCGATGGACACGTCCATCTGGTTCATCGACGACGAGGTCTCCTCGGCCGTCAGCGAGAGCGCGTCGACGTTCCGGGCGACCTCCTTGATCGAGTAGGCCATCTCCTCGATGGACGAGACGGTCTCGCGCACCGAGGCGCCGAGGTTGGACATGTTCTCGGCCACCTCGTCGTTGGTGGCGGTCATCTCCAGGATCGACGAGGAGCTCTCCTCGGCGCTGGACGCCAGGGCCTCGACGTTGGACGCCAGGTCCTGCAGGGCGCCGGCGATCTGGGTCATGGAGGTGGTGGTCTGCTCCACGGCGGCCATCTGCTCGCCGAGGTCGCCGGAGAGCCGGTCCACGTTGGTGCGGATGGTCTGCTCGGCCTCGACCATCTCGCGGCGCACGGTGTCCAGCTTGCCCTCGGCGTCCCGGGAGGTCTTCTCGGCCTCGCGCAGGTCCTCGCGGGCGCTCTGGAGCTCGTCGCGGAGGCGCTCCGACTCCTGGAGCCGGGCCTTGGTGGACTCCAGCTCGGGGCGCAGGCCTTCGGCCTCGGTGAGCTTGGCGCGCACGGTCTCCAGCTCCTTGGCCAGATCGGCGGCGCGCCCGTCGTCCACGCTGGCGGGGCCGCTGGCAGTGGCCGCGCCGGGGACGGTGCTGCCCATGCCCATGGCCACGATCAGGCCGCCGATGAAGCCGGCGATGCCCGCTCCCACGACGAAGCCCACCGCGGCGGGGCTGGCGAACGCGGCGATCGCGATGCCGGCGCCGGCGAGAAGGAGGCCAGGGTAGAAGAGGCGGCTCTGAATTACGCGGTCCATGTGGGGAGGGCGCAGGGGGAGCCCGCGCCCTGCGAGGGTAGGCCGCGGGGCCCGCGGGGATCAAGAACGGGGACCGTCGGGCGAGCCTATTCCAGCCGGGCCAGCAGCGTCTCGGCGGCGCTCAGACCCGGGGCGAGCGCGAGGGCGCGCTCCGCGTGCCGGCGGGCGGCGGCGAAATCCCCCTCGGCGTGGGCGAGGTGGGCGGCCACCAAGAGCGCCGCGGGCGCGTCGGGCTGCTCCTCGAGGAGGCGCCGAACCCGGGCGCCGGCGCCGTCGAGGCGTCCGGTCCCCACGTCCAGGGCGGCGAGGCGGAGGCGGGCGTCCCATCCGACCACGGGATCCTCCTCGGCGGTGCCGAGATCTTCCCGCGCGCCCTCGACGTCGCCGGCCTCGGCGCGGAGGATCCCCCGGACCGTCCGGGCGATGGGCTCCTGGGGCTTCACGGCCAGCACGGCCTCGGCCCGCGCCTCGGCCGCGTCCGGGCGACCGAGGCGGAGCTCGGCGTAGGCCAGCATGCCCCGGGCCCGGGCCCAAGCGGCGGTGCCTTCCTCCTCGGTGAGCTGGATCAGACGCATCAGATGGGCCCGGGCCTGGGCGAAGTCGCCGCGCATCATCCAGACGTCCGCCAGGTTCCGGCGGGCGTCTCGGTGGCCGGGATCGATGGCCAGGGCCTCCTCGAAGGCGCGGGTGGCGTCGTCGACCCGGCGGCGGCGCAGCAGGACCACGCCGAGGTTGGACCACGCCTCGTCGAAGTCGGGGTCGATGCGGATGGCGGAGCGTAGGTGCTGCTCCGCTTCGGCCAGCCGATTCCGCTCGAGCATCACCAGCCCGAGGTTCGCGTGGGGCTCGGCGAAGCCGGGGTGGAACTCCAGGGCCAGCCGGAAGCGGGCCTCGGCGTCGTCCAAGCGGCCGGCGGCCAGGCGCTCGGCGCCGACCCGGTTGTGTTCCACCGCTTGCGGCGGGAGGGGGCCGGTGGTCGCGCAGGCGCCGAGGACCAGAGCGAGCCAGGGAGCGAGGGAGCGGCGAGCGGAGGAACGGGGCATGGCCCGCGTGTTCGGCCCCGGGCCGCTCCGGTTGCGCGCGGCAGCCGAGACCGGGGGCTCGACGCCGCTCAGCGTTCGATGCGTGCCAGCCGCTCGGGGAGCTCCGGGGCGTTCAGCCGGGCGACCATCGCCGCGAGCGCCGCCTCGTCGGGGCCCTTCCAGCGCAGGTCGTCCAGGGCCTCGGCCAAGGGGACGTCCTCGCGCAGGGTGGCCAAGCGCTTGTAGAGGAGCGCGTCCTCCCGCTGGGCCTCGAGGTTCGCCGCCAGGGTCTTGGCCCCGCGGACCTTCACCGCCCACTCGTCGGGATCCGCGGGGATGGCCTCCAGGTGCTGGTAGTGCGCCAGCACGGTGGCCGCGCCCTTGGCGCCCCAGCGGGGGATCCCGGGGATCCCGTCCGCGGCGTCGCCCACCAGCGCGAGGTAGTCGGGGATCGAGGCCGGCTGGACGCCGACCTTCTCCACCACCGCGGCGTCGTTCATCAGGATGTCCCGGCGGCGATCCCAGAGCACGACGTGGTCGCCGCGCACGCTCTGGTAGAGGTCCTTGTCCGGGCTGCAGAGGAGCACCTGGTCCACGTCGGGTCCGTACTTGGCCGCGCCGGCGGCGATGGCGTCGTCGGCCTCGAACTCGACCATGGGCCAGACCACCACGCCCATCGCGGCGGTGGCCTCCTCGATCACCGGGAACTGGGCCCAGAGGTCGGGCTCGATCCCGGCGCCGGTCTTGTAGCCGGCGAAGAGCTCGTTGCGGAACGACTCGATCACGTGGTCGAAGGCCACCGCGACGTGGGTGACCTCCGGGTCCTCCAGGAGCGTGGCCAGGGAGCGCATCCAGGCGCGGGTGGCGCCGATCTCGACCCCCGCGTCGTCGGTGGAGCTGGGCGCTCCGAAGAACATGCGAAAGAGCTCGTAGGTCCCGTCGAGGAGGTGCACGCGCATCGGCGGGAGCCTACCCGATCCCCGCGACGCCGCGCCTCAGGGGAGCGACTGGGTCACATCGAGGAGCCGGCGCAATGCGGCGCGCACGGCGCCCTCGGCGGCCAGCTCGAGGTCGGCCTGACGGTCGGTGCCCCGCTGCACGGTGCCGGTGCCCTGGAGCATCGCGCGCATCTGCTCGGGGGGACCGACCGTGTTCACCGCGACCAGCGCCTTCACCCGGAGCTGCGTGGAGTTGTCGGTCACGAGGTCCAGGGTCACGTCCAGCCGGTACCCCCGGACCTCGTCGGGGGTGAGGGAGTCCAGGTTCCGCGCGGTGTGATCGATGGCCACCTCGCGCGCGTGGTCCAGCGCGCCGTCGGGTTCGCCGGCCACCCCGCGGATCACCTCGGCCTCGACGAGCGCCGCGTGGCGCGGGCCCGCCTCGGCGGGCGGCCGGGGAGGCGGCGCGGAGGCGCAGGCCGCGGCGAACACGAGGGAAGCGAGGAGCGGGCCCGGGGACGAACGAAGGAAGGACGGCACGAACATCCGGGCCCGACTCGCACGGGCCCGGGGTCGAGCGCAACCTCGAGCTGCACGGCCACCCCGAGCGGGGGCGGCCCGCGGCGGGGGCCTCCGTCAGTCCAGGGTTCGCGGCGCGACCACGCTCATCGCCGCCGGGCGCGTCGCCGGGTAGGCCACCATGCCCAGGCCGCGCACCGGGCTCGCCGCGATGCGCACCAGCGGCAGGGCGAAGGTGAGCGCCTGGCCTTCGCGCATGGGGATCAGGTGCACCCGCAGGAAGCCCGGCTCGCGCGCCTCCACCCGCTGCACCGCCGACGAGGCCTGCACCGAGCGGAGCAGGAGGGCGTCGACGATCGCGCTGGCGGGGAGCTGGATGTCGACCACCGGGGTCCCCACCTCGGCGCTGGCGACCACCTGCACCTCGAAGCCCGCCGGGGCCCCGACGGCGCCGGCCCGGCCAGCGAGGCTCACCGCCAGCGGGCCCTCGTCCCGGGCGCCGAGGGCGCGGCCGTAGAGGGTCTCGGCGCGGGCGAAGACCGGGTGCTCCGACTCCACCACTACGTCATCCATGGCCACCTCGCCGAGGTCGAGGACGCCGACGCCGTCCCGGAGCGCGACCGTGTGCCGTTCGCCATCCACCCGGACGGTGACCGACTCCGGCGCGCGGGCGCCCAGGACCCCGTAGGCGTCGAGGGCCAGCCACCAGAAGAGCGCCGCGCCCCGGCCGCGGGCGGCGAAGCCCGCGTGGTTGGCCGCGCCCCGGGCCATCCGCTCGGCGAGCGCGTCGTCGCCGACCTGATGGGCCGCGAGGGCCAGCGCCAGGGTGCCCTGGAAGGAGTCGGCGGCGTCCTCGCCGCGCAGCCCCATGGCCCGCAGCGCGTCGCTCTCGCGGAGGCCCTCGACCATCGCGCGGCCGTGACCGTCCCCGGCGTCCACCAGGAGCAGCGCGGCGGCGGCGCGGGCCTGGAGCGCCGGCCGGTCGGGGCGCTCGGCGAGCACCCGCCGCAGCACGACCCGCGCCTGCTCGACGAAGCGCGAGAGCCCGTCGTGGGGCCGCGGCGGCATGATGATCCGCTCGTCCTCGGCGAGGGGCCAGACCGGCTCGTCCCGGGGGCTGACGCCGCTGGTCGCCAGGACCGCCACCAACGCCGCCAGCTCGGCGACCTGCTCGTCGCTGGCGCCTTCGTGGAGCGCCGCGCCGTTGGCGACGGAGTCGGCCAAGCGGCGCACGAGCTCGCGGGCGCGGTCGTCCTCTGGGTCCAGGGTCGTGGCCAGGGCCACGGCGGTCGCGGCGCGGGAGAGCGCCGGGCTCACGCCGCCGGATCCCGCGGCCCGCTCCACCCGGGCGGCGAGGTCCGGGTCGAGGGGCCGGCCGACCATGGCGGCGTGCCAGCCGAGGAGGGCCGCTTCACCGCGCCGGGCTTCGGCGAGATCGGGGTCCGCGCCGAGCCCACCCCGACCGAGGAGCACCACCCGGCTCCGAGCGTGCTGGGCCCCATCGAGATCGCCCATCGCGCCGTGCCAGCGGTCCATCGCCAGGCCGGTGGCCACCCGGCGCAGCGGGTGCAGGCCGCGGTCGATGGTGAGCGCGCCCCGGGCCAGAGTGATGGCCCCGCTCCGCAGCGCCCACCGGGCGCGCCCGGTGTCCTGGGCCTGGAAGCCGACGTCCAAGCGCACGCCCGCGGCCGGGTCGACCACCAGCTCGTCGGGGACCTCCAGGCGCACGCCCCAACCCTCGGTCTCCAGGGCCAGGCGCAGCGGCTCCTCGGTGGCGTTCACCACCCGCAGCGGCCAGGTGAGGGGCTCGTCCATGCGCAGGCGCTCGGGGCCGACCTCCGGCCGCAGGTCCCGGCTGAGCTCGGGGGTCACGAAGGCGGGCGCGCCGGCGGCGACCACGTCGCCCAGGAGGCGCTCCCGCCCCGCGGCGTCCACGGTCCAGGCGACCACGCCCCAGGTGCGCGGCTCGTCGCCCACGGCGAGTTCGATGCGGGTGCCGACCCCAGCCGCCGAGGCCGCCGGGATCGCCGGGCGCCGAAGCGCCAGCGGCGCCGGCGGGATGGCCAGGAGCGGCGGCAGGGAGCCCAGCTCGACCTGGGCGCGGCCGGTCTCCGGCGCGCGGATCGGCGGCGCCCCTTGGCCGTGGATCGCCGCCGCCATGTCCAGGCTGGCCCGCCCGAGCTCCACGCCGGCCAGCCGGGCCAGGAGCGCCTCTTCGCCGACGGCGCGGGCGTAGAGAGAGCCGGCGCGCAGCACCCGCGCGGTGGGATCGACCAGGTCGTCCCCGTTGCCCACGCGCCCATCGGGCCCGGCGCTCACCAGCTCGTAGCCGGCGACCGGCTGGAGCTGCTGGAAGCGCGCGCGCGCCACCGGGCGCAGCTCGAAGGGGCGACCCCAGCCGTCCACCAGGTCCCGGGCGTCCACCCGCTGCCCGGAGGCGTAGTGGCCGACGATCTGCCGCAGCCAGAGGGTGGGATCCCCCGGGCGCGCCCAAGGGAGATCCAGCCCGCTCTGGTTCACGAACTGCCGCAGCACCAAGAGCAGCCGGAAGAGGCGCTCCCGGGTGATGCGCCCGGCGATGGCGTCGAAGCCGAAGCCGGCGTCGATGCGCTGGAGCTGCGCCAAGGTGAGGGGCTCGCCGCCGAGACCGGTGGCGCCTTCCCCGCCGAGCATGCCCTCGGGCAACGAGGCGATCACGTGGTCGTCGAGGACCCGCCGGCCCCGCTCCTCGTGGCTGACGGTGTCCAGGTTCCCCGGCACCGCGGCCGCCACTCGCTGCTCGAGGGCGCGGAAGACCAGCGCGAGGCGCCCCTCGACGAAACGGTCCGAGGCGCGCCAGGGATCGCGCAGGAGCCCCTGCGCGGTGGGATCCGCCGGGGCCGGCCGGGGCACCACGCAGGCGCCGCGACCCTCGCAGCGGGCCCGGTAGACGGAAGGCGCGGCCACGTCGGCGGTGGCTCGGGTGGCCAGGAGCGCGGCGATGGCGTCGGCGGAGCCGGCCCCTCGGAGCTCGGCCCAGGGGTTGGCGAGCGAGGCCTGCCACTCGTCGCGGACCTCGAGCGGGAGCGCGACCACCACCGCGGGGGAGCCCACGGTGACGGCGATCCGCGAGCGATCCTCGGGGCTCGGCTCCGCGGAGAGGCGGCCCGCGGCCAGGGGCTCGGCGCGGGAGGCCACCCAGACCATCGCCGTGCCGCCGACGACCTCGCGCCCGTCGACCAGCGGGCGCGCGCGGACCACGAGCTCGCCGCGGGCGTCCTCGGGGATGGGGAGGCTCACCGTGGTCTGACCCGGCTCCGCCACCACGCCGGCGTGGAAGGCCCCGTCGACCTGGACGGCGATGGGGAGCCGCGCCGCGCGGCGGGTGCGCTCCAGCGTGAGCTCGAGGGTGCCCCCGGCCGCGGCCAAGGGGTCCGCCGCGACGCGCGCGGCGCCGTCGACCTCCACCGGGACGCAGAGGGGCATCTCCGTCTGGTCGAAGCGCAGGGTGAGGGACGCGCTGGCGGCGCCGCCGCAGCGATCGTCCTCGGCGTCCGTGAGGTCCACGTCGAAGACCGCCACGCCGCCGTCGCCGCTGCGGCCGGTGTGTTCCCCGAGCCGCGGGCCCACCACGGTCACCGGGACCCCGGCGGCCGGGCGGCCGTCGATGGTGGCCATCCGCACGAAGAGCTTTCCGCCCAGCTCCGGCGTGAGCGCGCCGCCCTCCACCGAGAGGGCCGCCTGGTGCGCCACCCGCGCCACGCGGACCTGGGCATGGCCCACGCCCATGCCGTGGGCCGGGTGCGCGGCGGCGATGGTCACGTTCACGTCCCGGTAGGGCTGGCCGAGGCGCGGGGCCTCCCAGGAGAGCCGGGCGCGACCGCGGGCGTCGGTGATCTCCACGCCGGGCTCGGGCTCGTTCTCCATGC
The DNA here is from genome assembly GCA_002320815.1 of Myxococcales bacterium UBA1660. Taxonomy (GTDB): domain Bacteria; phylum Myxococcota_A; class Polyangia; order Polyangiales; family Houyiibacteriaceae; genus UBA1660. The sequence goes on from DCLA01000037.1 coordinate 126,946, forward strand.
CCGGCGCGAAGCCGGGCACGCGCCCACCGACCGCCACCTGCGCGCCGGCGAGGGGCATGCCGTCGGCGCGCCGGACCACGACCTCCACGGGCACCGCGGCCTCGGGGCGCACCACCCGCTCGGCGGGCGCGATCTGCACCAGGACCTCGGCGGGCGACACGGTGCGCAGCGCGGCGGCGGCGGAGGCGCGCACGCGGTCGTTGGGTTCATCGCTCGGAGCCAGGGCCTCCACGCGGAGGCTCCCGGTGGGCGCCACCCGGGGCTCGAAGCGGGCCACGAAGAAGCCACCGACCTCGGTGGTCACCGCGCGCGGCGCGCCCAGGGGGCCGCGGCCGTCGAAGAGGGACACCTCGATGGGCTCCCCGGCCAGGCCGACCCCGCGCGTGTCCGTGAGGCGACCGACGGCGACGACCGGGCTCGGCCGCTCGTCCACGACCACCGCCGGCGGCGCGAGGTGGACCCGGAGCTCGCGGTCGACCCGGGTGCGCACGCTCAGGTCGAAGCGCCGCTGCACGCCCCGCCGCGAGTGGATCGACACCGTGACGCCCACCATCGGCGGCGCGTCGGCGGGGAGGGGCAGCGCCAGGGTCGCCCGGCCCCGATCGTCGGCCTCGAGCTCGACCACCGGCTCGCCGGGGCTCGTCGACGAGGTCAGCACGATGCGCGCGCCCGGCGAGGGCCGCAGCCGGTCCACGCCGAGGACGTCGTAGGCGGTCACCAACCAGGTCAGCGTGGTCCCCCGGGGCGCGACGAGCGGCCCCTCGAGGGCCAGCTCGACGCCCTGGACGTCACCGCGCGAAAGGGGCCGGCGGGTGGTCTGAGCCAGCGAGGAGTCGGCGACGAGGAGCGTCGCCAGGAGCAGCAAGAGCGAGCGGGTCACGCGCGCACCTCCGAGGGGGTCGTCAGGATCGCGACCGGACCGAGCCGGCGCAGGAGGGGGATGGGTTCGGGATCGGGGGGCGCCGGCCGCTCGCCCTCGGGGGCTTCGGGCTCGGCGCCGGCGTCGGGGAGCGACAGGGTGCGCGAAGGCAGCACGCTCGCCGGGCGCACCGCCGCGGCGCTCTCGCCTTCGTCGACCACGGTCACGCCGAGGCCGTGGAGCTCGCCGCCCACCGACCAGCGCAGCGGCAGGGGAAGCACCACCCGACGGCCCGGGGCCAGCGCCGGCAGCGCCACCCGCAGGGTTCGGCCCTCCATGGTCGCCGCGGCGCCGACGGCCTCCAGGGCTTCGCGGGTGGGCTGGTCCAACTCGGCGCCGGCGGGCAGGTCGACGTAGGCGACGGGGCTGCGGACCAAGCGGGGTTGCCGGCTCTGCACCGTGAGGGCCAGGGCCGCGCGGACATCGCGGGCGCCGAGCTCGCCATCGAGGCTCACCGCGAAGCGCGCCTCGCGCTGGGGCGCCGCGTCCCAGGGCCGGGCGTAGCGCAGGGAGACGACCACCAGGGCCACGCCCTCGCTGGTGACCCGGAGGGTGTGCTCCCCGGGCCCCGGGGTGGGCACGCTGGCGGAGCGCACCGGCGCCTCGCCACTCAGCTCGACGACCTGACCGTCGAGCTGCAGATCCACCCGCCCGGCGCCGTCGCCCCCGAGCAGCCCCGCGGCGGCCGCGGCGACGGCCACCACCGCCCCCCGCGGCGAGGCGCCGGCGAGGAGCTGCCGCACGTAGCGCAGCGCTTCTTCGCGATCGCCCAGGGCCGCGTGGGCCAGGGCCACTGCCGCGCTCGGGCGGTAGCGGCCCTCCAGGGTGCCCCGGCCGTTCTGGGCCTCGACGAAGCTCTGGTCCCCGAAGCGCACCTCCGCCCGCCGCAGTCGGCGGAGCAGCTCCCGGGCCTGGGCCCGGGCCTCGGTGTCGCGGGTGATGGCCAGGGCCGCGGCGATGGGGGCCAGGACGGCCGGGTCCTCGGAGCGCACCGCGCCGGCGAGCTGTTCGACCAGCCGGGTGCGCAGCTCGTCCAGGACCGAGGCCAGCGCCGGGCGGCCCTTCGCCGGCGCCAGGAGGCGCAGGACCTCCGCGGCCATCGGCATCCCCGCGTCGCCGGTGGGGATCCGCTCGGCCACGGCCCGCAGCGCGCGCTCGACCACCCCGTCGGCGGTGGTGCCATCGCCCCAGACGACCCCGAGGGCGCGCGCCGCGTCCACCGGGCCGTAGGGGAGCCGCAGGTCGGGCCGCGGGTCGCCCGCGCGCAACATCGCCCGCGCCTGCTCGAGCTGGGCCCCGCCGGGCGTCTGGCCGGTGAGCGCCAGGGCCCAGGCGCCCTCGAGCCCCAGGGCGTCGAGAGGCCCGAAGACATCGGTGCCGCGCACCACGCGGATCTCCGCCGGACCCCGCGCGCTGGCGTCGGCCGGCAGATCGAGCGCGACCTCCCCGTCACCCTCGACCACCGCGCGGACCGTGCGCCGCACGCTGCGCGCGTCGGGCCAGACCTTCAGCGGGCGCCGCACGGCGTCCAGGGGCTCGCCGCCGGTGGTGGTCGCGCGGACGACCACGTGGCCCTCGCCGACCTCGCTCAGCCGGATGGGCACCACCACCTCGACCCCCCGCCGGGCCTCCACGGCGATCGGCGCCACCGCGTCGGCGGCGAGCACCACGCCCTCGCCCTCGATCGCGAGCTGCACCTGCAGGGGCTCGCCCGAGCGGTTGTCCACGCGCAGTGGCAGGCGCAGCGTGTCGCCCACCGCGGCGAAGGGCGGCACCGGCGCGTCGACGGTGGCGCGCTGGTCCACGCGCACCTCGGTGCTCGCGGTGGTGGTCCACCCGGAGGCGGTCCAGGCGATGGCCTCGACGCGGTAAGTGGTGAGCGCATCGGCCAGCGGGAAGCTCAGGGTCGCCCCGGCGCCATCGAGCGGACGGCCGGCCTCGAAGTGCAAGGTGGCGGGGAAGCGCTCGCGGATCCGCGAGGCCATGGCCGCCAGGGGCTCCGGCGGTGGTGCCGGCTCGGCGTCCAGGGCGCTGCGGTCCTCGGCCATCGCGTCGTCCATGGGCGCTTCGCGCGTAGCCTGCGCGCTTGGCGCCGGCGCCGCGGAACGGCGCGCCCGGAGTCCCCCCAGGGCTCCGCCGCCGCCGACGCCATCCACGGAGAGCTCGGCCTCGGCCATCTCCTCGCCGCCGAACGCCATGTCACCCTCGCTCACCGACCCGCTGACCGGGCCCCGGGTGCGCTCCTGGGCCGCGGCCAGGCTCATGGCGTCGTAGGCCTGGCCCATCTGCACCAGGGCGCGGGGCCCGGGCGCCAGGGCGCTCAGCCGGAGCATGAGCGCGTCCTCGCCGGAGGCCACCGCGTAGGGCGAGCCCTCGGGGACGACCCGCTCGAAGGGATCGCGCACGTCGTCGCCGGTGCCGTAGCGACCGTCGGGACCCGCGGACCCCAGCTCCCAACCGGCGGCCTCGGCGCTGAAGATCAGCACCGGGCGGCTGGTGGGGCGGAAGCGGAAGGGGTTCCCCCAGGGATCGATGAGCGCCTCCCGGGGGAGCGCGCCGATCTCCATCAGCCGCGAGAGCCAGCGCTCCGGCGGCTGGCCGGCGACCACCCGCGCGGCGTTGGGATCGTCGGGATCGCTCAGGCGCCGGAGGGCCACCAGGAGCCGCACGAGCTGGCTCCGGGCCACCCGGCGCGCGACCCGGTCGAAGGAGAACGCGGGGTCGGCGTCGCGGAGCATGGGCACGGTCAGGCGCGCGCCTCCGAGGTTCTCGCGGCGGATCCCGGCGAGCTCGAGGGCGTCGTCCCGGAAGGCCCAGCCGGCGCCGCGGCGGACGAGGAGCTTCTCCAGCTCCGACCGATCGCCGAGGCGCGCGGCCACCTGGCGCTCGAGCTGGACCATCGCCTGCGCGGCTTCCCGGCGCATCAGCTCGGCCCGGCGGGCCATCACATCGCGCAGGACCTCGGGGCGGTTCCGGCGCTCGCCGTGCTGGGGGAAGCCCCAGGGCGGCGTCACCAGGGGTCGGGCGCGGGAGCCGTCGCGGTCCCGCTCCACCAGGGCCGCGAGCGAGGCCCGCACCAGGATCGCGTCGCCTTCGCCCGGCGCCACCAAGGCCCGGTCCAGGGCCCGGCCCAGCCAGTCGAGGCGCCAGGGGCCCTCCCCGCCGTGGGCCGCCAGATCCCGGGCGACGTAGGCGATCCACGCCTCCGGGGAGGGCGAGCTGAGCCGCGCGCTCACCCGGGCCTCGTCGCGGACCAGGTAGGGGTTCTTCTCCGGCTCCAGCGTCAGCGCGAAGGCGTCGGCGGGTCGCACGACCAGCGCCGCCGAGGAGCCCACCCCGTGGGCGAGCTCGCCCCAGGCGTCGAAGGGCGCGGGGGCGCCGGCGTCGGTGATCGGCCGCGCCCGGAGCTCGACCACGCCGCCGATGGCCTCGGGCAGGGTGACCGTCCCACGCGCACCGCGGGTCCGCGCGCTGGCCACCAGGCGCCCGCCGGCCAAGGCCTCCACCAGCACCTCGCCCCGGGCGCTCCCGCGCCGCTCCAGGGTGAAGGCAACCTCGGCGCCCGGCTGGGCGAAGGGCTCGGCGAGCCGCAGCAGGAGCTCGGCGTCGGGAGCGACCCCCACGCAGGTCTGAGTGAAGGCCGCCGGCGAGGTCTCCAGGCTCACGTCCAGGGAGATCCCTTCGCGGCCGGCGCAGGGCGAGGGCGCGGCGATGGGCCCGAAGTCTCCCGCCGACACGGTGACCGGGAGGGCCGCCAGCCCGTGGGCGTCGGTGGCCACGCGGACCTCGCCGCGCAGGCCCGGGCCGGTCACCCGCAGCACCGTGCCGGCGGGCGGCGGCTCACCGCGGGCGTCGGTGACCGAGAGGTAGGCCTCGGTGGCCACGTCGGGGACCAGGCCGCCGGCTTCGGCGGCGGCGGTGACCCGCCACCGGACCCGGGAGAGCAGGAAGGGGGCCGCGGTGTGGAGCGCGCCGTGGGCCGGATGGGAGACCCGCACGCCCAGCGCGCGCTGCTCCATGTCGCCGGCGAGGTAGGCCGGCGCGAGCACCCGGATGGCCGCGCGCCCATCGTCCCCGGTGCGGAGCTGCACCTCCTCGATGCCCGGCGCGGAGAGGGTCACGGTGGCCCCCGCGACCGGGGTGCCCGAGGGCGTCTTCACGTGCACCGTGCCCCGGAGCCGCGCGCCGGGAGCCACGATGGGATCGTCCAGGTCGACGTCCACGAAGAGGCGCTCCACCGTGCGCCGCGCCACCTGGAAGCTCAGCGCGCTCTGGGCGCCGGCGACCGAGTCGTCGAGGCGCGCGGTGACCCGATAGCTGCCCTCGCGGGCGCCGTCGCCGAGAGCCACGGCGAGGGCGGCCACGCCGCCGCCGTTGGTGGGCAGGCGGGAGTCGTGGAGGGTGGCGCCCTGAGAGTCCTGCACCGTGACGTGCACCGTGCGGCCGCCCTCGGGGGCTCCGTCGCGCTTGCGGCGGAGCCGGAACCAGAGGTGCGCGGTCTCGCCGGGCTCGTAGCTATTGCGGTCGGCCAGCGCGTCGAAGACCAGCGGCGAGCTCAGCGCGATGCCCTGGTGGAAGACCCGCTCGGCGCCACCGCTGCCGACCGTCACCCGCAGCGCGGGACCCGAGAGCGCGCGCTCGGGGACGGACAGGTCCAGCGCGAAGGACCCGTCGCTCCCGGTCCGCGCGCTCGCCTCGCTCACCACCAGGGTCTGGCGGTTGCGCCGCTCGGTGAGCTCCACCTTCACCATGCCGCCGCTCAGCTCCCGGAGCCCGGCCAGCCCGCGGACCTCATAGGCGGTGCCGGTCAGGTGATGGGGCTCGCCGTAGACGGCCCACCCGGTCCCGACGAGGGTCAGGTCGAAGCCGTCGCGTTGGGCGGTCGCGGTGGACGCGAGGAGGGAGACGAGGAGGAGCGGAAGGAGACGGTGGATGCGCATGGAGTCGAGGCCGGGGGTGCTCCCAGGAAACGACTTCACCGCCGAACCTTGGCTCGCTCACCCCTCGGGCCGGAGCATAGACGCGCGTCCTCCGCCTTCGGCCCAATTATCTCGGCCGACCGCCTGGGGCAGCGCGGTCACCGGCCCTGGTCGGGAACGGTGCCGCCGCTCAGCCGAGCATGGCGCGCATGGCTTCGCAGGCCTCGCGCGCGGTGGGCCGGGCGTCGGGCTCCTTGGCCAGCATCCGCGCAACCAGATCTTCCAGCTCCGGGGACGCCTCGGGCGCCAGCTCGCGCAGCCGGCGGGGCGGCGTGAAGAGGTGGCTGCTGAGGGTGACCATCGGGTTGGCCGCGGTGACGATGGGCTCCTGCCCGCTCACCGCCTCGAAGAGCACCGCGCCCAGACCGTAGACATCGGCCTTGCCGGTCAGCTCGCGGTTGGCGTCCGCGTAGGTCTCCGGCGCGATGTAGCCGGGGGTCCCCAGGAAGTCGCCCTGGGTCAGGGTCTTGGTCTTCGCCCGGCCGAGCAGCTTGGCGATGCCGAAGTCGAGGACCTTCACCATGTCGCCCTCGCCGACCCGGTGGAAGAAGATGTTCGAGGGGTTCACGTCGCGGTGGACCACGCCGACCTCGTGCGCGACGGCCAGGACGTCGGCCACGGTCGCGCCCATGTGCAGCGCGTACCAGAGCTCCAACTTGCCCTCGTTGTCGATGATCTGCGCCAGGGTCCGGCCGTGGAGCCGCTCCATGACCAGGTAGGGCAGCCCGGTGTCGGTCAGGCCCATCTCGTGGATGGTGATCGCGTTGGGGTGGGTCACCGCCACGCTGGCCTGGCCCTCCCGGGCGAAGCGCTCCGCCAGGAGATCCCGGTCGGCGTCGGGGGTCGGCCGGAGGATCTTCACCGCGACCTCGCGGTCCAGGTCGGTCTGCTTGGCGGCCAGGACCACGCCCATGCCGCCCTCGCCCAGCTTCTCGCCGAGCTCGTAGCGCCCGGCCAGGGTGGTGCCCTCGAGGACCGCACCGACGGCGCCGAAGGCCTCGACCTCGCGCTGCTTCGACCGCTGCAGTCGGTCGTAGGCCTTGGTGAGCGCGGCGTGCCTGGCGACCAGCTCGTTCATCGCGTTCTGGAGCGCCAGGTGGGTCTTCACCCGGGCCTGCATCTCCGGGGGACGCACCGGCTTGCGCAGGTAGTCCACGCCGCCGACCTCGAAGCCCCGAAGCACGTCCTCGTCGCGGTCGCTGCCGGTCAGGAAGAGCACCGGCACGTCGGCCAGGGCGGGGTCCTCCTTGAGCTGCTTGCAGGCCTCGAACCCGTCCATCTCCGGCAGGTTCACGTCCATCAGCACCAGCGAGGGCGGCGTGGCCACCGCGGCCTCGAGGGCGTCGGCGCCGGTCTCCGCGGTGACGACCTCGTAGCCGTTGGCGCGCAGGAACGTGGCGACCAGATCCAGGGCATCGGGGTCGTCCTCCACCACCAGGATCACATCGCTCATGAGTGCTCCTTACGGCAGAACTCTTAGAAAGCCCATCCCCCGAGTCGGAAATTCCACACGCCTCACTGGGCGGGCGGCGGCTCGCTGGTGACCGATTGCGGGACCTTGGGGACCTTCGAGAGCTTGGAGCGCGGCGCGACCACCCGGGGCACGTCCTCGAGGTCCATGGCGTGCAGATCCACGTGGTCCACCAGCGCCGAGAAGGCCAGGTAGGCGGAGATGGCGTGGGGGTTCCGGGCCCAGTCGGGGATGTAGCGCGGCTCGGCGATGTCGCCGTTCTCGAAGGACTCCTCGAGGCTGAGCACGTCGCCCAGGGTCACCCGCCCCACGAAGAGCCGGGGGATCACCTCGGGCATGCGCTCGGCGATGGCCTTGCGCAGGAAGGTGTGCACCGCGAAGAGGCCCTTGAGGTAGACCACGTCCTTGGTGAAGACGTGGCGCCCGTGGGGATCGCCGCCGCGGTAGACGCGCATCGCGGTGAAGACCGCTTCGGTCGGGTGCTCGCCCCACTCCACGAGCTGGTCGATGAGCTCGTAGATGTGGGCGCCCTCCTCGGCGACGTGGATGGCCCGGATGCGCAGCGCGATCCGGCGCAGGCGCGCCAGGTCGATGGCGCCGGTGACCAGCTCGGCGAAGGTGGCGATGCCCTCCTGGGTCGCCGTGGTCCGCGGGGACCCGAGGCCCAGGGCCGTCAGGTGGGGCTGGTACTTGCGCCCGTTGAGCGCGGTGAGGCTGTGGACGAAGACCTCGTGCTCGGCGAGCTGGAGCGCGTCGAGCTGGGTGTACTTCCCGTCGGCGCGCAGCCGGACCCGGGTGGACGAGGCGGCGGCCTTGGCCATCAGGCTGGGGTCCACCACCACCCGGATGCGCTCCTCGAAGAACCCACGGAAGCGCTTGCGGAGGATCTTCGCCAGCTCCTCGGGGCCCATCACCGGCTGGTCGAGGGCGGTGTCCCGGGTGGCCTCGTCGAGCTCGTCGGTGGCGCGCAGCAGCCGGTCGGCCACCTCCCGGTGGGTCAGCTTCGCGCCCGCCAGACGGCCGCCCGGTCCGCCGTAGATCTCCCGGGAGAGCCGGTGGAAGTCGGGGGTGCCGGCGTGGACCAGGAGGTCCGCCGTCCGCCGGTAGCTGAGCGCGGTGTAGGCAAGGTAGCGCCCCAGGGGGTCGCCGCGGTCCGAGGTCTCGATGACCCGGTCCAGCTTCTTGGTGACCCGCCGGCTGATGGGCTTGGGTCGCTTCGGGGTGGGGATCTTCCGCTCCCCGGAGGTCCAGCTCGCGAGCACCTGATCGGCCGCTTCGGCCGGCCAGCTGATCGCCGTGAGGACCTTGATGCTCTTGGCGGCGCTGACCAGCAGATCGCTGTTCTCTCGAATCTTCTCCAGTCGCGCGCGCATCAGTCCATACGAACTGACGCAGGAAGCGCGCGAGCGCAATGGTGCAGGTGTGCGGGAACCCCGATTCGCCCGCGCCGCCTCAGGGGCCGGCGACGATCACGTTGGCGCCGCTGGCGTCGGCTTCCCGGGCCGTCCGGGCCGCGAGCCCCACGGTCACGTCGCTGGAGCCAGGCTGGATCTCGGTGGCGGGCACGAAGGTGAACACGTCCGGATCATGGCTGCCCACCACCCAGCCGCGGCCCTCGACGGGCTCGACGGCGAAGTCCCCGGCGGCCGTGCCCGGCGCCTCGCCTTCGTCGTTGGCCAGCTTCACCTTGGCGAACTCCTCCACGTCGGTGACCGAAGGGTCGTCGATCACCACCACCGTGCCGTGCTCGAAGAGCACCCAGCGGCGGTCGGGCTTCATGATCGAACGGACGGCTTCCACGATGGCGGCGGGCGGCGTGCTCATGCCCTGTCCATGGGGTCCGGAGCCGCGAACGCCAGCCCGACTTGGGCAGCTACACCCCGTCCCGCTAGACTCGCGCCGGTGCGCGCCTCCACCTACGCTCGCTTCGGCTCGGTCGACGTGCTCGAGGTCCGCGAGCTCCCCGAGCCCCCGCCGCGCGCCGGCGAGGCCCGCGTGCGGGTCCACGCGGGGGCCCTCAACCCCAAGGACGTCCTGCTCCGCCGGGGCAAGATGCGCTGGCTGGGCCCCGCCCGCTTCCCGCGGATCCCCGGCTACGACTTCGCCGGCGTCCTGATGGATCCCGCCGGGGACCTGGCCGCGGGGACCGAGGTCTTCGGGATGGTCGACTCCAACTACGGGGGCGCCTGCGCCGAGGTCGTACGGGTGCCGGTGGACGAGCTGGCCGCCAAGCCCGCGGCGCTGTCCATGGTGGAGGCGGCCGCGCTACCCCTGGTCGGGCTCACCGCCCTGCAGGGCCTCCGCGACGAGCTCGAGCTCCGCCGCGGCGACCGGATCCTGCTCAACGGCGCCTCCGGCGGCGTGGGCACGGTGGCCATCCAGATCGCCGCGCTCCTGGGCGGGCGGGTCACCGCGGTCTGCTCCGGACGCAACCGGGACCTGGTGACGGGCCTCGGAGCCCGGCAGGTGATCGACTACACCCGCGCCCCGATCACCGGGCGCTACGAGCGGATCTTCGACATCTTCGGCACCCTGCCCTGGCCGCGGGCGAAGCCGCTGCTCGAACCCGGCGGGCGCTACTGCACCACCATCCCCCGGGGCGCCAACGTCGCCCGGGGCGCGCTGCGGCGCCTGGGCCTGCACCCCGCGGCGCTGGTGGTGGTGGAGAGCCGGCGCCGAGACCTCGAGCACCTCGCCCGCTGGGCCACGGCGGGCGACCTGCGGCCGGTGGTCGACTCCATCTTCCCCCTCGCCGAAGCCCGCGACGCCCACGCCCGCCTGGAGACCCGCCGCGCCCAGGGCAAGGTCGTGCTCACCCTCGGCGCAGGCGCCTAGTACACGGCCACAGAGGTTCT
>DCLA01000125.1:0-470 GCA_002320815.1 Myxococcales bacterium UBA1660
GTTGGTGAAGCAGAAGAGCGCGCCGCTCTCGGGGTCCTCTCCGAGGACTTCCCGCGCCGCCAGCGCCAGCCCGTCGAACGAGCGACGCATGTCCTGCGGCTCGGCGCAGACGAAGATCCTCACCGAGCCGGGGATCACGCTCGGGCCTCCAGCAGGTCGAGAAGCCGCTCGAGCGCCCCGGCGTCGAAGTCCGCGGGAACCCGCACCGTGTGCCCGCTCTCCGCGACCACCTCGAGCATTCCGACGGCCTCAGGCAGGCTGGGCAGCTCGACGAACGACAGCGCCGTCGGCGCCGCCTCCCGTGCTTCCTTGTCGAGTCGCCACGACCAGTAGCGGAGCGTCCGGACGTTCAGCCCTTCGCGCTCGGAGAACGCTGGCCCCGAGAGACCGCTCGCGCGCCATCGCGCCACCCGCCGCGCCCACTCCGCCTTCGTCGACCTCTGCATCCTCGGCAGACGACCACGCGACGG
>DCLA01000125.1:807-52602 GCA_002320815.1 Myxococcales bacterium UBA1660
ACGTGGTTCGTCGAACGGATACCGCCTTTCGTCGTTTCGGAACGCGGGGCTGGGCTCCTCATCCTGCCGGATGGCGTCGGGCTAGGGAGCGGAGCGCCACTGCGGCGAGACTACCGTTCCGTCGCCCCCTTCCCCGAGACCACGATCTCATCACCGCTCTGCATCTCGAACTGGACGCGAACGCTTCCTTCGGCCCCTGGGAAAGCGTCGATGCGGACGGAGTTGATGTGACTGCTCGGCCCCCACGGCAACCGCCGGTCGATCGAGACCGACCTGAGCTCGACGACCGTGAGGGAAGTCGATGCCTCGTCCCCGACTCGGTGCACCACGAAGGTCACCTCACCCGCGGCCCAGTCCAGCTCGACGCGGGTGAGCACCGCATCGTGCAGATCCCGAAACACGCGGCGCCACTCAACGAGGGTGATGAAGCCCACCATAGTCCGAGTCCCTGCCCGGCTCGCCGCACAATCGAGGCGCGTCGAGCTCCGCGGCGGCTAGGGTCACCTCGAGATCGCGAAGCTCGTCCTCGACGTATCCGTCGCACATCCTCCATATTGCAGGCGAGCCAGCCGTGACGGACCTCAACAAGTTCAACCCGTACCCCGACGAAGCGACCATCCGGTGTCCGCGATGCGGTCAACGGGCCACGTTCAGGCACGCTTTCTCACTCGTTCAGCGAAGAGACTGGACATGGTGGGAGTCACGACTGTGGCCGTCGTCGCGCATGGGCGATTGGAGCGGTAGGAACCGATGGCGTTCCGGGCAGCCACCTCCGACCTGGAAAGGCGAGATCATCATCGAGCACGACCCTGAGCTTTTCGAGTGGCGCCCCCCGAGCGACGGCCACCGGCGAAGCGATGACGGCATCGTGCGCTGCGAACGGTGCATCGGCCGTATCGCCCATCGCCTACTTTGGCCGGAGGACGCCTGGTATCGCTTCGAGGTCCGCCGCGGCTTGCTGTGGGCCTGGTCTCGACCGCATGCGGTCGCCATGCGTGACTTCATTGCGTCCCACGAGCGGAAGCCCGGCGCTCACGGCTACGGCTTCATCCTCTTCCTCAGCCACATTCCTGGCAAGTTCCTCCAGGCCAAGGAGCGCGACGCGATCGTCGCCACCATCGACTCGGGTCTGCGCCGGCTCTGAGAGCAGGGCGGGGAGAGACCGGCCGGCGAAGAGCTTTCGACTTCCCATCACGACCTGACGCTCACGACCTCCCGCACGACGCGCGGCCCCCATGGGCCACCTTCGTCCTTCTCTACCGCCGCCTCGTTAGTTGACCGCCCACACCACAGTCGAGCTAGACCCTCCGACCACGCTCCTGGGCCAGCTCCAGCGCGGGCTCGGTCGCGGCCAGCTCACGCCTCGCCGCACGAAAGCCGGAGCGAGCGAACTCGTCCACTGCGTCACTCACGACCCACGCTGGGACCGTCAGGTGGAGGAAAGAGCCGGGTACTACGCGCAGCTGGCGGTACTCCTCGTCGTCGAGGTCGATTCATTCGCGGCGGCCGTGCGCGCGGGGGATCCCGAGCGAGGGGACGGGAGCTTGGCGTCGGACGTACTGATGGAGATGGCGCTCCGGGGTCGAGCCGATGCACTGAGCGCGCTCCGAGCGGAGCTCCGCCACGAAGGCTGGCTGCTTGCGCTGGAGTCCCTCGCCAACGGCGAGGAGAGGCACGGTCGGTCGCTGATCGGAGACGACGACCTACGCGTCGTCGCAGGGCGAGACGCGGCATCCCTTCGTAGCGCGGTCCGGACCCAAGGCGCGTTGCCTTGGTGCCGATGGGCCGAGCGCGCTTCCGCGTTGGCCTCCTTCTTGGCGCCGGACTCGGCGGCGCCTGGGCGCCCGCCCCTTCGAGCGCTCGACCCGCAGATGAGCACCGAGGATTTGCTCGCCATCGACGATCCCGGACAGTGGTCGCGGGTGGCGGAGCTGCTCACCCCGCGAACCGACGCGGGAAGCGTCGCGCTCATGCTCGACGCCGCTCGATCGGGCGCGCGGACCGCCCAGCTGGCGGCATGTCAGGTGCTGGGGCGTCAGTCTCGGCAGGACCTACTCGACGAGTTTCGCGCGATGTGGGCCGACCCCGGTTTCGACCGCCGACGGATGGCGCCGGTCCTGCGGTACCTCGAGGCGTTGCCGCCCGAGGTGACGCTTCCCCACGCGCGCGAGTGGCAGACCCGGGAGGGGGCCGCGGCGACTGCCAGCGATGCGATCCTCGCGCGCCACGCAGAGCCGGAGGACCGCGCGCCGATCGAGACGTCGCTGTCGAGCGCGCTCGCGGAGCAGGCGATGTACCGAGCCTGTTCCATGGTGGAGGCGCTGGGGGTCATCGGTGATGATCGCTCGACCGACATCCTGGTCGCTGCGTTCGAACGGTCGCCCTACTCGTGGATACGCCATCGCGTGCTGGATGCTCTCGCCGGCTGCGACTCCGACGCGCTCGATGCACTGGCCACCGAAGCGCTGTGGGACTGCGATCTGAAAGCGCGTGAGGTAGGCGCGACATCGTCGCCCGAGACGCCCGCATGCCGAGGGCGGCTCCGGGAGATCGAGCGGGACCCATTGGAAGAGCGCGAGGTTCGCGACGCAGCCGCGCACCGACTCGCGAACTCGCCGTCGCTGAACCCGTAGCGGGGGCTCCACCGGAGGATCAGGGCTCGAGGGTAGCAACCCGGCGGACCCCCCCGGCAGGGACCTGCGGACCCGGACCCCGTGCAGATCTCCTCCGATTCGAGTTCGTCACACCGAGCTGCTAGATTCTCCTCGTGACAGAAGCCGCGAGACGACTACTAGACGAGGTGCTTGCCCTCTCGGAGGACGATCGAGCACGGTTCGTAACCGAGGTCATCGCGAGCCTCGACGGACCACCCGATGGGGATTGGGAGGCCACCTGGGTCTCTGAGCTGGACACTCGAATTGCAGAGGCCGAGCGCACGGGAGACCACGGCAGCGATTGGAAGGACGTGCGCGCCGAGCTCCTGGCCGAGCTCCTGCCGAAGTGAGCCTCGTCAGGGTTCTTCCCGCGGAAGGGTGAGTAACCCAAGGGTGACGTAGAGATCTGGACGGGCCTGACGAGAATTCGCGCACCCCGGACGGAGCGACCGCGTCGCGATGACCGGCAGCGCCTCGATACAGCCGATCGCCGGTTGGCGAGCTACAGTCTTCGACATGGGGCACGTCAACGTCGTCAGCGGCCATATCCGCGAGGCCCACTACTTCGGCGGATACCACGAGCGTCGACGCCTTCTCCGGGAAGCGAACCGTCGGACCATCGCGTGGCGACTCAAAGGAGCTCACCGTCGAGGATGTTGACCGCCTGCAATGGACCTAGTGCACGAGGATGCGGGGAAAGGATTCGGCGCGTACTCTGTTCCGTAATGCGCCTTCTTTTTGTTCTCCTCTTGGTATCGGTGCCGCTCGCGGCCTGCGATCGGTCTGACGAACCTTCGGGGGAAGGGACGGTACCGGGGCCGGGCGGTCAGCTCGGCGTGTGCTGCCCGCCCGGCATTCCGAGCTGCAACTGCACTCCGCAGGGCGGATGGGCTTCATCGATGGCAGAGTGCACTTCTGGCACCTGCGACGCGCGGATCTGGACGAGTGGGACCGACGAGTGGGGCCGTGCGATCGTAATCCCCAACCGCGACTTCACGGACCCCGAGAACAACTGCTTCCCGCTATCTCCCGACCTCGGCCCTGAGCGCAGCCGCCCGCGTGGGGGCCAAGCATGTAGTCCCGAGCACGGATGCGGCACCGTCGCGGCCGTGTGTCTGCACGACGTCGACGGTGAAGGCAATCTGGGCGGGCCCGACGACCCGATTCGGAACCACCCGGATGGGGAGGACACGGTGGTCGAGCGCACGCTCTTTCCCGGCGGCTGGTGCAACAACTCCTACCCCGGGATGACCAGCTCGACCTGCGACCCCGAGGATCCTACGCCGGTGTGCAGCGAGTTCGGTACCTGCGTCGTGCTGGCGGTCGGCCCGGTCTGTGCGGATTCCTGCGATCCGAGCGCGCCCGGCAACGACGACTGCCGCGATGGCTATCGGTGCGACCTCGAGCACGTGGGGTGCCTCCCCGGCTGCCAGTCCGACGACCACTGCCGGATCGAGCGCCAGGACACCAACGGTGTCCTGGGACTACAGACCCCCGACGACTGCGCCGCCTCTGCGCTCGCCTGCACACCGGCGGACTGCGCCGGCCCGGACCCCGCCGACTCGGAAGCCTGCGCCGATCCGGCGTCCAACTTCGACCCCCTGGTCTACGACCTCGACTCCACCTCGACCTGCGATCTCGACACGTTCGACTGCGTCGACTGAGCCGCCTGTCGGCTTCCGCTGTCGCGCTCGCTCGCGGGACCAGCGCGGCTATCGAAAGCACTGGTCACGAACCGTGGCACTCAACGTTTCACCGGTGACCAAATCGATGCAGAGAGGACGAGAAGTCCGGATCGCCAGGTCGCCCAGACCGACGCCCGGCGGGACGGCGTTCGCAAAGGCGAGAAGTCTCCCCCCCGTGACCTGGACACTCCACTGGGGCGTGGTCGGCTCGACGCACTCGATCTGCTCCAGTAGCGCCCGGTGACCCTCGCAGGAGTCCTCGCAGGCCCACGGCCCGTCGCAGGGTTCAGGATCGCATGCAGGCTGGCCCCGGGTCACCGTGACTTCGAGCTTCCCGGCCGACTGACTCCAGCGGCGATTCAGATCGTCGATCGAGAGGATGGAATCCGGTCGCACCAACGCCCCGGCGAGAACCCGCGGAATCTTCATCGTGGCCACCCCGCCGCGGTCGTCGTCGAAGTCGAGGTTCCACAGGTGGATGGCTCGTATCGAGGTCCAGACGGGGTCGTCGTCTTCGCCAGCGGCCGCGCGCAGCGGGTCGTCGTCGGCAAGATGTTGCAGCGGGAACACGCCGAGGGCCTCGATCAGCCGCTGCTGCGCAGCTTGCAGGAGGGCCGCGTCGGGAGGGCTGCGCCCGAACTCGAGACGACAGCTCCAGGGGAAGACGGCGCTCCGCAGCGCCGCCTCGTTGCGCAGGTCGCAGAACCAACCGGGCAGCACCGCTTCGATCGCAGCTCGATGTTCGGAGGCCTCGAGCTGGACCCAGGGATAACCCGGCACTTCGCGCGCCGCCGGATGCGTCAGTGGTGTCGGCTCTCCGATGTCGCAGCGCGGAACCGGCGCGGCCTCGACGCGCCTCGCCTCGGCACCCGCCACCGACTCCGCCAAGCCGGAAGACTCCTTCGCGTCCACCGAATCCGAGGAGCATGCGGCGACCGCCGCGCAAATGCTGATGACGGCGAAGCGCACAGCTGACCGAAGACGCCTCGGACCGTCGTCCGCCCGCTGACGCCCCCCCATGCCCGACCGGTCCGCTCCAACCGGTTCCTCGGTGCATGGATGGAGCGCCGCCACGGCCAACGCGCCACAAGACCGGTGGGCGACCGTGTTCGGAAATGTTCTCGGGCTGGGCATGCGTCGATCGATCAAAGCGTATCTCACAACCCTCGGCAAGCATTGCCACGTGGCGTGGGAGGGCTGGCCGAAGTCGCCGCATCGGCGCGGCCGGAGCTACTGCCGGGACCCGAGGTGAGATCGACCCCCAGGCGCCGTCAGCCACCGCGCCAACGCCGTAAGGCGTGGATATCGGAGGGGCTCCGTACTCCAACGCATGTCGGCGCAGCAACCGGCGCCATTCCCCGTTTCCGCTCACCGAAGAGAACAGGACATGCCTGCACCCAAAGCCCCCGGAATGAACAAGCCCATCCCCACCAGCGAGCTCGCCAAAACGATCACGACCGTGTGGAGCAAGGGGAAGTACAAGAGCCCGCTCGACCTGCGCGCGCACGTGTGGGCGTGCAAAGAGGCGGGGGACGACGCGGGCGCCGAGGCCTTCTTGAAGGCGGCGGGCAACGCCTGGTGGGTGCCGCTCTACCGCACGCCCGACGAGGCTACCGGGCGGGCCATCCTGGCCGACGACATCCGGAAGCACCCGCGGCCGGACGCTGTCGAGGTCGAGCGCTACCTGGACGTGGCCCGACGGGTGCCTTCGCTCCGTCACGAAGCGCTGGCGCGAGTCGACGAGGTGACGCCGGACATGATGAACGCCTTTGGGTCATATCCGGTCGGCAGTCTCGCAGAGGTCGATCCCGCCCGCGCGATCGCCGTGCTCGAGACCTTCGCGGCCAAACTCCGTGACGCGGAGCGCAAGGAGGCCCTGGCCACCGTCTGGAGCGCGGACCCGGGCCGCGTCCGAGATCTGGTGAAGAAGCTCGAGATCCAGGGTTGGGACCTCGCCGCGCTGGCGGCTGGCGTCGACACCGACGCCGCGACCTGGGTCGAGCTGGTCGAGAGCTCGAATGACCCGCGGCGCGATTGGTCGCTGGAGAAGATCGCGCAGAGTCTGGCGGAACGGACGGACGATCCCACAGCCAAGGACAAGGCCCTCGAGCTGTACGAGGCCTGCGAGAAGGTGGTCGATGGCCACATCAGTCTGCTGATCGACCTCGGTCGTATGGACGAGGCCAAGGCACTGCTGGCGAAGCGCGACGCCGAGGACCCGCGCGTCGAGGCCGGGCTTCGCCTGGAACAGCGGCTGCAACTCGGCACCATCGACCTCGAAGAGGCACGCCTCCGTGCCGGCCATGCTCAGGTCGACGGCATCCCGCTCCATCCCGAGCACCCGCGGAAGCGGGATCAGGTCCTCTTCGGGCTGCTGCTCCTGGTTCGGATTCTGATGCGGCAAGAGCCGCGGAACGCCAAAGCGATCAACTCCCTGCTCGACGAGTGCGACGCGCTGGTGGCGCAGGGGTCGGAGAATCCGCGCGGGGCGAAGCTCTGGGCCGGGTACGTGGTCGAGGTGGCGGCCGCGCGAATGGCACTGCTTCGCGACGAAGACGATCACGGGGTCCGCGCGACGGAACTGATCGCGCTCGCCAAGGCGCAGATGAAGACCGTCCCCGCTTCGGACCGCGAGTTCGTCGTCCGGCAAGCGATTCACTACGCGGTGGCCGCGGACCCGCTCACCGGACACAAGCTGGTCAAGGCACTGCCCCCCGCGCAGCGGCCCAAGTACGCGCTGCAGGTGATGAACGCCTTCGTGTCGAAGGATCCGGCCGGAGCAGCGCTCGCTCTCACCGACCTCTGCGCCGTCTCGGCGGACGGCACCCAGATGATCACGGCTCGACGGGGAGCCCTGGAGATCCTCACCGTCATGCACGCCTGACCGGGCCCGGGGTCCGGGGCGGCGCCCAGGCGAGTAGTGCGTCGCCGTGCAGCAAGGTGCGCGCGAAGCGGCAGGAGACGCGTCGGTGGCCATAGAGAGCGAGACGGGGTTGCGGCTGGCGGTTCGCGTCGCATCATGGCGCCCGATGCTCGACTGTCCTTCGTGCGGCGCGTCGATCGGGCAGACCGATGTTCGGTGGGATCAGAAGCTGGCCATCTGCTCGAACTGCGACCTGAGGGTGCAGATCGCCTACGTGGACGATGAGTGGGTCGCGCTGAGTTCGAACGAGCCCGAGCCTCCGAAAGGGCTGAGGGTGGAAGTAGACGAACCGCCCGAAGCAGTCGTCGGCGGCTATCGAGAGATGGCCCAACCGCAGGGCCGGCTCACCGTGACCCGCCGGTGGTGGACTCCGGGCATCGTCTTACCGACCGTCTTCGTACTCCTGTGGGACGCCTTCTTCGCGCGCGTCTACGGCCCCATGGTCTTCGGGTCGGGCACGACGAACGATCCCGCGGTCTACGTCGGCGTTCCTCACGCGGTTGCTGGAGTCGTGTTCACGTGGTTCGTCCTGGCGATTTGGCTGAATCGGACGACCATCGACCTGCGAGAGCGGACCCTGAGCTGTCATGAGGGGCCGATTCGGTGGCCCTTCAATCGCCCTGTGTCGGTCTCTCTCGACTCGGTCGAGTCGTTCGAACTCGCGCCCAAGGACCGCAAGGGTCGACAGGTGAGCGAGTGGCGGGTGCTCGCCCGTCTCGGGAATGGTGAGACGGTTCCGGTGGTCACCCGGCTCGTCAGCGAGGCACAGGCGAAGTTCCTGGTGCGCCGGCTCGAGCAGTATCGCGGCTCGTGACCTGCGCAGAGACGACCGGATTGGCTGCCGCTTCCCGCGGCCCGGGTCCTCAACCGCAACCGTGGTCTCCCGCGGCCGTTGGCCCGCAGCGCGCCAGCGATGTCTCATCAACCCGGTCTCGGGCGCTCCCTCTCACCCACACACGTCGGCGCATTCTCCAACACGTCCCAACTCGAGCTCACACTCCACGGCCCGGCGCGTCGTTTGGCGGCAGGTCGTCTCGGCTGCTTCATCCGACTCGCAGTAGACGCACCCTCGAAAGTCGCAGCGGTCCTCCCCGCACTCGGCGTTCCACTCGCAGATGGGAACCGCAATGTAGTCGATGCCGAACCGTGCGTCGTCCAGCAGGCACTCGGTGCAGAGGTCGTTGGGATCGGGAGCGGCCGCCAGCCGGGAGATGGGCGTCGTTCGGAGTTCGCCAGGATCGAGACGGGGGTGGCCGACGTGTGCCACTTGGCTCGGCGGAGCCAGGTCGTGTCTCAGTCGACGACGACCACGATGTGCTCGCCACGCGCCGCGCGTTCGCGAACGAAATCGATGAGGGCGCGGGCCTCCTGGAGCGCCCACTCATCCCGGTCCGGTGGTGGCCACCAGCTCGACGAGTCCACCAACAGCCTCAGGCGCTTCGGGAACTCGTCTTGCTCCAGCTCCTCGAGAAGCGTGGAGAGCTCCGCGACTTCGTCAGACCGCGCTCTTCGCGTGAGTCAGTAGACGAGGGGGCGAGTGCGCCCCCAGTCTCAGATGTGGTGAACGGGGACAGGAGAGGACCGCGAGGCGCACGATCGGGTACGGTCCGCGGGATGGGGCTGCGGCGCGGTTGGGTCTGGGCGGGAATCCATCTGCTGATCGCTTGTCAGCAGGCCTCACTGGCCCCGCGCGCGCCGTCCGCCGAAGGCGACGGCCAAGGTCACGAATCGCACGAAGGCGCCGCCGACGTGCATTCGGCGGCGGAGGTATCCCTCGCCACGCAGATCGATTCCACGGAGCGGGCCGCGCTCGACACGCCACGCATCCTCACCCTCCACGAGGCGGGCGATGGTCCGACGCTCGAGGCCGCGCTCGCTGAGCATCGAAGGGTCGTCGGTGCGGCGGCCGCGCGCTGCGAGAGCGACGACGACCTCGAAGAGGGCTCCGCGGCGCAGATGGCCTGCGAGAAGCTGCTCCTGGCCCGGGCGTACATCCCCCAGCCGGCCGACTCGGACTTCACGCAGAGCTGGATGGAGCACCTCGAAGGGATGGCGGGTGTCCTCCAGGACCTCGCCCGCGACGCCGACCCGGCCTCGAGCGCGCGGGCCCGGTGCCTGTCGGCGCGCCTCCTGCTCTTCTTGGCCAGCTGGGAGACCGAACGGTTCCTCCGCGCCGCGGCCACCTACGCGGGGCCCGCGACCGCGCGGCTCGACGCCGTCGACCGGCGCCTCGACGAGCTCGAGGCCAAGGCCGCCCTCAGCCCCCCGGACCAAGAGGAGCTGCGCTCTCTGGAAGAAGAACTCGACGGCTCCGGAGGCGACCCTGACGAGGACATCCCCTTCCCAGGCACCGCGCCAGTCACCATCGATGACCTTCGCATATCCGTGAGCCTGGTCCGGGGGTCCATCGAGCGCGCGGCCCTGGTGCGCTCGCTCGGACCGATCGAGCTCTTCGACGCGCGCTGGCTGACCGACCCGGAGGTCGCCTGGGATGCCCACCGGCCTTTCCTCGAGCAGGCGGAGGCGCGCCTCGACGAGGACACCATCGGGCGCTCCGACATCGAATGGACCCTCGAAGTCTGCGAGTGACGATGGCCCGGCCAAGGCGAACGAGCGCAATTCACGTCTTCGTTGAAGCAGGGATCGAAGTCGGCTGGGTCCGCGCCCGGATGGGCCGCCGCCTTCGCGTCCGCCGGCTGGGTCGTAGGGGACGAGACCGGCGACGTCTCCCCCGGCGTCGTCGACGGCTGGGTCGTGCGGATCGGCACCGAGACCTACGGCTCGAGCAGCGAGGGACAACTGCTCCGCCACAACGTCATCCCCTAGGGACTGCTCCGAGCGGTCGCCTGGCCGAGTCGGCAACGTGGTATTCCCACGGCACGAGCCACGTCCGGAAGCCCGGCCGCTCGCGTAGCATCCCGAGTGGATCGGGACGCGGTCAGGAAGGGCCCTAGCGCCGGGGACCTACGGCTCGACGGGCGCGGATCCGACCGTTTCGCCCGGGTCGGCAAAGCGCGCCCAGAACTGCTGCTCGTTCATCCCGTCGAGCACCTCTTGATGGAACAGCTGAAAGCAGCGGACGAAGGCCGGTGGAGCTCCACCCCTCACCCCGTAGCTGCTCGTCGAGATGGTCTGGGCAGCGGCCGAGAACAGCTCCTCGCCCGTTTCCGAATCGTTGATGGCGAGCGCCCAGGTGAGCCAGGGAGTGATGGTTCCCCCTATCGCCATCCCACTCCCCCCCCTCGCGGAAGTGGCGTAGGCGACGTGCTGCTGGGCGTCCGTACCGATCGCATCGAAGCGCACCCTCATTCGAAGGAAGCGCCCGCTCGGAACTGGCTCGGTGCCTTGGACGATCACCTGGTCGAAGTAGCGACCCATGACAGAGGCAAACGTGCGTTTCAAGTAGGCTCGGATCTCCCGGACCTCCACCACCTTGGCCTGTCCCTCATTACCAGCGGTGGACATGATGTCGGGTACTTCGTCCAGTACGACCACCAGAGGTATGGCCACCTTTTCCACATCCATCGGTGCCACGACAGTCGCGCCTTGATTGCGCATGTCCACGGTGATGCCACAACCCATCGCCAGGAGGGCCATGGAAAACATGAGGGCTACTCTCATGGTCAGAACCTACCGCGACTCCGTGGAGCGAGGAAGCGGGAGAGTCCGATCGCGCGGTGGGGAGCGCCCGCCACAGCCGCCATGTAGCGGCCTGCGCGAGAGCTCCAGAAGTGGAAGGGCGACGATGAGGGCGGCGCCGAAGCGTTCGCCGTCGGGGGTATCCGCCTGGCTCCGGGGGTGCCGAAACGGTGGCCGACGGGTGCCGCTTGGCTCGGCGGAGCCAGGTCGTGTCTCAGTCGACGACGAGCGCGAGGCGCGAACAGGTCACCCGTGAGCTCACGTACGAACACCGGTACGTGGCCGAGCCCCTCGTGGCATAGGATACCCCATGCTGCATTGCCCCTCGTGCTCGGCCTCGATCCCTGCGAGTGACGTCGAGATCGACGGACTCGCGAAGTGCAGGCAGTGCGATCGCGTGTTCCGTTTCGAGCCGAGTGTCGACCTCGACGATTCGCGAGCGCCTGCACGCCCCAACGGGGTCTTCATCGATTGGCGAGAGGCGAGCCCGATCTTGGGCCGCCCATATCGCGAGTCGGCGGAGCGTCCGCGGACACCCGTGGAGCTCTCCTGGCGGTGGCGCAGCTGGAGCGTGCTCTTAGTCGTCTTCTGCTCACTGTTCTGGAACGCCATCACCTGGGCTTCGGTGGTGGTGGGGGTCCGCGAGGGTAGTGGCATGAAGCTGCTCTGCATCTCCGGTCACGTCATCGTCGGCATCGCGATGGGGTATTTCACCCTCGTGCGGCTCTTCAATCGCACCCGGGTCGTCGCAACGGAAGAAGGGCTCTCGGTCGATGTCGGGCCTCTCCCGTGGCGCGGTCGGGTCGAGGTCTCACTCACGGAGATCGAAGACAGAGTCCAAGTGGAGAAGAGCGAAATGCGTGTCAACGGCAGCAGCCCCTATCACGTGGTGGCGACGGCGCTCGACGGTGGCAGGGTCCGCTTGCTCTCCAATCTCGCGCACGAGCGCGCTCGCTATGCCGCCTGGGCGATCAACCAGAGCCTAGCGGGTCGTCACCCTGAGCGTGCTTCCTAGGAAGTCGCGCTATCGAGAGCGAGGCACTCATGCCGCTGTCGCGGCTATGCTCGACCGCGATCACCCGTTCGTCCCCTGTGGCGTGGTCCACGAGTGCGATCGCCCAATTCGTTCCGAGCAGGGGGTTCTGCCGAGATGCCGATGGCCCGTCTCTACCTGCTGATCCTTTTCGCTGCCGCTTGTGGGCCGGCTTCTCCCACACCGTCGTTCGAGAGCTCGCGACCCTCTCCTGGCTCGGAGACTCCCGCTGCCCGCGCAGAGCTGATCGCCCCACCCCTGCTGGTCGGTGGTCGGTTCGTCGCGCCGGCCGACTGGAAGACACTGCCGACCGCCGCTTCGCTCTGGCGGGCTACCGACCTCCGGCAGCACGACCTTCTGGCCGTCGAGGGGGGCCTGGTGGCTTCCCAAGGCCGAAGCTTGGCGCTCCTCGATGCAGCGACGGGCGACATCCGTTGGCGTGCCGACATTCCCAGCCCACAGCCTCTCGCGGTCTGCGAGGACACAGTGGCCGTCCACGACCCGCGCGGGCGCCTGCTCGGACTGGATCTCCGCACTGGCGAGGAGCGATGGCGACGAGAGCTCGCTCTGGCCGATGGTGAAGGCGACCTCCGGAACACGGCGTATCGCCAGCTCGGTTGCTCTCTGGTCCTGGGTTTGGACAGCAGTGGCCGTTCGATCTCTTGGCGGTTGGACGCGCTGGTCGTCGTCGACTTGGCCACGGGAGCCGAACGCGATCTCGGTGAGTGCCCCCGCTGCGCACTGGAACGCTTCCCCAGCCGAGACGGGGTGGTGCTCACACATGGCGAGCACTCCCTCTTCATCGGCCTCGACGGTACCCGCCGTTCGCTTTCCGAGGGCGTGTCCCTGGTCGCAGGGAACAACGGCACGATCCAGGTGAACACGGGCGAGGAGCTCTTCGGGGAGCGCGAGTGGCATGTGCTCGCCGACGGTCGTGAGCGCTGGCGAGGCCCGGGCCTCAGGTGGGTACTCGGCCGCGTCGAGGACGACGTCATCGGTGTCCGCGAGGACTCGTTGGTGCGCATGGACCTGACCAGCGGGACCGAACGCTGGGCGCTTCCCATGAGCGCCGAGCTGCTTCCCAGGTTCGGGGAGATCTCGGGCGAGAGACTGACGTGGGGAATCAATGGCCCGTGGTTGGTCGCCACGGTGGACCTGTCGACCGGAACACCCCACAGCCTTCGCGTGGCGCCACGGTATCCGAGGCGCGTGCGAGTCGCGGGGGACATGCTCTACGCAACGGACTGCTCCGGAACGAGTGCCGTACCTCTCGCAGCGGAGGACCCGCCACTGAGGAGCTACCTCTCGCTTCGAGCGGACATCGACCGGAGCATTCGGGCGCTCGCTCGCGACGAGGTTCCAGACTCGTGCCGGGCCCCGCTCGATCTGGATGAGTATCCGCAGACTCCAAGCCGAGCCCGCGCATGGCTGGGCCGGTTGGGAGCGTTGGCCATCCCGTCGTTGACCGATGTCATCCAGGAGGGGTCGCTCACCGAGGCCACCCGGGTCGCCTTGGCCCTCGGCCTGATGGACGAGCCCGTTGCAGCTCCGCCGCTCGCCCTGGCATTGGAGCGGACGCTCACGCACGCTGACTCCGATGCCGTCGACCTCCGCAGAGCTGCGGCGCGAGCGTTCCCACACGCGAGCCTGGATGACCGTCTTGCGGGTGCGCTGGCTCGAAGCGCGGTCTCCTGGCTGCACGCGGCTGGCTCACTGCGATGTGTCTACTCGGAGCCGGCCAATCACTGCATGGAGCAGGCACGAATCATGGACGCCGTCGTGGAGACGCGCGACTTGCTGGAGCGGGCATCGATCCGAGCCGCGCCGCTCCACCGCCTACGGGACGCACTGGCGGACACTCACTCTGCACCAGCATGCCCAGCAGACGACGACGCGGACGCGCGCAGGGCGGTACTCCGTCACCTCGCTGAGTTCGGCTCGCCGGTGCCCATCGTGGCGGAAGGTCTGCAGTGTTCCACCGTGATCGGCGTCGATGGTCCGTTGACGCCTCTCGATGCACCCATCGACGACTTCTCGATCGAGCTCGGCCCATCGTCACCCACGGAGGGCGAAGGGCCAACCTGGTCGGATGGCCCATGGAACGAAGCGCCGCGCCGGCTGGTGCGGCTTGGCGGAGCCAACGACGCTTGGCGCGATCTAAGTCGTGACGTGGTGGTCGTGAAGGTCGATGGTCTCTGGCGGACCATCGTGCGCCGGCAGTCCTGGCTACTCTGGTGAGACCCGCGCTCGGCGGCAGGCGGCGGGTCCGACGGCGCCCGCCATCCGGCGCTTCACAGAGCTTCGAGCACTTCGGACGGAACCCAAGACGACCGCGGACCCCCCTGGACGACTCCTCCCCTTTCGGCCGAGAAGAGGCAACCGATTTGTCGTCGGGGCTAGACTCGCCGCTTGAACGATTCCCCGACGCTGTTCGAAGAGCACTTCTTGGCGACGAGGGGCCAGCCGCTCGTGCATCGCGATCGGGTGGTCCAGATGACGCTGAGACTGCGCGTGCCACCGAACACGGTCATGCGGGTGATTCGCGAGCGCGAACGGCATCAGCCACCCCAGGGATTCCAGCTCTCGGCCAAGCGTGGCGTGCTCCAAGTTGGTGGTCTCCGCTCCGCGCGAATCGTGCTCTGGGGTGACTCCGCGCCAGAGGTCAGCGACGTAGTGCTGGTGTCGGACGCGCAGACCGACGTCCTCCTGTGGAACTGCTGGAAGGACCGCAACGGGATCACCCAGGCTTGGGTGACCAACGGCGGCCTCAGCGTGCGAGAATTGACCACCGGTGAGTGGCGCGTGGAGTGCAACGCCGGCTCTCGAATCACCTTCGGTCCGCGGCTGGACTCGAATCCGTATCGGCCGTCGTCGGGATCGAAGCAAGCGTGGAGCGTCTCGAACGCAAACCAGCGGAGCCCTCCTGGGCGAGGTCTGAGCACGTACGACCGTGGCTCTGACCGCATCGCTCGTCCTGGAGTCCACGTCCAGTTCGCGAGAGCAACCGCCGTGTCGCGGGCGAATCGGACATCACTGCTCGAGTGGGATTCGTCGCCCGCCGCGGCCAGAATCCGCACCGTTGGCGGCATCCGGTTGTCGTCGTGACGCACCCGCGACGATCTCGCCGCACATCCGAGCACCTGGAGTCCTGCCGAGAGGATGAGAACCGTGAACCTCATGTGTGCGTCCTTTGGCCGCACGCCAACGCGCGTTCGAATCGCTCGCCCCAGCGCATGGGGGAGAGACAACGGAGAGCCATGGGGGTTCCGTCGAGGGCAGACAGATGTCAGTCGAGCTGGCACTGGAGAGTTCCGGGTGGACGGCCGAGCCTTGGCCCACGACCATCCCCAGCGATGACCCGGTCCGCCAAGAAGTCGGAAGCGACCCAACCTCCGCCGGATCGCCGTTGGGGATGCGTCGTTCCTCTCGCGCTGGTCGGTCTCGCGGTCACCGTGCTCGGCATCGCGCTCTGGGTGTCGTGGCACGAACGAGGAGGGCGAATGCCGCGCATGGTCTGGCCGTGCTTCTTCGTCTTCGGTCCTGGGCTGCTGCTCTTCGCGTGGCAGGTCTACCGAGACCGTTCGTTCTGAGGTGGGGTGACGGACTCGCGATCGTGGCTAGGGTGCGCGCCTCGATGACGGAGGAACGGGGGAGACCATGGGTCGTTCGGCGGTACTGACCGGGCGCATCGATGCCCGCGACCGCGCGAAGCTGCGCGGGCGGCTGGACGTCGAAGTGCAGCCGGAGGCTGACCCGTACGACGCACTCTGGGCTTGGCTGGAGGGCTCGGACTGCACGACTCGAAGCGCTGGAGCGACGCCGTGGACGCCAATGAAGCGGTTCCGCTCCGACCTTCGAGGGCCCGAAGGTCTGGCGAGTCGATCTACTCTTGGAGCAGAAGGCCTACTGCAGACTTCGATCCGGGGATCGAGAGGGCGCGTTGGCGGACTTCCGCCGCTTCCTCGAGCGCCTGGAGAAGGAGCCGCACCGGGGCCACATGCTGTCCCTCGAGTTGGCGAGAGAAGCCTGCAAGGGGCCCCTCGACGATGAGCTCGGGGCTGGCTTCGATCGCGTTGCCCAGCTCGTGGAGCACGCCGTTCATTCACGGTTCTGAACATTCGAAGCCGGGAGAGGTCGAGGTCGAAAACGACGCGCAGCTGCATGGCGCGCCTCTTCACGCTGCCCGAAAGGCGCCGGGTTCGACTTCTCGAGACGCGACGTCCTAGGCTGGGGAGATGTTGCACTTCTGCACTGGCCGCTCGCCCTTCGGGCGACCGTTTCTAGCGGCGATGTTCGACGCGGCGGAGCCGCTCGGGGCCTGGATGGGCACGGTGCCGGACGAGCTACGAGCCGGTCTCGAGACGCGAACGGCGCCGGATCATGGTTTCCCGGTCTTCCTCCTGGAGGCCACCGATGGGCTGACCTGGGCGAGCGAGGCCGAGCTCTCGGCTCGACTCTCGAGCTGGTCCTTGGAGACCCACGACGCGGAATGGGTCTACGGGAACCTCTACTTCGTCGCCGGACCTTGGTTCCCCAGACTCCCGGGGACCGACGCCATGGGGCTCCTCCCGCACATCCACGTCGAGGCGGGACACCTCGAGTGCTTCCTCGGTGGGGGGTTGGAGGCCCTGCACCGGCGTTGGCTCGGCGACGAAGAGCGCCGGCTCCTGGATGCGACGCGCTGACCTCAGTCCGCCTCGGGCTCCCGAGGGGTACGTGCGACTCGGTGCGCTCCGATTCCGTTGGCGTCGGAGACGCCCGTCGCGCGCTATGATCCGCCGATGGAGAGCCGACTGAACTTCGTCACGCTGGTGGTCGCGGACCTGGACCGCGCGCGTCGCTTCTACGTGGACGGGCTGGGCTGGCCGGCGGCCGTCGACGTGCCCGACGGGCTGGTGATGATCCACGTCGGCGAGAAGCTGATGCTCTCGCTGTGGGCCGAGGCGTCGGCAAGGGAAGAGATCGGCGAGGTGCAGCGTGGGGGGACGCTCCCGTTCACCATGGCGCACAACGTCGCGTCGCCGGAAGACGTGGACGCTGCCCTCGAGGACGCGCGAGCGGCGGGGGCCACGGTCTTCGCCGCGCAGCGCCGCGACTGGGGCGGCTACAGCGGCTACTTCACCGATCCGGACGGCTTCCGCTGGGAAGTGGCCCACAACCCGCACCCCATCGGAACCATGACCCTGCCCTGACCGAGCGACGACGCGTTCTGACCAGCGCGAAGTTCGTGGTGGAGTCCGTCGGCCGAAACGGCGACCTGCTCTCGCTGTCCTCGCGGCGCATCCGGGTTAGCCTGCCGCCTCCCATGATCTGGTTCATCGATGTCCGCTGTGCAGGAACACTGACTCCCCCACGGCCGAGCACTCGGGCGCTCGTGCCGCTCGTGCTCGCGCTGGCCGCATGCGGGGGCTCCCCCCGCACCGAGACCGAGACCGACGGGGGCGTCGAGGTCGACGCGGCGACCCAGGTCGACGCGGGGTCCGAGGTCGACGGTGGCGCCTCGGGCATCGACGGTGGCGGGCCGGACGCAGCGACCGCGGACGCCGGTTCGGAGGACGCAGGCGGCGTCGTGGGCCCGGAGGTCTTCACGCCGCTCGCCGCGGCCGCTTGCGTGACCGACGCGGACTGCCCGACCGAGCATCCCCACTGCACCGCGACGCGGGCCTGCGCGCGCTGCGTGGCTCCTCCGTGCGAGTCCGAGGTGCTCTTCGCGACCTCGTTCGACGCCGTGCTCGGTCCGACCGCGATCGCGGTCGCGGGCGAGCGCATCGACGTCAGCGGAACGATCGACGGAAGCGTGGACTTCGGCGGGGACGTGATCACCAGCGACGTGGCTGCGGGAGGGCTGGCGGGGGAGCCGTATTACGCCGAACTGGCGGGCCCGACGCACGTCAACAGCGCTCGTCTGCCCACCGCCGAAGCAAGGGTCTCCGCCATTCGCTTCGGGCCCGATGGGATGCGCCTCGTGCGGGGGCGGTTCGAGCAGCACCTGCAGGTCGAGGCGACGCGGTTGACCTCGACGAGCCCGATTGCGCGCACGTTCTTCCTACTCGTGGACGCCGAGGGCGACGTCATCCTCGAGCATGTCTTCGACACCGATGGCGGTCAGCTCCTCGAGGGGGATTTCGCGCCGAACGGCGATCTCATCCTGGCGGGCTACCTTCGGGCACGCGAGACGGTCACCTTCGGCTCGCTCTCTTTGAGCCCCGACCACATCAACGGCGCTGGCTTCCTCGTCCGCCTCGCCCCCGATGGCACTCCCCGCTACGGCAAACTGCTCCCCCCCATGCAGCGTGTGGCCCACCTGCGCTCCACCGCGGACGACGGCGTCCTCATCGCCGGCGAGCTCACCTCGATGGCGGACTTCGGCGGTGGGCTCCTGACGAACGAGGCGAGCTACTCGGTCTTCGTGGTCCGCTATGACGCCTCCGGCGAGCACGTCTTCAGCCACCGCTATCCCGAAGCGGGTGCCGTCTCGCTCCAAGGTCTCCGGATGAGCTTCGACGCGCGCGACGGGGTCATCGCGCTCAGCGGCCCCTGCCATGGTTCGTTGAGTCTCTACGGCGGCGGCACCCTCGAGGCCGGCGAGCGCGGACACTGCGTCGTCGTTCTCGACGACGCAGGCCGGTTCGTGGATGGTGCGGTGCTCGACTCTTGGCTCGACGCGGCGGTGGCCGTCGATCCATCGGGGCGCGTCTTCGCCATCGGCACGGTCAGCGGCGCCGCCCCACGGCTCGGCTTCGACACGGCGCCGCCGGGCCTCGTTCCCTGCATCGTCGAGGTGGCCGACGGCGGACTCGCACCGCGCTGCTTCGCTGCCGACGACGCACGCATCACGGCGGTCACGATGGACCACGGCGGCGACTTGGTCCTCACGGGGGCGTTCACGGGGGCGTTGGCCATCGGCGCGGGGCTGACCAGCGCCGAGCCCGCGCTCTGGCTGGCGCGCCTGCTCCCCTGATTGGCTCGCGGTCGGCCACCCCCGCTGCTCGTGCGTCTCACGTCCCCGTATCCGCCGACTCACCTCGCCCCAAACGCGCGCCGAACGACGTCCCGGAAGCGCGCGCTGACCGACGTAACCGTGGAGGTAGGGTGCGTTCAGTCGGGTCGCGAATCGAACCGTTCTGGATCTTCATCGAAACCATGCGCATCCAACAGCACGGCACCCTCCGAACCGGCGGCCTCGATGAGAATCCACTTATATGGATTAACGGACCCATCATCCACGAGGCAACGGCACTTCCCAATCCGCGCAATCTCTAGAGCGACGCCACGCTCCGTAGCATAAACGACCTCATGCTTCAGGTAGAGAGACACGATCGTCCCGAACTCCCCTGAGGCCCTCGTGCAAACCCAAACGGCCTCAAACCTCTCGAGATCCACCTGGGCTATTTCATCCACGCACGCTACCGCCTCGCGAGTCTCAACGAGTCGCGAGGCGAGCGCGGCTTCGCACAGCACCTCAGTCGGTGGCCGGTGCGATACCAGGATCTCCGCGAACAGCATCGTCCATCCTACGGCGAGGCGCGCGAGCCGGCTAGCTCTGCGGCGCGAGCATCGGTACTGGTTCTGCTCCGGTCGCGTATCGCCGGCCCCGAAGGTCCTCCGTTCCCCCGTCACACTCGCGCCCCCCATCGATGCACTCTCAAATGAGGCCGTCCTGCAAGGTGACGAGGGCGAGCGTCGCCTCCGCTGCGCGTGCAATCATTGCCCGGAGCCACTGCTCGTGTGGCTCCGGGCCCACCGCCTGGGCGATGCGGTCGAGCTGCCGGACCTCGGCGGCCATCAAGTACCCCATCACCATCGGATCATCGAACGCCGGCCAGGCGGGAGCCTCCGGCAGGACGCGGAGTCCGGGCACGCCACGCAGACCATGGAGAAGCTGGTCGAGCAACTCGGCCCCCGGGACCGGCTGGGTCCACCGACAACGGTAGAGCGAGCGTTCGGGGACCCAGGTCCTCTCGAGGCCGGCGAGTCGAAAACCGTTCTTGGTGCCCGCCACCGCAACGGCGGGGTTGGAGTGCAGGCGCCCGTAGAAGGCGTCGTCGGTCACCGGAGCGACCTCCGCAGCATCCTGGAGAATCGCCCGGAAGCGGTCTGCGGAGTCGTCGTCGTGATCCCGCCCCCGGAGGCTCTCGGCGAGGACCGGAAGCTCGAGCCACTCGCCCTCCGACGAGGGAAGCACGTGAGCGCGCAACCGCTCCTCCTCGATCGGAAGCACGCAGTCGTACGAGCTCATGCGAGCCACCGCGGTACTGACACGTTCACGAGGCGTGCACTGTACGGTCTGGCGGGCCGGAGCGCCCCGGAGCTCTCCCCCGTCCGCACGGGTCCTGCCCTCGCAGCGCGATCAAAGAGCTATCGCTTCGCGCGCTGAACGGACACCTCCACCTCGGCGCTGCGCTCGACGATCGAGCCGACCAGTCCGTAGTCGAGCGCCGCGCTCGCCGTGAGCCAGTGGTCGCGGTCGGTGTCGCGCGCGACGCGCTCGAAGGGCTGGCCGGTCGCCGCCGCGAAGAGGGCGTCGAGGCGGCGACGCATGGCCAGGATCTGCTCGGCCTGGATCTCGATGTCGGCCGCCGATCCCTGGTACGCACCGAGCGGCTGGTGGAGGAGGAAGCGCGTGTTCGGCGTGGCGAAGCGGCGCTCTCTCGGGGCCGCGATGTAGATGAGCGCGCCGGCGCTCGCGACCCAGCCCGTGCCGAGCATGCGAACCTCGGGCGCGATGAAGCGGACGACGTCGTGCACGGCGTCCCCCGACTCGACGTGACCGCCCGGTGAGCTGATCACCATCGTGATCGGCGCGTCGCTCGCACCGGCGAGGGCGAAGAGCTGGGCGTTGGTGCGCTCGGCGAGCTCGGCGTCGATCTCACCGAAGACGAGAACGGTACGCGAGTGGAGGAGGCGCTCGGTCAGGGGCTGCGACGACTGCATGCCACAGGTCTGCCGAACGCAGCCGCCGCTCACCATGGCCGGATGGCTCCCTTCCATACCCGTGGCGAACCGCTCACCGCTCCGCTCACAGCCATGCCCGATCCGCTCACGGCCTTGTCGGCTACCGAGCCACCCGTCAGGCTGGAGCCATGAACGGCTCGGACGAGATGACCCGCTTCGTGTTGGAGGGGCCGCGTTTCCGGCCGGTCGAGTTGCCCGGGGAATCCGGCTTCGTGATCGCGCTACGCGGACCGGTGAAGGTGGGCGACCGAGCCCTCGAGACGGGCGAGGTCGCCGGGTTCTCGGGGCGAGCGACGGTCGCCACGCGAGCCGTCGGGGCCCGCGCCGTCGCGTTCGTCCGACCCGTCGCCGACTCCGCCCTCGAAGGTCGACGCTCGACCGCCGAGGTCCATGCGGACGAGGTACTTGCCCGCCTCGCTCCACTGCTCGCGAACGAGCACACCGCGAACGAGGTCGCTCGCCCGCTCGCCGAAGCCTTCGCGGCCCGACTCCGCGAGCTCGCCGGCGCCGCCTCGATCGCGGACCCGATCGTTCGCGCGGCCGTCCGTCTGGCCGAAGGCGACGAGCTGCCGTCCATCGTCGAGCTCGCGAAGCGGGTCGGCGTGTCCCGCGCGTCGCTCGTGCGGCGCTTCCGCGCCGACGTCGGCGAATCGCCCGGCCGCTACCTCACCGGCGTTCGACTGCGCCGCGCGGCCCATCGGCTGCTGACCACCACGGATGGCCTGGCCGCGATCGCCCACGACATCGGCTACGCGTCGGAGTTCGCGTTCAGCCGAGCCTTCAAGCGCCGCTACGGTGTGGCGCCGGGGATCTACCGCCGCTCCGGCGGCGGCAGCCTGCGCATGTGCGCCTGACCCTCGCCTCGTCGTCGGGATCCCGGCGATGACCCGAGGGATCTCGAGCGCACATGGCCTTCGCCACCATGGCGTCGGCAACTCCCGTGACCGCCACCCTGTCGACGCGGCCAGACGGTCACGATCGATCATCCGGGGCATCGAGTGGAAGCGGCGCTCGGCACGACTCTGGCAACCCGCGCCCCCATGCACGATCGCGATCCTCTCTCCGGCGCCCTCCTCGGGGTGGCGCTCGGCGACGCACTCGGGTTGCCCTTCGAAGGGCTGTCCGCGCGCCGCATGTCTCGTCGGTTCGAGTCCCCCGATCGCTTCCGGCTGCTGGGACGCACCGGGTTCGTGTCCGACGACACCGAGCAGAGCGCGCTGGTCGCTCAGGCGCTCACGGCGGGCGACGACGAGTCCGTCATTCGTTCCCTTCGACGCTCGATGGTCGGCTGGTTCCTTCGACTCCCCTTCGGCATCGGGGGCGCGACCCTTCGGTCGTGCATCCGCATGCTCTTCGGGGCCCGGCGACCTGGTGTGCGCTCGGCCGGCAACGGTGCGGCCATGCGGGCCGGGATCCTGGGCGTCCATCTCCGAGGTGCGCCCGACCGACGAAGACGGCTGGGCCGCATGCTGGCGCGGCTGACTCATGACGACGAGCGCGCGGTGCAAGCGGCGCTCTACGTCGCGGAGCTCGCGGCCGAGTGCGCCCGCGGGGGCGACGAGGACCTGGCGACGCTCGTCGACCGCGCTCGGTCGGTGGTGAGCCACCCCGAGCTCGCGGCGGCCATCGCGCGGGGCGGGCGCTCGCGGTGTCCACCGAGCCCACGGCCGAAGAGGTGGCCACGCTGGGAAACACCGGCTTCGTGGTCCACTCCATGGCCCTGTGCACCTTCTGCTTCATCCGCTTCGGCATGGAGCCCCTCCGAGCGATCGAGAGCGCCATCCGCGCCGGCGGGGACACCGACACGCACGCAGCCATCGTGGGTGGCTGGGTCGGCGCGCTCCACGGCGCAGCCGCCCTACCCGCGGCGCTCGTCGCGCAGCTCCACGACGGCCCCTTCGGCCCCACCCATCTACGGCGTCTCGCACACGCCCTCACCACCGGCGGCGCCGCGCCACCATGGTCGAAGCTCGGTGCGCTGGCGCGGAACCTGGCCCTCTACCCCGTCATCCTCGCCCACGGTTTCGCGAGGCTGCTCCCCCGCTGACGGACCAGGCGTCTGCTCCGGGAGGGAGGTACGCTCCCCCCAATGAGCCGGCTGCAGGACACAGAGAAGTTTCATCGTGGAGCACGCCGGCGATTTCTGCGAGTAGCCTCGAAGGTCCGATGATGATCGAATGGCCGATGACCACGGGGAGCAGCCTGCTGCTCTTGCTATGGGATCCCCGTGGGACCTGTGATGACCATTTCAGCGAGCTCGTCGCGATCGCGCGCTCGTTCGGGGTCGACGCCGGGCTCGCTTCTCAGCATGCGGAGCCGATGGTCCAGCCGGGGCTTTCCACCACCGAGTGGTTGTCGGCGCAACACTCGCTCGTCTTTCGATGTCCACGCACCGCTCCCGTGTGGGAGGCGGCACCTCTGCTGGACCCGTGGCTACGGAGCCCGGAACAGCAGAGAGCGGCGCAGAGGCTTCTCGTGGAGATCGCAGAGGCAGCCCTTCGATCCTTCTCCGGAGTGGGATTCATGGCCGCCCACTCGTGGGAGACGAGCGATAGGCCTTTCTACTTCGATGGCTCGGTGGGCGACCTCGAGCGATACGTGGCGTCCCCCGACGCATGGCGTGTGCTTCGATTGGGGACCGGCAACCGGTTTCTCGTGAAGCCGGACGGGGAGCTTCCGGTGTTCTTCCGGGTGATGCCCGATCCAGTCGGCTGACCGGCGGGGGCGAGTTCGGAGAACTTACCGGGGAAGCCGTCACCCGAACGGCGAACATCTCGCCCATGTCTTTCTCGTCGCGGTGTCCAGCGAACGACGCCGTAGCCGGGCGCTGTGGTTGGTGAAATGGCCGGCTAGCCTCGTGAGCCGGGCCCCTGCTACCAACCCGGATCGTCGGCGTAGACGCGGACATCGTCGATGTAGAAGACCGTGTCCTCGTCGAACCCGCTGTTGGCCCAGCCCATCAGCTCGAAGCAGTTGATCGGGTTGGCGAAGTCGAAGCCCGCGAGTGGCACGCCCAGGTTCTCCGCCATCAGCTCGCCATCCTTGTAGAGCGCAACCTCGCCATCGCGGACCTCGATCGACTCGGCGAGGCGCACATGGAACCCGTAGCGGACCCAGCGGCCACGGTCGCGGTCGCTGATCACGCCAGACGGTCGACGATCATCGAGATCGTACTCAGAAGAAAACCCGGTGCTCTCGTTGCCGTAGACGATGCGTCCCCGCGAATGGGCCCCCTCGGCACTGTCGGGGAGGACCTCCATCCGTGTCGTCCACCCGCCGGGTTCCTGCCAGCCTCCGTGGAGCTTGTCGTCGTAACCCACGATCACGAACTTGTTGTTGTCGCCACCGTCGCCGTCGCGGTGCTCGTAGTTGGCTGGAACGAAGAGCCACCACTCGAGCCAGATCTCCGGGGCGTCGTTCCCCGCGAAGGTCGCCCGGACCTCAGAGAAAGAGTCGACCGCCAGATCCTCGTTGCCGGGGTAGTCGAAGCGAAGCGCGTAGGTCCCGGTGCGGGCGAACTCGTCGCTGACGCCCCGACGCACACCGCCGTACCAGCTCCCCCCTTCGGCCCCCTCGAGGTCGCCGGACTCGAAGCCATCGGAAAAGATCGGCGCCACCGTGGGGACTCCCGAGTCGATGGTCGCCGGGCCCGAGTCCTGCGCCGCAGCAGCGTCCGCGGCTCCGGAGTCGGTGCGGAAGAAAGCGTCCCTCGCCTCCGCCTCGGTGGCCACGAAGGCATCCACCGCCTCCATCGAGACCTCGCCGGGCGAGTCACAGCCCGCCTGCAAGAGGAACAGAAGGGCAAAAACGAGGGTGGGCGACCGCATGCGCGAATCATCTAGAGGGAGACCGGCGACTGCCACTGATCTCTCCTGAGCTGGACGGGTTGGGACGGGAGACCGAGAGAGGTCGCAGAACCTCGCGACGACGCCCACGGGCCGCCAGCTGACGTTCACTTGTCGCGAACCTCCGCGCGCGCCTCGTCGAACTTGGCCTGGAGCGCGTCGCCGCGGAAAGACTCGGGGTCTCGGAGCGAAGGGGCGCGCTAGCCCTCCACGCTCCTGCCCTGCTCTCGGAGCCTCGTGGCGTTCTGGTGGGGAGGCTCCCCGAAGAGTCGCGCGTAGTCGCGGCTGAAGTGTGACGGGCTCTGGTAGCCCACGCGGAACGCAGCGTCCTCCGCAGTCGTGTGCTCGTGGACCATCAGGTGCTGGGCCCGCAGCAGGCGCAAACGTTTTTGGTATTGCACGGGGCTCAGCGACGTCATGTGCTTGAAATGCTCGTAAAACACGGTCCGGCTCACGTGGGCCGCGACGCACAGCGCCTCGATATCGATCGGTCGTTCGAGCTGCGCCTCGATGTGGAGCGCAGCCTCACAGATTCGATGCGCGACGCCATCGGCTCTCAGATAGCGCCGGATCGCCGGTCCCGTGGCTCCTCGCAGGACGTGGAAGAGAAGCTCCGAGACGCAGCCCGTTCCCAGCACCCGGCCCGCTTCGCATGAGCCGAGTAGCGTCGACATTCGGTGGATCACGTCCCGCATTGCTGGGTCGACCTCTCCCATGAAGATGCCGGGGGCCACCCCGCCGGGCTCCGCGTCGCGCGGATCCATCGCCATCACCATTCGCCCCAAGTCGGACGGGGTGAGCTCGACGATCACGCAACCGAACGGAGCGCCGGCGATCCGGCTGGTGACGGGGAGCGGTACCGGCGTCAGGGTCCAGTGACCGGGCGAGAGTCGGTAGGTCACGGAACCGAGGACGAGTTCCTTGGTACCCTCGGCAACGACCGCGAGGCACGCTCGCCAACGTCGGTTCTCCATGAGTCCGGTGGTCGGCCGGCGGACACAGGCAACACCGGGGATCGCGCTCGGGCTGACCTCCTGATCGCCTGCGACCGAGCGAATGACGCGCGCCAGGCTCTCGTCGGGTGCCTTCACCGATACGCAGCGTAGGCGCGGTCACGGAGGTCGTCGACTAAGCTGGTCTGCGTCGGGCGCCAACCCAGTCGCGCTCGCGTCAGTTCGTTCGAGACCGGACAGTCGAGCGCGACCACCCAGCTCAACCAGCCGAAGTGCGCTGCGGCGTCTCCCTCTGGTATCGAGCGAACGGGTAGCCCGAGGAGCTCCCCGATCGCGGCGGCGATGTCGCGAAAGGGAACCTCGGCCTCGGCCACCGCGTGGAAGCGTTGCCCTGGCTCCAGCTTCGCGAGCGCACGGGTGAACACGCATGCCGCGTCGAAGCGGTGCACGGCGTTCCATCGGTTGCTGCCGTCGCCCACGAAGGCCGAGAAGCCGGCCGCCTTCGCGATGTCGATGAGCATCGGGACGAAGCCGTGGTCTCCCTCGCCGTGCACCGAGGGCGAGGGTCGGACGATGCCGGCGCGGACTCCTCGTTCGACGAGGGCATCGACGGCCTCCTCGGACGCGGCCCGTGGGGTGTGCTCGGTCGCGCCTGGTGGGTGCCGATCGGTCTCGAGGAGCGGCCCCTCCCCGATCACGACTGCGCCCGCCGTGGCGACGAGGGGCTTGTCGGATCCCACGAGCCCCTCCCCGAGCGCAGTGATCACGTGGCGGTCGAGCGCGCACATCTCCACATACTTGGAGAAGTCGTGAACGAAGCCGACGTGGATGACCCCGTCGCTAGCTCGCGCCGCGGCCGTCAGCGCGGCGAAGTCCGTAAGCTCGCCTCGCACGACCTCGCCGCCCGCCTGCGTCAAAGCTCTTGCCGACGCGTCCGAGCGAGCGAGACCAGTGACGTGATGGCCAGCCTCCAGCAGCTCACGAACGATAGCCGAGCCGATGAAGCCGGTGCCTCCAGTGATGAATATCTTCATGACTGGAAGCGTGCGGACTCCCGGCTGCGGCGAGAATGGGAGAACGTCCGGCACTCTTGCCCATTCGTCCGGAACCGCGGAGCCGAGGACGAGAATGCGCCAGATGTGCTCGCCCTCGGAGCGCGTCGCGCGAGGCCCAGGCAGACGGTGGTTCGGCCGGTCCCGCACACCCCGGAGGAAGAGGGCGTTTGTACTAGCTAGCTCGCGAGAGGCTTCATGGTCTCGGCGCGTCGGCCCTGTGGGGCAGGTCTGATGCCGGCGCGTGGCTCACGCGTCGCCTGGCACGGACTGGCCCGACCGGTCCTAATCGGGGACCCGAGCCGTCATCTCGATCTCGATCCTGAGTTCTGGCGAAAACAGCGCGCTCACACCGATCCCGGTCATCGCGGGCATCGCGTCGCCCAGGAAAGCGACCAACGGCTCGAACACCTCTGCGGCCTTGTCCGGTGTCCAATCGACGATATAGGCGCGCAGGCTGACGATGTCGCGGGGTGCCGCCCCGATACTGTCAAGGCAGTACTCGAGGTTCTGGCAAACGATTCTGGTTTGCTCTCGCAGGGAGTACGGAACACCCTCCGTGTCTTTCTGTTTCGCGATTTGACCAGAAAAAACTGCCACACGCCCCATCTCGACGAGCGTCCCCTGCGAGTGATGGTTGCGTGTCGCGTCCCAGAGTGTCGACGGATTCAAGCGTACGAGGGGGCTGGTCATTCTGGTCATGTTCTCCTCGAGCGATGCTTACCATTCTTCCGCCCGGGGTCGAGGGCGAAAGGAACGCTCTGTCGATGCGGGGTGCCATGCGCGCCGCGCCCGGCCCGAAGAGTTCGAGACGGGGTTGATGATCGGGCCCGTCGCGATCCGCGCCAGTGGCGCCCGATCCAGCCCCCCGGCGTCGTGAGCCGCGTCGCAGCACTCCGGACACTTGCCTGGTGAAAGGGACCCCCATGCTCACCCGCCTCCTCACCATCCTCGTCCTCGTGGCTTCCGCCGCGCCGCTCGCCCGGGCCCAGGACCCCGAGCCTCGGCCGCGCGTCATCGAGATCGACCCCATCGACGTCGTCGGCCGCCGGCAGCAGCCCGCGGCCTTCTATGTGCTCCACCGTTCATCCCTCGGGTACGAGGTCGCCGACCTGCGCTCGAGCTTCGTGCGGCAGATCGTCGAGAGCGTCCGGCACGCGCCGCTCTGAGTCAGCCCCAAAGGTGCTCGATGGCAGAAATCGAGCGGTCGGGGACCCGCGCGCTCGAGGCGGACCCCGCGACGCTCGAGTGGCTCCGAAAGGTGCACGCGACCACCAAGTGGACCGTCTCGGTGTGCACCGGCTCCATGATCTTGGCCGCCGCCGGTCTGCTCGAGGGCAAGGAGGCGACCACGCACTGGTCGCGGCTCGAGGAGCTCGCCGAGCACGGCTCCACGCCGACGCAGGCGCGCTACGTCTTCGCCGGTGACCGCCTGGCCATCGCTGCCGGCGTGTCCGCGGGCATCGATCTGGCGCTCGCGCTCATCGCGCGCATCGCCGCGGAAGACCTGGCGCGGGGCATCCAGCTCGGCGTCGAGTACGACCCGAAGCCGCCCTTCGACGGACGCTCGGTCGACAAGACGCCTGCGCCAGTGCTCGCGATGGTCCGCGCGGCACTCGCCGCCGGCACCTGACGACTCGACGCGCCGCGCGCGATGTCCCCCGCGACGATCAGCGCCGTGCGAGCCGGGACGCGAGGGCACCGGTGCTCAGCCCACGAGCACCGCCTCGCTGGCTTCTGGAAACGACCACCAACGGATCCCGAACACCTGGTCCATGTAGCGCTGGACCGCCTCCTCGTGAAACCACCCGGGCTCGTCGGGCTCGTCGCTGAAGGTCGTCTCGAGTGGAACCGGCTCATCGGGCAGCGGTGTGCCCTCGTTGGTGATCCACTCCTCGCAGAACTCGAGCGTACGCGTGCGCTGCCCTGCGTCATGGATTGCAATCAGATAGGCGTCGGACGTGTTCTGCCCTTGGGTGTCGACCACCCGGGCTCCCAACTCCGTCGAGACGTGCACGGCCAGCTCGTTCGGCTCGTAGAAGCTGCCGTAGAACACCATCACCCAACGCGGCGAATGGCGCACCACGGCGACGCGGCGCGGCCGCCCGCCCGGGTTCCATAGCGTCCAGTTCTCCGCTTCCGACAGCTCGCCGGCACGCTGCCCGATCGCGCGACCCGTCAGCCGCGCCCACAGGCCGCGCTGGTCTCGGAGCCACGTCGCACACGCCTCGGCGACCCGCTCCTCGGAGATATCCTCGACATAGAAGGCGGCCCATGAACCCATGCGGAGGCAACTACACCGACCCCGCCCAGATTGCACATGTCGAAACGCACCCACCTCCTCTTCCCCCGCTCATGGTATCGAGCACTTCATGATGAAGTCGGGACTTCCGGTGGCTCTCGCGCTCACTCTCTGTGGCGTCTTCGCCGGCTGCGGTGGCTCGGAAGAGCCGACTCAGGCTTGGGCTGGTGGCAGCTCTGTGGCATCGACGGGCGGAACGGCGAGCCGGACTCCGCCCTTCTCGGAGCTGCTCCTCCCGCTGGGTGCCCACCAATCGTGCGAGCAGCTCGAGGCCATTGCGCGTTTCATTCGGCGATGGGAGCAGAATCCCTACGTAGAGGTTCCGGAGAACGACACCGACATGTCCACGACCGCGGCGATGCTGGCATGGGTCGCGGAGAGATCGGAGAGATCGAGACGGGGTTGATGATCGGCCCCCGTCTCGATCCGCTTGCGAGCATCGATCCGCTTCTCGCGCCGTCTCGCTCCGCACCTCTCAGAAGTCGGCGGGGGTGGGCCAAGCCTTTCGCCGCCTGGCCAGAATCGCGCGGCTGCTTGCCCAAGCGAACAGACCAAACAGGCTGGCAAAGGTGAGGCACAACCAGGCACCAACACGATCATTCGCGGGACCGGGTCTGGTGCTCAAGCGGCGGAGGACGACGTCGTCTCGTAGGTCCAGCTCTTCACGGACTTGCCGAGCGTATGCCTCGGGTGCGCGTCGGTAGACCCCACTGTGCCCAAAGCAGGGACCGCGGATCACCAGCATGGAGCCGTCTGATAGACGCTTCGCCACCAGGCGACCTCCGATCATGGCGTCGCAATCGAGGTCGACCACATCGACCCAGGTCCCATCGGGAACGAGGTGCAGCTCGGCAAGCGTGACCTCCGTGTCCGTCACCCCGTAGCGGCTGCTGAAGATGAAAAATGCGATGCCCACCGCGAAGAAGGCGACGAGCACCGTGAGACACGACCCCGCGGCGAACCGGGGGTACTTCGTCGCGAGCTCCTCCAAGGGCAACC
Source organism: Myxococcales bacterium UBA1660 (assembly GCA_002320815.1). GTDB lineage: Bacteria > Myxococcota_A > Polyangia > Polyangiales > Houyiibacteriaceae > UBA1660. The sequence goes on from DCLA01000125.1 coordinate 30,848, forward strand.
GAATGGGCCTTGCGGGGCTGGTCCGAGCGGGCTGACCGGTGGCAGCGTCAAAGCCATCGATGACCAGCCGATAGCTGTACCCGATTCCGTGCTGGCGAATCGACAGGCGCGCTCGGCGCTCGCCGATCTCGAAGAGGTAGTCGTTGGTCCAGTCGGTCAGCGTAAACGGGACCTGCGGCTCGAGCGCGGCTGGCTGTCCGTTCACCCACACGCGAGGGTCGTCGACCCACATGGAGTGCTGCATCCGCACTCCATAGGTGACGCCATCCAGATCGAACTGCCACTCGCGCTTCGCCACGTGCCCTCATCCTGGGTGAGATCGGGACCGTCGGCCAGGGCTGCATTTCGAGAAATGGTCGGACTCACCCAAGCGGGGGAGGGGTCGTTGGAGCGGAGCTCGGACCGGCTCATCGGGCCGTGGGCCACGCGCGAGAGAGCAGACCCGTTGCCGGAACTCATGGTATCGCACACGTCATGATGAAGTCGGGACTTCCGGTCGCTCTCGCCCTCACTCTCAGTGGGTTCTTCGCCGCCTGCGGTGGCTCGGAAGAGCCGCCTCCGGATTGGGCTGGTGGCACCCCGGTGGCATCGACGGGCGGAACGGCGAGCCGGACTCCGCCCTTCTCGGAGCTGCTCCTCCCGCTGGGTGCCCACCAATCGCGCGAGCAGCTCGAAGCCATTGCGCATTTCATTCGGCGATGGGAGCAGAATCCCTACGTAGAGGTTCCGGAGAACGACACCGACATGTCCACGACCGCGGCGATGCTGGCCTGGGTCGCGGAGTCCCCGGATGTCCACGTGACCATCTGCCCGATCCTCAGCCATTTGGCCCAGCGCGAAGGTACCGGAGGCGACCCAGGTCCGGCGCTCACGCCTGGCTATCTCTTCGGGATGACCGCGTATCTCATCGAGCATCCCCATGCCGAACCCGAGTCCAGGGAGGTGCAGGTCGCGGGCATGGAGTCCGGGCTCCGCTGGTACGAGGCCGCCGTCCGAGCCGGCGTCGTGACCCAGAACACCTTCGTCGACGAGCTCCTCGGGCGCATGCGATCCGAAGGGGGACTCCTCGCATGGTACGGCGAGCGACGCATTCGCTGCGGCGGCGGCGACGAACCGAGCGCGCCTCCCGCCGCCGACGGGACGCCGGACGCGGCCCCCACTTCCGAGCCGGGCGTGACCCAGACCCAGCCAACTCGAGAGGAGATCTCCTCCGTCTTTGCCGCGGCGCGACCGGCGGTCGAGAGCTGCCTGCCGCCAGGGCAGATGGTGCAGGTCAGGGTCACCTTCCGCGGCTCGGACGGGCATCCGAGCGCCATCGAAGCCTCCGGCTACCCCGCGGCCCAGGACTGCGTGAAGGCTGCCCTGGAGACCCGCCTCTCGTTGCGGCCGTTCTCCCGCGCCGAATATCGCGTCAGCTACCCTTACTACCGTCGCTGACCCCGCTGAGCGACTCCCTGCGGTCCAAGTCTTCTACTTCGGTGGCCGGGCAATGTGCCGTGCCCTTTCGCCGCGAAGTCGAGCTCGACCGGGGTGGCCGCCGGCTCTTGGATCGGAACCAGATGCTCACGGAGATCGCTGACCTGCGCTCAGTTCGACGATCCGGCCCTCACCCTTCCCTCGAGCTGCAGCATGCAGCTCGAGAGATGATCGAGCAGGCGCCCCACGGGACCCATCCGCGTAGGCTCCGCTCGTGACCGGGGTGGTGGAGCGCTGCCCGCGATGCAACCGGCGAGCGCTACCCTGGCGCGGCGAGGACCGAGTTCTCCGCTGTCATTCCTGCGATCTCCGCTTCGAGCCCGACGGGACCATGGTGGAGGGCGACGAATGGCGGGTGCGCGAGGCACTCGCTCAGGGGGGTCGCAGGACCGCTGCCGAGCTGGACGAAAGCACCGAATGGCGTCGGGGAGAGCCGCTCACCAAGCGGGTCCAGTTGCTAGCGGAGGTCTGCCGGCGCCACCGAGAGGCTTGGGCCAAGTCGAGCCTCGCCGGCCTGCCCTTCGAGATCGTGGACGTGAGCTCCCCCGAGGTCGGCTACCGGGAAGGGTCGACTCCCGATTCGGTCGAGGCGCGCTTCGAGCCCCGACCGGGTCTCGGGTCCCGTGGGCGCCGAGTCGCCAAAGCACAGACGGTGGTGTGCTATTTCGGGCCCCCCCTCGCGTTCGGGATCCTCTTGGCGAGCCTCCTGCTTCGGCCTGCGTGGAGCACGGCGTTCTGGCTGGTCCCCGCCTTCCTCTCGGCCTACCTCGGCAACGCTCTCGGCCGGAAACTGGAGACGCTCGAACGGGGTTACCGAGTGAGTCGGATTTCTCTCTCCGATGGCTCATCGGAACTTCCAATCGAACTCGCCGATGGCACCGAGCTCGAGCTCGACCGGGCCCGCTGCCACCTCCGTACTCGCCAGGTGACTCGCTTCGAGGCCAGTACGGGCAAACCACGCCCCCCTCGGATCCCAGGGGAAGAGCTCTGGCTGTTCGGACCAGACTTCGCGGAGCCATTGGTGGGGCCCGCCTCCGCACGAGAGCCTCAGGCCTTCGACCCTCACCGGGCCCACCGGCGCTCGAGCGTGCATTCGACATCACGCTCAGTGAACGGCTCGCACGAGAGCTCGAGCGAAGCGCCCCGCCCGACGCGCTGCGACCGGAATGAACAGGAGATACTTCACGTCGGCCGAACGGTTCGCTGGGCTCCTGCTCGAACGCCCCCCGGTGGCCGGTCACAGGGCCTCCACTGTGCAACCATCGACGAATGAACAAACGGTACGCTCTCGGATTCCTCTTCGCCTTTGTGGCGGGCTGTCTCGCCGCCCCCCTCGTGATGAACCCGCCAACCGCACGATCCCAGGACGTTCAGCGCTGGGAGGTCTACTGCGAGTCGGCCCGCGTCGGAAGTCCGGCGGCGGCCGCTCAGTTCGTGATGCAAGCCGGCAATCGGGCTGGAGCTGAAGGGTGGGAGCTTGCGGTATCGAACGGTGCCTTCGCCTGCTTCCGCCGACCGCTCTGACTGTCGGGCAAGCGAGAGTTCGAGCAGCAGCCCGAAGCAGGTGTGACCGCGGCTCGGTGCCCCCTTCCCGCCGCCAGCGCCCCAAGGCGCCCGCCTTCGGTGCTGGTGCTGCTGCTGCTGCTGCACGCATTGTCGGGCGACGAGGTCGCGGGGCGGATCCGGCAGGTCTGCGAAGCGCTCCGGGAGGACGAGCGTGCCTTTGGGTGTTCGAGCTGGAGCCCGAAGAGCGCTGGGCGGGTCTCGCGGACGAAGAGGCGCGGCTCGAGCTCTCGCCTTCGGCATTGGAGAGGATCGTCGACCGGGTCGCTTCGCGCGGAATCGACTCGGCGACCCCAGCTCGTGGTCCTCTGCTACGTTCCCGCGCCATGAACGTGCATGTTGGCTACCGCGGGGGCGGCCAGGAACCGGTGCCCGCCGATCGCATCGATGACGCCCTGCGAAGGCTCGTTGCGCAGATGCTCACCGAGGAGTTCGACACTCCCGACGACGAGCACGCGCAGGCGTACGTCCGGCGGTCCGACGACGAGTCTCTCACGGCGTATGTCGATGGGCTCCTCGTATTCGAATCCGCGGCGGACAAGCGCTACGCCGTGGCGCAGACCGGGGCGGAGATGCAGGAGCGCTTGCGGCGCTTCGTCAGTGGGGAGGCGCCCACCGAAGCGGCGGGTTGGGTCGCCTCGGCACGGGAGGCCGGCGAGCTGCCCGGCCGCGACTTCCGCCCCTACCCCTACGTCCCGCTCGAGGCCGCCGTGCGCGACGAGGCGCTCCAGGCCGTACTGGAGAGCATCGCGCAAGACGCGCTCTTCCGCCGGGTCGAGGAGGTGAGCCCCGAGACTCCGTTCCTGGAAGACCCGGACGACGCCGAGGAGCGCGAGGCGCTCGTCGAGTGTCTGCAAGAGATGGCGGCCGAGCTCGACTACTTCCACATGAGCGGCCTCGACTTCGTGACCGAGCCGATCCCGCTCCAGAACCCCGGCTCCATCGCCACGGTGGGCGACGCCCTGGCGCAGTTCGAGCGCGGGCTCACCACCCTCGCGGCCCGAGCGCGCAGCCGCGCCGAGCGCGAAGAGCACGCCGCGCGCGAGCCCAAGGTCGTGCCGGAGAACGCGGCGGTCCTTCGTGACGTGCACGCAGTGCTGGCGGAGCAGACGGGCCGCGAGGTCGCCAACATCTCGCCCGAGTCCAAGCTCGTCGACGATCTCCAGCAGGATCAGCTGGACCTCGAGTGCGTGCTGATGGCGCTCGAGGAGACCTTCGGGCTCGAGCTCGACTACCAGCGGATGACCAACTACCAGGAAGACCTCACGCTCCTCGGCCCGATCCCCGGCTTCACCGTCACCGAGCTGGCCAACTGGGTCTGGGAGCAGATCGCCGCCGCGGCCGCAGCCGACGAAGAGCCGCCGGGTCGCTGAGGCTCACCGTCGGGCCGTGCCACGAGGCGCGCGCTCGGGGTCGGATCGCCCACCACTCGGCACCAACGCTCGGGTCGACCAGCGCCCATGCCGGAAGGTCCGCAGGAGCCATCGTTCGCCGTCGTGCGCCACCAGGTACAGAGCGTCGTCGACCCAGATGCCGCTCAGTGGGCGACGCTCCTCGAGGGGAGCTCCCCACTCCGCCCAGCGGTCGCCGACTCGTCGCGCGATCCGCACGTGCGACGGGTTCTCCGCCCCGATCACACGACCGTGATATGCCACGAGCCGCTCGTCCGCCGACACCGCGAACGCGGAGTCACGACAGCCGATGGGTGGGGTGAGCGTCGACGAGTCACGCAACTCCACTCGCGCGCAGCTCTCCGCAGAAGGGAGGGAGCCCGAGCGCATCAACATGCCCAGAGCAGGTGAGCCGCTGCGACCCGCGACGAGTGGCCAGTCGTCGTCACCGGAGCCTCCGGCCTCCAGCGCTCCGTCGGGACCGAGCCGCGGCGGGTCGTGAGGATCCGCCAGCTCCCTGGGAACCGCGAGCTCGTCCATCACCGGGCCGTTCACACGGAGCACGCGCACCGATCTCTCGTCGATCATCAGCACGAAGAGCTCCGAGTCCCGCGTCGCGATCGATGCCGAGTACCCATGGATTCGCTCGGCCTCCACACCTTCGTGCATCGACGCGGGCCCGTACCGCGCGTCCCATCGCCAGCCACGGATCCCTTGCCCGTCCGCCCACCACGCGAGCCGGGGGTGGAGTGAGAATCCAGCGCGCACGCAGGTGCCGGACGACGCTCGCGCGATCCAGTGGGACCGCCAGAGCCGGGGCTCGGGCAACCGGTCATCCGTGCTGCCATCGACATTCGCCCGCGGCGCGAGATGGCTCGCGGCCACGATCTCTCCCGTGTCATCGGAGCACCGCGCTGCGGGCGCTCGCAGCCTCTCGATGATCCGGTTCGCACCATCCACGAAGTGTGCCTTCGCGTGAGTGCCGCGCGCGACCACGTGGGCCAGCTGGCCGTGGACCTCTTGTATCCACTCGTCTCGGTGCTCGTACGGCCCGAGGATCGACCGCTCGCCCAGCAGCCGGCCCGCCGAGTCGATCTCGAGGAGCTGCCGGTACGCGCCATCGTGAACCAACACCCCGGTTCGCCCATCGCTCAGCGGCAGACTCAGCGCTCCGAGACTACCGACGGCGCATCGATGCCAGCGACGGCGAAAGGGCTGCGCGTTCGCCCGGATGAGAACCAGGTCGCACTCGTGCTCTTCGCCGTCGAACGACTCCTCCCTGTCGGCGAACTCGGCTCGAAGCACCCATCCTGGGTGCGCCGCCAGCACGGGCCCATGGGTGCGAACGGACGCCGCCGGAGTCTCGCCGACTGTGAGGAACGAGTGCCCGTCGCGATCCAGCCCCATCCACTCCACACGCGTTGCCGTGCCGAGTTCGTTGGAGCCCTGACGCACCAGACCGAAGCCACTGGCTCCGATGTCCCAAAGGAGGTCCGCGTTCCGCCGTTGGCCGAAGGCCGGCAACACGCCATCGAGCACTAGCTCCGGTCGAGCCGGCGCGGAGGACCAGCTCCAGGCGAGGTCGTGCCGCTCCTCCGCGCGACGCTCGCCGGAACGACGCCCCAACTCGAGCTCGCCCGTGCGCAGCATGTCGTTCACCAGGGCCTGCACGCGAGCAGCAGCCGCCTCGCGACGGGCGAGCTCCGCGCCGCGCAGCATGCCGACCCCGTCGGGCGCGTAGTGCGTCTCCTTCCAACGGAGCATGTTCCAGTCGGTGGGCTCGCCTCGCCAGACGACCCCGGGCTCGACCAGGGCCTCGACTTCCTCTCCATCGAGCGCGGCGGTCACCACCCGCCCGGGGAGCATTGCGAGCTCGAAGTCGACCCCGTTCCAGACCCAGAGGTCGTCGTCTTGGATGGTGAGTCGCCCGCCGTCCAACGGCCCGGTCTCGAGCGCCACCCGCTGTGCTTCACCGGTGAAGCGCTCGCTTCGAAACCGGTCGCCGGAGACCTCGTCTCGAAAGAGTGTGCCGGCCGCGTGGTGCGCTTCGATCGACCAGTCACGACCCACGTCGCGTCGAACGGAGTCGACCGCGTTTCCACGAAAGCAGACCCGCACGTCGACGATCGCACCGCAGTCCCTCCCGTCCTTCGTCCGCACGGCTTCCCAGAAGAAGACCTCCACTCGGCGCGGTCGGTCGGTCGACGGCATCGCGGGGGCCGTTGGAGCCACCACACCCCGAGGCGCGGGCGCAGATCCGCAAGCGAGAACGAGTGTGAGAACGAGCGAGAGACGCACGGCCCGACTGACCCCCGAGCCCGGTGACACTTGGATCGAGGGCGCTCGAGCGAACGGTACCCTGGCGATTCCGGCTGTGGGGTGGTCGACATCGAGCACCGCCCTCGACCCTCGAAGGATCTACACTCCCCCAATGCTCGGCATCCTCCAGGGCGCGCCCGTGGCGCGTTTGCTCGTGGTCGCTGGTCTGCTCGCCTCACTCACGGCGTGCGACCCGAGCACCCCAGGCTCCGAGTGCAGCACATCGGCCGAGTGCACCGGCGGCACCTGCATCGATGGCGAGTGCGTGCCGGCGGTGGACGCCGGTGGCTCCGACGCCGGCGGGGAGCGCGACGCGGGCGGCGGCGTGGACTCGGGTCCCCCGCCGGACACCGGGCCGGTCTGTGAGCCCACCGAGTCGCCGGAGGTCACGTGCAACCTCATCGATGACGACTGCAACGGTCGCGTCGACGACGTGGACGTCGCCGGCGACGGCTTCTGCGATTGCCTCACGATCGGCGTCTTGGGCGGACCGGGCTCGCTCGCGTCGAGCACGTTCCAGGCGTGGCTCGAAGACCGAGGCACGGCGACGACGCGGTTCGGAACGGACCCCGCGGAAGAGCTGACCGCCGACGCGCTCGCGACCTTCGACATCGTGATCGTCGACAACCTGCCTCGCGAGTACACGGCAGCCGAGGCCGCGACGCTGCGCGCCTTCGTCGACGAGGGCGGCGGACTCATCGTGATGACCGGCCACAACGGCGGCACCGACCGACCCCGCGCGAACACGCTCCTCGCCGAGCTCGGCGCTTCCTACGACGAAGGCCTCATCAACGGACCGGCGGACACCTGGGCCACCCACCCGATCTCCGAAGGCGTGGCCTCGGTCACGTTCCTCGGCGGCTACCACGTGACCGCGCCGAGCGGCGTGGACGTGGCGCAGGTCGCGGGCCGCTCGGTCGGCATGGCGCTCGAGCTCGACATGGGCCGCGCGTTCGTCTGGGGCGACGAGTGGATCCAGTACGACTCGGAGTGGTCGGCCATGCCGATGATCGCTCAGCTGTGGTCGAACCTCGTGAACTGGGTCGGCCCCCGCGACCGCTGCATGGTGCTGCTCTGAGCGCGATGCGACTACTGCGGAAGCGCCCTACCGTTCGTCGAACGCGATCTCGAGAGGGGAGATGTGCGCCGGGTCCCACATGACCTGGACGTCCGCGGCGCAGCCCTCGTAGCGAATCGTCATCACGGAGCGAAGCGCCGGGCCCTCGGACGGCTGTTGCGAGAGGACCGATCGAGTGAGGCGGCCGTCGCTGTCGTAGCTGCGAGTCAGCGTCTCGAAGGCAAACCGCGCGTGTTCCCAGCTCGAGCGTGTCGACGCGCGCACGAGCCGGCCATGGTCCCACACCCCTTCCATCTCGTATCGGCCTCGGACGACCACGCGCGTCGGGTTCCCCGCACCATCGCGCTCGATTTCGATCTCGAGCTCGTCCGCTCTTCGTTCGTAGGGCTCGGGTGTCAGCAGTCGGCCGTCGCCGTCATAGTCATAGCCGATCATCCAGTCGTGTGACCCATCGGGCCCCGTTTCGTCCCACCGTTCACTCACGACCTGGCCGGCCTCGTTTCGTTCCTCCAGGACGACCGACGTGTAATCGCCCGCGGAGCCATCGCGGCGCGTGTGCCACTCCTGATGGCGTCCCTCGTCATCCACCCAGGCCCGGCGAGCGGAGCGCCCGGTTTTCCAGAGCAACCGGGTCTCGGCGATCACGCCGCCATCGCGCTCCTGGGTCTGCAGTCTCGATACGAGCTCTGGCAAGCCGTACTCTTCCAACAGTGTCGTACGGCCGTAGCGCTCCTCCTGGTACACGCGGGCCAGGCTGAGGAACCGCGGATCCCCCCGGCGCGGAGGGTGCGCGAGCAGTTGCAGGATCCCCCTTCGATCGAAGTCCGCATCAGCGGAGAGCGAGGCGAACGCCTCGAGCTGCGCGTGCCGCCGGGTGACTCGGGCGCGCACCTGGGTCGCTTCCTGGTCCCCTTGGGCAATCACGAGCGACCAGTCCGGCGACTCCCACCGTTCGCGAATCCTGCGCCCCTCACCCACGGTTTCGACTCGGATGTGGCAGCCGCTCACCGGCTCCGCGAGCGCGTCGTCGAGGGGCGACTCGGTCCACGTCTCGTCGTCAGTCCATCGTTGGCTCTCCGGGAGAACGATCGCGGGGCCCCGCAGCGCGCACCCCGTCATCCATGCGAGCAAGAGCAGCGAGGCTCTCATCGGCTCGCCAGCCATCGAGCACGCGCCTGCAACAGCACCAGGGGCAGCGGCCCGGCCGAGTCGAGCGATGTCGAGCAGTAGTCGTGGCTCAGGCGCCCGCCCTCCCGGCTCATGAACCAGATGCGCCGGCCGCCCACCTCGGTCGAGGGGTAGGGCATGCTGGTGCAGGTATGGTGGGAGACCCACACCTCCGATCCCTCCTCGAGGTCTGGTGGTCCTTTGAAAATGCGCTCGATGCGATAGAGCATCGCCTGCCTCCCGGACAGCGGTCCCTGATCCGCCCGCACCTCCAGCACGCGTATGTCAGCGACGACATCGGCCGCCCCAAGCGCCGATAGGAACGGCGGCCGCATGCAAGTGCAGGCCGTCGCCGGCAGCGGAACCAGCGATGAGGCCAGAAGGAGCACGAATAGAACCATAGCGCGCATATGAGCGATGTTATCCCAGTACCCTTCCGCATCGTCACCCCTTCGCACGACGAGAGTCAGCGCTGACTCGATGGCTCCTCGGAGCCACTCACGGTGTCATCTACGCGCTCGGTCGTGATTCGGCACATGAGGCGTTGGTGACGATCGCGCGGTAGACCAGCCCGGTATCAGAACGACTTGGGCAGGTCCCGACGCCCGAGCTCCCGGAGCACCGGACGAACTCGTGCGAAATAGCCAATCGCAATGAGCAAGCCGAGCGGAGCGAACACCAGGGCACCAAGGAGTGGGCCGATCGTCCACTGCAACTGACTCCGACCCGCCTCACGCCAGGTGGCGAAGCGAAAGCGAGCTGCGCTCGCAGCGGCGATCATCGCCGCGATTCGGCAGGCCAGACTCAACGCCGCGACCACCATCACCATGGCCATGCTCGACCCCGCGCCAGCGGGTTCAACCAGCTAGCGAACCATGGCGACCCAGCGAGATGCACCGCAACGGCGCTGGGCGCGTTCACAGGTACTCCACCCGAACACCGAGCGACGGCTCCGCTTCTGCTCGCTGGAGGAGGTTCACCCAGAGCCAGCCAACCTCTCGAGCTTTTGAGTCTCGTGCTCTCGAGTCCGTGAGGACCATGAGAGCGACTTCGAGCTGCCGCCGTGAATCGACCACATCGGGGTCCGTCCACCGACGCACGCCCAACTCGTTCCACCCTGTATGCGCGTGATGATGAAGCGCTACTCCTCGCCACTGGCCATCGATGGTGACCAACGACGCCATCAGCGCGTCGAAGTAGCCACTCCATACGTGCAGCTCCTCTTCGACGCCCCGGTCCGATGCCAGTGAGATCCGACACTCCGGCTCGCCCTCGAACCCCGAGTAGAAGTCGTGAATGACCATCTCGTGCTCACTGAAGCACTTCGGCCGACCGAGTGCACGTCGAGTACGACAGGCATTTGCCTCCCGCCACCGCGGAAGCCGGTCGCATCGGCCTGAACAGCTACCTCACCAGCGGTTCGAGCCCCTTCGCTTGCTCCGCGGCACTCCAGCAACCTGGAGGCCAGGGTTGGCTGCCGAGTGGAACGACGAAGTGTCCGCCCGGCTCGGTGAGAAGGTTGGGACGCTGATGAACACGGACTTCTAGTCCGTGGAGAAGACAAAGGTCAGCTCGGCTCGACACCGCATTCGGCCGCGACCGCGACGACTTCATCCGGCGTGAGAACGCTGATGCGACGAGAGCCGTCCGGCAGCACGAGCCTTGCCTGACGACGATCACCCATGGCGGTTACGGTCCAGTGGCCACACTCGCGGATCTGACGGGCCAGGTCGGCGAGTCGGTCCGGAAGCTGCGATTGAGGCAGGCGTAGCCCGAGGTCCTGCCAGTCTGCTCGCTCACCAGAAGCTCCGTCGACGGCCATCTCGAGGAGCTGCCGTAGCGTCTCGCCGAAATCACCGAAGTTGGCTTCGTCGGGTTGGAGCTCGTCCAGCACGCTGGAACATGGTGACTCTTGCCCCGTCGGTGATGCCCGGACGGAAGTCGCCTGGTACCAGTACCCCTCGTCGGATTCTGGGTGCGCTCGATCGGAGATCTCGACCCAGTGGCAGGTGACGACCTTGCCCAAGCTCTCGGCTATGGAGGCGGCGACCGAGCGCGGAACCGGCCCAGTGCCGTCGATGATGATCCAGGCGTCGCGCCCGACGCGGCTCGCGTAGCCGGTGAGACGCTCGGACGAGGTCCCCCGAGTCTGGTCGGTCCAGCCGCAGCGACCCATGACCTCGATGAACGCAGCGACCAGCGCGGAAGGCGGAACCTCGCCACCCACCGCGAAACCGAAAGCCCTCATCGGCATGGGTGAACGGTATCACTGCGGGGCTGCACGGCCGCCCTTCGCGCGGGGCCACCGCAGGTGGAAGCAGGGAGAGGAGCCAGCCGTAGGAGGAGCTGATGCCGTCTCTGATGCGTCGGTCTCGATCCTCGTCCCTGGTACGATGTCGTTCATGGCCGCAGCCGTCGGGGAGACACTCCGGAGCCTGTGCCAGCAGTGGCGCGCTGCCCGCGGTCAGCCGGGGCAGGACGCGGCGAACGCCAGGCAATCGGCCGTGAGAGGTGCGCGCAGACTGATCCAATCGCGGGAGTCGCAGGCGGAGGCCAAGGCCTGGTTCGCCGCCACGCTCGAGGGCTCCGAGCGCGAACCGCGCTTCTTTGCGGCCGCAGCCCTCGACGGTGTCACGCCCAAGCGACTCCTAGGTTCGATGATCACGGCGGCGGTCAACGAGCCCAACCCGAGCTTCAACCGATCATTCGTCCGCCCTGCCCTGCGCTGCGCTGGCCCTGCACGGGTCATGGGCGCACTCATTCGAATCTTCCGCGAGGGTCAGCCGAGCGAACGTACGGGGGCGTTGGCGGCACTCTACTGGGCGACTGCGGACGCTTCGAAGTTCTCGTCCGAGGCCCAGGAGGTACCTGTGCTTGGTCAGGCCGAGTTGCTGGATACCTTCTTGGCCACGGAACACCTGCCGCTACGACGACAGATACTGCCCTGGCTCGGACTGGGCACACCCATGGCTGACGAGCTTGCCGGCAGGATCGCTCGCGTCACTGAAATCTGCCGCGCGTCTTCGGACGAGTACCTGCGCACTCGGGTGAGGGTACAGCTCGGCGAGAGCTCACTGCTCCCGGCACTTCCCGCGCAGAGCTCGTAGCCGACCTCACCGGCGTTAGCGGAGAACCACAAAGGGTTCACTCTCGTCGCTGACTGGGTCCAGGTCGTGCCGGAAGCCAGTGATGGCGTGCGCGATCCTGGCGGGGACGTCGTAGAGGAGGTCGACACCGCCGTCGCCGAGATCGGCCTCCGTCTGGTCGGTGATTGCTGCCTCGATGAGCGGCCGAGCAAGCGACGGAAGGTCCCCCGTCGTGTGGAGCCCCTCACCGTCGGGCGAGCACGCGATGGACCAGAGCTCGCGTCCGTCTCGGTACGCGACCAGCTGGGTGTCCATGGTGGTGTCGAGCGCCACGAAGAAGAGCGCCTCGCTACCCTTCGACGCGGTTGCGGCGATTGCTTCGCTGAGCCGGTCCAGGTGATCCCAACCCATCGCGACTAGGAAGCGCCAGGACGAAGGGCTCTGAAGGGAGAGGAGGTACAGGCCCTCCTCGGCGAACTCATGGCGCTCCTCCGTTCGCTCGACGCCAGCCGATGCCAAGAGGGCCGCGGTGTCTCCGCGGCTAGCGATCCAACTCACTCTAAACCCCATGGGCCGAATGTAGCATCGTGGACAGCGGACTCACCGTCGTCACACATTGCTACGACCGCGACGGCCAGCCGTTCTCCACGGCGAGGCCTATGTGGAGCACCTCGTGAGGCGATGGTGCCGTCTATGTTGCCCCAATCGGAACCCCGGGCCGGCCACCGCGATCCACGATGGAACGGAGCTACACTCCACGAAACCACCGCGTGATGCAGCCCTCTGGAAGACGAATTCGAGTGTTCGTTCGACTGCCGCGAGAGTCGGACGGCTGGCCTCCGGTCGCCGTCGAGACAGTCTGGGTCGAGCCGCTCGCCAATGGCCTGGCCCGCGTCGACAACGTGCCCTTCTTCATCCAGGGCGTCAGCCTCGACGATGTGGTGGAGCTGCGGCCGGCTGCGGACGGGCCGACGGATCTCGAGCTCCACCGGGTGGTCACCCAGATGGGACACCAAACCATCCGTGTCGTGGGTTTCGCGGAGGGGCAGACCGAACGGGCGAAGCGAGCGTTGCACCAACTCGGTTGCGTCGTGGAGTCGGCCGGGGTCTACGAACTCGTGGCCGTGGACATTCCGCCCGACACCGATGACGAACCAGTCTTCGCTTGGCTCGAGCAGCATACCGAGCAGGGCCTTATCGATTTCGAAGAAGGAGCAGTGTTCGACCGCTGAGGGGCTGGTCACGGCCGCAAACAGGGCCGTTGGGATCCGCTCTTCTTCCAATTGGGAGGCACGTGCGGTGGCCACGGCCAGGCAACACGCCAAGGAGGGCTCACTGCCGTCGTGAATGGCTCCCCGGAGCCACTCTCAGTGTCACACCCGCGCGGTACTCCGTACCTGCGCGCGCGGATGCACCCGCGTGGGGAGGAGGGACGAATGGGCGCAGCACTCTGCCTGCGGGAGAGTCACGAATCGTACGGGCGGCCGCTTCGAGCGGTACTCGATCGGGACTCGGCACACGAAGCCTTGGTGGCGATCGCGCGCCGGCGGGCGGCCGACGATGTCGCGCTGCTCGAGCCGCTGCTGATCGCGGCGGAGACTCGTGCCTACGAGCTGCTCGGGCTCGGCTCCATCCAGGAGTACGGTGCTCGGCTCTTCGGCTGGGGTGGTCGGCAGACTCGCGAGCGGCTCCGCGTAGCCAGTGCGATGCGTTCGCTACCCGAGATGCGGGAGCGCTGGGCTCGGGGCGAGCTGACCTACACGGTGGTGCGGGAGCTGTCCCGCGTCGCGACGCCAGCCGAGGAGAACGAGTGGATCGCCTGGGCGACCACAGGCGGGGTCCGCCGCACCGGCCACGAGGTGCAGCAGGTGGTGATGCGCCATCGGCGCGGAGCGCGGCCGACCGACGCGCCGGCGCCCTTCGAAGAGCAGCGCGTTCGGGTGGTGCTGGAGATGAGCGGCAGCGAGGCGTCGCGACTCGCGGAGGTGCGGAGCGTCGCCGCTCAGCGGCTCGGCCACTCGGTCGACGACGAGACGCTGGCGAAGATGCTCTTCGACGCCTTCCTTCGTGGCAGTGAGGCGGGCGAGCGGGAGTCCTCGCCGCACCAGGTGAAGCTGACGGTCTGCGACCGCTGCGGAGCCACCGAGCGGGAGTCGGGCGCCGAGGGGCTGGTCCCGGTCGACCCGGTGGTCGGCGAGGTCGCGCTCTGCGACGCACAGGTCCTTCGTGCTGGCGAGCGCGCGGCGCAGACGGTGCCACCGGCGACACGGCGGGCGGTGCTGCGCCGGGACGAGGGCAAGTGCGCGGTGCCCGGCTGCCGGCACGCGGCGTTCGTGGATGTGCATCACATCGACCGGCAGGTCGAAGGTGGCGGCCACGAGCTCGCCAACCTGGCGAGTCTCTGCTCGGTGCACCACGACGCCGCTCATCGGGGGCGACTGGTCGTCCGTCGGCACGAGGGCGACCTCCGCTTCGAGCGGGCGGACGGGCAGCCCTACGGGGCCATCGGTGGCGCCGCGGACACCGCTCGTTGTGCGAGCGCGTCGCAACACTTCGAGGCCGTCGTGGCGGGCACCGGTAGCGAGCGCTTCGCTCGAGAGGCGCTGCGACCGGCGGCGGGAGATGACCCGGTGAAGTCGCCCGACCCGACCGCGGGTCTGGCTCCGCGGAGCCAATGCGGCGAGGGTGCGCGCCGCGACGAATTGGCTCCGCGGAGCCAACGCGGCGAGGGTGCGCGCCGCGACGAATTGGCTCCGCGGAGCCACGCTGCCGAGGCTGCGCTCCGAGAAGAGGTAGCCGGGCTGCTCACGTCGATGGGCTATCGAACGCGCGAAGCAGAATGGCTCCTCGACCGGGCGCTCGCTGGGGACGAGCTATCGGTCGGCCGGGCGCCGTCGAAGGTCGAGCTCCTGCGGGCCGCTCTTCGTGCGGGTCCACCCCGAGTGGAAGCAAGGAAAGGAGGCAGCCGAAGAAGGAGGTGATGCGGTTTCTCGTCGCCCCTGGGCCGACCGCGTCGGCAGGGGACAGAGGTCGACGGTGAGACCCCAGGCATCCTCCTCCCCGGCGCCCGCTTCCCCAAGGGAAAGGTATGTGAACTGGGCAGAGGAGCTCCGACATGCCCATCGAAGGCACTTATACTTCCGCCCCACGACCGAGCGGGGCGTCTGAACCGGACAGAATCTCGGGAGGGTACTAGGGTCTCGCAATGGAGCCTCCGGTCGGACTTCTTTTTCTGGAGGATTTGACCTTCCGTTTCGGAACCTCGTCGCTCAGGTCGCGGTTCTGGTCCGCACCGCGAGGGGAGCTCCTGGGGCCGACCCTGGAGCCTCCGCCGACCTTGGCGGTGGTGTTGCCGCTCCATCTTTGGAATCGACTCGAGTGGCTGGCGCCTTGGCTCCGTCGGTGTGAGCGGCTCACGCTCTTCGTCGACACCAATGAGCTGGGGGACGACATCGAGCTCCGGGAGATCTGGGCCATGGAGGTCGAAGCCCTTCGATCTCGAGTGCCGTGCCTGGGGCACGTGGTCGAATGCGACGCCTCTCTGGCGAGCCGAGTGGCGGCGATGGCGACGCCCACGTCCAGCGCGCCGAGCTGGCCTTCTTGGTCCGAGTCGCCGGTCGCGCCGGAAGCCGCCCCGGGGCCCTGGATCGCGCTCCCTCGAAGCGGGCCAGGGAATGACCCGGAGGGCGGTCTACGGCGTCTGGCGGGGGCGCTCGTCCCCGGGCGCTACACCCTTCTCGATGCATCCGCCGGGCGCCGAGTGGACCTGCGCAGTGGAGCCAGCGAGCCGGTCGCCGAGGTCAGTTCGATGCCGCGAGACG
Organism: Myxococcales bacterium UBA1660; assembly: GCA_002320815.1. Taxonomy (GTDB): domain Bacteria; phylum Myxococcota_A; class Polyangia; order Polyangiales; family Houyiibacteriaceae; genus UBA1660. The sequence goes on from DCLA01000125.1 coordinate 46,749, forward strand.
TGGTGGCGCTGAGCGACGGGGAACGCTGGCTGGTCGGCGGCGAGTGGTCAGGGGGCTCGCTTCGCGCGCATGTTCAGAATGCACGGGGTGGCCAGAGACCGGCTCAGCCCGTCGGCGGGCCGCCCTACGCCGCCTCGCCGGACGGGGCCGTCGTGTGGGGTGGCTATCGCTGTGTGGTGAGCTGGAACTTACTCTTCGGCGACGAAGTGGTCCCTTGGACCCACCAGGGGATCCGGTGGCCGGACACCCACGCCAAGAAGCTGATGGGCCACAAGGACAACCGGAATCTCTGGGTCCATCTGGCCCCCGACGCCAGCGCGTGTCTCTCGGTGCTCGAGCACGACGTGATGCTCACCCCCGGGCCACCGCTCCGCTGGCGCGAGGCGGCGGGGATCGCGGTCGCCGAGCCCTTGGTCGACCATCCCTTGCGCGCGCTCTTCTTCCAGAGCCGACCCCTGTATGACGAGTTGCCGTCCGACGAGGAGCTCCGCCGGGGGGACGAAGAGGCCCGGGGTCGGCGGGCGACGGTCGCCCTCGGGCCGAGCTCGGAGCTCCGCTACGCGGTCGGCTTCGACTTCGACACTTGGCGCTTCCTCGGCGACCAAGGGGAGCGCATCGGTCGAACCGGTGACGGCTGGGCGCTCTACGACGAGCAGCACCGGGTGGTTGCCCGAGGTGCCGAACGGCTCTGGGCCGGCTGGCATCGGTGGCTGGTCCTCGAGGCCAAGGGGCAGCTACTCCGCTGGGACCTGGAGACGGACCAGCGGGTCCGCCTACCCGATCCCGGTCGAGCCCTTCGCGAGGTGTTCCCGGTTCCGGGCACCCCGAACGCGCTGCTGGTGGCCGACGGAGAGCCACTGACCGTGCGTCTGGTGTGAGCTCTCCTCCGCCGAGGGGAATCGGAGCTGGTTCGGGACGTCACATCGGGCGCTTGAAGCACCAGACGCCATGGAAGTTGGACCGCGGGGTCGCGGTGACCATCTCCCACCCCTGCCGCCCGAGCTCGTCAGTGTGGCGCGTGAGGGTCTCCAGGTTGTCGGCCTCCACGCAGTGATAGGCCCAAGCGTGCGTTCCGGGGGGCGGCGGTGTGGCCATGGTCTGCGCGTCGGCTGGAGCCGGAGTGACCACGCGGCTGGTCGCGCAGCCCAGGATGTAAGCGAGCGCCAGCGAGAGTCCGAGTAGGAAAGAACCAGTATGTGTTTTCATCGAAGGATACCTCCGAGCGGACGGTACCAGTGATGGTCGACTGAAGATCGACTTGGTCAGCCGGAGTCCTCCCCAATGGCCCGTGTGAGCAAGCTGGCTCCGCGGAGCCAAGCGGCGCTATCCGTCGGGGAACGGACCGAACCCGACGACCATCGCGCGGATTTCGGCCGCGACCTTCGCGGCGCGAGCGCGGGCATCACCACCCGGGTCGGCGGCCCCAGCCTGCAAGAGCAGCTCGACCGACGATGTGTCTCCGCCGACCACGGCGAGCTCGAGTCATCACACCCTTCTTGGTGTCGCCGAAGACGACGCAATCCCCAGCGTTCGAGCGTAGCTTGGTGGCGCTGATGGGCATCACGAGGTCGCCCTGGGTGTCGTGCTCGTCGTTCAGCTCAACGCTCATGTCGAGCCTCCTACCACGCCCCGCCATCGCCGCGGCGATTTCTCCCGAGCTCGAGGGCCCCATCGACTGCGCGGAGCACGTCCTGGAGGCGCAGCTCGTCGCGGACCGCGAGCTGCTCACTCGTCGGAGTGCCACTCCGGAGCGAACCGGTGCCACAGCTCGGGCAGCAAGCGCGCCAGGTCGTCCTCGGTCTCCCAGGTGGGGCCGGTCAGCTCGGGGTAGACCGGGTCTCGCTCGAAGTGCAGCTCTTCTCCGGTCACGGACTCATAGGCTCGGTGAGCGGCGTAGCCCAGCTCCTCGTAGGAGGGGAAGCTCTCGCTCGCGGCGCCGACCAACGTGTCCGGGTTCGACCGAGCCGCGCGGTAGACCGCTTCGCCGCGCCCGATCAACCAGTAGCGAAAGTCGGTGAACCCGTCATCGCTGCAGCCGCCCAAGATGACATACGCCGCAGCCCATAGGTCACGGCGGTAGGCCTCGTTCATGAGCTCCCCCCAGTGAACGGCGAACGCCCGGACGGCATCGGCGGGTCGCTGCGCGAGGAGCTTCTCCAGCACCTCGGCCTGGTCGGCTCCGTTGACATCGCTCTGGGCGATGATCTTCCAGAAGTCGCTTCGGTTCATTGTCGCTACCGGCTTAACGCAAGGGTGCCGTCGGCATGATGACGAAACTCTTCCGCTCTGCGCTCGCGCCTTTCGCTCTGGGATGCGGCGCTTCCCATGCCGGCGGCGGGGACGCTGCCACCCTCTGCCCCACCGACGTGACGCTGGCTGCGGCCGAAGTCGCGGCGGTGCGGGCGCTCGCCGCGGCGGATGACATCGGCGAGGGTCCGTTGGCTGCTCAGCATGCCTCCCGACACCTGTGATCCCGCGGAGAGCTGCGATGGGACCAGCCTCGAGTGCCCTTCGGATATCAACTCGTGCGGCCCGCCCGACGCAAGTACCCCGGACGGAGGCGGCATCGATGGGGGTGATGCCGGCAGCACTGCAGACGCAAGCTTGGACGGCGGTGGAGATGGGGATGGCGGTGGAGATGCGGACGGCGGTGGAGATGGGGACGGCGGTGGAGATGGGGACGGCGGTGGATGCTCTGCCTCGGGGCAGCCGCGCCCTGCGGGAGCGCTCATCGTCGGGCTCGGGCTCCTCGGCTTCATTCGCCGCCGGCGTTGACCCGGGGAGAGTCCGGTGGTCTGGGCGACGCCTTCCGCTCATCGAGGCGGGAGGTGCATCCGCGAGGATGGATCTCGTCAAGCCTCGAGCCCGGCGACATGCCGCACCTCTATCGTCCGGGAGCCTCCCGGCCACCGGTCGCGTCGGAACCGAACCATCGGCTCAGGACCTGCGGTAGCGATGGGTCGTCGAGATCGCCGGCCCAGGCGACTTGGCCGTCGGGCCGAATGGCCACCGCTTCGGTCTCGGGGACGGCCCCCAACACCGGAAGCTCCCAGCCCGTCGTTCGCTCCGCGGTGACGAGGCGAACGCGCGGCCACCGCACGAGGTCGAAGGCGCGCTCGCCGAAAGTGAGCAGCACCGGCTGCGCGCGGTGGAACAGCGTCGCGACGCGGGTGGCGCCCTCGGGGGTCACGAGGTCGAGATCGGGCATGCGGCGACCGACGAGGGGATGGCCGCCGCCGAGGTCGTACGCGACGTCGAGGGCGGTGAGCATCGCCGCCACGTGCTTCCGAGGGCCCTCCATGGCGAGCAGCTCGGTCATCAGCTCGCGCAGCGCTCGGTGCGACTCGCCGGGGGTGCTCAACGCGACCTGCGCCCGGGTGTTGTGCAGCACCCGCGCGGCGACCGGGTGCCGCTCGTGGTGGTAGGTGTCCAACAGCGAATCGGGGGAGACCCCGGCGATGACCTGGGCCAGCTTCCACCCGAGGTTCACCGCGTCCTGGACGCCGGTGTTCAGCCCCTGACCGCCCTGCGGCGGATGCACGTGCGCCGCGTCGCCGGCGAGCAGCACGCGTCCGCGCCGGTAGCTCGCCGCCTGCCGGGTCATGTCGGTGAAGCGAGCGATCCAGCGTGGCTCGCGGAGCGCGAAGTCGGTTCCGTAGGCAGCGCGCATCGCCCCCCGGAGCTGGTCCTCGGTGGGGTCGTCGCCGCGCTGGAGTGCCGGCTCCGGCAGCACCACGCCGAAGCGACCTCTGCCGGCCGGTCCGATGCCGCCGCCTTCGTCGCGCAGGCCGAGCCTCGGCTCCTCCAATCGGACCTCGCCCATGATCCACGAGGTAGTGGGATCGAAGCCGACGAACTCGATGCCGGCGCGCTTGCGAAGGGTGCTCCTCCCTCCGTCGCAGCCGACGACGTAGCGCGCTCGGATCCGGGAGTCGTCGTCGAGCGCCACCTCCAGGTCCTCGGCGTGCTCGGTGAAGTCCACGACAGACACGCCTCGTCGCACCGGCACACCCCGCTCGAGGACCCAGTCTTCCAGCAGCCGCTCGGTGTGGCACTGCCAGAGCGCGAGCCCATGAGGGTGCCGCGACGGGAAGTCGGCGATGTCCAGCCGGATGCCGGCGAAGCCCTGCGTCTGGGCCACCGTGCCTTCGGCGAGGAAGCGCTCGAGGATGCCGCGCTGGTCGAAGACCTCGAGGGTTCGCGCGTGCATGCCTCGGGCGCGCGTGCCGACCACCGTGCGCTCGGTTCGTCGCTCGACGACCGCCACGTCCACCCCACCGAGCGCCAGCTCGCCGGCCAGCACCAGCCCCGTGGGACCGGCACCGACCACCACCACGTCGTGTCTCTCCGCGCTCGCTCCGCGCGTCGTCTCTCCGCTCATCGTGTCCTCCGTTTTCGCTGACGAAGGGCGCAAATTGCAGCCTCGGGGGGGTCTTGACGCAAGTCCCCCACCCTGGCCTACTCCTGCCATGGAGGGGAGCGGGTGACCGCAGGACCTTCCGACGCCGCTCGGTCGAAGAGCGAAGACCAGGACTGACGCGCGTCCGTCCACGACTCGGGCAGACGCGGCGCGATGGCGCCGCTCAGCCGCCGGTCATCATCAGGATGAACCCCCCGATGACGAGAGCGACCAGGACGGCGATGAGCGGTATGAACGCGAGCTTGGCGTCGAGCGCGCTGGTTCTCGCGATGCTGGCACTGTCGCGGGTCCCGTCGAACCTCGTCCCGAGGTGCTTGGCCATGGCTTTGGCCACGCGCTCCGCCTCCTCGCGGTCGCCCTGGTACTCGGAGTTCGTGAGCAGCCGATCCTCGCCGAGGCAGACGTGGTAGCTCGTGGTGGTCTCGGAGTTGGATCGGGACTTGGTGCGCAGGACGCGGAAGCGCTTCTCGGCGGTGTCGATCGAGCGGGAGCCCGAGAGCATCAGCCATCGCCAAGTCGCGGTGATCCGCTTGGAGTCACGGTCCAACACGATCGCCGAGCGATAGAAGCCGAAAGCGAGCCCTCCGGCGAGCACGGCGAGGGACCCGGCGAGCCCCATCAGCCGCGGCGACCCTTCCAAGCGCGCGATGGCATAGCTCGTACCCATCGCGGCGAGGACCACGCCCACCGCCAAGACGACCCACTTGGCCGTCGTTGGCGACGTCACCCGCATCGACGAGCCCGCGGTTCGAATGTCGTAGTACTCGGCCATCTCTTCGCTCCCCCGCCTTCAATGGACAATGCTCTGAATCGTCGACGCTGTCATGCCCTTCGCCACCCGGCCCGCCCGGCAGCGGTCGGACGACGTCGCGCTCGCGGACGACCTCACCTCGGAGCCCCTCGAACGGGAAGGGCATGGCGACCGGGTCCATCTCCAGGTGGCTGACGTGACCACCCTATCGGGACTCGAGCCCGTGGACCGGCTCCACGTCTTCCTCGGCATGTCGACCTTTCCCGAGATGGATGAAGCCTTCGCCAACCTCTGGTCGATGGTCCGCCCCGGGGGGCGCGTGGTGCTCGTCGACACCCACGCCGAGAGGCTCGGGCTCCAAGGTCGAATGGTGAACTGGCTCGCTCAGGCCGATATCCGGCGCCGCTTCTGGGAGCCCCTCGAGCAGCGCGCGGAGGCCTTCGAGCGGTGGGAGCTCCCCCCGAATCCCAAGTACGGCGGCGGGCTCTGGTTGGCCACGGGCCTCGAGGCGAGCGGAGCCGCCGACGGGACGCAGCGACCGAAGCTCCGGCAACCCCCGCAGTACCGCGGGTCCACTCGACAGTCGATGCAGCCCGGCCCCGGGCATCTGTTCACGCTGCAGTCGCCGTGGCCGCAGCAGGCGCCGCCCTCCGGGGCGAGGGGTCTGGATGCGCCTCGGATCA
>DCLA01000017.1:0-2443 GCA_002320815.1 Myxococcales bacterium UBA1660
GCGCCCATGCTGGGCGCACACGCAAAAAAGCCCACCTCGAGGCGAGGCGGGCTTTCAGCTGGGTCCGGCGGACCCGGGGCTCACTCGGCGGCGTCGGCGTAGACCGCGACGCGCTTGTCGCGCTTGCCCTGACGCTCGAAGGTCACGACCCCATCGGTGGTCGCGAAGAGCGTGTAGTCCTTGCCCACGCCCACGTTGGAGCCGGGCTTGAACGTGAGGCCCACCTGGCGCACGAGGATGCTGCCAGCGGTGACCGTCTGGCCGCCGTAGACCTTCACGCCACGATACTGGGCGTTCGAGTCGCGACCGTTACGGGAAGATCCCTGTCCCTTCTTATGTGCCATCTCGGTCTCCTCAGGCGCTGACGCCGGTGATGCGAAGCTCGGTGTAGGGCTGGCGGTGGCCCTGCTTCCGGCGGTAGTTCTTCCGGCGCTTCATCTTGAAGACGATGATCTTCTTGGCGCGGTCCTGGGCCACGATCTCGGCCGTGACCTTGGCGCCGCTCACGAGGGGCGTGCCCACGGAAACGTCGTCGGTGCCACCCACCATGAGGACCTCGCCGAGCTCCACGCTCGAACCGACGTCGCCGGTGATCTTCTCGACACGAATCGTGTCGCCTTCGCTGACGCGGTACTGCTTACCGCCGGTCTTGATGATTGCGTACATCCTACGCTGCCTCGTTGAGGGCCCCGCGGGCCCGAAATCACACCACTTTCTACCGTCCAGGAAGAAAGGGAGCGGAACCTTGAGCGATCCACGCCGACGCTGCAAGCGAAAAGGCGCGGAAAAAACGATCCAAAATCAGCGACGGCCCTTCGGCGGACCCCGCCGCGGACCGCGATCGCCACGATCGCCCCGATCTCCGCGGTCCTTCCGGTCACCGCGGTCGTCCCGGTCGCCGGGCGAGGGCCGCTTGGGGCGACGATCCTGCAGGAGCGTACCCATGCGTCGACCGATCGCGTCGAAGGCCTCGGGGGCCGCGACGGCCGGGAAATCGACCTCGAGTCGCCCGTCGCCGTCCACGCGGACGCGGGCATCGATCTCGGCTTCGAGGAGCGCGGCTTCGGTCCGGAGCCAGGAAGCCACCGCGACGTCGTCGAGGGGCTCGAGGTTCCGCCCCGTCGTCGCGGCGCCGCGCTCGGCGGCGGCTTGAGCGGCTTCGGGAGCCATCTCCAAGAGATCGCCGGCGAGGGCCTCGAGGGAGGTGATGGCACGGCCGCGCCAGAGCCGGAGCACGACGAAGTCGGCGAGGGCCGCCTCCAGCGAGTCCTGGTCGTCCCACTCGATCATCGCGCGGAGGGCCTCGACGCGGGCGTCGGCGACGGCGCGAGCGTCGCGGTTGGCGACGCCGGGGATCAGGGCCACGGGCCGGGGATCCCGGAGCCGCTCCTTGCGGGGGCGCCGGAGCGCCTTCTCGTCGCCTCGGGCGAGGGCCTCGAGCTCGGGGCTCAGTCGTTTACGGGGCGCACCCTTGCGCCGGCGCTGGACCGGCTTGGCCGGGCGCGCTTTCTTCGAATCGCTGGTCATCACAAAGCCTGGAGGCCCTGCTGGGCCGAGGTGTTTCCGGGGTTGAGGGCCACGGCCCGCTGATAGGACTGGCGCGCCGCGGCGGCGTTGCCGGAGGCGCGATAGGCGTGGCCGAGAGCCGTGAAGAAGCCGGAGCTGCGCGGGTTCAGGGTCACCGCGCGCTGGTAGGCGTCGACGGCTCCAGAGTAGTTGCGCAGCTGCATCTGGGTCGCGCCGAGGCCGGCCCAGGACCCCGCGTGGCGGGGGTTGATCGCGGTGGCGCGCTGGTAGAGCTGGGCCGCCGCCGCGTAGTTGCGGGCCTGGAAGGCCTCGCGGGCCTGCTCCCGGGCCTGGTCGAAGGCGCTGCCGCCGCTGCTCGCGGCCATGGAGGCGGCCATGGAGGGGCGCTCGGCCCGCGACGCCGAGCGCATGGCGCTGGCGACCCGGGCGGGTTCCTCGGCCGGCTCTTCGGCGGGCTCCTCCGCCGGCTCCTCGGCCTCGGTCGCCTCCGCCTCGGCTTCGGCTTCGAGGGCCTCGGCTTCGGTCGCCTCCGCCTCGGCTTCGGTCGCCTCGGGCTCGGTGACCTCCGGCTCGGTGACCTCGGGCTCGGGCGCGGGGGTCGCCGGCTGGGCGACGGGGGCCGGAGCGGCCGGGGCCGGGGTCGCCGGCTCGGGGGTCGCCGCCGGCGCCATGGCCACCGGGCGGGCGTCCTCTTCGCCCTTGGAGACGATGAGGTAGCCGACCACGAGGGCCGCGGTCAGGAAGAGCAGCGCGGCGCCGCCGAGGAAGTAGAGCCCGCCCTTGCCGCCGCTGGCGGGCTGGGCCTCGACCGCAGGGCCGGCGTACCCGCCGGCGCTCGAGGGCGCGCCGCTGGGGGCGCTCTGCGTACCGGACGAGCTGGCGGCGGCGGTGCCGGCGGCGGCGGTGCTGGCGGCGG
>DCLA01000017.1:2742-37294 GCA_002320815.1 Myxococcales bacterium UBA1660
CGGCGGCGGTGCTGGCGGCGGCGGTGCCGGCGGGGACGGTGCCCGACGAGCTCCCCGACTGGGCGGGGAACGCGGCGCCGGTGGCGGCGCCGACGCTGGGGCTCATCGAGTCGAGGCCGGCGGGGGATTCCCGCGCGATGGTTTCCGCGAGATCGTCGTAGTCCAAGCCGCCCGGGTCGGCGCCCTCGGGGGCGGGGACCGGGTCCTCCGGGAAGGTCGCGTCGGCCGCGGGGACGGGCGCGACCTCGTCGGCGGGCGGAGCGGCCGCGGCCGCGACCACCGGGGCGGGCGCCACCTCTTCTTCGCCCACGAGGTCGAGGGCGTCGAGGGGCTGCGTGGTCTCGACCGAGGGCTTCGCGGGCTCGGCGGCGGCGGTCGGCGCCGCGGGCGGGATGGACTTCGGCGCCTCGGGCGGTACCGACTGGGGCGCGGGCGGCGGCGTGCTCTGCTTCGGGGCGGCAGCGCGCTCCTCGATGATGTCGTCGAGGGAGACCTGCTGGGTGGCGTCGGGGTTGCGCGGGGTCGTCCCGGGCTTGCGCTCGGGCTCCGCCGCGACCGGTTCGGGCTCCGGCTCCGGCTCCGGCTCGACCTTGGGGTTCATGCTCGGCGGCCGCGCCGGCTGCATGCTCGGCGGCCGCGCCGGACCGGCGGCGGGCATGCCCAACACCGTCGACGAGTGCGAACGCGGACCGCCCACGGGGCCCGCGGCGTCGCCGCTCTGCAGCTCCGGCGGGAGGAAGGGGTCCAGCTCTTGGCGCACCGCGGTCGCCGAGAAGGGCCGCTGGCGCGGCTCCCGGGAGAGCAGGGTCTGGTGGAGCTCGCGCATGGGCTCGGGGAGCGCGGTCGGCGCCGCCGGGAGCTCATCGCCGCGATGGGCGGCCAGCACGGCCTCGACGTCGCCCTCGTGCGGGACGGAGCCGGTGACCATCTCGTGGAGGACCACGCCGAGGGCGTAGAGATCGCTCCGGAACGACTGGAGGCGCCCCTTGGCCTGCTCGGGCGAGACATAGGCCGGGGTCCCCTGGAGACCGGCGGTCTCCTCGTTCTCGATGGGCGCGGCGAGGCCGGCCTCGAGGAGGACGACGTTGCCCCCGTCCTGCACCACGATCCGCTCCGGCTTCAGGTCCCGGAAGAGCAGCCCGGCGCGGTGGAGCTCGTCGAGCCCCGCGGCGACCTGGGTGGTGACCGCCAGCGCCTCGGAGGGCTGGAGCTTCCCCTGGGCCAGGCGAGTCCGGAGGGTCTTCCCCGGCACGTCGTCGCGCAGGTAGTAGAGCACCTTGCCGGCCTCCCCCGTCACGATGGGCAGCGCCAGGTGCGGGTGGGCCAGGGTCGCCTGCTTCGCCAGCTCCCGCCGTACGCGCTGGCGGTCGGAGGAGGAAGGCAGCGCGTTCGCGTCGACGATGACCAGGACGCCCTTGCGGCCGGTGGTCTTGTCGGTGGCTCGGAAGCGCGGACCGGTGCTGCCGGGCTCGATGGCTTCGTGGATCTCGAAGCGCTCTTCGAGCGAGTCGGGGACGGATGGGTGGCTCACGGGGCGAACACTCCTCGGGGGAAGCCCGACCGATGTCGGGAAACGTAAGCTATTACGGCGGAAATCAAGGGGTCAAACTCGTGCGAGATGGATCACACGCGGGGTGATACGCCGGAGGGGCTGGAAACCTTGGATCCCAGCGCCCGGGAGCGGAGGACGAGGACCGCCCCGAGGAAGAGCCACACGAGGCCGTGCTCGAAGAGCACGCCGCCCGCGGGCTCCGCCCAGTAGCGCGCTCCGACCCAGCCGTCGAGGGGCGCGTAGGCGATCCAAGCCACCGCCCCCCACACCAGGGCGGTGCGGCCGCCGAGCGCGAGGTCCAGGGGCAGGACCCAGAGGAGGTACCAGGGGTGCACCTGCGGCGCGAGGAGGAGTCCAGCCAGGATCAGCGTGCGCCCGGCGCGGGCCACGAAGTGGGCGGGGTCGTCTTCTCGCTCGCGACGCGCCAGGGTCACCGCCACGACCAGGAGCGCCAGCACCACCAGGGCCCGCGCGCCGAGGGCGCCGACCACCGACGACTCCATCTCGGCGACGTCCCCGCGCTGCTTCTTCTCGCCCTGAAAGGAGGCCATGGGATCCCAGCGGGTCCCCTGGAGCCGCTCCAGCGTGGGCCGGAGGCCCGGAAACCTCACCCGGCCCTCGCCGACGCCGTGGGTCGCCTCGACCAGCGCCGCGGTGAGGCCCTCGGCGGCCGCGTAGGCGCCCGCGTTGCCGCCCCAGCGGCGCGCGTACTGGCCCAGGCCGCCCACGGTGCGGCCGTCGCCAGCGCCGAGGAGCGGGACCAGCATCAGGGCGCCCAGCCCCAGGGCCCCGAGGGCGGCGAGCCGGTGGCGGCGCCAGAGCAGCGGAGCCACGAGGAGCCCCACCAGCTTGGTCGCCGTGGCGGCCACGATCGCCAGGACCGCGCCGGCGACGCGGCCCCTCGCCAGCGCGAGCACCGCGAGGACCAGGAAGAGCCCCACGAAGACGTCCACGTGTCCCCCGAGGGCGCTCTCCGAGAGCGCCAGGGGGTTCAGCGCCAGGAGCATGGCCGCCCGCGGCCCGTCGACGCCCCAACGAGGCGCCAGGCGGGCGACCAGCGGGACCGTGCCCAGGTGGGCGGCCAACGCGCCCAGCTTCAAAGCCGCCGGGTGGTGCACGAGGCCCAGGGTGGCGAAGAGCCCTTGGGCCAAGGGCGGATAGATCGTGGGGATCTGCGGGTGGTTCACCCGCGCCCAGTAGGCGTCCTGGAGCGGCGCCAGCGCCGGGTCGGAGGGCGCGTGGGCGTAGGGGTCCAGGCCCGCGCGGAGGACGCGGCCGTCCCAGAGGTAGCGGAAGAGGTCGTCGCTGAGCACCGTCGGTGCGATGACCAACGCCAGCCCGGCGAGCGCGGCGAGCCCCAACGAGGTCCGGAGCCCCAGCGGGTCCGCGGTGACCGTCAGGGCGGCGTAGGGGATCCCCGCCGCGGCGAGCGCGAGGGCGACCCGCACCGGCGAGGACCCCGCGAGGGCCAGAGCCGCCGCGCCGAGCAGCGCGAGGACGGTGAGGAGGGCGGCGACGAGGGAGGCGCGGCGCGCGGGCGCGCTCACTCGAGGGCGAAGCGGACCACCGTCTCCCGCTGGGTGGGAGTCAGGGTCAGGTTGTACGACCCGACGATCTCGCCGGCGACGGCCATGGACACCGTGGCCGTGGTGGGGCCGGCGTCGGTGTCGCACTCGAAGAGGTAGTGCACCTCGACCCGGTACTCACCGGCCGGCGGCACGCGGGTCCAGTGGACGTTCTCCACGCGCTCGTTCTGCTCGGCGGCCTCGGACTCGGGGGCGCAGGCGCCCCGGGCGATCTGGTCGATCCGGGCCCCGGTGGCGCCCTCACGGCGCTGGAAGCTGACGGTCTCCTCGCCGGGGTCGACCACGTAGAGGTCCAGGTCGGCGTCGGTGTTCCAGGCCATGGTGATCTGGACCGGCCCGGTCTCGTAGCCGCACCCCTCGTCGATCACCCCGTCACAGTCGTCGTCCAGGGCGTTGCAGAGCTCGTCGGCGTTCTCTTCGCAGGCGACGGTGACCGGCGTGGCCGCGCTGGCGACCTCCGGATCGCCGGCCAGGTGCCGCTCCACGACCTCGTCGGTGTCGCCCGCGGTGTCCGTGGGATCGGTGACGAGGGTGTCGTTCTGGCCGCCACCGCAGGCGACGAGGAGGGACACGAGGATCAGCGAGCTGCGCACGAGCCGAGCGTGGCAGCGGGCCCGGGTCGACGCAACAGGGGTCAGGCGCCCGACGCGCGGAGGATGCGGGCGCGGACCTGCTCGGCGTCGGCGAGCTCGAAGAGGATCGGTGGGACGGCACCGCGCGCGGGCATCACCGGGCCGAGGGCGCCCGAGTCGGCGATGGCCCGGGAGTCCGGCGAGTCGAGCAGGAGGAAGAGGTGGTGCAGCCGCCGCCCCGCGGGGACGATGGCCGCGTCGACGATGCGCGAGCGGTCGAGGCTGAGCTCGATGCCGCCGCGGCGGATCATCAGGCGGTGATCGGTGAGCAGGTACTCCGTGTCCTCGCCGAGCCGCCGGGACTGGACCAGCCCGCTCCACACCATGCCCAGGCCGATGGTGAGGATGCAGATGCAGGAGATGGCCACCGCGCTGAAGAGGAGCCCCCACTCCAGCGAGCGGACCTGCAGCCCGATGCCCTCCAGGTCGAGGAGGATGGTCGCCACACGGTGCCCGTAGAGGAGACCCAGGATCGAGACGGCGACGCCGGCGGCGGTGATGAAGGCCTCGCGCCAGCCGAGATGGAGGCCCCGGGGGTGACCGCCCCAGACGACCTCCTCGCCCTCGTCGAGGCGCTCGATGAGCGGGACGGTCCGGTCGCCGGCGCCCTCGGCGGGGTGCCCCCCGCGGATCAGCGAGAGGACCACGTCGGGCTCCCGGAGATCCTGCAGGACCACCCGGAGCTTCCGGAGGAGCGGCCCGAAGGGCGTGGCGACCACCAGCTCCAAGTGGCCGACCACCGGGACCGAGCGGTGCCAGCGGATCCGCGCGTAGGTGATGTCGCGGATGGTCACGAAGCGCAGGGTCCGCCCGCGGCGCCAGAGCACCCGGCGGTCGGTGACCAGGTAGCGCTGCTCGTCGACCAGGATCCGGGGCGCGAAGGCGGCGGCGATGGAAGAGGCGGCCAGCATGGCCGCGATGGCCAGGCCCCGGTGCATCCCGGGCATGTCGGCGACCTGGAGGAGCACCGCGAAGAGGCCGGCGACCAAGGCCATCGCGCCGAGGAGGATGGGGGCCAGGACCCAGACCGCGTCCCGGGGGGCCCGCGCCGGCTTGCCTTCCCAGCGGACCGATTCCCCGGGGAGCAGGCGCCAGGAGCGACGATCCACGTCGGGCGAAGCCATGGACGAAAGGTAGAGCGCCATACCCCTCCCGACAACGGTGCGGGCCGTAGGTTCCCGTGAAAAACTCGCGTGAACGCACGCCCGACACGTACTAGGGTCGCCCGATGACGCTTCGTGATGCACTGCGCGCGGCTGCGGAGGATGTCCGCGCCCACACCGACCGGGTCCCCAAGGTGGCCCTGGTCCTCGGCTCCGGCCTCGGCGCCTTCGCCGATACCCTCGAGGACGCGGTGGTGGTCCCCTACGAGCAGATCCGCGGGATCCCCCAGGCCAAGGTGGCCGGCCACGCCGGCAACCTGGTCATCGGGCGCAAGGAGGGCGTCGAGTGCGTCGCGATGCAGGGGCGCAACCACCTCTACGAGGGCCACTCGCCGGACGATGTGGTCTTCGGGCTCCGCCTGATGATCCACCTGGGCGCCGAGTACGTGCTGATCACCAACGCCGCCGGCGGCATCGGCGCGGACCTCGAGGTCGGCGACCTCATGGTCATCACCGACCAGATCAACCTGACCGGTCAGAACCCGCTCATCGGGCCGAACGACGACGAGCTGGGCCCGCGCTTCGTCGACATGACCCAGACCTACGACCTCGAGCTCGCCGGCCTGGCCGAGAAGAGCGCCGAAGAGCTGGGCTTCGCCATGAAGCACGGCGTGTACGTCGGCGTGCTGGGACCCAGCTACGAGACCCCGGCCGAGATCCGCTACTTCCAGCAGATCGGCGGCGGCTCGGTGGGCATGAGCACCGTGCTCGAGGTCATCGCCGCCCGGCACATGGGCGCGCGGATCCTGGGCATCAGCTGCATCACCAACAAGGCCTCGGGCCTCGGTGACGAAGAGACCCTGACCCACGAAGAGGTCCAGGAGAACGCCGCCGAAGCGCGCGGTCGCTTCGTCTCGCTCCTCGGCGGCATCCTCGCCAAGCTCGCATGAGCGCGACCTACGTGCGCGGTGGCCAGCTGGTCACCATGGACGGCGAGCGCCGCGTGATCCGCGGCGGTCTGCTCCTCGAGGGCGACCGCATCGTGAAGATCGGCGGGCGCGCGCCCAAGGGCGCTCGGGTGGTCGACGCCACCGGCTGCGCCGTGATCCCCGGTCTGGTGCAGGGGCACGTGCACCTCTGCCAGGCGCTCTTCCGCGGGATGGCCGACGACCTGCCGCTCCTGGCCTGGCTGAAGGAGCGCATCTGGCCCCTCGAGGCGGCCCACGACCGGCGCTCGCTCCGGGCCAGCGCGCGCTTGGGTCTGGCGGAGATGATCCGCGCCGGGACCACCTGCATCCTGGACATGGGCACGGTGCACCATCAGGACGCCGTCTTCGAAGCGATGGCCGAGAGCGGCATCCGGGGCTTCAGCGGCAAGGCCATGATGGACGCCGGCGCCGAGGTCCCCCGGGGGCTCAAGGAGACCACCGCGGAGAGCCTCGCCGAGAGCCACCGGCTGCGCGCCAAGTGGCACGGCGCCGAGGGCGGCCGGCTGGGCTACTGCTACGCGCCGCGCTTCATCCTCTCCTGCACCGAGGGGCTCTGGCGCGAGGTCGGCGAGGCCGCGCGCGAGCATGGGGTGCTGGTGCACTCCCACGTGGCCGAGCACGCCGAGGAGCGCGCCGCCGTGAAGGAACTCCTGGGCCGCGACGACGTGGCCGCGCTGGCGAGCTACGGCGTCGCCGGCGACAACGTGGTGCTCGCCCACGGGGTGCAGCTCCGCAAGAGCGAGATGCGCTCGATGGCCAAGGCGGGCACCCGGGTCACCCACTGTCCCAGCGCGAACCTGAAGCTGGCCAGCGGCATCGCCGACGTCCGCGCCATGCGCGACGCCGGCATGGTGGTGGCCATCGGCGCCGACGGGGCGCCCTGCAACAACCTCATGGACCCGTGGACGGAGCTGCGCGAAGCCGCGCTGCTCGCCAAGGCGAAGCAGGGCCGGGCCGACGCCCTCCCCGCCGCCGAAGTCTTCGAGCTCGCCACCCGCGAGGGCGCGCGCGCGCTGGGTCTCCTGGACCAGACCGGCTCCCTCGAGGAGGGCAAGAAGGCCGACCTGGCCATCGTCGACCTCGGCGGCCTCCACCAGGAGCCCGGCGGCGACGTGTACAGCCGGCTGGTCTACGCCACCCGGCCGACCGACGTCCGCCACGTGTGGGCCGACGGCCGCCAGCTCGTCGACGAGGGCCGGGTCACGACCCTCGACGAGGCCCAGGTCCGAACCGCCGCCCGCCGCGAAGCGAAACGCTGCGCGGCGCGCGCCGGCCTCGGCTGAGCCGCCTCAGCAGGCCTCGTCGGCCTGCCAGGTCAACGAGTACGGGAGACATTCGCTGGCGGGTGCCCCGATTCCCCGCACGCGGATGATGAAGTTCTCATCGTTCGAAGTGCTGCACGAAGTGAACGGGACGCAAGCGCACGGTGCCGAGTCTCCGCGAGCCGTCAGGGTGCCGCTCGCGCCGCCGGCGACAGTGATGCACTCGCCCCCCTCGAAGCTGCAGTCGGTGTCCTCGTCCACACACAGTTGGTAGGAACCAGCGCCAGCGGGTACCGAAATGGTCACCCGAAGCGTGCTCCGCTCGCGGTCCCCGCAGTTGAACACGCAATCCGAACCACCCGACTCCTCGACGAAGACTCGGTAGTAGTCGACATCGCCCGACGAATAGATCGTCGCATTGCTGAGACCGCCACTGCGCTCGGCCGTGCTCCCATCGGTCAGCACCTTGCCCCGATAGTTCGCCGCCCCGCACGAATCGTTGTTCTCGTAGCCATCGCCGAACGAGGGGTTGTTGTCGACGACGCCGTCGCAGTCGTCATCCAAGTCGTTGCACACCTCTGCGGTGGAGGGGCCGGGTACGCACATGTTGTCCGAGCCACCGACACACCGGTCGACGCTGCGCTGACATATGCCTGCTCCGCAAGTGATGGAGCCGGGGTTGGTGTTGTTGCAGGCGGGCGAGCTCGTCCCCGAGCAGGTCGAGAGGTTCGGGTCCTGACACGTGTCGTCGCAAGTCGTTCGGGCCGGGCCGACGGGGCGCCCCGGACACACGTCGGCTGCCGTCTGGCACGAGCGCGAGCCATTGCAGGCAACCGCGCTGGCCGGAGCGTCGAGCTTCTCGAAGCAGGTGTCACCCGACCAGCCATCGAAGTAGCTGGAGCAGTCCAGAGCGCCACACTCGCCGGCAGGATCCGTCCCATCCGGGACCGCGGTACATGTCCCCAGACTACCGGGGACGTTGCACGCCTCGCACGTGCCACTGCATGCCGAGGTGCAGCAGACGCCGTCGATGCAGCTCGACGACCCCGAACACTGGTTCGTGGCAGTGCAAGGGTCGCCGGGATCTCCCTCCGCCTCACACTGACCCGTGGTCGTGTTGCAAAAGGCGCCGGGGTCGCACTCGGCGTCGGCAGCGCAGCTCATGTCGCAGCGGCCCGCCTGATTGCTCTCCTGGGTCTGGCTGGCGGAGCACATGACCGAGGGGAAGAGACCGCACTCGTTGCTAGTGAGGCCCACGCAACCCGAGTCGTCGTCGACGAGGGGCCCGGTCTGGCAGACCTTGGCCCCGGTGCACACGGCGTCGCGGCGCTGGCCCTGACAGGAGGAGGGGCTGGAGCACTGGGACGCTTCTGCGTACGAGCCAGGGCAGTCCGTAGCCGCAGAGCAGCAGTCACCGGATGCACAACAGAAACCGTTCTGGCAATGGCCCGCCTGACAGTCGCTGTTCTCGTCGCAGGCCGCGCCGTTCGGGAGGTCCATCACGCATGCGCCACCGTCGCAGTGGGCCGGCTCGTCGCAATCCGAGTCGGAGGTGCACATGGTGGCACACGCCGGTGCCGATTGGACGATGTTGCCGTTACACCGAACGGTCGGATACAGGCCACACGTGTCGGCTTCGATGACGGTCGTACACGCCGAATCATCGGGCTGGTCGACCGCGGTCCCACACTGGCTGCTCACGCATTGTGCCGCATCGCGCGTTCCTTGGCAGGCGCGCGCGTCATCACATGTGGGCGGGCTCCCGTAGCTGCCGGGGCAGTCGGTCGCCGTCCGGCAGCAGTCGCCGGTCGCGCAGCAGAAACCATTCTGACAGTGGCCGCTCCCACAGTCGCTCGGCTCATTGCACGGCTCGCCGTCAGGTAGGTCCGGAAAACAGAAGCCGGGCGGGTCGCAGTGAGCGACGGCGTCGCACTGGGAGTCTTCCGTGCAACTGCTCGGGCAGCTCGGGCGGGGCTGAGTCTCGGACCCATCGCAGTAGAGGTCCGCGAACAGGCCGCAGTCGTCGGCCAATACGGTGTCATCGCACGCGCTATCATCCGCCACACCGCTGATGGTCTCGCAAGCGAAGGTGGTGGCGTTGCACTGGATGGTTCCGCGGGTGCCTTCGCAATCGCTGGGCCGGTCGCACACCACCCCCGCGCCGGGGAAGCCTGGGCAGTCCAGGTCCGCTGCGCAGCACGTACCGCCAGCTGAGCAGCAGTATCCGTTGTCGCAGTGGTTGGAGGAGCAATCACTGTCCTCATCGCATTCGCTTCCGTTGGCGAAGTCGGCTTCGCAGCCCCCGTCGTCACAATGCGCGGCCGGCACGCAACGCGCGTCGCTATCCGCACCTTCGTCGGTGCAAGAGACACCGCAGTCATCCCCCATCTCTCCGCCATCCGAGCACGTGTAAAGGCCGCAATCCATGGGCGCCGGATCGACGCAAGCCCCCGCGGCGCATCCGGACTCTCCCGTCTCCTGGAACATGCCGCTGCCGAAGGCTTCGCAGCGCTGGAAGCCACAGTCGACGAAGGCCTCATCCACGTTCTCGTCGCAGTCTTGATCGGTCCCGTCACAGAGTTCATCCGCGCCCGGGTTTCGGGTGATGTCGGCGTCGTTGCAGTCGGGGCCCATGCACATCGCGCCGACGCCGTAGCCGTCGGCGTCTTCGTCGACGCAGCAGATGGTGCCCACCGGGAGACAGACGGCCTCGAAGCCGACGGGCTCGTACTCGGCGCATTCGAAGCCGCGGGGGCAGTCGTTGAACTCGGGGGTGCACTGCTTGAGGCAGACCCGCTCGCCGCCGCTCAGCGCACCGCAGAGGGCCTGGGGTCCACACGCCGCGTCGACGGCGCAGGCCTCGCAGAGCCCGACTCGGTCGGGCGGGGGGCCCATGTCGGTCCCGAAGTCGAGGCGGGAGCCCATGTCGCGGCCCCCGTCGAGCTCGGTCGTGGACCCGTCCGGGCCCCCGTCCCTCGTGGGAACTCGCCCGGAATCGTCACCACCACACGCGAGGACGAGCCCCAGGCTCGCCAGCACAACGACACGCTTCATCGACACCACACCCCGTGAACACCGCTCGCGCACACCACGCGAACGGGGACAGCATGCCCGATGGGGGCGAATGGAGGCAACGGTCTGACCGAAGTTCTCCGGCTCGGACGCACGGGTTGTAGGGTCCCCGCACGTCCGGCGAGCTCAGCCGCCCAGGGTCTCCACGCGGGCTTCGACCTCCGGCCGGTCGATGGCGGCCTGGGGAGCGAGGACGAGGTAGCGCTGGAAGTGCGCCAGCGCCTGGGCGCGGCGCCCCCCCGCGAGGTCGGCCTCGCCGAGGTGCCGGTGGGCCTCGTAGGACCACTCCGGGGAAGGCGAGGTCGCGGTCGGCGCCGGGAGCTCGTCGGCCAGGGCCGCGGCGCGGGTGAAGGCCTGGTTGGCCTCGCGGCCGCGGCCGGAGTCGAGCTGGAGGCGGCCGAGGCGGTACCACCAGCCGCCGCGGGAGTCGTCGGCGGCGAGGGCGCGCTGGTAGTTGGCGACCGCGTCGCCCTTGCGGCCCAGCTGCTGGAAGGCGTCCGCGAGGCCGGCGCGGGCCTCGACGAGGCCCGGCTGGAGCTCGAGCGCCCGCTCGAAGTCCGCGCGCGCCTCGGCGACGGCGCCGCTCCGGAGCTCGACCATGCCGCGCACGTGGTAGGCCTTGCCCAGCGCGGGGTCGATGGAGATGGCCTGGCGCACCTCTTCGATGGCCCGGGCGAGGTTGTTCGCGCGTAGGTAGGCGTCGCCGAGGACCGCGCGGAACTCGGCGTTGCCCGACTCGAGCTCCACCGCCCGTCCCAGGTGGGCCAGGGCGGCCTGGCTGTTCCCGCGAGCCAGCTCGATGCGGCCCAGGTAGTGCTCACCTTCGGCGCTGTTCGCCCGCTCCTCCATCACCCGGCCGAGGACCTCTTCGGCCTCGTCGAGCTGGCCGGCGCCGACCTGGGCCCCGCCGAGCCGGATGAGCAGGTCGAGATCGTCCGGGCGCTCTTCGAGGGCGCTGCGGTAGCTGGCGACGGCCCGCTCGTGGTTCCCGCGGGCCTCGTAGAGACGCCCGCGCTCGATGGCCAGACCGGGGAAGCCCGGGTCCAGCCGGGCCAGGGTGTCGAAGCGCGCCTCGGCGGCGTCGAGCTCGCCCGCGCGGCGGAGCGCCCGGCCGATGAGGAAAAGGGTCTCCGGGTCTTCCGGTCGGAGGGCCAGCGCGGCCTCGAGCTCGGCCCGGGCCTCGGCGAGGTTCCCCCGGCGGAGCTCGGCCTCGCCCATCGCGCGGTGCATCTCCACGCTGGCGGGCACCTTCTCGCGCGCCTCGGCGAGGATCGCCGAGGCGGCCTCCGCCTCGTCCTGGGAGAAGTGGAGGAGCGCCTGGGCGAGGTAGGCGTCGAAGGTCTCGGGGGCGAGCTCGACGGAGCGGCGATAGGCGGCGAGGGCTCCGTCGAAGTCCTCCTGAGCCTCGAGGGCCTTGCCGGCCCAGAGCGGGGCCCGGGGCTCCTCCGGGAAGTCGGCGGCCAGGGCTTCGGCGGCGGTCGCGGCCTGGGCGGCCTGCTCGAGCGCCACCAGCGCCTGGATCTTGCCCAGGCGGACGTCGATCTCCGGGGACTGGGCTTGCTCGGCGGGCGAGAGCGGGCGCTGCCGGAGGGACTGCTCGGCGGCCTCGAACTGGGTCCGGGCGTCGGCGTAGCGGCCCTCGTCCAGCGAGAGCCGCCCGAGGCCCAGGAGCGCGAAGAGCTCGAAGGGTTCGGCGTCGACGGCCTTGGCGTAGGCCTCCTGCGCCGCGCCGCGGCGGCCGTCGGCTTCGTTCATCCGTCCGATGAGGGTCCAGGCCTGGGCGCGCTCGGCGGCGGATCCGTGGACCTGCTCTTCGTCGACCGTCCGGCGACCGACCACCTGCTCGGCGGCCGCCAGGGCCGTCTCGCGGTCGTCGGCTTCGAAGGCGAGGGCCGCCTTGGCCACCAGGGCCGCGGCGTGCCGCGGGCTGCGCTCCAGCGTGGTGTTCACCGCCGCGGCGAAGGCCTCGGTGTCGCCCTTCTCGCGCTGGGCGCGGGCGATGCCCCACATGGAGCGGGCGTCGATGTCCAGGTCGATGGTCTCGAAGGACTGGAGCGCCTCGTCGGCGTCGCCCTCCGCAAGGGCGGTCTCGCCGGCGACGATGTGGACCAGGATGTCCCCGGCGTCCCGGCGGGCGCGACCGAGGCGGTTCTTCGCCGTGCTCATGTCGCCTTCGGCGAGGGCCTGGGCGGCCAGGGCGAGGTCGATGCCCGGGGCGTCGTTTCCGCGGGTCTCCAGGCGCGAGAGGATCCGGCTGGTGCGCGATTGGGACTGGACGTTCTCGCCGAAGCGGTGCCGGAAGAGGGCCTCGTAGACCACCGAGCGCGCGAGGAGCTCGCGGTTATAGAAGAACTCCCGCCGCGCGTCGGCCAGGGTGCGGAGTGCGTCGCGGTAGCCGGTGTAGGTGTCGGCGGCGGCGAGCTGGTCCGCGTCGTCGAGGATGAGCTGGATGCGGCCCGGGTCGCCCGCCTCGGGTCGGTACTGCTCCACGAGGTACATGCCGAAGAGGCCGTAGGGCGTGAAGTGCAGCGCGGCGCCCGCGCCCACCAGGAGCAGCATCAGGACCAGGGTGACCCAGAGGCCGGTGCGCTTCTTCTTCTTCGGCGCGGCGGGCGCCGGCCGCTCGCGCTTGGGCTTCTTCGCCGCCGCCGGAGCGGTCGCCGGGAGGTCCCCGGCGGGCAGATCCATGCCCCCAGCGTCGTCCTCCTCGTCGTCTTCTTCGGGGATCTCGTCGAACTCGAGGGCGTCGTCGCCCCCGCCGCCGAGGTCGAGCTCCCCGAAGGAGGCACCGCCGGCGCCGGCTCGGCCGTCGGCGGTCACGGTGTCCAGATCCCGGGGCTCCGGGAGCGCGAGGTCGTCGTCGTCGTCGAAGCCCGGGAGGTCGCCGCCCAGATCCAAGGCCGCGCCGGCGGGCGCCGCAGCCGTGGGCAACTCGGCCGCGGGCAGCGGGAGGTCCGCCGCCGGCATCGGCAGGTCGGCGGACGGCGTGGGCAGGTCGGCGGACGGCGTGGGCAGGTCCAGATCGAGGTCGCCGAAGTCGCTCGCGGGCCGGGGGAGATCGGCGGCGGGCGTGGGCAGGTCCGCCGAGGGCGCCGGCAGATCCGCGTCGAAGTCGTCGAAGGGCGTGCTGCCCTTGGGGCGCGGCAGATCCGCCGCGGGCGTGGGCAGATCGAGATCGAGCCCACCCGTCGCGCCCTTGGGCGCGGGGAGGTCGGCGCCGTCCCGGGCCACCGGGAGGTCGAGCTCGAGGTCGAGGGCGTCCTTGCGCGCGGGGAGATCGAGATCGAGGGCCGCGCCGCCGGTCTTCTTGGCGACGGGGAAGTCGAGATCCAGGGCGTCGCGCCGGGCGGCGACGGGAAGATCCAGCTCGAGATCGCCGGGTGCGCCGCTCTTCTTGGCCACCGGCAGGTCGAGGTCCAGGGCCGCCCCGGCCCCCGCGGCCACCGGGAGATCCAGGTCCAGGCCCCCGGGGTCGGAGGTGCGACCCGGGGACGCCGACTTGGGCGCGGGCAGGTCCAGGCCGTCGTCCAGGTCCAGCGCTCCGGCCGGCGCGGACTTCGGGGCCGGGAGATCCAGGCCGTCGTCGAGGTCCAGGGCGGCAGGCGCAGACTTCGGGGCCGGCAGATCCAGACCGTCGTCCAGGGCCGGGCCGGGGTCCGGCGCCAGCTTCCGCCGCGGCGCCGGCAGGTCCAGGCCGTCGTCCGCCGGAACGGGCGGCGCCAGCTTCCGCCGCGGCGCCGGCAGATCCAGGCCGTCGTCCGTCGGGGCAGGATCCGGGGCGAGCTTTCGCCGCGGCGCAGGGAGGTCGAGACCATCGTCCGCGGGCGCGGGGTCCGGCGCCAACTTCCGCCGCGGCGTCGCCGCGGTCACGGCGGTCGCGGCCGTCGCGGCGACGGGCGGCGCGAGCTTCCGCCGCGGCGCAGGGAGGTCCAGACCGTCGTCCGCCGGAGCGGGATCCGGGGCCAGCTTCCGCCGGGGCGTGGGGAGATCGACGGCGCCCGGGGCCTGCGCGGCCGGACGCTCGGGCAGGGTCGGCGCGGTCCGCGGACCGGGCCTCGGCGCCGCCTTGGGCACGCCTGCCGGCTCGGGTGCCGCTGCCGGCTTCGGTGCCGCGGCTGCCGGCTTCGGTCCCGCGGGCCTGGCGCCCACCGGGGCCGGCAGGTCGGTGACACCTTCCGGAGCTTCCTGGGGCCGCGGCGCCGGAGGCTTGGGCTTGAAGGGAGCCTTCGGGGGCCCGGGCGGCTTGGGCGCCGCGGGCTTCGGCGCCCCGCCCATGATGCCCGCGGGCAGACCGGGCTTCCGCGGCGCGGGGGGCTTGGGAGCCGCCCCGCCGGGGAAGGGCGGCGCGAGCGGCTTCTTGGGCGCCGCGGGCGCCGCGGCCTCACCGGCGGGGCCGGTGGTGCCGTCTTTCTGGACCTGGAAACTCGACCCGCACTTCGGACAGCGCATGCGGAGGCCGCTCGCCGGGAGACGGCGCTCGTCCAAGTCGTAGGGAGCGGAGCAGGAGGGGCAGGCGACCTTGATCATGATGTTCCCGGCGGACGGGAGGGCGACGATAGCAAATCTGGCGCGGAGATACGGGTTCGCGACGCGTCGGGCCGTGCTAGCGTCTCGCCGTGGCCAACGAGAAGCGACCGGTGACGGTGGAGATCGGCGGGGTTCGGTACCGCTTCACCACCGACGCGAGCGAGGATCACCTGCGGCGTCTGGCGTCGAGCGTCGACGAGCGTCTGCGCAAGATGGGCGTCCGCGGCGGCTCCCCCGCCCAGGCCTTGGCGGTGGTGGCCCTGGGCCTCGCCGAAGACCTCGAGGTCGCCGAGCGGCGGCGCGAGGAGCTGGAGGAGCGCCTGGACGACACCCTCCAGGAGGCGGTCGCCAAGATCGACCGCGCGCTCGCCGAAGAGGCGCGCCACGCCGAGACGGCGTGACCCCCGAAGACCTCCGGCTCCGCTCGCGGGTGAAGGACGAGCTGCGACGGCGCATGCGCGCCATCCGCAAGGCCCATCCCCCGGAGACCCGCGCCGCGCGGAGCGAGCGGGCCCGGGACCGCCTGGTGGCGCTCGACGTCTGGGCCCAGGCCGAGACGATCGCCGGCTACTTTCCCATCCACGGCGAGCTCGACCCGCGCCCGGCCCTGGAGGCCGCCCGCGCCGCCGGCAAGCGCACCGCCCTGCCCCGGGTCGACATGGAAGCCCAGCGCGTGGTGCTCCACGCGTGGACCGGTGAGGGCGACCTCGAGCCCGGCGCCTTCGGCATCCCCGAGCCCCACCCCGACGCGCCCGAGCTGGAGCGGGTCGATCTGGTCCTGGTCCCCGCCCTGGCCATCGACGCCCAGGGCCACCGCATCGGCTGGGGCAAGGGCTTCTACGACCAGCTCCTCGCCGGCGAAGCCGCCGGAGCGGTCCGCGTGGGCTACGTCTACGACTTCCAACTCCTCGCGGAGTGCCCGGTCATGCCCCACGACGTGCCGGTGCAATGGGTGGTCACCGACACCCGCGCTTTCTCGGTGGATCCACTGCCCGCCCAATAGCCCGCTCCTCGGGCGCGATCGCGGCCCTTTCCCCTCGGCGGTGCGCCGTGCTTCAATCGCCGATGGGGGACGAATGAACTCGACCAACGCTCCAGCGGATCGACCGCGACCGAGACGCAGCATCGCGGCGGTTGTCGCGTGGGTTCTTCCCCTCGCGATGGGCGCGTGCGCGTCGACGACGCAGGAGCCGACCGGTCGTATCGACGGGTGCGTCCGCCGAGACGTGACCGTGGTGGACCTTCCCCCGGACCTGACGGTCCTCGATGTTACCTACGACCCCGAGGCCGGCAGCTATTTCGTGATCGCTCGGTCCGGGCCGGGGACCGTCCTGTACCGCGTGTCCTCGGGCGTGCTCGAACGGCTCCGAGAGGTCGGCGGGTTTCGACCGCATTTCGTGGGACGGGAGCGCGTGCTGGTCGCCGAGGACGCCGATCTCCGAGACCTCGACGGGACGGTCGTCTTCTCGGTCGACGTATCCACCGTGGAGAGCCACGGGGTTCGCTTCTGTTGGTCTCCGGAACGGCGGTTGGCGGTGGCTCCCGGTGCCGAGCACTACACCGTGTTCGCTCCCGACGCTCCGCCGCGTGAGCTGGGGGACCGCGTGGTGACCGTGAATTGCGAGCTCGGGCTGGCGGCCCTTGGCAGGGAGGACGGGGGGGCCACGATCGTCGAACTGACCGACGGCACCGCCCGGAACTCGTTCCCGCCCGTTGGTGCGATCCTACGCGGCTCATTCCATATCGGTTCACCGACGCGGTTGACCTTCGTACGCTTCCATCACTCCATGCACTCCCATGAGGTCGAGCACCTCGTCGATGGGAGCACGCCGGTCTCCGTCGATCTGGGCCCGTCCGTGTACTTCATGTCGTCGCAGGCGCTGCTGCCCGAGGGCCGAGGCGCGGTCACCGTGTCGTACGGCACGCCCGCCTTCAGCCACGCGACGGCGCTCTTCACCTTCGGAGACGACGACGACTTGGTGCTCGTCGATCACTGGGAGATCGAGTCCACGGGCGCCCCCTCGGGCCCCCTCCTGGCGAAGGTGTTCGGGACCGCCGACGGCTACGGTCTGATGCGGCACCTCGACCGGCAGCTGGAGCTCTCGCGCTGGTCGTGCTCCGGGTCGCCGTGACGCGAGCGGAGGGGCGCTGCCGCGTCGCGGCGGGGGTGGCCCTCGCGCTCCTGCTGTTGGCGATTCCCGACGTGGGCGCGGCGCAGTGCCGGGGGCTGGAGCGACTCTCGAAGGGACACTCGCTCCTGCCGATGCGGGACTGCGGCTCGGTGGAGCTGCGACTGCGCGGGGGCGTGCTCATCGAGCGCTACCCCGGGGACTCCCTGGGGGGCATGGGGGGCGGGGAGTTGCGCTACCGCGCGCTCCGGTCGGTGTCGGTGTCGCTCGAAGCGCCGAGCTGGCGGCGGCTGGGTGGCGAAGGGCGGCTCCTGGGCAGCGAAGACCCGTGGGGGGTCGCGCGCGCATTGGTGGGCCTCGATCTCCGCGAGCTGGGGTTCGAGGTGGGCGGCGGGTGGTTCGCCGGGGACACCGGCGGTCGCCGCACCGCGGGCGCCGAGATCGTCTTTCGGCTTCGGGTCGGATCCCGGGACGCCATCGCCCTGGTGGTCGAGTTCGGGCAACCGGTGTGGGCGGCTGAGGACGACGGCCCCGCGCCCCGCGACATCCCGCGGACGATCCGGGCCGCGCTCCCCATGGTGGTGCCGGTGAAGCGCGCGCCGGCGTGGGCGGTGGAGGCGGAGGTCGCGGCGGTGCGCGGCCCGCTCTGCCTCTTCGAGGCGCAGCTCCGGCTCGGCCTTCGCCGGCGGTGGCCCCGGATGGATCTCGCGGTGAGTCTGCTTTCGCGGCGCGCCGTGGAGTCGCTCTGGGAGGACGACGCGACGGCGTTCTCGACCCTCGGCATGGAGGTCGGCGTCCGCCTCCGCCCGCCGCGCCCCACGCCGGATGGGCAGCTGCGCCTTCGACCCTGACCCGGATGCAGGTGCGAGACGCGTCCCCGCACGCTCGTCGCCATGCGGAGGTCACGGGGACGGGTTAGATCGGGGCGGTGCGCGAGGAAGTCCGCGAGAAGCTCGATACGCTGCCGGTGAAGCCGGGGGTCTACGTCTTTCGAGACCACCGGGGCGAGGTGCTCTACGTCGGCAAGGCGAGCTCGCTGCGGAGCCGGGTGCGGAGCTATTTCCAGCCGAGCACCTCGGACCAGCGCTCCTTCGTGGCCCGGCTCGAGAGCGAGATGGGGGACCTCGAGACCTTCGTCACGGGCAACGAGAAGGAGGCGGCGCTGCTCGAGAACGAGCTCATCAAGCAGCACCAGCCCCGCTACAACGTCAAACTCCGGGACGACAAGGACTTCCTCTCGCTGCGGCTGGACCCGAGCGCGGAGTGGCCGCGGCTGGAGGTCGTCCGCCGGCCCCGGCCCGACGGGTCCCACTACTTCGGGCCCTACCACTCGGCCACGGCCGCGCGGCAGACGCTGCGCTTGGTGAACCGGCACTTCCAGCTCCGCACCTGCACCGACAGCGAGCTGCGCAACCGCTCCCGGCCCTGCCTGCAGCATCAGATCGACCGCTGCCCCGCGCCCTGCGTGCTCCCGGTGGAGCGGGCGCGCTACGACGAGCAGGTGCAGACGGTGGCCCTCTTCCTCGACGGGCGCCACGACGAGCTGGTGCGGGTGCTGAAGCGCCGGATGCGCGAGGCCTCGGAGACCATGGAGTACGAGCAGGCGGCGGTGCACCGGGACCAGCTCCGCGCGGTGGAGCGGGTCCGGGAGACCCAGCGCGTCGCGGTGGTGAAGGACGTCGACCAGGACGTGCTCGGCCTCCATCGCCAGGCGGACCAAGCGGAGATCGCGGTGGTCATGGTGCGCAGCGGCAAGATGGTCGGCGTGCGCACCTTCGACTTCTCGGACGTGGCTCTGCCCGACGACGAGCTCCTCTCCAGCTTCTTGGTCCAGTGGTACGGCCGGGCGCCGGTGCCCGACGAGGTGCTCCTGCCGCGGCCGGTGGAGGCCGCCGACGGCCTGGAGGCGGTGCTCGCCGAGAACCGCCAGCAGCGCTCGACCCGAGCGAGCCGGCGCGCGCCCAAGGTGCGGGTGCCCAGCCGAGGTGCGCCGATGAGCCTGATCCAGATGGCCAACGAGAACGCCCAGCACTCCTTCGCGCAGAAGCGGCGAGCCAGCGAGGATCTCGAGGGGCGGCTGAAGCAAGTGCAGGAGCGGCTGCGCCTGCCCCGACCGCCGACGCGCATCGAGTGCGTGGACATCTCGCATACCGGCGGCGACGAGACGGTGGCCGCGATCGTGTCGCTCCGGGACGGCGCGCCGGAGAAGAAGCGCTACCGCAGCTTCCACGTGCGCGGGGTCCGCGGCGGTGACGACTACGGGGCGATGTACGAGGTGCTCTCCCGGCGCTTCCGACGCGCGCGGGAGAAGCAGAAGGGATGGGACCCGCCCGACCTCCTGGTGGTCGATGGCGGCAAGGGGCAGCTCGGCGTGGCGCTGGCCGCCCTGGACGACCTGGGCGTGGAGGGCCAGCCGGTGGCGGCCCTGGCCAAGGAGAAGGAGACGCCGCTGGGCGAGAAGCGGGTGGACCGCATCTACCTGCCCGGGCAGAAGAACCCCATTCCGGTCCACTCCACGCCGGCGCTGGCGATGCTGGCCCTGGCCCGCGACGAGGCCCACCGCTTCTCCAACGAGCTGCGCAAGAAGGTGGGCGCCAAGCGCCGGCTCACCAGTGGGCTGGACTCGGTGAAAGGCATCGGCCCCAAGACCCGCGCGAAGCTGCTCAGCACCCTGGGTTCCCTCGACGCGGTCAAGGAGGCCTCGGACGCGGAGCTCGTCGCCGCGGGCGCCACGCGGCGCCAGGCGGAGGCCATCCGCGGCGCCTTCGGGCCGGCGCCGGAGCCGGCGGTGCCCCGGGCCCGCAGCGCCGACGCCGAGCGCAACGCCATCGAGAACGCCTTCGACGACCTGGAGTCGTAGGGACTACTCGGGTACCGGAGCGGTGGCGGTGCAGGCGATGACCGGGGTCGACGCCGGGCAGCCGCCGACGTGCGCGCGGAGGGCCTCGGCGAGGCACTGCCGATACTCTGCGGAGGCCTCGCCGAGCGGGGCGGGCTCGGCCGCGGGGTCGGCGCTCGACACGCCGGCGTAGGCGGCGGTGCCGCCGTGCCGGGCATGGCAGGCGGCCAGCTGCTGCCGCAGCGCGGCGGAGCCCGAGGTGCCGACGAGCTTCACCCGCACGTCGTCCACGACGGGGCCCAGGAAGAGCGTGCGGTCGTCCGGGGCCTGGGTGAAGGCGAGCGCGACCCGGCGCTCGCCCTCGCCGGGCGGGAACTCGGCGTCGCGGAGCGCGGCCGTCACGCAGTCCTGCGCCGGGCCCCGCACCTCGAGGGTGGCGGCCCCGGAGGGCGCCAGGGTCCAGAGAGCGGCGACCCGGGTGGGGACGGGCACGGTGCAGGCGGCGAGCGCCGCGCGCACCGGCGCCAGGTCGACCTCGCCTTCGCCGAAGCTCAGCGATTCGCGCGGGTCCGGGCGGCGGATCGCCGCAGCGATCCCCTCGGGCTCGAGCTCGGTCAGATCGAGCTCGGGTGGGGGCTGCATCCGGCTCGCGGCGCCGGCCCACGACGCGACCCGCAGCGGGTCGGGCACGTCCGCCTCGAAAGCGTGGAGGGCGATGGAGGGGTCGAGCTCGGAGGTCGGGGCCGCGTGGACCGTGAGGCGGACGGAGCAGGCATCGGCCGCCGTGCAGTCGAAGGAGACCACCGCGCGACCCATCTCCGGCAGCGCCTCGAGCGCCGCCTCTTCGTCGGTGAGCGGGCAGGGGTGCTCGCTGCGCCACTCGGCGAGGCGCCGGTCGGTGTCGCTCACCGAGAGCAGGCGGTCGCCCACCAACCGTCGGGCGCGCCGCTCCACGGCCCGCAGGACCGGTGCGCGCTCGGCCGCGGTCAGCGGGGAGAGTTCCGGCTCGGCGAGGACCAGCGCGAGCCGATCGGGCATGGGGAGCTCCGCGGGGCCATCGCGGCCGCCGATGGCGGCCATCATGGCCATGACGGTGGAGAGGGCGCCGTCGGCCAGTTCGCCCGTGCGGGACGCGCCCGGGCCGCCCGGGGGCGCGATGCAGGCCAGGGGACCCTGGGCGGCCCCGAGGTGCTCGGCGAGGAGCGCGCGGTGGATGGGCTCCAGCTCGGTGGCGTCGACGTCGAGCGTGGCGCCAAAGCGTTCGCGCAGGTCCCGCCGGAGGTCCCGGCAGAGCAGCCGCCACTCGACATCGGCCTCGGGGTCGTCCTCGCAGGCCGCGTAGCTCGCGTCCCGTTCCTGGAGGTGCCGCGCGTAGAGGCGGATCACCGAGACGAGGGTCTCGGGACCCAGCTGCGACTGGAAGGTGAGCATCTCGACGACGAGGGGCGCGAGCAGCCGCTCGGCGACCAGGCCGGCCGCGACCCGCACCTCCACCCGCCGGGCCGGGCCGTGCTCCGAGCCCGTCGACTCCTGCAGCGAGAGCTCGGCGAGGTACTCCTGCCGCGCCTCTCGCCAGGCCGCCAGCTCGGGGCTGGAGCGGCCCCCCCGGGGCAGCGGCGCCGGCGACCCCAGCAGCGCCTCCGTCCGGGCCCAGAGGTCGTCGTCCGCGGGCAGCCGGGACGCCGGGAGCCCGACGCCGGCGACCGTTCGCTCGATCGCCGGGCTCCGCTCCGGCAGCGCGCCGGAGTCGTCCGGGCGGACGGTCGCGGGCTCGCTCGTCGGCGCCGGGGGCGGACTGGCGGCGCAGGAGGCGAGGACCATCAGGCTACCGGAGACGAAGCGCCGCATGGTCCACCCTACCCCGCATGCCCCCGGGGTGCCGCCCGGGGCGGCGGTGCCGGCGCGGGTCATCCGAAGAGGCTCATCTGAGTTCCGGCCAAGGTCTCGAAGGTGGTCCCGAGGAAGGGCAGGATGGCGTCGGCCGCGGGGGCGAGCTGCTTCTGCAGGTAGTGCTCGTGGTCCAGCGCCCCATGGGGCAGATCCACCGGCTCGGGGCCGTGCCCGGTGATCACGTAGCGGATCTCCTTGGTCGGTCGGCCGAGCTTCCGCGCCGCCTGCACGTGGGGCGGGACGTTGGCTTGGTAGTCGGCGAGGGCTCGGCGGAGCCGCTTCCGGTACACCAGCTCGTCGTCGTGGTGGCCGGCGCGGACCTCGGCGGCCAGCTCCCGCAGCCAGTCCCGCCAGGGCTGGTCGTGGAACACCCGATCGAGGAGCTCCCGCTGGAAGCGGCGGGCCAGGGACGTCCAATCGGTGCGCGCCGCCTCGAGCCCCTTGACCACCAGCTTCTCGCCGCCCCCGGTGCGGACGAGGCCCGCGTAGCGCTTCTTGCTGCCCTTGGTGGAGTGCCGCATCGTCGGCATCAGGAAGCGCACGAAGTTCCGCTCGTATTCCACCTCCAGGGCGCTCTCGATGCGGTGCCGCTCCCGCAGCGTGGTCCGCCAATGGTCGTTGAGGTCCGCCGCGAGGGTGCGCCCGGTGGCCGCGCTCGCGTCGGCGTCGCTGCCGCCGACGTGCACGAAGAGCGAGTCGGTGTCGCCGTAGATCACCGCGTAGCCCCGGGCCTCGATGAAGGCCCGGCTCTCGGTGATGATCTCGTGCCCGCGCAGGGTGATCGAGCTGGCCAGGAGCGGGCTGAAGAAGCGACAGCCCGGCGTCCCCAGGACGCCGTAGAAGCTGTTCATCAGGATCTTGATGGCCCGGGAGCGCGCCTCGTCCCGGGAGCGCTTGGCCTCGTCGCGGGCTTCCCAGAGGTGCTGGATGAGCCCGGGCAAGATGTGCCCTTCGCGAGCGAAGGCGCCGCCGGCGAACCCGGGGATGGGATCGGCGCCGGCGGTGGCCAGGCCCAGGGGATCGACCGCGAAGGTGCGGATGATGCTCGGGTACAGGCTCTTGAAGTCGAGGACCACCACGTTCTCGTAGAGACCGGGCACCGAGTCCATCACGTAGCCCCCCGGGCTCCGCTCGCCGCCCCGGGCGTCGCCGACATCGGGCGCGACGTAGCCGCGGCGGTGGAGCCGCGGGAGGTAGAGGTTGTCGAAGGCGGCCACCGAGCCGCCCTGCCGGTCCAGGGGCAGACCGGTGAGGGCCTGGCGCTGGACGGCGAAGCCCAGGAGGTCCGCGGCCTCGACGATGTCGAGGACCAGCCGACAGTCCTCCAGGTTGTAGGCGGCGAGGGCGGGCTTGTCCTCGCGGTAGAGGCGGCGGATCTCGGCGACGGGGTCGCCATCGTGCGCGATGCGTTTGCCGCGGCCGAGGAGCTTCTGGCCCACGTGCTCCAGCGAGAAGCTCTCGAAGGACCAGGTGGCCGCCTTGAGGGTGGCGATGCCGTCGAGGACCACCCGGCCGCCGACGCGCACCACGTAGGGCTGCTGGTCCGAGCGCGGCGGGAGCACCTTGGCGCGCTCGCCGCCCCGACCGAGCGCGAAGGGGATCCGCTCGCGCTCGGCGAGGCGCTGGAGGGTCAGCAGGTCGAAGTCGACCACGTTCCATCCGGTGAGCACGTCGGGGTCCGCGCGGCGGACGTGCTCGAGGAAGGCCTCCAGGAGCGCGCGTTCGTCGGCGACGTAGCCGAGCCCGGCGACGGCCGGCCCGGTGCCCACCATCCACACCCGCTCGCCGCCGGCCCCGGCGACGGCGATGGAGAGCAGCGGCCCGTCGTAGCCGTCGGTCTCGATGTCCAGGGAGAGCACGGAGAGCGGCGTGTCGAAGGTGCACGCCTTCACCCGGGGGTCGACCAGCTCCCGGTAGCCGTCCCGCTGCCGCACCTCACCGCGCACCGCCAGGGAGCCGGTCACGAAGCGCTCCATGAGGAAGCGGTCGTGGGGCTTCACGTCGCCCTCCTGGGTGCGCAACACGCGCTCGCGGAGTCGCTGCCGCTCGGCGATCAGCTCGCGCTGGGTCGCGAAGTAGACCGCGTCCACCGGGCGGCCCTGGAGGCTCTGGAGCTCCACCGGCTGCCGGCGCCCGCGCTCGAGGGTCAGGTTGCGGTCGACGAACATCACCGCCTCCTGCCGATGGAAGACGACCTTCACGGGGCCGTCGGCGGAGGCACCCCAGAAGGTCAGCCGGACGCCGTCGTCCCGGTCGAACCACTGCCGGGTGAGCAGCACGATCTCGACCGTCTCCATGGGCGAGGCATAGCAAGCGGCGGAGCCCCGGGCCCGCCGACCGGTCCGCGCGGTCCCACCGGACCGGAGAGCTCAGTCTTCGTAGAGCTCGCGCTGCCAGCTCACCGGCAGGTCGAGGTAACCCTCGCCGTGGAGGTAGCCGTAGACGGTGTTGCACATCACGGCGCAGACCTCGGCGTAGATGCGCGGGTCGGAGGCGAAGGCCAGGGTCTCGCCGCGGAACATGTAGTCGCTGTCCTCGGTGAGCGCGCGGGCCAGGGGCTCGCTGATGCCCTGGAGCAGCCGCGCCATGAACTTCTCTTCGAAGACCGCGCGGAAGCGGGGGAACTGCTTCTCCCGGATCTTGTAGCTGAGGTCACCGGTGCGGGCAGCGCCGGACTCGCGGACGACCTCCCAGGCGAACTCGCCCAGGCTCTCGCGGAAGTCCTTCATCAGGTAGACCAGGATCACGTCGCGGTAGACGTGGAGCAGCCGCTCCAGCTCGGGGCGGCTCCGGGCCAGGACGTCGGCGGCGAGCATCTTCTCGATGCGCTCCAGGCGCTCGAGGGCGCCGGCCTTCACCGCCGGCTCGGCGTAGGTGAAGGACCCCAGCTGCTGGCGCATGGAGGGGGCGTGCTTCTGGATCACCGCGAGGAAGGCCTCCTCGGGGTGCTGGAAGGTCCGGTCGGCGGCGGTCTCCGCGGCGCCCTTCACCTCGCTGGAGAAGAAGAGCTTGGCGACCTGCCGCTGGATGAGCTCCAGCTTGTGCCGGAGGAAGTGCTCCCGGCGCGCGCTGACCATCTTCTCCAGCAGGGTCCGCAGCGAGGAGATCAGCTCGATCTCGACCTGCTGCGGGTCCTCGGGGGTCTTGGCGCGCATGCCCACGCGCTGCAGCTCGCGGAGCTCGGCGACCACCTTGGCGGTGATGGCGTCCAGCTCGGCGTTGGTCTCGATCTGGGGGTCGACGTAGACCACCCGGGCGCGGAGCTGCTCGTCCCGGAGCCGCATGGCCTCGGCGGCGAGCTCCATCCGCTCCTTGGTCTCCAGCGGGACCGGTTGGGTCGGCTCCCGGACCCGACGGGGTCGCGGCGGGGCCGAGGCGCCGGGCCGAGGCGGCGGGGGCGGCGGCTTGGCTCCTCCAGTCATCGGTCCGAGGATGCCGAAAAGATCCACCCGGGATCAATGGTCACTTCCGGCTGGCTCCTGAATCGGCGGCTGGATCGGGCGCGGGCTCGGGCGTGGCGGCCTCGGCGGCGAGCTCTTCCCGGAGCACCACCGGACCGAACTTCTCCGGGTACTTGCCCAGCTTGTCCGCGTAGAACTCGCGGATCACGTCCATGTCCTTCTCGACGTCCCCGGTGAGCTCGACCGGCGGACCGAAGCCGCCGCGCTTCCGGGCGTAGTCGAGGTAGCCGAGGACCACCGGCACGTCGGCGCCGCGGGCGATGTGATAGAAGCCGCTCTTCCAGTGGGGTGCCCGGGAGCGGGTGCCTTCGGAGGGCACGAGGAGCACCAGGCCCTCCCGTTCGTCGAAGAGATCGACCATCTGGTCGACCATGTTCCGTCGCTGAGTGCGCACCACCGGGACCCCACCGAGCCACTTGAAGAAGGCGCCCTGGGGTCCATCGAAGAGGGTGTGTTTGCCCATCCAGCGGATGGGCACGTCGTAGACGAAGGAGAGCGCCAGGGTGAAGGGCAGATCCCAGTTGGTGGTGTGGGGGGCGGCGATGAGCACGTAGCCCCCGCCCTCCGGCGCCGCTCCGTCGGGCTTCCAGCCCATCGCGCGCAGGAACGTCTTCCCCAGAACCTTCTTCACCGCCTTGGTCGCGGAACCGCCGGCCATCGCTCTCTTCTTAGCATGGCGACCAGGATCTGTGCGGATCCCTCGGGGGCCCAGACCCCGACGATGTGACGAGGTGTCGCGGAAACCGCGGTCAGCTGTGAGAAAGCGCCGTGATCCCGTGGCCCGACCACGGTGGGCGGATGCCGGTATGGAACCTGCACGAACCACCTTTCATGAGTGTGTGGAAGCGAGTCGCATCGTGCGTCCTCGGCCTGGCGGCGCCCCTCGCCGGCTGCGAGGGCACGATCGGAGACCCGATGGGGAACCGCACGGATCGCCCGGGTGGCGACTACTGTGCGTCGGTGGACCTCGACCCGGGACGGGTGACCGTCCATCGACTGAACCGCGACGAGTACGACAACACCGTCCGCGACCTGCTCTTCGAGCCCACCCACCCCGGCGCCGCCCTCCCCGTCGACGACGAGTCCGGCGATGGCTTCCTGAACGACGCCGACGTCCTCTCCATCGGCACCCTGCTGGTCGAGAAGTACGACGGCGTGGCCCGAGAGCTGGCCCCCGACGCGGTGGCGCGCACCGAGTTCCGCGACGCCTACCTCGACTGCACCGATGGCCGCGCGTGCGTGGAGTCCTTCGTGCGCGACTTCGGGCTCCGCGCTTTCCGGCGCCCGCCCACCGACACCGAGGTCCGCCAGCTCGCCGATCTCATCGAGAACGGGTCCACCGACGGCGACCTGGACGCAGGCCTCGAGCTCGGCATCCGCGCGATGCTCCTCTCGCCCTCGTTCCTCTTCCGAGCCGAGCCCCACACCACCGACGTCCGGGAGCTGGACTCCTACGAGGTCGCCTCCCGGCTCAGCTACTTCCTCTGGCAGACGATGCCCGACCAAGAGCTCTTCGACCTCGCCGCCGAGGGCGCGCTGACCGAGGAGAGCACGGTGCGCGATCAGGTGGACCGGATGATCGAGGACCCGCGCTTCGACGGCTTCTTCGAGGGCTTCCTGAACCGCTGGCTCCGGGTCTACCGGCTCGAGGACTACACCCCGGCCGAGACCTACGCCTTCGACGAAGAGCTGCGCACCGCGCTCTTCGCGGAGACCGAGGCCTTCGTACGGCACATCATCGAGACCGACGCGCCCCTGACCGAGCTGCTCACCGCGAACTACTCCTTCCTCAACGAGCGCCTGGCCGACCACTACGGCGTGGAGGGCGTCAGCGGCGACGAGCTGCAGCGCGTGACCTTCGACGAGCAGCGGGGCGGCCTCTTGACCCAGGGCAGCATCCTGGCGGTGACCTCCCACCCAAACCGCACCTCGCCGGTGCAGCGTGGGAAGTGGATCCTGGAGCAGCTCCTCTGCGCGCCGCCGCCGGATCCGCCCGCCGACGTGGACGCGCTCCTCCCGGAGAACGAGAGCGGCGAGCCCCTCACGGTCCGCGAGCGCCTCGCCGAGCACCGGCGAAACCCCGAGTGCGCGGTCTGCCACGACAAGATGGACCCGCTGGGGTTGGCCTTCGAGAACTTCGACCCGGTCGGGATGTGGCGCGACGAGGAGTCGGGCCACGAGGTCATCGCCACCGGCGAGCTGCCCGACGGGACCCTCTTCGACGGGGCCCTCGAGCTCGCGCAGATCCTCGCCGCCGACGAGGCCTACGTGGGCTGCGTCACCGAGAAGCTGATGGCCTACTCGCTGGGCCGCGCCCTGGAGACCACCGACTACTGCATCGTCGACCGGGTGGTCGACCGAGCGAGCGCGCGCGGCGGGTCCTTCCGGGCGGTGATGGAGGAGCTGGTGGTGGACGACGTGTTCCGATCGGTCGGTGGCCGTGAGGAGGTGGAACGATGAAGAAGCTGAGCCGACGCGCTTTCCTCGGTGGCGCCGGAGTCGCCATCTCCCTCCCCATGCTCGAGGCCATGGTGCCCATCGGCCGCCCGAAGGCCGTGGCCCAGTCGGACGCGCCGACCCGCTTGCTCTACGTGTGGGTGCCCAACGGCATGATCCGCACCGGCATGAAGCCCAGCGCCACCGGCCGCGGCTACACCCTCCCCCGGCAGCTCGCGAGCCTGGAGGACGTGCAGGGCGAGTTCAGCGTGCTGAGCGGTCTGAGCAACCGGCCCGGCCAGGGGTCCTATACCTACCCCGATGGCACCGTCTCCAGCGACGGCCCCGGAGACCACGCCCGGGACACCGGCACCTTCCTGACCTGCGCGCGGCTGAAGAAGACCGACGGATCCGACATCCGCAACGGCATCAGCGTGGACCAGGTGGCCGCCAACTACCTGCAGCGCTTCACGCCCGCCATCCCCAGCCTGGTCCTGGCGACCCGCGAGGGGAGCTACGGCGGCGACTCCGGCTACGCGCCCATCTACAAGTCGAACATCTCCTGGGCCAACGCGACGACTCCGATGGCCAAGGAGGCCTCGGCCCGCGCGGCCTTCAATCGGCTCTTCGCCGGGTTCGATCCCACCGAGTCCGAGGCCCAGCGGAACCTGCGCCTGGCCCGGAACCAGAGCGTCCTCGACTACTGCATGGACGATATCGCCCGCCTCGAGGGCCAGCTCGGCGCGCGCGACCAGGTGAAGCTCGACGGGTACCTCTCCGGGATCCGCCAGCTCGAGGTGAAGCTCTCCGAGGAGCCCTTCGGGATGGTCTGCGACCCGGGCACGGCGCCCCCCGCGAGCCCCTCCTGGACCAACCTGGTCGACCACATGTTCGAGGTGATCAAGCTCGCCTTCCAGTGCGACCGCACCCGCGTGGCGACCCTGATGCTGGAGAAGCCCGGCAACGTCTACGACTTCCTCAGCGCGGGGGGCTCGTCGATCAGCGGCGTGCACCACCAGATGTCGCATCTCGAAGAGGGCACCAACGACGTGCGCCGGATCGAGGCGATCAACCGCTGGCAGATGGAACAGTTCGGCAGCCTGGTGCGGCGACTCCGCGACGTCGACGACGGCGACGGCTCGCTCCTGGACAACTCGCTGGTGCTCTTCGGCGGCGGCCTGGACGCGACGGGCCACGACGGCTCGGACGCCTCCATGACCCCGCGGGCCTCGGGGCCGGTCCATCGGCACACCAACCTGCCGCTCTTCCTCGCCGGCCGCGGTCGCGGCGCGGTGACCCCGGGGCGCCACATCGAGTGGACCCGGAACGAGCCCATCGCGGACCTCTACATCAGCATGCTCCAGGCGGCGGGAGTCCCGGACGTCAGCAGCTTCGGCATCGAGGGCACCGGGCCCCTGAGCCAGCTCGCCTGACCTCGGTCGCCCAGGTGGCCGCCCCGCTCGCCTGAACGGAGGCCTCGAACGGACCCTCAGACCTCGCCGACCCACGTCGCCGCCACGGTGGCGGCGTGGTCGCCGAGGGCGCGCCGGAGCACGTCGTCCAGGGCGTCGTTGGCGAACGGCGGCGCGCCGGTGGTCGGCGCGTCGCGAGGGGGGATCCCGAAGAAGTCGCCGGCCTCGGGAGCGAAGTCCGCGCTGACCAACCAGCCCTCGTTCCAAGCGAGGTCGTGGGCACCTCGGGCGGGCGCGAGGACACCGTCCCGCTGCCGCCAGGAAGAGCCGCCGCCGGTCGTCGCGAGCACGATGCGATCCCCATGGCTCACCGCGGCCGCGGCGCCGCTCACCCAGGGGGGCGAGAGGGTCTTCAGCAGGGCCGCGGCGGTGTCTTCGTCCACGGCGGTGAGACCGAGGAAGGCGTCCTTCACGCTCTCCAGCATCGGGAGCGCGAGGTCTCCAGCGACGGCGAGGATCAAGGTCGCCGGCTCGCCGGCCAGGGTGCGTCGTTCGACGGTGGCGGAGCCGCTGGCGGTGACCAGCGCGCCGTGGAGAGTCCAGAGGTTGCCCACGGATCGATCTACGACCGCGGGGCGTGGTTCTCCCCGGCCGCGGGGAGGAGCATCTCGAAGCGAGCGCCGCCGCCCTCCGCGTCCGACGCGGACAGGCGGCCCCCGAGCCGCTCGACGATGGTGTGGCAGACGGCCAGGCCGAGGCCCGTGCCGCGACCCACGGCCTTGGTGGTGACGAAGGGCTCGAAGAGCTGGTCCCGCACCTCGGGCGCGATCCCTGGGCCGTCGTCGGAGACGGCGAGCACCACCGCGCCCTCGCGCTCCTCGAGCTCGACGACGACCTCGCCCTCCCCGTCCACCGCGTCGATGGCGTTGAGCAGCAGGTTGAGCACCACCTGCTTCAACCGGTCGGCGCTGCCGCGTACTGGGGGGACCTCCGCGACGCGGCGCTCGATGCGGATGCGGCTGGTGTCCTGCTGCGGCGCCACCAGGCGCACCGCGTCGTCGACCACCGCGGCCAGGGCGACGCCTTCTTCGTCCTCCGGGGCGGGCCGCGCGAAATCCAGGAGGTCCCGGATGATCCGCTGGATCCGCTCGGCCTCGCGGATGGTGCGCTCGAGGAGCTCGTCGCGCTCGGCGGGATCCATGTCGTCGTCGCGGGCGAGCTCGACCAACCCCACCACGGCGGTGAGCGGGTTGCCGATCTCGTGGGCGATGCCCGCCGCGAGGCGCCCCACCGAGGCCAGCCGCGCCGAGCGGAGCACCTGGTCCTCCGCCTGGGCGAGCTCGGCGGTGGTCGCCTCGAGCTCGGCCAACCGGGCCTCGAGCTGCTCCCGGTCTGCCCGGACCTGGCCGGCCATGGCGTTGAAGGAGCGAGCCAGCGCGCGGACCTCGCCCGCGCCCCGGGCCGGGACCTCGATCTCCGTGCGCCCATCGGCGACCCGGCCCGACGCCGAGGTCACCGCCTGGAGTGGGCGCACGATGAGGAAGGTCAGGGCGACGTACGTGAGCAGGAGGATCAGCAGCCCGGTGACCGCCACGTAGAGGACGAAGAGGCTCCCGGAGCCGGCCCGGGGCTCGGAGGGAGCGAGCCACAGCGCGACCACCGTCTCCGGATCTCCGGGGAGGGGCACCCGGACCTCCTTGCCCAGGCGTGTCGTGCCGCGAGCCACGTGGGTCCGGGGGCCGTCGAGCTCCATGCCGTGGACCCCGCCCCGGAGCGCGGCCGGGGCCAGCTCGTCGAAGGTGCGCACCGGGTCCTCGGCGCCGTCGACCGCCTGGGCCAAGGTGGCCGCCAGCGCCTCGGCCTCCGCGGCGCGCACCCGAGCCCGGTCCCGCCGGCCCAGCGTCAGGCTGGTCGCGGCGAGGATGCCGAAAGCCACCGCGAAGGCCACCGCCAGCGCGAGACCGATCTGGAGGCGCAGCCCGAGCACGGTGCCCCGAGTATCGAGGATCCCCGGAGAGCGCTCCAGTTTGGCGCGCGGCGCGGGGCGCGGATCGGATACCTTCGGGGGCATGACCCAGGACATCGAGGGCACCCGCGCCATCGCGAGCTGGATCGGCACCCTGGCCTCCGGCGGGCTGATCACCGACGCGCACCAGGAGGCCGGGCTGAGCGTGGCCGCCTATGTCGTCGGCGAATCCCGCCTGGCCGAGCTCCGCGAGTGGCTGGTCGAGCTGGAGCCGGACGCGGTGGTCGAGGCCCAGAAGGCGGCCATCGGCGCGCTGATCTGGATGGCCAACGCCGACCGGAAGCTGGATCCCGAGGAGGCGCACCTGCTCAAGCAGATCATCCTGGCGAGCCGCATGGACGCGGACCACCAGGACGAGATGGTCTCGGCGGTGCACGACCCGCCCAGCCTGGAGTCGCTCTCGCTGCGCATCGGCCACCCGGTGCTCGCCGAGCTCCTGGTGGGCCTGGCCTGGGAGCTCGCCGACGCCGACGGCGACATCTCGCGCAGCGAAGAGTCCTTCATGGTCGGCCTCGGCGGGAAGCTGGGCGTGGAGCCGGCGCGGGTCGCCGAGATCCGCGAGGCCATCGTGGCCAAGGTCGCCCGCTGATGGCCCACACGGTCATCGCCGTCTACCGACCCCACGAGGGCCAGGGGGACCAGACCTTGGAGCTCCTGCGGACCCACCTGCCCATCCTGCGCGAGCAGGGGCTGGCCACGGAGACCGACTCGGTGCTCCTGCGCAGCAGCGACGGGACCTTCCTGGAGATCTTCGACTGGGTCAGCGCGGAGGCGGTGGAGTCGGCGCACACCAACGAGGCCGTCCAGGCCATGTGGGAGCGTTTCGCCAAGGTCTGCGACTACGCGACCCTGGACGCCTTGCCCGAGGCCGGCCGCGTCTTCGCCCACTTCGAGCGCATCGCGCTCTGAGCGCCGGGAGCCAAGGGAGCCGTGCGCGCCATCCTCGTCTTCGGGTTGCTCCTCGCGTGCGCGCCCTCCCGGCCCTCCCCCGCGGCCTCGACGGCTCGCCGGGAAGGCGGCGCGCCCCGGTGTCCCACGAGCGGGGCCGCCGTGCTGGTGCTCGGCTCCGGGGGGCCCATCCTCGACGACGACCGCGCCTCGACCGGGTACGCGCTCCTCGTCGATGGGCGGCCGCGGCTCCTGATCGACGCCGGCGGGGGCGTGGCGCTCAACATGGCGCGGGCGCGGATCGCCCCCGAAGAGGTCGGCGGGATCCTGATCACTCACGTACACGTGGACCACACCGCGGACCTGATCGCGCTCTTCAAGAGCGCGTCGTTCTCCGACCGGCGCGACCCGATGCCGGTGGTGGGCCCGACGGGGCGACGCACGATTCCCGGGCACGACGCCCTTCCTGAGCGCCCTCCTCGGGCCGCACGGGGCGTGGCGATACCTGGGTGGCTATCTGGAGGCCGACGGCCAGCCCTTTCGGCTGGAACCTCGCGAGATCGACACCGCCGGGCCCGGGGAGAGCCTGGAGATCGACGGGCTGCGGGTGGACGCCGTCGGCGTGCCCCATGGTCCGGTCCCGGCGCTGGGCTACGTGGTCCACGTCGGCGGGGCACGGGTAGCCTTCACCGGCGACCAGCGCATGGACGACCCGCGCTTCCAGACCTTGGCGCGAGGGGTCGACCTCTTGGTCGCGCACCACGCCATCGCCGAAGGGAGCCGCGGAGCGGCGGCGAACCTCCACGCCACACCGTCCGAGATCGGCGCGCTCGCCGACGCGGTCGACGCGGGCCGACTGGTGTTGTCCCACCACATGCAGCGGGCCCTCGCCGAGCGCGACGCCGGTTTGGCCGCCATCGCAGCGCGCTACGGCGGACCGGTGGCGCTGGCCGACGACCTCGACTGCTACCCGCTCGGGGGATCGTGACGTAGCCAGGTCGCCGTGGCGGCGTCGAGGGGGTGGTAGAGTTCGAGGTGCAGCTCTTCGGCGGTGACGTCGATGGGCGTGCCCACCGCGCAGAGGAAGCTGAAGAAGCGGAGCTCGAGGTCGCCCCGCCGCAGGTGGAGCGCGACACCGGGTCCGGCGGCGCGGGTCGGGTCGGGGAAAGCGAAGGATTCGGGCACCCCCGGGAAGGCGAGGATGCGGCGCAGCAGCTCCGCGTGGCGCTCGCCGCCGGGGAGGCGCGAGTCGCGATGGAGCCGCTCGACGAGGTGCGCAGCCAAAGGCTCCCAGTCGACGATGTGGGGGCGCAGCGCCTGGGGGTGGAAGGTCGCCACCAACACGTTGGCCAGCGCCTCCGGCGGAGTCGCCGGGGTGACGAAGGTCTGCACGAGGCGGGTCATCCCGCCGTTGAGCTCCTGGACGTCGAAGAAGCGATCGATGACCACCGCGGGGTGCGGATCGTGGTGCTCCAGCATGCGGCTCACCGCCGCTCGCAGCGGGGCCATCGCGGCCTCGGTCAGCGGGGTCTCGGTGTAGGCCGGCGCGTAGCCGGCGCGGGCGAGCCACTGGTTGCGTTCCCGGAGCGGCACCTCGAGGGCGCTGGCCAGGACGAGGACCATCTCGCGCGAGGGGCTCGAGCGCCCGTTCTCCAGGTAGCTGAGGTGCCGGGTGGAGACCTCGGCGTCCTCGGCGAGGCGGGCCTGGCTGTAGCGACGCGCTTGGCGCCATTCCCGGAGCAGCTCGCCGAAGGCAGGGGGCATGGGCGGCAAGGTACCGGGGTCGCTGCGCGCGAACCATGACCTCCGAGGTCATGGGCGGGGGGTGGCGCCGACGCCAGGCTGAGGGGCGAACACGAACCGGGCGCCGCTGGGCGCCCTCGAGGAGTCCCCATGAACCCGACCTTCCGTTTCCTCGTCGCCCTCGGCGGCTTCCTGGCCTTCGCCGTCTACAGCGCGGTGATCGTGCTCGAGCACGGCTACCTGGGCTTCGTCACCGACGTGGCGCTGGCCAGCGATTGGGGCCTGCAGGTGGTCCTGGACCTGGTGATCGCGCTGAGCCTCTTCCTGACTTGGATGGTCCGCGACGCGCGGGAGCGGGGGTTGCCCGCGGTGCCCTACGTCCTCGGGACCCTGGCGCTGGGATCGGTGGGCGCCCTCGCGTACCTGGTCCACCGCGAGGGCGCCGCGCTCCGCGGCGCTCAGAGCGCGAGCGCGAGCACCGAGCCGGCGTAGTCCCGCCGGAGACCGCGCGTCGGCGTGGGCGGGGGGCCACCGAGGCTCCCCGCCAGGATGGCGCGGTCGAGGGGCGCGATGTCCTCGAAGGCCAGGCCGTAGGCGCGGCCCTCGTCGCCGGCGCGCAGGCCGCGGACCACCCGGGTCACGATGGCCTGGGCGTCGATCCAGGTGCGACCGTTGGGGACCCGGAGGGAGAGCAGGACGCTCTCGCCGACCTCGGCCTCGGCGTCGCTGCGGAGCAGGATGCCACCCTCGGAGAGGTCGAGGGTGCGTTCACCGAGGAAGCGGAAACCGTCCTCGGCCACGGCGTGACACTCGGTGCGCAGGGCTCGGCGGACCTGCTTGCGCTCTCGCTTCTGGAAAATCTCGAGTAGACCCATGGCTCGTACCTCCGGCTGAGACTCATGGTTCCATGTGGGATCATGTGCGACAACTTTTGGGCATCACGGGCGATCCGGGGGGCTGAGGGGCCGAGGGGCTAGGCCGGGGGCTGAGGGGCTGAGGGGCTGA
>DCLA01000058.1:0-3576 GCA_002320815.1 Myxococcales bacterium UBA1660
GCCCGACGCGCTCTACCTCGACAAGGGGCCGACCTACGTCGGCGAGACCCTGAGCACGGCCTGCGGACGCCTCGGCATCGGTCTCATCCACGCCAAGCCCTACGATCCGCAGTCCCGCGGAGCTCGAGCACGGATGCAGCGATCGACCTGTCACGTTCCATCACTCTGCTCGGTGTGCGGCAGCGTAGGTTCCAAACCGTCCGACGGACTGCCGCGAACAGGTAGTTCGTGCAGGACGATGTCGGCAAGTCGCAGAGCTCGGATGGCCCTCGCCACCTCATGGTCGACTACCAGGGAGTGGAACTGATCCTCGAAGACGGGCCCACCCACAGGCTCCCCAACCAGGTGTCGGTCGCCCATCGGAAAGTAGACGAGCGCACCACACTGGTCGCACCAGCGATGGGACGAACGCTCATCCCCGCGGATGAATAGGCGGCGCCGAACAATGA
This sequence comes from Myxococcales bacterium UBA1660, assembly GCA_002320815.1. Classification (GTDB taxonomy): domain Bacteria; phylum Myxococcota_A; class Polyangia; order Polyangiales; family Houyiibacteriaceae; genus UBA1660. The sequence continues at coordinate 450 of DCLA01000058.1, forward strand.
ACGTTCGGTAGGTTCCGTACGGTTGCCCATTCGCCGCCAGGAGTGGGCCCACCCTCAGCTCGTCCGCTGGAACAGCTGCGAGCAGGTCTTCGTGGATGATTCCTACGCCGAAACCCTGAACGAACGTGAGAGATGCGCGCGGCTTATTCTGCACGGGAACGCTAGGGCTCTCGTCGCGGCGCAATGGGGTTCCACACCCATCGCAGAAGAGCTTGCCTCGGCTCAGCGAGCGCCACTCCTTTGAAGGGGTGCACGAGTCCGACTTGGTCGTGGTCAGGTGATACCAGGGCATAACGATACTCACGGGTAGGGGGTGAAGGAGCCTCCTCCACCGTCATACATGTTTCGCCAGAACGTCCCAGTGACGTCCGTTCCGAAGTCGCGATCGATGCTGCGCGATGCATCTAGACCCCAATCAAGCGCCTGACGAGGAGACCCCGGGTTCGTTCGTCGCGGGGTCGCAGCGGCGCGCAGCTCTCCCTCGAGCGGAGCCCGGAGGGGAAGCGCTGTTCGGTGTGGAGGCGAGCTCCTTTCGAGGGCAGAGAGTGGCTGAGGTCGAGAGCCGGCCTGCCCGGGCCGAAGTGCGTCGGGCAGGCCGCTGCTTCAGCTTGTGTCGGGAGCGCGGTCCAGACGAAAGAGAAGCGCGATCTCGGAGCGCCAGGTGAGGACCCGATGGATGAGCCGCCTGCCGGTGCGGAGTACCTGGACCGGGATCCACATGAGCGTCTGCACGAAGGTCCTGAACTCCATGCGGAGGATGCGGTCGCGCTGCGCTTGATGGCGCAAACCAGGTCTTCAGTGTCCACGCGAGCGAGGCGATGACCATGTAGGCCCAATTCGCGTTCAGCGTGTTGAGCGGCGCGTGAAGCGTCCGGACACCGCTCTTGAGCTGCTCGATGAGCCGCTCCTGGTTGCAGCGGTCGTTGGCCTCGCGGACGACCTGGTCGGCGGACATGTCGCGCACGTTGGTGATGTAGAAGAAGTAGCGGGTGTGCGTGCCCATGCAGAGCTGTCCGCGCTCTTCGTCGATGGCCTTCCGCAGCACGATCATGCGGTAGGCCTTCTCGGTACTCGTCGGATGGTAGTCGAACTCGGCGACGTCCTCGTGGGACAGTACCAAGTTCTTGAAGCCGCGCTCGCGAACGATGCGCTCCCGGACCCTCGGCTGTTTCGCACGCCGCTTCGTTGCGAAGGCACGCTCCGCCTCTCGCTCGAGGCGCTCGTACTCGTCGTCATCGAGCGCATTCGCCGCTCTCACCAGGTTCGGATGGGCGTCGTAGCCGAAGACGAAGTGCACGCCGTCCTCGTCCCATCCGTCCAGATATTCCGTCTGCGAGAAGTCGGTGTCGCCTCGGAGGAGAATGTCCTCGAAGCCTGCGCGACGAACGAGCTCGATCGACTCGTCGAGCAGGTGGACCGCATTCTCGTGCGATGGTCGGTTGCCGCCGCGGTTCAGGATGAACAGCGGCTCCTGTGTATTGGCGAGCGATACGACGAGCGGGTGAGAGCCCCACGCGCCCTTGTACGTGACGTCCATCCCCTCTTTGCACTCGCCGTCGGTGCGCACGAGCGAGCCGTCCGCATCGATGCGCGCCTTCTGTCCAAGGAAGTCGGCTCCCTGCCCCCGCCACATCTCGACCCGGATGTCGTTGACGATCAGCATCAGCCGCAGCACCGCCTCGGCGTCGAAGCGGCGGCAGTAGTCGCCGGCAGTCGTCGGGTCGGGAATGCAGCGAGCACCGAGGGCATCGAGGTACGCGAGGTCGTTGCGGCGGATCTCGATGTTGTCGAGCACGTGGCCGCCGCAGAGGACATTGAGCGCGATGTTCATCATGTGATCGGAGTCCGTGTAGGGCTGCGGTCGTTGGATCACGTCAAGCTCCCGGTCGAGCTTGGCCACCAGCCCGACGTCTCGCGCGAGCTTCAACATCGTCCCCGCGCCGCCGTACGGGATCGCTCGCGTCCGCTCCGCCATCTCGAGCCGCGGGCTACCCGCGAGCTCCGGGCCTGCGCCTCGTCGTTTCTGTCCCCCTCTCGCGGCTCGAAGTCGTCACGCGAGCTTTCGCTCGTCTCGTGCCGTCGCCCGGCGTATCCTTTGGTTCACCTGAAAAGCTATCTCCGGTGTCGTTGGTTGGTCTCGCAACCCCAGCAACACCGTGCTTTTCAGGTGAAGTCCAACGAGGTCGGTTTTTCAGGCGCTTGATTGGGGCCTAGACACGCTCCGAAGCTACGCGAGCCAGGATGTTCTCGAGGGCCGACGGCGTCAGCTCGAGCTTCTCTTTGAGGGCCTCGTCCAGGTTGGCCCAACCCTCATCGGGCGCCAGCTCATAGATGCGGAACGGGCGCTCCATTTCACGCAGGCTACGGCAGACGCTTCGGATGAGTGCCGCGACTCGCTCGTGATCGTTCTCGAACACCACGGAATCGACGAGGGGTTCCGCACCAGACAACGCACGTCGAGCGGCAGATATGCTCATTGGATTGACCTTGCGCAGCGCGCTGACCGCTTTGGCACCTGGGGCAGACGGGTCTGCGCTCATGATGATGATTCGTGACATCAGAAGTCCTCCGGGTGGTCTGGGTTCAGGGGTTGGCCGAACGTGTCGTTCTGGTAGTTGCCACCGTGCCACCGTCTCAGGTGCTCATCGTTGGTCGCGGGATAGATGTTTGTAGGGTCGTCGGCAGCTTGGGGGTGGTCCAGCGCATTGTGACGGTGGTGGCCTTCGATTGGGTCGCCATCCCACTGCGGTGTTCGGCCATCGAGGATTGCTTGTCGTTGTTCATCCGTCCAGTTGCGAGTGCCCGGTTGCCCCTCCCGCAGACGACGCCGTTCCTGACTCCAGAACCGGTCCACGCCCCGTCGCCGCCGGTTTCCGAATCGGCGGTCCCACTCGAATCGTTCGTATTCTGCCCGGGTGGCTGTTCGCTGGCGCACTCGTCTCCGAACTCGCCGGCGCTCCGCGGTCGACAGGGGGCGATGGGGAACCTGGTACGTATGTCGGTTGGGTGTGCCTGCTGGAGCGGATGGGCTGGTTGTCGAAGGAGCCGGCGCGGCGGGGCCCGCGCTCGAAGATTGCTGGGGGCTGGCAGGCGCATCGGCCGTGTTTGGAGAGCCTTGTGCAGGGCT
>DCLA01000058.1:3958-27519 GCA_002320815.1 Myxococcales bacterium UBA1660
AGAGCCTTGTGCAGGGCTCTGCGGGGGCGGCGCCTGGGACCCTCGGCGACCAGGAAGGTCCGGGACCAGGTCTCGCGCGGCCTGTTGCAGGCGTCCGAGCTGCTCTCGGACGAACTCGACCATCCGCCGGCCCAGTCGCGTCTTGCCGAGCGCGAACACCATGGCGGCGATCGCTCCACCGACCATCACTGCTGCGTCGTTGAGGGTTGCTTCTCCATTGATGACGCGGGCCGCCGCCTCGCCGACGGCATCGGCGATGGCCGGCAGCGACTCCAGCAGCGCGTCGATCGTTCGGATCGCGTCGATGATGTGATAAGCGAGTACCGCGAGCGCACCACCGGGGATTAGACCCGCGACGCCCCACTCCACGAGCGCCTCCACGATCGTGTCGAAGATGGCCTCGCCCAGGCTGCCGCCAAGGATGGAGAAGACCTCGCCCCAGGCGTCGAGAGAGTTCGGATCGAAGCGCTGAGACCCGCTCGGCGCTTCTGGTGACCCGCCATCGGGCGCGGGCGACGGTTGGTCAGATGGTTGCGATGTCGGTCGAGGTGGATCTGGAGCCGGGTTCGGTGTGCTTCGCCGCCGAGGATTGGGTGGAACGTCCGACGATGGCGGAACCACGAGCGGCTGCTCGGGGTTCGGGAGCGCCACGGCGGTGGCGCTGCCATCGGGATTCAGCCGGTAGAGTGACGCCCCTTGTTGGCGCGCTTCTCGCGCAGCGCCTGCGTAGAGCAGCGCCGGGTCCGAGCCGTCGCCTGTGGCGACGAAGCCGTTCCCATCGGGCGTTACTCCAAGATAGGCCGTTCCTCCTTGGCGGTGAGCCTCGGCGACCTGCTGCTCGGCTGCCCGTACTGCCCCGGCCGGGTCTGCGTTCCCGGCTTCGGTCAGGCCTTCGTGGAGCGCAGTGCGCCAGGCAGGCACATGGGCCTGCAGGCCCAGTGGGTCCACGAGGGTGATCGGGTTGTTGCGGGCGTAGGCGTACCGGTTCGGTCCATCCACTTCGCCCGCCGGGTCCGGACTGACCCAGTTGCCGATGAACGGGGCGTAGTAGCGGTACTGGAAGACGTAGAAGCCCGTCGAATCGTCCTGGTGCTTCCCGACGTAACGGATGTTCCGGAGCCGCACCTCGCGGACGGCGTTGCCGGCGACGAAGGCGGTTCGGCCGTATGGGAAGTACTCCTCGTAGGCGAGAAGGTCGCCCTCGCCGTCGAGGTCGAGTGCGACGCTTCCGAGCCGGCCAGCCAAATGGAAGTGCTCTCGAACGGCTGCGACGTCGTCGGTCTCTCGGCCGAACCGATCCGTTTCCCATCGATGAATCGTCGCCAGCCGCTCGTCGCCGACCGACGCGTGGCTCGACCACCGCGACACCAGCACCGTGTCGCCGCGGGCGACGCGGGTGAGCTCGCAGTCTCCAAGGGTGATGACCTGGCTGGTTTCGAACGACCCATCGGTGAGGCGGCGGGTCGTCTTCCGGAGCCGTCGAGAGTCCTCGGCGTAGTCGTAGAGCTCCTCGTCCGGCGATCCGCCGTCGCGCTCGATGAGAATGCAGCGGCGCAGCTCGTCGCGCGGCGACCATTCCAACCGCCGTACGGCGGGAAGCCGCTCCAGCTGGCCCCGCGCGTTGAACCGATTGCTGGGGTCGCCGATGCGGACGCCGTTCAGGTCGAACGCAGGATGAGAGCGGTTCGAGGTCGGTGAGACCCACTTCTCGACGTTCCAGCGGGGTCCGGGGAGGGCTCCTTCGGGACGTTGCTCCCATCGTTCCAGGATGTCGGCGTCGTCGTAGGTGTAGCTGCGCCGGTAGCGGGTCACGACGCCGCCGTCGTCGAGGCCGAGGAGGCGCGTTCCACGAAATGCTCCCGCAGCGGGCGCGTCGCCGCGATAGTCGCCTGGAAGCAGTGCCTGGTGGACGCGACCGGTCGCCTCGACGAGGCGGTACCTCGCGTCGTGGCTCATATCCCGTCGCGCATCGACCGTGAGCCCTCGAAGGACGCGAGTCGCGCCAGGGCGCTGAGCGAGGTCGTCGACCATGACGACGTTGCCCACGGGATCGTAGTGGTGGCGCAGATCCTGGTACGGCGCTTCGCCGGGCAACGCGGCGTGTCGGCGATAGAGGCGGAAAGTCTCCTCGTCGTAGGTGAACTCCACCTCGACGTCGTTGCCGAGGCGCTGGAGCACGGGCCGACCGTGCGCGTCGTGGACCGCCGCAGCGAGAACCGGGCGCGAGGTGCCGTCAGGCGTAAGCAGGGTCAGCGAGGCCGAGGGGCCGCTGCGGAGAAAGCGCTCGGTGCGGCGCGTGCCATCCGCTAGGAGACTACGAAGCCTGCGACCGAGCGCGTCGAACGTCTGCAGCGTCGTGTGCGGATCGGACTCGAGTGAAACGGTTCCACTCCAGTCTGGGTCTCGACCGGGATGGGCGGTGAGAGTTCGTCGGTCTTCTACGACCTCCCCGAACGCACCGTAGCGAGGGCGTTCGAGAATTCCGGCGCCGTCCTCGATGCGGACGACTCGTCCGCGTAGGTTCCGTGCCGCCGCGTCGGACTCCCCTTCGCCGTAGGTCGTTCGCTCCGCTAGCCATGTGGCAGTGCCGTCGGTGATGCGAAGGCTGGTTGGTCGCCCCGCCCTGTCGAAGGCTCGCCGCTGCTCCGTGGTCTCGTGCCACGCCAGGACCTCTCGCTCGAGCGCATCGTGAAGGGTGAGTTGCTCGCCTGAGTCGGCGGAACGTTCGATGACCTGGCGCCCCAGGCGATCGAACTCTCGCTCGCTGAGCGTCACTCCGCGCCGGTCGGTGGTCGCCAGCAGGTTGCCACCGATGTCGAGGTCGACTCGCTCCGTCAGCTCCCGACCGCCCTCGACGGTCTCGGTGGTGGCGAACGTCCGACCGAGTCCATCGTGATGCCGGCGAATCGGAGTGTCCGCATGTCGTAGTGCTTGTGCGAGTGCTCGATGTTCAGGGTCGGACGAGGGAAGGTCGGCTCTCGCGCTGCGATATTCATCAGCGCGGAGCACCGAGTCGTTCGCGTCCCAGAGAGTCTCGGACCAGGCGTCGAAGCGAGTCTCGACGCGGGTTCCGTTTGGTTGCCGCAAGAGGATCTCGCGGCCCAGCGCGTCGAAGCTGGTGAACACGGCCACACCGACTCGGCGGAGGGCGGTCGCGGATTCGAACGAGTGGCCGTCATGGAAGAAGGGCTCGAACGTGGCGACGAGCTGCTGCTTGGCGTCGTGAACCGGGGCTCCGCTCACGAGCCAGCGCGGGGAGACTTCGGACTCGGTCCGCGCGAGCGCGTTGCCGGCAGTTGTCCACGCTGGACCGGGCTCCACGAGCATCCGCTCCTGGATCGAACGCCCGAGGCCATCGAAGTAGGCGAGCACGACGTTCGCTCGAGCGGGGACATGGTCGGGATCGGGGCCTCGATGCACGAACTGCTCTGCGGTCAGCAGTAGCGTTCGAAGCGGGTGGCTGGAAGTCGGGAGCTCGTACGCAAAGGCGCTCTCCATGGAACCGAGCGCTGCTTCGGGATCGTCAATGGCCGTTTCGATGTCCAAGCCAGCCACGACGGTGGGGACGGGCGCGAACCCGTGGGCAACGGAGGAGTCCGCAGCATCGAGCGCGTCGCCATATCGACTGGTGGCGACGACGATTCCCAGCGAGTCGTAGACCACCTCGCGCACCGTCTCGTTCGGATCCGTCGTGCGCCAAGGCGCAAGCCTCCGATAGTCGATCTCGGCCACGGTCGGGTTGTCGACCTCATCCACGATCCGGCGCGCGACGAGCGCGTGTGGGTCCGGCTCGATTCGCTGAACCCCGCCATCGAAGGCCTCCGTCGCGATCAGGCGGTGGAACTCACCTCGGGGCCCGAAGACGTTCGTCGGGCTCGGCGCGTAGTATCGCCCGGCTTCGCTCGAGAAGCCGTGGCCCGAGAGCTCCGCGTCGATGGCGCTCAGTCGACCCCCGAGCACGCGCGAGAGCTGAGCACCATCGTAGGTGGCCTGCTCGGAGTGGTGGGGGAGGGCGGTGTCGCCGACGGAGCCGAGGGGAAGGGGCGCCGTTCTTCCCGAGTCCCAGTACAGCACCCGCTCGTGTGTGAGCTCGCGAGCGATGGGCGCGATGCTGTCGACGTCGAGCGGAGCGTCGAAGGGTCGAGCGGAGTCCAGGAGGGACTCGACGAGTTCGCCGATGTCGTCCTCGACGACGTCCGCGGGCGTGGGGAGGTGGAGCTCGAACGTCCACTCCTGCACCGGGATGGACGGTTCGAAACGAGTCGGCGTGTCGAATCCGGCCAGCTCTCGGTTCGACGCCGTGAGCCAAGCGCGTCCTTGCGCTGCGAACGCAACGTGTTCGGCCCGGCGCGGCAACGCGCCTTCCAGGGTCAGAATCGGGTTCAGATACGGATCGACGCCAAGCGCGCGTGAGACCACGATGCGGGGATCGGAGGGACTACGCTCGTAGTGGGTCTCGACTTGAACGCGTGGAACGACCTGGACGCCCGTACGGTGCCGATCGTCCCGTTGTCGCGTCATGCGCACGCTGCGAGACGACTCGGTGATCCGCAGTGGGTCCGGCGCCGGTATTCCTCGTGCGTCGATCGCGAAGAGCTCTTCTCGGACGAGCACTCCGGTGAGCGCGCCCAGCGCAAGGTGGTGGTCACGTGTGCGGACCGAGCGCGTCTCGAGGTCGCTGATTGGGGGGGGCCGAGCCTGGAGGTCTCCCGCGTAGTGGTGGCGGGCGAATCGGGAGGCGTAGTCCAGCTCGCCCGTATGGGCGAAGCGTCGCGTCAGGAGAGGTTCGACCTCGCCGATGGACTCGCGCGGATCGACGTCCCATGTCTCCACGATCGCGAAGAGTGCAAACCCTCGTTCGAGAGGATCGTAGTGACCGTCGTGGTACTCGAAGCGTTGCGATCGAGTCCCGCCTCCGATGGGCTCCGTCTCGCGGAGGCCGCTCACGACGGGTCGCTGCTGGGGCAGCGGCGTGTCCCAGCCACGACCCGACGCGACGTCACGAAGGTAGTGGCGGGTCGAGTGGTCCCACTCGAAGCGTGTCGTGGCACCGAGCCAACTGCGAACTTCACGGACGCGATGGGCGCCCGGGCCTCGCGAGAGCTCGAGGATGCGCAACACGGAGGTGCCGGCGTCTTCGTCGATCCACGTGATGCAGCGGCTCCCCTCTCCGAATGGGTCCCCCAGCTGCGGCGTCACACCATTCGGCACTGGGGCACCGGTGGCCACGACCTCGAGCTCTCCGAATGCGAGTCCACGGAAGTTGGTGGCGCGAAGGACGCCTCCGTCCGCGCGAAGGTAGAGCAGGTCTGCTCCACCCGTTCCCTCGATGTCGAGCAACAACACTCGAGCCGCGTCGTAGCTGCCTTCCTCACAGAGGCGCGGTGCCGCGTCCATCACGACCGGTTCGTCGAAGTCACCGCCCCCGCGGTTCGGCCAGTACCGGACGGATCCGTTCAGAACTTCGACGACGTCGGCCAGCCCGTCCCCGGTCATGTCCGCCAAGAAGCGGTCCAGCGGCCGCTCAGCGGTCGGCAGCCGTTCGGGGAGAGTGGAGACGTCGATGGGCTGGCCGAACCCCCCGTCGCCCAGGTTCGGGAGCCAGGTCAGGCCATGGCGGTGAAGGATGGCGACATCGGGTAGACCGTTGCCGGACAGGTCGACGTGACGAACCGTCCCTTCGGAAGCGGGCAAGCTCGCTGCAACGTCGAACCGTTGCAGCGTCTCCCAGGTGCCGGCTCTGCGATCGAGCCGGTAGTACCCCGCGTTCGGACCCGTTGCCTGAACGAGCTCGGTGTTGCCGTCGCCGTCGAAGTCCCCGAGCGAGGCTTCCTCGAGGCCGACCGGCCAAGCCGCGAGGAGCTCGTGAGCCCCGAAGTCGCCGCTGCCGAGGTTGCGTGCGTAGCGAACACCCCCGGCGTCGCGAGTGAGCAGACCTGGAAGCCCTTCTCCGAAGAGGTCGTGCAGCTCGGTCCCAGCTCCGAGGAGCGGAGCTCGGACGGCACGGAAGAAGTCCGTCCCGTCACTTCGGGTGTACTCGAGTCGCGACCACGGGGTCGTTCGTTGTTCCGAGCTCGTCGCTCCATACCCGGAACGCCGAACTCCGAAGAGCACCGTCGCATCTCGTCCGGCCGCGCTTCCGAGCTCGAGTGCATCGATCAGAGTCGCCGGCTCTCCCAGCTCGGCCGGGAAACGGTGGAACATCAGGATTCGTCGGCACAGACGCCGGGTTCGAACCATGAAACCTGGACGGCAGGTCGTCCCGATGTCGGCTCGTGCGCTCCATGGTAGAGAGGGCTCCGGTCCGGGGTCGGCCTCCGGATGATCGCCGTAGTCGAAGACCGATTCGAAGTGCCACTCGGGCATGGACGCGTCGTCCTCGCCGAAAGGCGCACCGTTCCCGTACAGGATCCGCTTCACGTACCGCTGACTCGTCGCGTCGCGGAAACGAGTAGCGTCGAGGCTGGCCGATTCGAGCCCCCGAGCATCCTCCGCCTGGTGGCGGACCACCATCGCGTTGCCCAGTCGATCGTGCGCCGACTCGAGTAACCACCGGAAGGTGTGCTCGGGTCGAGCCGGATCCGCGATCCGGCTCTCACCGTCGGCTCTGCGGCCGAACACCCAGACGCTCCCGTCGGAGCGGCGCACTCGCCAGTGGACCCGGCGCGTGACGCGATGGACCCATCGCTCTGCACGGACGGCGTCCACCTCGACCCGCGGTCGATAGCAGCGCACGTCGAAATCGCCGCGAGCGAAGCTCGATGGCCTACCCGTCTCCTCGAGGGGTACGAGCTCCTGACCCTGGTATCGAACGATCTCGTCCCCATCGTAGACGGGCACTCCCTCACGAGTGTCCACTTCGATGTGCGGGAGGCCCACCAACGCCCAGCCGAAAGCGAACGGCGAGAGCGGATCGTAGCCGCCGTGCGTCAAGGCGAGCTTCGGACCGAAGCCATCACGGCCTTCGGTCAGGGGAATGGGGATTTGAACGACGGGTGAGCCGGTCTGGGCGTCTACGGTCGCTTCCACGGTGATGCCGACCTCGGTCGGCTCCGCCTTCAGGAACTCGAGTGGACGCAGCGCAGACACGTCAGCCCTCGGCCAAGTCCATCACCAGGAGGATGTCGAAGTCATCGGGCGGCTCCGCAGTGCCCCACGACTGAATGGTGAGGGTGTGTTCGCCGACCAGCCCGCCGCCGAAGGCTCCCGAGAGCGGCGCGGCCTGAAGGGCGGTCAGGAGCGGCCACGGGCTCCAGCTCGACGCGCTGATGGATGTGCCGTTGAGCGTCACTTCCAGGTCCGGTGCTGCGATCGAGCGAAGCACGATCGACGGGTCGACGATGCGGACCGAGCTTGAGCGAAGGTAGTACGGCAAGACCTCCTCGCCCAGAGCGAAGGCCACGGGCGTTCCGGGCGGAGAGCTGATGAGCCGGCGCAGGGTCCCTCCGTGCTCTCGTCGGAGGCTGATGACGCGCCTGCGTGGAGGGGCGGTCGCGAAGAGGTTCGAGAACGCAGGGGTCGAACCGCCCACGGCGGTCTCCAGCTCCGTTCGACGGGACTCCGAGTGCTCCGCGTCGTAGGCGATGTTGACCAGCACGTCTTGAATCGAACGGTAGTCGAATGGACGTACGGCCGAGGGCAGCTTGAGCTCCCACTCCGAGACGGCCCCTGCGCCCTCGAAGGGGAGCAAGCGAGCGGCGCGGAAGTCGAGTTCGAATACCCCGCCGTCTCGTTGCGCGCTGCTGGTGGCGATGCGCGTCACGGGTGGCTCCCCAAAACCTCCGACTGAGGGAGCTTCGGTGGGGTCACGCCTGAGCTCGTGGGAGAGCAAGCGAGCCTGCACCGGAAGGTTGGTGTTGGGAGGAACGATCGCTGGTACCGTGAGACGCAAAGCGCGGATGCGTCTCCGGTAGTGGCCCGGGTAGTAGAGGTCGAAGAACGCCTCGGGCAGCTGGAACGACGCCTCCCCCGCCTCCTGAAGTTGGAGTAGCGCAACGGGATCGATCTCACGCAGCGAGAAGGTCTGATCGACCTCCAGGCGCCGCTGGGCGATCTCGTTGTACGCCACCTGCATTCGGCGCAGGTCGTGGGCCAGCCGCTCCGCGGCCAGGAGGCCCCGTCGGCCGCTGTCCCAGTATCCGAACTGAATGAACGAGTCGTTTCGCCCGAGCTCGTACTGCCACGCGCGCTCCGCTCGCTTCGCGAACTCGTAGGCGAGTCGGTAGCTCTGGTAGTGAAGCCCGGACACCTGCGCAGCGATCCAATCGTAGAGCTCTTCGCGGCCAAAACGCCGCTCCATCACGCGCTGGACCTCTTCGATCTGGTCCAGGCGATCCTCGGCCATCCGCCGCCCCCGCTCGGCCATCGCCAGCCGGAGTCGCCCGGCTGCGATCCGCTGCTCGGCGGCGCCTCGGTCGATGTCGGCGAGCTCGGCCTGATGGTCCCAGTTCTCCTTGCGGAGCTCATAGCCGGCTTCCGACAAGAGCATCCGGCCTTCGGCCTCGAGCTGCGAGGCTCGACCCTGTTGCGCCTGGCCTGCGGCATTCGCTGCCGACGACAAGTTGGAACCCCCGAAGCCGCCCTTTCCGACCGGGCTCCCTCCCGCGCCCGCGGCTCCGAGATCGAAGTTGGGGATGACCCCGTAGATTCCGGCCAGCGTGAACGAGAAGCTCGCGGCCAGTTGATGCGACTTCGCCTGCTGGGCTTTGAGGAGCTGCTGCTGCTCACGAGGCGTCGTCCGAGGTCGGTCTGCGTAGAAGGTAATCCGGGCCTCTGCCGAATCGAGGGCAGCCTGAACGGCGGCCAGTTCGGCCTCGGCTTCGGCTACCTGCTCCTCGCGCAGCCGGATGGTGTCCTCTTGGATCTGACGCTCGTGATTGGAGCGCAGCATGTTGAGTTGGTCGGCGTCCCTCCGCTCGATGGCGGAGAGCAGCGCTTGGCCGAGCGACTGAGTGGCTCCGGCCAGCCCGGCAGCGAGGTCGACCAGCGCGGAGTAGCGCCGGTGCGGGACCTCGGCGACAGAGACGTCCGAGAGCAGTGTCCGCAGGTCGACTCCCGCGGCCGCAGCCCGCACGAGCAGCTCGGGGTCGATCGGGGGTGCGAAGAGAGCGAGTTCTCGGCGCTGGCCTTCGATGTCGAGGCAGTTGCGGATCTTGAAGATTCGATCGGCGACTCGGTCCCAGTAGCGCTTTCGGAGCTCCGGATTCGGTGGCGTGCAGAAGTAGAGAAGGGTTGGGAGCGAGTCGGCTTCTTCTGGGAAGTCGTCGTCGACGACTTCCCAGGCTTCCGTGATGGCCTCCTCGAGGGCCTCGCCCGGCCCCACTCCCGTACGGAACGACTCGAGTAGCTCGGCAAAGGTTGGGGTGGCAGTCTCGCCGACATCGACGGCTTCCGGCCGAGGTCCGAGGAGTCGGGCCGCAAGCATGAAGAGCTCCGCAGACTCGGCCACGGCCTCGCGCGTGTCGATGGAGAAGAGCTGGTCCCCCCAGTCGAGCAAGACATCCACGTAGCGCATGACGACGGCGGCCATGTACGTGTGGATGCGGGTGCGGGCGATCGCATGCGGGTCGAAGGGGTCCCGCCGCCAGTCACGGATCTGAGTCAACAACTGGGTGGCGCGCTCGACCGATTCTGGATCGCTGCCGTCGGAAACGAGCACGGCCAGCAGCTCGGAGATGTTGCGGGGCGCGTCCGTTCCCGTGGCGAACTCCTCCTGAAAAGGCCGGAACCGCCAATAGGACCGAGCAACCTCGGTCGCATCCGCGCCGGCAGGCGCGGCCCGCGACGGATCGAAGATGACGTGTAGCCATTCGAGAGCCTGCTCGAAGCGCCCCGCCTCGTGGAGCCTCGCCGCGATGAGGAAGGGGGCGTGGAAGAAGAGCTCCCAGTTGTACTCGGAGTAGGCACCGCCGGCGTCGAAGTCGAGGGAATCGGTCGGGGTCGGTGACGACACCGCGAGCAGTCGGTGTCGAGAGCCGAGCGTGCTCGAGGGTAAAGGCGCCTGAGCGGCCAGCGTGGACGCCGCATTCGGCTTCAGTAGTCCGAAGACACCGCCGCGGTTGAGGGCCTCACGCATCACCCCGACGTGAGGGTGGAAGAACGACTGGAACCGGAAGCTGGCCATGCCACTTCGGAAGACCTGGACCTCCTCCGCGGTTCGGGTGGGCTGAAACCAGAATCCCGGGTCGAGGAATCGGACCGCGTACTGCAGCAGTCCGTTGGTCCCCGCGACCGAGCCGCTCATGGCTTCGTAGACGATCTCGCCGGAGGCGTCGGTCACCTCCATCAATGTCTGGACCGCGAACGCCGTCGCTTGTCGGGTGCGGCTCTCTCCATTCACGCTGAGGATCTTCGCTCCGCGGGCCTCGGCGAGGCTGGCGACGCGTTCGTCCAAGAGACTCGGAGGTCCGTCGGTGGGCCCTGGCGGTGGCCCAACCTCTTTCAGCCGGATCTGAGGCGGCGGAAGGTCTCGCAACGGAGGCGGCAGTCTCAGTCGTGGGTCGTACAGGTAACCCGGATCCAAGCCGAGCCGATCGGGATCGAGGAACACCCGTTCGCTCGCCAACGTGACCCAGTAGGAGCCAGTCCCGTCGGAGAACACGAGGGGGTCGCGCGCGTCGAACTCGACGCGATCGAGGGGCGTCACCGTCATCGGCGAGGCGGCGGAACCTGCGCGCGCGGCCAAGACGGGCTGGCCGATTCGAGAGCCGGGGGGAAGTCGGAGGGGAAGGATGAGCTGCTCTCCGCCGACGAATCGCTGCGCCGAGCCGGAGTACGTCACGCCCTCTCTGCGGTAGGGCTCTGCTGCATGCCGTTCGGGGAAGATGAAGGAGCCGAAGGGCAGCTCGGTCGAGACGGCTCCATCGGTCGCGCTGACCCTGAACAGCGGCAGGACTCGCAGCTGGTCGGTCTCGGGGCCTTCACGGAACAGGCGGATCAAGAGGTCGCCGCGCGCGTCGTCGTGTTCGACTTGGGCGTGAATGACCTCGGCCGGGATGGTGACTTGCCCATCGCTCTCGCGTTCGACTCGCGTCGCGACGAGGTCGTCGATGTAGAGGCCCTGCGGCGACCATTCGCCGCCCGGCTCGATGCCCACGAACGCTTCGCTCTGAGTCGCGGGGGACCAGCTCCCGTCGCGCAGCTCGCTCCAGGCGAGTCGGACCTGGAAGTACTTCTGAGCAACGTCGGCCCGCCCACCATCCGTGTTCGGCACCGCCACCTGGTTCGGGGTGGGCGCAGTTCGGGCGATGCTCAGCCAGAAGAGCAGCAGGCGGCGTTGGTAGACGACCGGCAGCAAGTGCTTGCCGGATACGTCGGGCGTTGCGAGGCGCACCCAGGGCGTCCAACGAGATTCGTCGAGCCACTGGCGGTGGTAGTACTCGTGAGGTTCGCCACGTGTCCGTGCGAACACATGAACGGTTTCACCGGGCCCTCGTACCATCGAGAGCACATCGAGTCGCGATACCGTCGCGAGCTTGCGCAGGTAGGCGCGGTACGCCGTCTCCACGGCGCTTTCGTCCAGCTCGCCTTGAGCAAGCTCGTTCTCGAGCTCTTCGAAGAACGGAGTCTTGCCCCGCCGAAGCTCCGGCTCCAGCCAGTTCTCCGGGTAGAGGAACACCCGCCGGTTCGCCTCCCAGACGCGGTAGTTCTTTCTCCACACCCACTCGTTCGACTCCGCATCCGACAGCTGTAGTGGCTGCTCCTCCCCCAACAGGATGCGTTGGACGAAGAGCTGGACCGTTCTCGTCGCGTCGACGATGCGGGACGTGCGGGCACACGCGCCCATCTGCACGTCCATCAGCAGAGCGGAGGCTAACTCGTCCGGAGTTCGCCAGGGTGATGAGGACGAGCCGACGAGTCGTGAGACGAGCGCATCGCGTTGGCGTTCGCGGAGCTCGTTTCTGACCGCTGGGACCTCGTCCAGCCATCGGGACTCGCCCCACGCGCTCCGAAGAGCTTCCTCGATCTCGTCAGCCTGCACACGGTACGTCGCGACAGGGTTGCCATCGTCCCAGACCGGTGCACCCCAGGCGACCAGCTTCTCGACGCTCGCCCCGGTCTTCCTCGCGAGCGCCTGGAGCATGGCGACTCGCTCGACTCGAGTGATCTCCACCCAGGCGGCGGGGATACCTCCGCCCAGCGGTCCCCCGAAGGCGTCATCGATCAGGGAGGCAAGGCTGTCAGATTCCCAACCCATCACTTCGGCGAGTCGAGTCCGGAAGGTTGGGGCGTCGGCAACGTCGCCAGTGGCCAGCTCCGAGAGTAGGGCGAGCAAGCTCCCCGATACCGCCTGGGTCTCCAGCCGGGAGGCCTCGCGGATGCTGGCGAATGCGCTGTAGCGTTCACCAGCAGAGTCGGCGAGTGTCAGTTGCTCGAGAGCATTCGGAGACGTCGTCGTCGGCCCGAGGAAGTACGCCAATGCCGGTGGCGTCAGGTCGAACGCTCGAACCAGCCATGCACTGACGGCGACCAGTTCCCATACCGTGGGGTCGTACTCGGACCTGAGAGCGTCGGGGGCGGCGCTCGCCTCCGGATCGGCAGCCCGTGCTTCCGCCACCGCGGTCGCGTTGGCGAGGAGGGCGTCGGCGAGTGATCGGCTGCCGTGAGCGAGACCGGTCAGGAGGGGACTCAGCTGCGCGATGTCGACGCCAACGAGTGCTGCCGCCCGGCGCGCGACGGCTCGGCTGAGCTCGCCGGCAGGTTCTTCGAGGCCGCGGTGGCTGCGAACCTCGTCTGCCAGGGCCAGCATGGCATCCACTGCGGACGGCATCTCCAAACTGGCGAGGTCGCGAGAACTGGGGGGGTCGAGGAGTGCTTGGACCGCCGTGGGCGCCACACCGACGCTGCGGTGCCGATGTACTTCTAGCGCGAAGCCGAGCGTGGACGTCGGACTCGAGAAGAGGTCTACGCCGGTCCAGTCGATCCACTTCGAAAGCTCTAGCGGCTCCATCGAGAGCGCGCGCGCAAGCTGAACGTGCCGATGGAGCTCCGACAGGTTCCGAAGGCTCAGTCGCGGACTGCTGGGAAGCTGAGACAGCAGCGCAGAGAGCTGTTCCGATGTGGCGCCCAAGACAGCTCCGACCGCGGGGAGGTGCTCCTCCAACGGCCGACTCTCGTCGACCATCTGCTCCCCGTCGTCGGTCAGCCGGAAAAGAGCCGCTGATGGGTTTCCGCCGACCATCTGCTGGAACGGCGATGCCTGGGCGCCGTCGCCGCCTGCGTTCGCCGAATCGAGCCGGGGGACCCGGCCAGCTCCACTGCTGGCGCCGGTAGGGAGCCCTGGCTGCAGCCGCTCCGTCCATCGGCGGGTATCCAGCCCACCCCACCATTCGATCAGCCCTGTCGGGGAGCGGTCCAGCACGTTCGCGAGCCACGTCACTGAGGCGAGCGACGAGAGGAGCGGCGCGCTCACGTCGCTCGCTTCCAGCGGACCGGGGCCGCTCGAACGGAACGCCTCGATCGCCCGGTCGAGGTCACGAAGGGGCCATTCGAGCAGCCGCGAGAGGCGGATCAGGCGACTCAGGCGTGCGAGCGACCCATCGAGGTCCGTGGCCACCAACTCGGAATCGTCGACGTCGCACACGTCGTTCCGGAACCAGATGCCGAGCTCCCCGGCGTCCTGCACGTACCGACTTCGCAGGAGCTCCTCGAGCTCGGAGTAGGAGAGCGCCTTTTCTCTCGCTCGGTGCGACGCCTGGCGGAGGAACCGCGTGGTCTCGGCCAGCTCGCTTGCACTCGGGACCCCCCACCCCTCAGCGGTCGAGGCAGGAGTGGTGGCGCCGGTCAGGATGTCCCACGTCATCCGATCGGCGCCCAGGATCTCGCTTGCCACCGCTGGCGCCGCGACGCGCTCGGCCACAGCGCCGGGCTGCTGGGCGAGCAATAGCAGCGCACGCTCGGCGCCAAGCGCTCGCAGCATCGTGCGCGCTCGGTCGAGGGGGGCAACGTAGGGCTGTTCGAACGGGTAGAACACCGGGGCCGAGTCCACAGCTGCGAGCACGTCGTAGGCGGGGTCGTTCACGTGCTCTGGGCTGGCGGCGAGCTCTGCTTCGTCGCGAGTCGTCTGATACGACGTCGGGGCTCCGTCGGGAGCCAAGAGCGTTTCGAGCCGCTCCAGGATGAGGTCGATCGTCGGCAGCGCGGTGTTCGCGTTCTTGCACGAGAGCTCGATGGACTGGAGGTCAGGGCGGCGATTCGGCGCGAGAATGGCGTCCAGGAAGTCTGGTCCGGACGACCGCGTGTCGAGCCAGAAGAGCAGGTCCGCCAGGTACGCGGCGGGTCCGTTCGACGACTGACACTCGTCGCAGGCGCAGAACGTCCGCCCCCCGAAAAGAGCCTCCCACCCGGACATCGACTCGGAGACATCGTCGAGAGTTGGGGGCTCGCCCAGGATTGGATCGTCTTCCAGCTCGCTGCCATCGCTGCGGATGGGCAGCACCGCGAAGCCGGGCGTGGGTGCGCCGGACCCGTGGCGCATCCGTAGCGCGAGGGCCGTGCTGCTGAGGTGCCGGGCCCGCTGGAACACGAAGGCAGCGGTTTCACCACCGAGGGCTTCTCCGAGCTCTTGGGCGAAGCGCGCCTTGCCCATTGCCTGGATCTGAGTGGCCGAGCGGATACCAGCGGAGTGAAGGGTCCGCATGACCTCGAAGCGAGCCCCAGGCGGACTGAGCCGATGCAGTCGTTCGAGGACGGGCAACTCGCGTAGAACGGCCTTCTGGTCCCGTCCATCGCCCGCACTCTCGAGGACGCTGGGCTTGCGACGAACGAGAGCGCGCAATGGCTCTCCGTCGAGACGGTAGTCGGGTGTCGCCCCGAGGAAACGGCCGAGTGCGTCGCCCGCCGCAAACCACCCCGACCGCGCCCGCAGCATCCGGGTGGGATACGCAGTCTCGACCGCCTCGAACATCGCATGCGCGTATTCCTCCGGGTCCACCCCGTTTCTCTCGAGCGCAGGTGGAAGTCCTTCTTCGGCGACCATCTTCTTCCACGATCCGAGACCCAGGGAGGCCAGCTCCGCAGCCGACACGGCCGTGTCGAAGAGCCTTGCCGTCAGGGGCGCGTTGCCCCGAGTCAGCGTCTGAAGCTGAAGGGCGAAACGAAGGGATTCCTTCGTCTTGGTGTCGAGCGGCTGTTGATCCCAGAACTCGGCAGCGGAGCCCTCATGATTCTCCCACGCGCTCAGCAGCTCGGGTCCGCCTTGCGCAACACCGGCGAGGGCGAACGCCTGCCCCAGGTTCGCGATCCCGCCATCGACAGACAGGGCCGACTCGTGCGCGAGCGCCTCCAGCTCGGCGAGGGCACCCAGCGCTGCCTTCGACTCTTCCGGGCCGAGTGAGCCGGATGCGATGGCGGAGCGCAGTGCGGCTTCACGCTCCCGTGCTGGATACCGAAGAGCCTCACTCACTCGTGCGCTGAGACCGCCCTGCTCGAGCGCGAAGAACAACCCAGCCGGCAATCCGGTGATCTTGGCCGAGACCTCGGCCGCATGCAGGGAAGCGACTCGCTGCGGAGCGAGTCCAGCGCGGGCTCCGAGCTGCAGTAGCGCCTCGTGGTCCAAGTCGACGACCTCGACGCCATCACACTTGGCGACCTTTCTCGCCCGCTCCTGCAGCGTTTCATACCCGATCGGTCGAGGCGCTCCCAAGCGGAAGTCTACCTGTTGCCGCTCAGTCGGTGAGAGCAAGAGCCTCGATGGGCTGCTCGTCTCTTGAGGAAGGGAGACACGGACCGCTTCACAGTCCTTGGAGCGCTCCTCGTACTTCAGCTCGTAGGTGCCATCTTTGGTGGTCACCGTTTGGGAGAGTTGCTCGCGCTTCCCGTCGAGACGTTCGCGCTCGAGCAGCACGGAAACCTGGCCCTTGGGCTGTCCCGACTCCCCGAAAACCGTTCCGAAAATGACTGACATTCACTTCCCCGCGGACCGAAGGGCCCCCTACGAGGGTCAGCATAGAGTAGATCTGGGACAGATTGGAAGTCCCACGTCGCCGGGCGGTGGTGGGCCTTGCGTGTCGCACGACGAGATCGGACCCTCCCGCAAGAAGCACGCAATGACCGAGGAGAGTACGAAAGCTGGCTCTCGATCCGCCCCGGGAGGTCCGATATGCAAGTAGGCTGGACTGAACGGCGTGTCCTACTATCTCCGACGTTTCTTGTGGTCGGCGGTCACCGAATAGAAATCGAACATGCCCACCGTTCGCGAGCAGCAGGCCTGCGTGCGGGCTACGCCGACAGCACCCGGCGTGGAGAGAAGTGGGCCCGCACAGGCTCCTGGGGTCGGGTTCGCACAGCGATCGAGATCCCCGACGCCATCGGCGTAGAAGCCAGCGACGTCCGTGAGAGGGCCCGAGGCCCAACCGATAATGGTATTGCCTTTCGAGCGCTGTCTGTGCTGGATTGTTGCCAATGCGTTGTAAGCCGATCGCCTCCGGAGGAGGCCCTACGCCAATCTCGTGGACCCACGAAGGCTTAGCGTCGCAGCAGAGTGGGGCCTCGCCGCGAGGGATCGGCGGGACCCTTCCGGAGCCTGCAACACGGTGAACTTCTGAGCATGCAGCCTTCGACCTCTTCGGTTCTCACCACCCTCAGCCGCCAGCGCATCGCCGAGATCGCGCGGACGGCCGGGCTTCCGCTCCCCGATCTGACCAAGGAGCAGCAGGTCGACCAGCTCGTCGCTACCGGCCGGGTGCACTTCCGGGACCTCCTCGCGCAGCTGGGTCGCGACGAGCTCAAGGCCGCTTGCCGCGCCCACTCGCTGGACGATGCGGGCCGGGCTCGGGTGGAGCTGCAAGCGCGCTTGCTCAAAGCGCGCGGGGAGAACGTGGAGAGCGCGCCGCCGCCGCCGCTCTTCGCGGGCGGCGAGGTGCCGCGCTACGCGCCCCGGCAGGGCGACATCGTCGCCTGCCGCCATCGCCAGTGGCTGGTGGAGGAGGTGGTCCCGCCGCCCGAGGACAACCACGCGACGCGCGTGCGGATGGTCTGCCTGGACGACGACAACCAGGGCCAGGTCATGGAGACGTTCTGGGAGCTGGAGCTCGGCGCGCGGGTGTTGCCCGCGGAGACCGGCCAGTTTCCCCCGCCGGAGAAGCTCGACGAGCCGCGGCACTTCGGGGCCTACCTCCACGCGCTCAAGTGGAACGCCGTCACCGCGACCGATTCGAAGCTCTTCCAGTCGCCCTTCCGCGCCGGCATCCGCCTGATGCAGCACCAGCTCACGCCGCTGACCAAGGCGCTCTCGCTACCACGCGCGAACCTCTTCATCGCCGACGATGTGGGCCTCGGAAAGACCATCGAGGCCGGCTTGGTGCTCCAGGAGCTGCTGCTGCGGCAGCGGGTGGAGTTCGTCCTGGTCATCTGTCCGGCGGCGGTCCAGCTCCAGTGGAAGGAGGAGATGGCCCAGCGCTTCGGTCTCCAGTTCGAGGTGATGAACCGCAGCTTCGTCGCGCGCCGGCGCCAGGAGCGCGGCTTCGGGGTCAACCCTTGGAGCACGCATCGGCGCTTCATCGTGAGCCACCCCATCGTGCGGCGGCCGGAGTACCGCGACCCGCTGCTCGCGCACTTGCAGACCTTGGGGGCCAACGAGCCCGGCACCCGGGCCAAGAAGTCGCTCCTCATCCTCGACGAGGCGCACGTCGCCGCGCCGGCCAGCGCCAGCAAGTGGGCCACCGACTCGGAGATCACTCGAGTGGTCCGCGATGTCGCGCCGCGCTTCGAGAACCGCCTCTTCCTCAGCGCGACGCCCCACAACGGGCACAGCAACAGCTTCAGCGCGCTCCTGGAGATCCTCGACCCCCAGCGGTTCACCCGCGCGGTGCCCATCGAAGACCCGGAGCGCTTGCGCCCGGTGATGGTGCGCCGGCTCAAGGAAGACCTCCGGGGCCAGGAGGGCGTCGACTTCCCCAAGCGGCTGCTGGTGCAAGTGGAGCTCGCCGCGGGCGACCAGGAGTCCTGGTCCGCGACCCCGGTGGTCTACGACCGCAGCCAGGGCTCCAAGGAACGCGGCGAGCCGACCGCCATCGGCCCGGTAGAGCGAGCGCACGAGCAACCGGTGGAGATCCAGCTCAGCCAGATGCTCGCCGAGTACACGCGCCTGATGAAGCCCGTGAAGGGTCGCGGGAAGCTGGTGTTCATCCACCTGCAGAAGCGGCTGCTGAGCAGCGTCCCCGCCTTCTATCGCACCCTGAAGGTGCACGCCGAGCGAGTCCGCGAGGGCAGCGCCCAGGTGCGGCAGCTTCCGCTGCAAGTGCGCCGGCCCACCGAGGACGACGAGCTGGGGGTCGACGACGAGGCCCTCGACGCTGCCGACGAGTCCGAGGTGGCCGCCGCCACCGAGGCGCTGAAGCCGCCCGCCGAGCGCGCCGCCGAGCTGCTGGACGCCATGCTGCACCTGGCCGCTCTGCACCAGCAGCGCCCCGACGCCAAGGTGCTCGCCCTGCTGGATTGGATCCGCCGCAACCAGTGCGGCGGCGCCGTGCCTGGCGGCAGCGACGATCGCACGGCGGCCCAGCGGCGGTGGACCGGCCGGCGGGTGCTGATCTTCACCGAGTACGGGGACACCCGGAAGTACCTGGTGGAGCAGCTGCAGGCGGCCATCCGCGGCACCGACGAGGCCGAGGACCGCATCGCGCAGCTCTATGGCCGGATGAACGAGGATCAGCGCGCCGAGGTCCAGAAGGACTTCAACGCGCCGCCCGACGAAGCACCGGTGCGCATTCTGGTGGCCACCGACGCCGCCCGCGAAGGCATCAACCTGCAGGGTCACTGCGCCGACCTCTTCCACTTCGACGTGCCTTGGAACCCCGGGCGCCTGGAGCAGCGCAACGGGCGCATCGACCGCACCCTGCAGCCTTCGCCCGAGGTGCGCTGTCACTACTTCCGCTACGCCGAGCGCGCCGAAGACCTCGTGCTCGAGCGGCTGGTGGACAAGGTCGACGTGATCCAACGGGAGCTGGGCTCCCTGGGTGCGGTCATCATGGACCGCATCGACGCCACCCTGGCCGAAGGCATCGGCGAGGAGACCAGCGCGCAGCTCGAGCTGGCGGCCCAACCCGACAGCCCCGAGCGGGCGAGCACCGTGGCCAAGGAGCTCGACCCCCAGCGCGCCGAGCAGACGAAGCTGCAGCAGGAGATCCAAGAAGCCGGCGAGATCCTCCATCGGTCCGCCAAGGTCATGGAGTTCCGCCGCGACCTGCTCCGCGAAGCCATCGACGTGGGCCTCGAGTTCTCCGGCGTCCCGCCCCTCGTGGCGCAGGGCAAGGGGGTGTTCACGCTGCCGGAGATGCCCGTGTCCTGGTCACGAACCGTGGACCACGTGCGGCGGCCCAAGAAGCGCACCGAGGAGTGGTGGGAGTGGCGCCGCGAGCCCCCGCTGCCCGTGGTGTTCGAGCCCCCACCCAAGATGAACAGCGCGCTGGTGCACCTGCACCTGAGCCACCCCTTCGTGCAGCGGGTGATGGGCCGCTTCCTGGCGCAGGGCTACTCCGCCCACGACCTCTCGCGGGTCACCGTGCTGAAGAACACCCGCGACTCATTGGTGCGGGTCCTCGCCTTCGGCCGGCTCTGCCTCTACGGGCAGGGCGCGGCGCGCCTCCATGACCGCTTGCTCAGCGCAGCCGGCCGCTGGATCGAAGGTCGCGAAGGCGAGCTGGAGCCCTTCGCCGACGAAGCCGACCGCAAGGCCGTCGACTTGCTGGAGGACGTGCTCTCCAGCTCGCCGGACCTCGAGCCCATTCCCGCCGCCGTGCGGACCAAGGTCCTGGCCGCGGCGCCGACTCTCTTCGGGCGCCTGTGGCAGCGCGTCCGCGACGACGCCGACGAGGAAGCCCACCGCGCCACCCGCGCCCTGACCGAGCGCGGCCGCGAGGAAGCCGACGCGCTGCGCAAGCTCCTCTGGAACCAACGCAACGACGTGCAGCACTCCATCGCCCGTCTCCAGCAGACCACCTTCGACTTCGGCGAGAGCCAGTCCGACCGCGACCAAGAGCGCCAAGTGCAACGCGACCTGCAACATCTGAAGAACCGCTACGAGACCATCGGCCGCGAGATCGAGCGCGAGCCGGTCTCACTGGAGACCCTCTACGAGGTCGCGCTGAAGCGCCTCGACCCCGTGGGCCTGGTGGTCCTCTGGCCGGAGAGCCGACTGTGAGCGCCCAGCGCGATCTGCAGCGGTTGCACGAGACCTGGCTGGGCCTGGTCCAGCCCACCGAGGGCCTGGTGGTCTCCCCCACCGTCCTAGCGGAGAAGGGCGTCGGCCGCCCCGACGAAGCCCCGGCGCAGCTCCAGCAGCGCTTCCTCGCCGCGGCCCCGCCGGCAGCCATCGCCGAGGGCCAAGAGACCCAGCCGCGCATCCAGGACGTGGCGAGCTTCCTCGAGACCATGCTCGACCTGACGCCGGACCTCTTCGACGCGGGCGATGCGCTTCCCGCCGAGCTGTCGCTGGACGTGCCCGAAGCGGACCAGGTCCTGCGGCCCACCCTGGCGCTCAAGAAGCAGTTCGACGTGGAGGTGCCCGAAGGGACGGACGCCACCGATGCCGCCAAGGCCGGCGCCGCCTACGAGATGCTGGTCTGGGACTTGGCCGCCGACCACGCCGATGGCATCGGCCTGAGCCTCGACAGGCCCGAAGAGGTCACCGGCGACTGGCGCTACCCGCCCACCGCCAAGTTCGACCGGCTGCTCCGCCACGTGCGCGTGCCCATCGGCCTGCTCACCAACCGCGACGAGCTCCGGCTCATCTACGCCCCCCATGGTGAGAGCACTGGCCACATCACCTTTCGCCTGAGCGACATGGCCGAGGTCGGCGGCCGCCCGATCCTCGATGCCTTCGTCTCCCTGCTGAGCGTGCAGCGCTTCTTCGGCGTCAGCGAAGAGGTCGCCGTCCCCACGTTGCTGAGCGACAGCCGCAAGCACCAGGCCGGCGTGACCACCGAGCTGGCCGAGCAGGTCTTCGACGCGCTGCAGGTGCTCCTCGCCGGCTTCCAAGCCGCCGCCGAGCGCGACCCTGGCGGTTCAAACGGCACGGGCTACGGGATGGTCTTCGCCGACGCCCTCGAGCGCGAGAACGATCACGTCTACCGCGGCCTGCTCACGGTGATGCTCCGCCTGGTCTTCCTACTCTTCGCGGAAGACCGCGCGCTGCTCCCCGTCGAGCACCCGGTCTACGAGGAGCACATGAGCGTGCTCGCGCTCTTCGCCCGCCTGCAGGAAGAGGCCGGCGCCCACCCCGACTCGATGGCCCTGCGCTTCGGCGCCTGGGGACAGCTGCTCGCTCTCTTCCGCGCGGTCTACACGGGCGTGGACCACGGCGAGCTGCACATGCCGCCCCGCCGCGGCGACCTCTTCGACCCCCACCGCTTCCCCTTCCTCGAGGGCGTCGCCGCCGGCGCATCACCCATCCGCGCTCCGGAGCTGCAGGCCGCGGTCACCGTGCCCACCATCGACGACGGCACGGTCTACGCGGTGCTCGAGCGCCTGGTCATCTTCGAAGGCCAGCGCCTCTCCTACAAAGCCCTCGACGTGGAGCAGATCGGCTCGGTCTACGAGGCGCTCATGGGCTACCACGTGGAGCGCATGGCCGGCCCCGCGGTCCGCATGAAGAGCGGCCAGTGGCTCACGGTGGACGAGGTGCTGGCGGTGAAGCCGGCGCAGCGGAAGAAGTACCTGAAGAAGGAGGTCGGCCTCACCAAGAAGCAGGCCGAAACGGTCAGCGCCCGGTTCAAGGAGGTCCTGGCCGACGAATCGCTGGGTGAGGATGCGACGGGCGAAGAGCCAACGAGCTCCCTCGGCGCGGTGGTGGCCAGCCTCTCTCCGAAGCAGGCCGCGCTGGTCGAAGCACTGACCGAATACAGCGCCGCCGGCCGCAAGAAAGACAAGTCCGCCGCCCTCGCCCGCCCGATGCAGCTGGTGCTGCAGCCCGGCGCCGAGCGCCGACGCACCAGCAGCCACTACACCCCACGCAGCCTGAGCGTGCCGATCGTGGAGCGCACCCTGGAGCCGCTCATCGCCGCGATGGGGGAGACGCCGACCGCGGAGCAGCTCCTCGAGCTGAAGGTATGCGACCCGGCGATGGGCTCCGGCGCCTTCCTGGTGGCCGCCTGCGGCTATCTCGCCGACCAGGTCGTGGCCGCCTGGACGCGCGAAGACACGCTGGCCCAGATCGCTCAGGACGCACCGAACGAAGACCCGGTGCTCTACGCCCGGCGCCTCGTCGCCCAGCGCTGCCTCTACGGCGTAGACAAGAACGACGCGGCCGTGGAGCTCGCCAAGCTCTCACTCTGGCTCTTCACCCTGGCGCGCGACATGCCGTTCACCTTCCTGGACCATGCGCTCCGCCATGGGGACTCCCTGGTGGGGCTGAGCTTCGAGCAGATCCGCTCGTTCACCTGGGAGCCGGTGAAGAAGGGACAGCAGGTCGCGCTCGCGCGGACCGAGCTCGACCAGGCGCTGGAAGAGGCGATCCCCATTCGGCAGGAGATCCTGGCGCTGGCCAAGGACGGGACGGCGGAGGGACAGGCGCGCAAGGCGCGGCTGGTGGCGGATGCGGCCGACGCGCTGGGGCGGACACGGCTCATTGGCGACCTCATCGTCGGCGCATTCTTCGCGGAGAAGAAGAAGAAGGCTCGGGCAGCCGAGCTCGAGCGGCGGTGGGGGCTCGTGCAGCGGTGGCTCCGCGGAGCCGATGAAGACGGCTGGGCCGACGTGGATGCCGAAGTGCGCCAGCTGCAGGCGGAGATCCGTGAGCAGCTGCCGGTGTTCCACTGGATGCTGGAGTTCCCGGAGGTGTTCTGGTCGGAGCGCCCGGACCCGTTGGCCGCGTGGGAGACCGATGGGGAGGCGTACATGGACGCCTTCGTGGGGAACCCGCCGTTCTTAGGCGGCTCGTCGATCTCCTCGAACTATGGCCCAGGCTATCGGGACTGGCTCCTGGACTCCCACCCCGGCTCTCACGGCAATGCTGATCTCTGCGCCCACTTCTTCCGTAGGGTCCATGGGTTGTTGGGCGCCCATGGTACATTCGGACTCATTTCCACCAACACCTTGTCTCAGGGCGACACGCGAGAGAGCGGGCTCAAGCAACTCCTTGCCGCTGGGGTCTCTCTTTACGACGCAACCACCACGATGCTCTGGCCGGTGGGTAGCGCTGCTGTAGCGGTCTCATTAATTCACGGAGCCGCCGGCGAACCCCGATCACACGCTCAGCCCACGCTAGACGGCAAGGCGGTTGAGGTAATCAACTCAAGGTTGCGGATGACGCCAGAGCGGCCTGATCCCAAGTCTATCGCCACCAACAGAAGCCTGTACTTTGGTGGCGCGAAAATATATGGACAAGGATTCTTGCTCACGCCTGAAGAACGAGACCAGGTGTTGTTTCATATGGCAGAATGCGAACGAGTCGTCAGGCCTTACATCGGGGGCAAAGAGCTCAACAGCAATCCGACACAGGGATTCGATCGGTACGTAATCAACTTTGGGCGAATGTCTCTCTCCGAGGCAGAGCACTTCGGCCCTGCTCTGGCTGTGGTACGGAAGAAGGTCAAACCTGAACGGGTCTGGATCGCACTCGGAGC
>DCLA01000047.1:0-1437 GCA_002320815.1 Myxococcales bacterium UBA1660
TGGCACAAGGGACGCTCCTTCGGCATGCCGGGGCTCCCCGCGCGGGGGGACGCAACGGGAAATCCGCGGGAAGGCGCCCCGAGTTGCAGAAGGGAAGGCGCCCCGAGTTGCAGAAGGGACGCTCTTGCACACTGGCACAAGGGACGCTCCTTCTTGCAGAAGGGACGCTCTTGCACACTGGCACAAGGGACGCTCCTTCGAAGGCGCGCCGACTTGCAGAAGGGGCGCGCACACTGGCCCATCGGGGACTCCTTCGGCCCGCGTGGGGCGCGCTGCGCGGGGGTGAGACGTCGTGCCCCGATCGAGGGCCCGCTATCCGGGAGTGCACCGTGGACCGGCCTTTGCACTGTCGATCGACGAACCCGAGACGTCCGCGCATCGGACGACCGACCGACCATGAACCGACCCCTCGTCCTCCGCTCTCCCGACCGTCGCCCCGCCCGGGGCCGCTCCGCCCCGATGTCCAAGAAGGCGCCCGAGCCGCAACCGGCGCGCCGCTCGAAGCTCGCGCTGATCGGCTCCATCGCCCTCCTGGGCTTCGGCTGCTCGGCCGAGACCGGCGCCACGACCGAAGCGCTCCGTGTCGAGTGCACCGACGCGCCGTCGACAATGGCCTTCGACGATTGGGTCTGCCCGGGTACGGTCCAGCTCGAGTGCGCCAACGGATTCGCCGAGCCGGAGGTCCTCTACGCCGACGGCACCGCGTTCCCCGCCGGAACCTGCGCCGACGCTTCGCTGACCATCGACGACGCCGGGCCCTATGCCTACGGCACCACCGAGGTCGAGGTGAGCGCCGACGGGACGCCCGTGTGCCTGGCGACGATCGAGGTCGTCGACACCCTGCCGCCCGAGGTCTTCACCCGGACCCCCGGTGAGCTCTGGCCGCCGAACCACCGCATGGTCACCGTCTCCGCGGCCGACTGCCTGACCGTCACCGACGCCTGCGACACCGACGTGGAGGTCTTCTTCACCGGCGTCGAGAGCGACGAGCCGATGAACGACGTCGGCGATGGCAACCACGAGCCGGACATGGAGCTCATCGCGTGCGACCAGGTGGCCCTGCGCGCCGAGCGTCAGGGGCCCGAGGACGGCCGCGTCTACACCCTGCACTGGCAGGCCGTCGACGACGCCGGGCACTCGGTGGAGGGCACCTGCGAGGTTCCGGTGCCGCACGACCAGAGCGGCCGGCCGGCGGTGAAGGGCGCGACCCAGGCCGCCATCGACGGCTGCGCGCCCTGACGGGACGTCGGTGAATGGCGCCGCGTGCCCGCCGGGGTGCGCGGCGGTCGCATTTGGGGTCGTTGGGACGCGCGCGCGCCGCGCGAGGTCGGGGGGAAAGGGGCGTCCCTCGTGCCAGTGTGCGCGCCCCTTGTGCAAGTTGGGGGCGCGAAGGAGCGTCCCTTGTGCCAGTGTGCAAGAGCGTCCCTTGTGCAAGTC
>DCLA01000047.1:1768-29069 GCA_002320815.1 Myxococcales bacterium UBA1660
GGAGCGTCCCTTGTGCCAGTGTGCGCGCCCCTTCTGCAAGTCCCGGTGTCGCAGGGGGGTGCTAGGGGAGGGGATGGACGATGGATTGATCGCGGCCGGCGCGGGGCGGTGCCGGTGTTGGTGGCCGGGGGAGCACGAGGACTATGTGCGCTACCACGACACCGAGTGGGGCCGACCCGTGGACGACGAGGCGCGCCTTTTCGAGAAGATCTGTCTCGAGGGGTTCCAGTCGGGCCTGAGCTGGCTGACGATCCTGCGGAAGCGACCGCGCTTCCGCGAGGTCTTCCATGGGTTCGAGCCGGCGAAGGTCGCGGCCATGGGGCCGAGCGATGTGGAGCGGCTGCTGGGTGACGCGGGGATCATTCGGCATCGGGGGAAGATCGAGTCGGTGCTGAACAACGCGCGGCGCGCGCTCGAGCTCGCGGACGCCGAGGGCTCGCTGGCCGCGTACTTCTGGCGCTGGGAGCCCGCGACGGACGAGCGGCCGGAGCGGGTGGTCAAGAGCGCCATCCCGGGGCAGACGCCGACGTCGAAGGCGTTGTCCAAGGACCTCAAGAAGCGCGGCTGGAGCTACGTGGGCCCGACCACCTGCTACGCCTTCATGCAAGCGATGGGGTTGGTGGACGACCACCTCGAGGGGTGCTTCGTGCGTCCCGAGGTCGCGGAAGCCCGCGCGGCCTTCGTGCGCCCCTGAGGGCTGGAGGAGCTGGGGAGCTCTCGTGCGTGGGGGCTCTCGGGGGCCGAAGGAGCGTCCCTTGTGCCAGTGTGCAAGAGCGTCCCTTGTGCAAGTCGGGGGGGAAGGAGCGTCCCTTGTGCCAGTGTGCAAGAGCGTCCCTTGTGCAAGTCGCCGCTCTGTCGGGGTAGGGTTCGGGGATGGGTCTTCGGGTGGCCGTGGCTTTCGGGGTGGTGGCGGCCCTCGGGTGTTCGGGGGATTCGCCGGCGCCGGGGGCGGACGCCGGGGTCTTGGCGCCGACGCCCCTCGAGGGGCACGCGCGGATCCTCTGGGTGGGGGCCCATCCGGACGACGAGCTGCCCTCGGCGCCGGTGTTCCAGGAGGTCTGCGCCCGCGCCGAGTGCGTCTTCGTCTCGATGACCGTGGGCGAACGCGGCAACTGCCACCTCGCCGACGGGTGCCAGCCGGATCTGCCCACGGTGCGCCGAGCGGAGTTCGCGGCGATGGGCCGGTATCTGCGGGGCGAGGTGGAGATCGTCGGCCTCCCCGACGGCAGCGCGGGGACCCCGGAGGGGGTCGTGGGGGCGTGGGCCGCGCGCGCCGGGAGCGAGCGCGCCCTGGTGGACCAGCTCCGGGCGCTCGTCGAGCGCCACGCGCCCGACGCCATCGTGTCCTTCGACCCCCGCCACGGCACGACCTGCCACCCCGACCACCGCGCGACGGGCCAGCTGGTGGTGGTCGCCGCCGACGAGCTCGGCTTCGACCGCGACGCGGTCTTCCTCGTCGAGTCGGTCATCGTGGGCGTGGGCGACACCGAGGCCATCGGGTTCCGCCCGGCGGACCCGGAGGATCCCGCCGTCGCGGTGATCTCCATCGCGCCCCGCTTCGAGGCCATCGTGCACCTGATGACCGAGGTCTATCCCAGTCAGTTCGCCGCCGAGACCGTCGCCGGGATCCAGACCGCGGGCCCCGACGGCAGGACGTGGTCGGTGCTCCCGGTCACCGAGGCCGTCGCCGACCGGCCGGCCTATCGAGCCCTCTGCCCGTAGGCCGGGGGGCCGATCCGCGAAACGAATCGGTATCGAGGTGTCGCCGTGCTTGATCCCGTTCGGTCCTGGGGGCACGCTGCGCCCCCATGAGCCGAGTCCTCAATTTCAGCCCCGGTCCCGCCACCCTGCCCCTCCCCGTGCTCGAGGAGGTGCGCGACGAGCTCGTCGACTACAAGGGCACCGGCATCTCGATGCTCGAGCACAGCCACCGCGGCAAGGCCTACGACGCGGTGCACGAGGAGACGATCGCGCTCCTCGAGGAGCTGGTGGGCTGCAAGGGCACCCACGAGGTGCTCTTCGTCGGCGCCGGCGCCACGGGCCAGTTCGCCCAGGTCCCGATGTGCTGGCTGAGCGACGGCCAGAAGAAGGCCGACTACGTCGACACCGGCGCCTGGTCCAAGAAGGCCTACAAGGCCGCCAGCTTCTACGGGACCCCCCGCTGGGCCGGCTCCGGCAAGGAGGGCGAGAAGTACGTCCGCGCCCCGATGGACCTCGATCTCGACGGCGACGCCGAGTACGTCCATCTGACCTCGAACGCGACCATCATGGGCGTGCAATACGACGCGTTCCCCGACGTCGGCGGCAAGCCCATCGTCTGCGACATGTCCTCGGACATGCTCTGGAAGCCGATCGACGCGGAGAAGTTCGGCGTCATCTACGCTGGCGCCCAGAAGAACCTCGGCCCCGCCGGCGTCTGCGTGGTGATCGTCCGGAAGGACGTCCTCGGCAAGATGAAGAAGGACGTGCCGGACATCTTCAACTACCACCTGATCGCCGAGAAGCGCTCGACCCAGAACACCCCGCCCGTGTTCCCCATCTACGTGATGAACAAGGTGCTCAACTGGGTGAAGGCCGAGGGCGGCCCGAAGGCCATGGAGGAGCGCAACCGCGCCAAGGGCGAGGTGCTCTACGGCGCCGTCGACGCCCACTCGGACTTCTACCGCTGCCCGGTGGAGAAGGGCTCGCGCTCGGTCATGAACGCGGTCTTCAACCTCCCCAGCGAGGACCTGGAGAAGAAGTTCATCGCCGAGGCCGCCGAGCAGGGGATGCTCAACCTCAAGGGCCACCGCTCCGTCGGCGGCATCCGCGTGTCGATGTACAACGCGATGCCCATCGAGGGCGTACAGAAGCTCGCCGACTTCATGGGCGAGTTCCAAAAGGCCAACGGGTGATCCGGCTCGCGTCGGTCCTGGTCGTCGTCGCCGCCCTCTCGGGCTGCGGCGACGACGCGGCAGCCTGCAAGGTGCCGCTCGAGCGACCGGACCCGACGCTGAGCCTCACCATCGGATCGGCCACCGAGGCCTGGACCGATGGCCAACGCGTCCCCCTGGTCTACGGCGGCCAGGGGGGCGTGATGCTCCTGCCCGTGGTGCGCCTGCCCGCGGGAGACCTGGACGAGCTCTGCGCGCTGGTCTCGGTGTCCAACCGGACCACGGTCGAAGAGGCGGACCCCGGTACGGATCGACTGCTGGTCTTCCGTCGCGAGGGCGACGAGCTGGTCTCGCCGGTCATCGAGGACTTCCTCGGGTACTCGCCGTCGCCTTTCGTGGACCAGGAGCTCACCCTCGAGGTCACGGTGATCGAGCAGGAGTCCGCCTTCGCCGCGTCCGGCGAAGTGACCGTCGTGATCGCGCCCCCGAGCTGAGGGGCTGCGGCGCGGGCACGGGATGCTGCGGAGCCCGAAGCGGAGCGAGCGAAGCGACGCGGAGCGGGATGCTGCGGAGCCGCGAAGCGGAGCGAGCGAAGCGACGCGGAGCGGGGACCCCGCGCGTTCGCAGTGGGCCCATTGGCCGCGGCGCCCGGTGAGCGAGCGAAGCGAGCGAGGCGGCCGACGCGGAGCAGCCCGCCCTCACGGCCGCCACGGTGTCCAGGGCAGGCGGAGCGGCGAGAGCGAAGCGCGCCGTGCCGAGCGAAGCGAGGCGACGGCGCGCGCGAAGGGTGGGGGCGAGGCCCCCGGCCGAGCCCCCAGGGACGTCCGAGTGAGCTGGGCCCGCGCGAAGCGCGCGGGCCAGCGAGCGCTGGCGCCCGTCACTCAATGAATGCACTGGCCACGATTCAATGACGTCGGAGGCCGGGCCGGGGGTGGGGGGGTCCCCGGCGTATCCGTCTCGCGTAGCGACCGGCCGAAGGCCGGTCGCGAGCGACTGACGGCTAGTGAGGGGCTCGGTCGCTCCCGCAGGGAGCGCCCGAGCCCGAACGGTAGCCGGGGACCCCCCCACCCCCGGCCCGGCCGGGTGCAGCGAAAAGACGACAATGACGACGATCGTCCCTGGATGTCTTAGAGGCGGGTGCGTAGGGTTCGGAGGCGCGCCTTGGCGGGGTCGTCCCAGCGGTCTCGACCGAGCTCTTCGTCGACGGTCTCGGTGGCGTCGGGGCCGTAGATCCGCACGACCATCTCCGCCGCGCGCTCGGCGACGCTGGAGTCGGCGGCCATGCGCACGAGGTCGGTGCGCATGCGCGGGTCCGCGGGGGCGTTGGGGTCGATGCGGCGCGCGAGGTCGTAGCGCTCGAGGGCCGAGCGCTTCCACCCGCGGTTCATGTAGCTCTGGGCGAGGAGCAGGTGCGGCCGGGGGTCTTCCCGATGGGTGCGCACGTAGCGCTTGAGCGCTTCTTCGGTGCGGTTGCCCAGGCTGCGGCCCGCCAGGGCGCGGCGGCGCGCGCGGGTGAGCCACGCCACGGCCCGGTGAGTCTGCCAGGGGTTGCGGCGTTCGGCCGTGGGGGCGGCGGGCTCCTCTTCGGCGGCGATGGCCTGGGCTTCGGCGGCGGCCTCTTCGGCGGCCTGCTCGTCCTCGGCCTCTTCCTCGGGCGCGAGATCCTCCGCGCTCTCCTCGTCGCCGAGCGCTTCCTCGTCGAGTTCCTCCAGCTCGTCACCGACGGCCTCGTCCGCGTCGACGGTGTCCACCGCCCCGCGCTCGCCTTCGGGGAGCGCGGGCATCGCGCCGCCTTCCCCCTCGCCGAGGTTCGCCGGGGTCGCCGCGGCGCTCTCGAGGGGCACGTCGGGCACGACGTCTTCGGTGAGGCTCGCGCCCAGGGCGACGAGCACCGCGGCGCCGCCGATCACCGTGGCCGCGGCCAAGGCCATGCCCAGGGCCTTCATCGAGCTGCGCTTCGGCGCGCCGGGCTTCTCCGACGCCGGCCGGGCCCGGCTGGGCGCGACGGCGGCCACGGTGGGCGCCTCGGTGGAGACGGTCGCCTCCTGGGGCTTCGACGAGTCCAGGCGGAGGTAGTCGTCGGGGAGCGCCAGGAGCGCGGCCTTCATCTCCGTCGCGCTCTGGAAGCGGTCGACGGGCTCCTTGGCCATCGCCTGCGTCAGGAAGGCGCGGAGCCGGTCGGACTCGCGGGGCGACGCGCCGATGTCGGCGAAGGTGGGGATGGGCGCGGTCAGGTGCTTGCGCACGATCTCGGGCAGGGTGCCCTCGTAGGGGCGCCGGCCGACGAGCATCTCGAACACCAAGATGCCCAAGGAGTAGAGGTCGCTGCGCGCGTCGGCGGGGGCGCCGGTGGCCTGCTCCGGCGACATGTAGGCGGGAGTGCCGAAGGCGATGCCCGAGCGGGTGAGCACCTCGGCGTTCATCTGGGGCTGGTCTTCGTGCCCGGTGAGCTTCACGAAGCCGAAGTCGAGGATCTTGGGGAAGGCATCGTCGCTGGGCAGCTCCAGCAGGAAGATGTTGTCCGGCTTCAGGTCCCGATGGACGAAGCCCTGGCCGTGGGCGTAGGTGAGCCCATCGAGGATCCGCGCAACGATGCGCTTCACCCGTTCCGGGGCGATGGGACCCTTCTCCAGCTCCTCGCGCAGGCTGAGCCCCTCGAGGAGCTCCATCACGATGTAGGGCCGGCCGTCGGCGACGCTGAAGTCGGTGATGGAGACGATGTGCGGATGGCGCAGCGCGGCCATCGCGCGGGCTTCGCGCGTGAAGCGCGGCCGCATCATGGAGCTCTCGGCGAAGCGCTCCTGGAGCATCTTGATCGCGACCTCGCTGCCGAGCTGGAGGTGCCGCGCACGATACACCCAGCCGACCCCTCCCTCGCCGAGGGGCCCTTCGAGGCGGTAGCGGCCTTCGAGAACCTCGCCGGCCTTGGGCGCCGCCTCATGCGGTTCGGGCGTCGCGAGCTGAACCATCCTCGCGACCATCCTACCACTCCTGGCCGCGGCGGCCCACGCCCGCTTCCGTCTGGTGTACGATTCCCACCACGCGATGGGCGAGGTGCGAGAAGTCGATGGGCGCCGGGTGGACGTGACGTTGGTACGCGCGGCCGAGCGGCTGGTCTCCGGTCGCGGCGACGGGCGCATCTCGCGCGAAGACGCCGAAGCGCTGATCGAGCGGCTCCGCGAGGCGGAGGCCTACACGCAGATCGAGCGCGACACCGTGGCCCTGATCCGGGAACGCCTCGACTGGACCGAGGCGGCCGCGGACTGGTTCGACACCCAGGTCGGACGGCTCAGCGCGACCCACAGCCGCGGCTGAGCGCGGGAGTCGCCGATCGTGTCCGACGGCGCGCGGCTGTCGGGAGCGTCCGGCGGCGTGCGGCCGCCCAACGCGTCAGACGGCGTGCGGCCGTCGGGGGGCGTCGGGCAGTGCGCGCCGCTCGGCCTCCAGCACCGCCCGGACCTCGGGGTCCTGGGCTTCCTCGATGAGCACCGGGAGCACCTCCTCGAGGCGCCGCACGATCATCCACTGGGACTCGCCCGCGCGCCGCACCTCGCCGAAGGCGCGCTCGCAGAGCGCGGCCAGGTCGGGCGGGGTCGCGATGAGCCGCGGCGGGCCGCTGCGGTCCTCGCCGCCGCCGGGGTCCTCGGAGCGCGGCACCGGGAAGGGGCGCGCGATCACCGAGAGGAGCGCGTTGGCCATCCGGTCCAAGCAGGTGCGGGCGGTGGTGGGATCGTTGATGCCCGGGCTCAGCGCGCGGAGGGCCAGCTCGATGAGCTGGTCCAGCAGGTGCCAGGGATCCTGCAGGTCCGAGCGGGCCGCGCCGAGGCCGAAGGGCTCCTGGATGGTCTGCACCAGGTCGTCGTCGGCCTCGCCCCAGACCGCCGCGAGGGGTCGACCGGAGAAGACGAAGTCGCCGGCGACCACCGTACGCTCGATGACCAGGTCGTGGTCGGCGGCGATCCGCGCCAGCCGCGCGTCGTCGTGGGTCTGCACGTAGCCCGCTCGCGGCGTGCGCACGAGGAGCGAGGGGTCCCCGAGCTTCGGGCGCCATTCGGTGGCGTCCGCGTAGTGCCGCTCGGTGGCCGAGAGGCGCAGGAGCTCCTCGTCGAGGCTGTCGCCCACGACGTCGATGATGCGGTCCACCTGCACCCAGTGGGCGGTGTGGTGGATGAAGTAGATCAACGCGGCGGCGTCGATCATCGAGAGCGTCAGGGCCACCAGGCAGGTGAGCTGGGGGACGTCCCAGGCGCTGCCCGCGGTGCGGAGGGCGGCCAGGCAGTAGACGTGGGTGGCCACGAAGCACCCGAGGACCACCTGGCTGCTGCGGTTCTTGAGGAAGTTACGCAGGAGCCGCGGGCCGAACTGGGAGCTCGCCAGGGAGAGCACGACGATGGTGATCGAGAAGACGGTCGCGGCCACGCCGATGCTGGTGCTGGCGATGGTGGTCAGGAGCGAGCGCGCGTCCTCCATCTTCTCGACCGGGATGGGCACCTCGAAGGGGAGCCCGCCGCGGTCGATGGAGAGGGTGAGGATCGCGAAGAGGAAGGCGCCGATGCCGGCGGTTCCGGGGATCACGAAGTAGCTGGTTCGGGCCCGATCGAGGAGCAGCCGGAGGCGGCTGGGGACACGCATCGAAGGGGGAGTCAGCCCGAGCGCCGTCGCCGTTTCACTTGGCGCGCCGGGCCGCGAAAACGCGCCCACGGGGGTGTCCGACCGCCGATGACGGAACTATGACATGACAAAGAGTGACCGTTCGGTCACTGTAATGAGTGACTGCTTGGTCACGCTTCGTGTTGGAGCGTGCCTCACGAAAGGACCCCTCCCATGCTCGGAATCCCTCTCGGTCTCCTCACCGCCAACGCCGCCGAATGGCTGATCCACAAGCACGTGCTCCACGGCCTGGGCCGCAAGAAGTCGAGCTTCTGGTCGTTCCATTGGCACGAGCACCATCGGGCCAGCCGCCGGGGCGGGTTCCGCGACGAGCACTACGAGCGGCCGCTCCTGGGGTGGCACGCCCAGTCCAAGGAGGCCCTGGTGATCGCCGGCGCGACGGCGGCGAGCATCCCGCTCTTCCCGGTCGCGCCCTTCTTCGTGGGCACCCTCTGGTACGCGGGCTTCAACTACTACCGCCAGCACAAGCGGTCGCATCTGGACCCCGAGTGGGCCCGGGAGAACCTGCCCTGGCACTACGACCACCACATGGGCCCGGACCAGGACGCCAACTGGTGCGTCACCCATCCCTTCTTCGACCACGTGATGGGCACCCGGAAGCCCTACGCGC
The DNA here is from genome assembly GCA_002320815.1 of Myxococcales bacterium UBA1660. GTDB lineage: Bacteria > Myxococcota_A > Polyangia > Polyangiales > Houyiibacteriaceae > UBA1660. The sequence goes on from DCLA01000047.1 coordinate 9,923, forward strand.
ACACCGAGCGCGAGGCTCGGGACATCGAGCGCAAGGCCGAGCGCGAGGCGGCGAAGCGCGCGCGGGCGGCGAAGAAGCGCGCGCCGAAGGCGGAGATCCCGGCGGCCGCCTGACGCGCGCCGTCAGAGCCGAATACCGGTGCAGACCTCGAGGACCACGGCGCTGCAGGCCTCCTGATCGAAGGAGGTCCAGCAGGCGTTCAGCTCGGCGGCCTCGCCCTGGCATTCGGCGCAGTCGGATCCGAGGGGGCAGAAGGCGTCGGTGCAGCAGGTCAGGTCCTCGAAATCGAACTCGCACTCGGCGATCTCGTGGGCGCAGCGCCGGCCGGTGGCCGTGTAGCAGGCGCGGCACTCGGGGGCGGCGTCCAGGCAGGCCTCCTCGCAGGCCGTGGCTCCCGCGCACGCGCGGGCGCAGGCGAGGTACTCGGCATCGCAGGGGGGCGTCGTGTAGACGGTCGGGGGCTCGTAGCTGCAGGCCTCGAAGTCGTCGTTGACGGCGGTGCAGCCAGCCAGCGCGAGGGCGGCGATCATCCAGCGACGCATCAGAAGGTCCCCCGCAGGTTGGCGCCGGTGGGTCCGAGCCCGACCTCGACCCGGACCTCCCGGGGACCGTCGACGAGCCACCAGATGAGCCCGCTGACCAGCATGAGCCCCCCGGCCACGACCAGGACGTCGAAGGCCAGGGAGCGCCGACGGAGCTGGTCGACCTCGTCCTGTTTCCACAGGGGGCAGAAGCTCCCGTAGCACTCCTGCTCCAGCTCGTCGTGGAGGAAGAGGGTGGAGATCCCCAGGCCCACGCCGGCCAGGACGCTGGCGCCGCCGACGGCGAGGAGCAGCCCGGGCCCCGTGCGGTTGGGCTGGACGGTCCGGGTCTGCATGCGCCGGGCCCGGTCCTCGGCGGCCGCCGCGGCTTCGCGGGCCTCGGTCTCCGCCCGAGCGGAGGCCTCTTCGGCCGCGATCTGCTCGCGCATGCTGGCCAGCCGCCGCTCGAGGAGTCCGCGGTTCGCGATCTCGCCCTCGGCCGTGGCGAGGTACCCGCTCAGGGCCTCCACCGCGGGCCGCAGGTTCCCCAGGTCCCGGTGGCAGAGGTAGATGTTGTAGAGCAGCTCCGGCCGCTGGGTGAGCTCGTGGGCGCGCTGGAACTCGACGAGGGCCTCTTCGGCGCGGCCCTGGTGGTAGAGCTGGGTGGCCAGCTCGAAGCGGGTGCGGGCCTCGGGCTCGGCCGCGTCCATGGCGCCGCTCGACTCGCCGCTCTCCGTCGCCTCGCTGCTCTCCGTCGCCCCGCCGCTCTCCGTCGCCCCATCGTCCTGCGCGCTCGCGCCCACGGGCCCTAGCGCCCCCGCGGCGACGAGGGCCATCACCCGAACCCAATCCATGGACGGGATCCTATCAGGAGCGGGCACCCACCGTCTGGCGAACCGAGGGGAGGCGCATCTTCCAGAGGAAGCCGTCGAAGTAGAAGTGGACCATCGACTGGAAGATGGTCCAGTAGCCCACCCACTCCATGGCGCGGTAGCGGAGGAAGCGCGGCTGGTCGGCTTCGGTCACCAGCCACCGGCCCCAGTACTTCCAATAGAGGAAGAGGCCCGCGAGGAGCAGCGCCGAGAGCACGTAGACCGTGAAGGGGAAGCGCAGGAAGGCCGCGATGCGCGGCCGGTGCTCGAGGGGCTCGTGGTAGCGGCGCCGCTGGAAGGCCCAGACGAAGACCATGTACTCGAGCCCGTGGCTGAACGCGAAGGCCAGGTAGGCCTTGAGCGGGTGGACGTAGAGGAAGGTCGAGGCCAGGGCCACGGTGCCGGCGGCCATGACCAGCCGGGCCCGACTCCGCAGCCGGTGGGCGCGCCACTCGGCGCGCAGGAAGAGCACCACCGAGGCGACGACCAGGCCGATGGCGAAGGGGAGCAGCACCGGTCCGATGACGACCAGCTCGTCGAAGACCGGACCCAGGGTCGCGCGGCCCTGAGGGAAGAGGCGGAAGACCTCCTCGCGATAGGTCGCCGGGAGGACCGCCAGGTAGAGCGGGAGCCAGGCGAAGAGGAGCAGGCGGTCCACCCAGCCGGGGACGTCGGGCCGCCCCTCACGGAGCGGGCGCGCCTTGCCCTGGTAGAGCCGGAGGATCCCGTACTTCTGCATGTAGACGTGCCAGATGTTCCAGATTCCGGCGACCACCGCGACGAAGGCGATGATCCCGCGGGGCCGGAAGTGCTCGGCGCTCGTCCGCCCGGCGATCACCGCGCCGACGGCCACCAGGGCCGCCAGGATTGGGGTGACGAAGTGGACCCGGCGCCCCGCGCGGCGCGCGCCGAGGTCGAGGGCGAAGGAGGCCGCGACGAACCCGCCGAGCGCGCCGAGAGCCGGCGCCGAGGTCCCGAGGGCGTCGGCGGCGAGGGCGGCGGCTCCGCCGAGGAGCCCGGCGAGGGCCGCGAAGCCGAGCGCGCGCCGGTCGGGGCGGTCGGGGTCGCGATCGCGCCGGAGGATCTGGACGAGCAGGAGCACCGCGACCAGGACCGCGCCCACGCCCACCGCGTCGAGGCGGATCCGGCTCCGGGCCAGGAAGGGGCTGGCGGCGAAGAGCGCCAGCATGAGCAGCGGGAAGACGGTGAAGCGGATGGGGTGCCGGCGGAAGACCTGGCCGTCGAGGTAGACGTAGGGGAAGCCGTAGTGCCGATGCACGTCGGTGAACGAGAGCACCACCAGGTAGGCGCCCAGGTAGTCCAGCCGGTCGGTGCCCGACACGAGCACCATGGGGATCAGCACCCAGAGCCAGCTCCAGGCGTAGCAGAGGGAATCGACCACCGGCGAGACGTGCCAAGTGGGGTCGCTCTGGTCCGGTGAAGGCACCCCCAGGAGCGCGGCGAGGCGCGAGGGACGGGCGGCGGGCACGGCGTGGTTCTAGCAGGCGGGCGCGGCCGGTGCCCGGGGCCGCCTCCGGCTCACTCCCGGCTCACTCCGCGTCGGGGAAGCGCGGCGGCTCCGGCGCGCCGATGAGCCGGCGGGCCGAGGCGATGAGCGAGGTGGCGTCCACGGGCTTGAAGAGGAAGGCGTCGACGCCGATGTCCGAGAGCACCTGCCAGTCGGTCGCGTCCCCCTCGCCGGTGACCACCAGCACCGGGGTCTCGGCGGCGGTGGGCTCCTTGCGGATGGCCCGGGCCAGGTCGAAGCCGTCGAGGTCGGTGGTCTTCATCTCGCTCACGATGAGCGAGGCGCCCTGTTGCCGGAGCGTGTTCAGCGCGCTCTTGCCGCTCTCTTCGTACATGAAGCGGGCATCGGGGAAGGCCTGGCGCAGGATGCTGGCCAGGAGCTCCCGGAACTCGTGGTCCTGGTCCACCAAGAGGATCGTGTGCGCCAAGGGAGTGGCGGCGGCGAAGGCCTGGGCCACGGCGAGCCGTTGCCGGAAGGTCTCGGCGGAGAAGGGGTCGTCGCCCAGCATGCGCGCCAGGGGTCGATCGAAGGCCCGGGAGAGGCCCTGCTGGGCTTGGCTGGGCGCCACGCCGGGCTTGGGATCCTGCCCGGTCAGGAGCCGGTGGGTGAGCGCGCCCAGCGCGCGGAGGTCGTCCTGCATGGTGCCCGCCGCCTCGGAGGGACGACCCGCGTGGGGCGAGAGCACGGCGACCCGGAACGAGGGGCCGACCACCACGTGGCGCCAGTCGAGGGACCCGTGGGCGCGGCCGCCTTCATGGAGCGCGTCGAGGGCCAGCGCGATGGGATCGAGGATACCGATCGCCGCGTTCACCGGCAGGGCGCCCTCGTACATGGCCGCCCATTCGTCCAGGAGGACCCCGGAGAGGTGCTCTCGGACCACGAAGGACTCGCCCTCGGGGGTCAGCTGGACCGCGTAGATAGCCTGCAAATGGGGATGGATGATCGCCGCGAGTCGCTGCGCCTCCACCGCCGAATCCCCGGGTAGGGGTTCGATCTCCACCGCCCGTTCGAGCGATGTGTCCCATGCGATTGCCCCCCACTCGGTCTGGGCTTCGATGCGAAAGCGATCGTTCAAGATCGCTCCCAACTCGAGCTTCGACTTCACGGACTCATCGTACCAGAGTTTTCCGCGGAGAGAACCAGGGGAGGGGGTGGTTTTAATGCGATTGTCCCGGCAGTCTGTACCGGGGTACCCAGATGAGCGAGAAGCTTCGAGCCAGAATCGCGGCCTTGCGGGCCGAGTACGTCGCCAAGCTCCCGTCCGAAGCTGCGGCGGCGCGCGCCGCGTTCGCCGACCAATCGGGCGGCGTGGGCACGGCGGTCGAGCGATGCTGGCAGATCGTCCATCGCATCCATGGGACGGCGGGGTCCCATCAGATCCACGTCGTCGCGGACATCGCGCGCGACCTCGACGGGCTCTTGCGGTGCTACCGGGAGACCTTCGACCCGGTGGTACTCCCCCCCGAGGTGGCCTCCCGGGTGGAGGCCGACCTCGAGCGGCTGGAGGCTCAGGCGTCCTTGGTCGCGCGGACGTAGCGCATGCGCAGATCGTAGAGGATCTGCGAGAGGAGCCGCTCCTCTTCCCCGGAGAGGTTCCCCTGGGTCTTGTCCTCGAGCATGGCGATGCAGTCGATGGTCTGCTTGGCCATGGGGAGGTTCTTCGGCGGCGGCTCCTGGCCGTCGAAGAGCTCCTTGGGCGCGGCGCCCAGGTGCACGATGGCGCTGGTGCTCAGCGAGAGCACGAAGGTGTTGAAGTCGATGGGCGGACAGGCCGCTTCGTCGAGCTTCGCCTCCGCCTCGTCGGCGGCGGCCTCGGCTCGGCGGGCTGCCTCCGGGCTCACGTCGGCCTGACCGGCCACGGTTCAGGCCTCTTCCGGAGTGGCGTCGGCGTCGGCCTCGGCGGCCTCTTCTTCCTCGAGGTCGACCACCTCGGCGTTGCCCTCGGCGTCGGCGAGGCCCTTCAGGTAGGCCTGATGGTCCTCCCGGGACAGGAGACCCTTCTCGATGTTGCGTTCGACCGTGCGACGGTCCACCAGCTGCGCGTCCAGTTTCGCCATGGGGGGTCACTTAAGAGCCTCCGCCGCCACGGTCAAGCAATCAGAAGAGCCCGATGGAGAAGTGGAAGGAGCCGAAGGGCTCGTTCAGGTAGGTGCGCCGGCGCAGCAGGATGCCGTAGTCGAAGGCGATGGGCCCGACGGGGGTGTTGATGCGCAGACCGAGCCCGGCCGAGGGGCGGAGCTCGAGGGGATTCAGGCCTCCGGGCTCCGCGGGGCGGCCCCCGGTGTCGATCCAGGTGTTGCCCAGATCCACGAAGGCGCCGCCGGCCAGGTCGCCGAAGATGGGGAAGCGCAGCTCGCCCCGGAGGACCATGAAGACGTCGCCGCCCTGGACCACGCCGGCGGTGTCGACCGAGCCCTCGTCGGCGATGTCCTGGGGGACCATCGCGTCCTGGAGGTACCCGCGCACGGTGTCCACGCCGCCCAGGAAGAACTGGCGGTTGGGGTAGGTCTTGCTGTCCGAGGTGAGGTGGACCACCCGGCCGAGCTGGAGCTGCAGGGCCAGGACGAGCTTCTCGCCGAGGGGGACGTAGCCGTTGAAGGTGCCCATCAGGCGCAGGTGGTGGCTGTCGAAGACGATCTCCTCGCCGTCGCGCTCGATCACCGCGGGCAGGAGGGTCTTGGCGTACTCCACGGTCATGCTGGCGGAGAAGCCCTGCCGGGGGTTGAAGGGGTTGTCCCGGAGGTCGACCGAGGCGGTCAGGGCGGTCGCGAAGAGGGTGGAGGTGCCCTCGGGGACCCGCAGGAGCTGCCGGAGCCGCAGGTCCATGGTGTTGGCCAGGAGCTCCTCGTAGCTCTCGGCGCCGAGGATGGAGATGTCGTTGTTCTCGATGTCGCCGCTGAGCGAGAGGCTGAAGAGCCTGCGCGGGCTCCAGGTGAAGGTGAGGTCGATGCCGTTCTTGGTCAGGCCGAAGGCGCGCTCGTTCTCCCGCTGGTGGCTGAAGGCGAGGGAGGTGCGCACCCCCGGGAGCCCGACGTAGGGCGCCGTGAAGACCAGGGCGACCCGGCGCTCCAGGCGGTCTCCGAGGCTCAGGGCCTGGAAGCGGTCCTCGAGGGTCTGGTCGAGGAAGAAGAACTGGTAGCCGAACTGGGCTCGGGCGGAGACCTGGAGCGCGGTGCCCGCGATGTTGCGGAACCCGTACTCCAGCCCGAAGCGGGCACCCTGACCGGTGGAGACGCCGGCGGTGAAGTCGAGGTACTGGGTCTTCCGCTCGCTCAGGGTGATCGTCAGGTCCTTCACCCGGGCCGGGAGGTCCTCGTCGTCGGGGGCGATGGTCACCCCGCCGAAGACCCCGAGGTCGATGAGCCGCTGCTGGGCTCGGCGGATGGACCGGGGCGTCAGCCGGTCGCCCCGCGCGAGGTCGATGACCCGCCGGCAGAGGCTCTCGCGGGTCTGCCCCAGGCCCACGAAGCGGATCTCGCCGACCCGCACGATGAAGCGCTCCACGACCCGCAGGTGGACCTCGGCGCGGGTGCGGTCTCCGCTGAAGAGGACCTCCCGCTCCACCGCGGCGTAGTAGTAGCCCTCGGCCCGATAGGCTTCGAGGATGCGGCGCTCCGCGGCCTCCAGCGCCAGGTAGCTGAAGGCCTGGTCCCGCTCGAGGCCCGCGGCCTCCAGGACCCGGCGGTCGCCGAGGGCCCGGTTGCCGGTGAGGGTCATCCGGTGGAGCCGGGTCCGGGGGCCCTCGACCACCGGGATCACCACGCGGCCGGTGTGCTCGCCGGTGCGCTCCAGCCGGGCGGGCCCGACGGTGGCGTCGAGGTACCCGTCGGCCCGATAGAGCTCCTGCAGGTGCTCCACCGCGGTCTCGTAGGCGTCCTCGTACCAGACCTCCGGGGGCGTCAGGTCGATGGGCGGGGCCGAGGTCCGGCGGAGCCCGGGGTCCACCAAGAGCCGGCCGGTGACCAGCGAGTCGATGGGCTCCAGGGGGCCCACCTCGTCGATGGCCTCGTCGAGCACGGCGTCCACCTGCTCGTCGAGGTCCTCCCCGGCCAGGTGTCGGGCGCCGGGGTAGCTGCGGGTGGTCACCCGGACCCAGCGGCCGAGGCGGAGGTCCACCAAGATCAGGGCGCCGGTGAGGGGATCGAGGGGCACGGCCGGGCGCCGAGGGGCCTGGACGCGCCGGACCACCACCGCCGCGTCCGGGAACCCGTGGCGCTGGACCAGGCGCCGGACCCGCCCCTCCATGGCCAGGAGGGCGCCTTCCCGGGGGCGCTCCTCGGTGACCCGCAGCTCGTCGTAGAGCTCGCTCCGGGGGATGGGGCCGTTGCCGCGGATCAAGACCTCGTAGCGGGGGCCCACGTGGCTGCGCACCCGGACCATCACCCCGGCGTCCGTGGGTTCGAGGGATCCCAGGCGCAGGCGCGCCTCCAGGTAACCCTGCTCGCGCAGCCGGGCCTGGGCGCGGGTCACCGCCTCGTCCACGGCCCCGCGGTCGACGATGTCCCCCTGGCCGAAGTCCATCTCCCAGCGCAGCCCCACGTGGACCGGCGGCTCTTCGCCCTCGAAGAGGACCCCGAGGACCCGGCTGGGCACGCCCTCCTCGATGCGCAGGATCAGGACCTTCCGCGCCGGGTCGTCGGTGTCCCGGAGCTCGGCGGCGACCCGGGCCCGCTCGTAGCCCCGCTCGCCGTAGGAGGCCTGCAGCCGGGTCTCCAGGCTGGGCAGGTCCGAGGGGTCGATCTCGCTGCCCTCGCCGATCCGTAGCTCGCGCCGGACGGTCTCGTCCTCGAGGACCTCGTTGCCGGTCACGTCCACGCGCACCAGCACGATCCGCGGCTCGAGCCGGACCACGACCCGGAGCCCCTCGCCTTCGGGGGCCACGTCGACCTGGACGTCGGCGTAGCGCTCGGTGGCCAGGAGCCGGCGCACCAGGGCGCGCAGGGTCCGCCGGGTCACCGGCGCCCCGACCGGGAGGCCGATCTCCCGCACGGGCACCCGCATGCCCGCGACCTCGACCGTGGTCACCGGGCGGCCCCAGAGCTCCCGGGGCAGATCCGCGCGCGCCTGGGTCGCGCAGAGCAGGAGACAGAGCGCGAGCGCGCGGGACACCGCTCCCCTTCTACCCCAGTTGGGCCGATCCGTGGGAGCCGGGGTTCACCCGCACGAGAGGAATCGCGAGGGGGTGGTTGACATCCCTCGTGCCGGTCTCGATGAACCCGCGGGTGAGTCGGTGGATTTCGCTTTGGGTGGTGGCCCTGGCGCTCGGGGTGACGAGCGTCGTAGGGGCCCAGGAGGGAGAGCTGGACTCTCCCGAGGACACGGCGCCGGAGACCGGACCGGGGGACATCCCCACGGTACCGGGAACCACCGAACCCATCGTCGACGAAGACGGCGACGGCGAGATCGACCGGGGCGAGGAGCGGGGCCTGATGGAGGGCTCCCTCGACCCGGAGGAGGTCCCCGAGGACCGGGAGCCCGGCGACGAGTTCGAGACCGGCTTCCATGACGACGACCAGGACGGGCGGCCGGACCCCGAGAACCGGCTCCGCTGGCCGGACAGCTGGGGCGCGTTCGGCGCCTGGGACTACGTCTTGATCGGCTCGGCCGCGGCCACGGTGGTGGGCACCCAGATCGTCGGGCCCCTCGACAAGACGGACAACTTCGGCCGGGCCCCCATGGGGGCAGGCTGGCAGGGGACCACGGGCCTCGACGACGCCTTCCGGGACGCCCTCCGGCGAAGTGATTACTCCGAGCGAGGCCGGATGCGGGATACCAGTGACCTGCTGCTCTCGGCGTCGGTGTCCTTTCCCTTCCTCTTCGACGCGTTGATCAGCGCGTTCTGGTTCCACGAGTCGCCGGAGGTGGGTCGCGAGCTCGCGCTCTTGGCCATCGAGGTCCAGTTCGTCACCGCGGCCATCCAGAGCACGACCAACATGCTGACCAGCCGGGTCCGACCCTATGTGCAGGACTGCCCGGAGCGCGAGGGCGTGGTCGGCCCCGAGCCCGAACTCACCGACAACGGCGACTGCACCGGCAGCGTGCGCTACCGCAGCTTCTTCAGCGGACACGCCTCCCAGGCCTTCGCCGGCGCGGTGACCAGCTGTGTGTTCCACGCGAAGTTCCCGCTCTACGGCGGGGGCTCCCGGGACATCCTGCCTTGCGTGGGCCTTCTGGCGACGGCGACGGCCACGGGCCTCTTTCGGGTGATGGGCGACATGCACCACATCACCGACGTCATCACCGGCGCCCTGGTCGGCTCCGCCGTCGGGCTCGCGCTTCCCTTGCTCCGGATGCGCAGCTGGGGCGATCAGAGCATCTCCATCGTGCCCAACGGGGCCGGCCTGGCGGTCGTGGGGACCCTGCGATGACCCGCGCGCTCCTCGTGGTGCTCGCGCTCTCGGCGGCCGCTCCCGCCCTGGCGCAACAGGACATGTCGAGCGGCTTCCCATCCCAGGGGGACGGGCCGCCCAGCGCGCCGACCGCCGACCTGATGGGCTCCAATCAGGCTCCGGGCTGGGGCAGCGGGCGCAAGCGCTACTTCATCAGCGGCTCGTTCGACCTGGGCTTCCTCTACATCCGGCCCCGCTTCAGCTTCGGCTGGGGTCGCCCCCACGCGAAGTGGGTGGGGCTCGACCTGAACCCCATCGTCTCCACCACCGCCCTCGGCGGATACGGCGGCTTCCGCATCAGCCACCCCTACGTCGATTGGCGCGTCGGGGCTCGCTACACGGTGCCCTTCGTGCGTTCGTACATGGAGGCGCGCGGGAACGACGAGGACTTCGACCGGGGTGACCTCAACCGAGAGATCGAGGGGGAGAGCGGCACCTATCTCTCCCTCGAGACCGAGCTGACGCTCTCTTTCCCGGTGGGCGGGGGGAACCTCTTCTCCGAGACCGCGCTGACCTATGTCGCCGGCGTCCCCGAGGACCGCTTCGCCTACGAGGACACCATCAAGGTCATCGTCGATCCGCCGTGGATCTGGCGCCAGCGCGTGGGCTACATGGCCCGCTTCGGCGCCACCGACGCGGTCGGCCTGGGCCTCGTCGCGGAGCTGGTGGGCATCCCCAAGCGGGACATGCTGGTCTTCCGCGCGGGTCTCATCATGCGCGTCTGGGTCAGCCCCCGGGTCGAGATCCGCGGCACGTGGATCCCGGCCATCGCGGGCCGCGACGAGCTCGGTGTCCGCGGCGGTGACTTCGGCCTCCTGGGCCTCCGCTACCGCTGGTCCACCGGCGGCGTCACCGGCCGCCAGGAAGGCGCCCCGGCGGTCCTCCCCGAGTTCCGCGAGGGCGAAGAAGACCCGGTCAACTAGCGCTCCGTCGCGATCGCCCCCGCTGGGTCGTCTGCGGGGTGGGAGCATTCGACTTGCTCCTGCCGCCCGCTCGCTCAGGGTGGCGCGAAACGACCCCGGCGACGTTCGCCGGCTGACGGAGATACATGAAGAACCGACTGTTTCGGGCCCGCTGGGCCCTCTGCCTCGCGGGTACGCTCGCGTTCGCCGGCTGTGGCGACGACGACACCGACCCCACCCCCGACGGCGCCGTCCGCACCGACGGCGGCCCGGTTGACCCCTGCGAGGGCATCGCCCAGTGCGCCGCCCCCAGCACCGCCTGCAACGGCGACACCCTGGTGACCTGCGCGGCGACTCCCAACGGCTGCCTGGTGCAGACCATGACCAACTGCCTGGCCTCCGGCGCGACTTGTGAGGCCGACGGCGACCTGGCGGTCTGCCAGCCCGACCCCTGCGAGGCCATCCCGGCCGCCGAGCGCTGCGACGTCGAGGGAGTGAGCTGCGACGGCTCCGACCTGGTCGACTGCGCGATGAACGCCGACGGCTGCCTCGTGGCCACCGCGACCGACTGCGCCGCCATGCCCGGTGGCGCCTGTGACGACAGCACCCTGGTCCCGATGTGCGTGCTCCCGGCGGACCCCTGCGCGGACCTCCCCGCCGAGGACCGCTGCGAGACCGCGGGCACCTCCTGCACCGACGACACCTTGACCACCTGCGCGCCGGACGCCTTCGGCTGCCTGGTCGTCACCACCGAGGACTGCGCCTCCCGCGACGGCGGCGTCTGTGACGCGAGCGGCGACGCCGCCGTGTGCGCCGCTACCGACGCCTGCGCCGACGTCACCGAGTGCGCCGCCGCCGGCACCATGTGCGACGGCCCGGAGCTCGTGACCTGCGCGCCCGACGCCTTCGGTTGCCTGGTCGAGACGCGCTCCGACTGCACCGACGCGCCCTTCGGCTTCTGCGACGTCGACGGCGCCACCTGCAGCACCGCGGCGACCGACCCCTGCATGGGCATGACCACCTGCACCGAGGTCGGCCGCTCCTGCGCCGGGGACACCCTGGAGGTCTGCGCGCCGAACGCCTTCGGCTGCCTGGTGGCGACGCCCACCGACTGCACCACCGGCGGCGACGTCTGCGACACCGCCGACGGCGTCGCGCAGTGCGGTCCGATCTGCTCCTTCCGGGATACCTGCCCGGCGGCGGAGTACTGCGCGCCCACCGGCGAGCTGGTGAGCTGCACCACCGACGCCGACGGCTGCTACGTCGAGGACACCCGGGCCGACTGCGGTGACGCGCTCTGCGGCGGCGACGTCTGCGTCGGCAACTGCCCCGGCGCGAGTCCCATCGTCCTGGACTGCGCCAGCGGCACCGTCGCCGGCGACACCGCCATGGGCACCGCGGCCATCATCGCCTACGCGCCCTGCACGACCTCGACCGACTACGAGGGCAACGAGCAGGTCTTCCTCTTCCGCAACGCCACCGGCGCCAACGAGGTCTCGATCACCGCGACCCGCGGCGCGAGCTCCGAGGACTTCGACCTCTTCGCCCTCTCGGGCGGCGACGGCACCGCCCTCTGCGGCGCCGCCGACACCTGCCTCGACTCGAGCCGGAACGTCACCGCGACCGAGACCGTCGACTTCACCGCGGCCGCGGGCGAGCTGGTCTACGTGGTCTACGACGTCTACGGCGCCGCCACCGAGACCTCCGACTTCACCCTCGAGGTGAGCTGCACCCCGGTCGTGTGCGGCGACGGCGTCATCAACGGCGCCGAAGAGTGCGACGACAGCAACGCGGCGGCCGGCGACGGCTGCAGCGACACCTGCACCTTCGAGCCCGACTTCGTCTGCGAGGGCGCGCCCTCGACTTGTCGCGCCGTCACCTGTGGCGACGGCTTCATCGACGGCGCCGAGGAGTGCGACGACAGCAACGCGATGAACGGCGACGGCTGCAGCGAACTCTGCGTCGTCGAAGACGACGCGCTCTGTGAGGGCGAGCCCTCGACCTGCCGGGTCTTCGCGTGCGGCGACGGCTTCGTCGATGGCGCCGAGGAGTGCGACGACGGCGACGTGGTGACCGGCGACGGCTGCAGCGACGCCTGCGCCATCGAGATGGGCTACGGCTGCACCGGCGCGCCTTCGACCTGCGTGGCGCTCGACGCGAACGCCTTCTGCGCGAGCGCGACCGCCATCACCGCCGACACCACCATCACCGGTGAAGCCATCACGCGCGGCGGCCCGCGCCCCCAGGGGACCGGTTGCGGCACCTCGAGCGGCGACCGCGCGCACTACTACGCGGTCACCCTTCCGGCCCGCACCCAGGTCTCGGTGGTCACCTCCACGACGACCTCCCTCGACCGCGTGCTCCTCTTCCAGGACTCCTGCGAGGCGAGCGCGTGCACCTACCGCACCGACTCTTCGCCGGAGCGGGGCGTGCTGGTGAACGACACCGACGCGCCGGTCACCCGGATCGTCGCCGTGCACGAGTTCGGGATCGCGACCGCCTCGGGCTCCTACGACGTCGCGTTCACCTACGCGCCGGTGCCGACGTTTACGGCCATCTCGGCCGCCTGTGTGGACACCTCGGCGGCCACCGCCCTGGGCGTCACCGCGGACGACACCACCTCGAGCATCGCGGCGCTGCCCTTCGCGTTCTCCTACTTCGGGCAGAGCGCGACGCACTTCACGGTCAGCTCCAACGGCTTCCTCCAGCTCTTCGGCTCCGCGGCCGGGAGCGGGTCGTCCGCCGCGAGCAACGGCTCCCTGCCGAGCACCAGCACGCCCAACGGCGTCCTCGCGCCCTTCTGGGACGACCTCGCGCCCATCACGGACTCGAACGTCTACACCCAGACCACAGGGACCGCGGGCTCGCGCACCTTCGTGGCCGAGTGGCGCAACTGGAAGACCTTCAGCGGCTCGAACGACCTGACCTTCCAGGTCCACGTCCTGGAGGCCACCGGCGAGGTGCAGTTCCACTACTGCGCCATGTCGGCGGGCACGGACACCACCCAGCGGCACACCGGGTCGAGCGCCACCATCGGCGCCGAGAACTTCGCCGGGACCCTCGGTCTGTCGATCTCGCGGGACACCGCGGGCGCGGTGATGACCGGCAGCGGGTTCTCGTTGGATCTCTGAGCCCATCCGAAGGCACGAAGCCCCCGTCGCGACCTCGCGGCGGGGGCTTCGTCGTTCCGTCGGCTCGTTCGAGGGGTCAGCCGACCGGGGGCGTGAAGCGGTCCATCAGCCATCGGGTCGCCGCCGGGAAGTGGCGCGCGAAGGCGTTGGGGCGCGGATGGATCAGCCGGGCGTGGCCTCGCGCGGCGGCGCGCTCGATGGCCTCGGCGAGCTCGGCGGCGGTGCTCGTGGGCTGCAGCCGGAGCATGAGGTTCGAGCCGTAGGTCGCCAGCGCGTCCTGGGCCATCGCGGTCTCCCCGATGATGCCCGGGTACACCGTGAGCACCTCGACGCCGGTGCCCCGGAGCTCGCCCCGGAGCGCCTCGGACGCGGCGGCGATGCCCGCCTTGGAGGCGTTGTAGTAGGTCATCGCCGGCGTGGGTGCGAGGGCGGCCATGGACGCGATGGTGATCAGGTGGCCCCGGCGTCGCTCGAGCATGCTGAGCAGCACGGCCTGGATGAGGCGGAGGGGGGCGTGGAGGTTCAGCACCAGCGAGCGCTCGCCCGCCTCGACGTCCACGGTGGCGGTGGGACCGATCACCTGGACCCCGGCGTTGTTCACCAGCACGTCGACCGGCCCCTGGGCCGCGACGGCGTCGTCGAGCCAGGCCGTCGGGTTCTCGGCGAGGTCGGCGGCGACCACCCGGGTCGTCGCCGGCAGCGACGCCGCGAGCGCCTCCAGCTTCTCCTGCCGCCGCGCCACCAACGTGATCCGCGCCTCGCGGCGCGCGCCGTAGCGGCGCGCGATGGCCTCCCCGATCCCCGACGACGCTCCCGTGACGATGACGTGCATGGAACTCCCATGCCCTGACGCGCGAGACCCGCGCCAGCGGATGCCGGCGCGGGTCTCGGGCGGTGTCCGACGCGAGGCGGTGCCGCGCTCGGGGTCGGGTCGTCAGCTCAGGATGGTGGAGCCGCCGCCGGCGGGCTCTTCGACCCAGTAGGGGCTGCCCTTGAGCTCGTCCTGGACCTGGGTCTTCTGGGCGTCGCTCAGCTCCATGGACTGGGGCTGACCGCTCATCGGGTTGACCTGGGTGAGGATCCAGCGGCCGTCGATGCGGTGCCGATGGATCAGGAGCCCGCGCGGATCCTCGTAGATGGGCACGAGGTCCTCGGGGCGGAGCGGCGCGACCACCCGGCCCGAGGGATCCTCGTCCTCCGGCTCGTCGTCCGCTTCGGGCTCGGGCTCGGGCTCGGGCTCGGGCTTCTTCGCCTGGGGCGGCGGCGGGGGCGCCGTCGCCTCGAGCATCTCCTCGAGCTTCCACTGGAGCTCGAGCTTCTCGCGGCGAGCCGCCTCCTCGACGAGGTGGCGGGCGGCGCCTTCCATGGGGCCGGTGAAGAGAGCCTTCAGCTCGTCGACGCCGCCGTCCCATTGGTCTCGCTCGTGGCGGATCCGCCGAAGGATCTCGGCCACTCGCTCACGGAGCTGTTCTTCGCTCAGGGGCTTTTCTTGGTCGCTCATGATCGCGCGCTATCTGCGTCTGGGGTCGGGGGCCCGCAAGGGGCCGTCAGAGGCTCTCGATGATGCCGTTGAGGGTCGCGCTGGGGCGCATCGCCGCCGAGACCTTGGCCTCGTCGGGCATGTAGTAGCCGCCGATGTCGAGGGGCGAACCCTGAACACCGTTCAGCTCGCCCATGATGGTCTGCTCCTCGGCGGCGAGCTTCTCGGCCACGGGACCGAAGGTGCTCTTCAGCTCCGCGTCGTCGCTGGCCGCGAGGGCCTCGGCCCAGTAGCGGGCGAGGTAGTAGTGGCTGCCGCGGTTGTCGATCTCACCGGCCTTGCGGGAGGGCGACTTGTTCTCGAGGAGGTACTTGGTGGTCGCCTCGTCGAGGGCCTCGCCCATGACCTTGGCGTGATCGTGACCCTGGGCCTCGGCCGCGTGGACGAAGGAGACGGCCAGCGCGAGGAACTCGCCGAGGCTGTCCCAGCGCAGGTGGTTCTCCTTGGTGAACTGCTGCACGTGCTTGGGGGCCGAGCCGCCCGCGCCGGTCTCGAAGAGCCCGCCGCCGGCCATCAGCGGCACGATGGAGAGCATCTTGGCGCTGGTGCCCACCTCGAGGATGGGGAAGAGGTCGGTGAGGTAGTCGCGCAGGACGTTGCCGGTCACCGAGATGGTGTCCTGGCCCTTGCGGATCCGCTCGACGCTGAAGAGGGTCGCCTCGCGGGGAGCGAGAATGTGGGTCTCGACGCCGTCGGTGTCGATGTCGGCCAGGTAGGCCTTCACCTTGGTGATGAGCTGGGCGTCGTGGGGGCGGGTCTCGTCGAGCCAGAAGACCGCCGGGGTCCCGGTGGCCTTGGCGCGGCGCACGGCGAGCTCGACCCAATCGCGGATCGGGGCGTCCTTCACCTGGCAGGCGCGCCAGATGTCGCCGGCCTCGACGTCATGGCTCATGAGCTCGTTCCCGTCCTGGTCGACGATGCGGACCTTGCCGTCGGCCGCGATCTCGAAGGTCTTGTCGTGGGAGCCGTACTCCTCGGCCTTCTGCGCCATGAGGCCGACGTTCGCGACGCTGCCCATGGTGGTCGGGTCGTAGGCGCCGTGGGCCTTACAGTCGTCGATCACGGCCTGGTAGACCGAGGCGTAGCTGGAGTCGGGGATGACCGCCTTGGCCACCTGGGTCTTGCCCTCGGTGTTCCACATCTCGCCGCTCTGGCGGATCATGGCGGGCATCGAGGCGTCGATGATCACGTCGCTGGGGACGTGGAGGTTGGTGATGCCGCGGTCGGAGTCGACCATGGCCAGGGCCGGGCCGTCGGCGAGGGCCTTCTCGATGTCGGCCTCGATCTCCGCCTTCTTCTCGGCGGGGAGCTCGCCCAGGCGGGACACGAGGTCACCGAAGCCGTTGTTCACGTCGACGCCGAGCTCAGCGAAGGTGTCCGCGTGCTTGGCGAAGACGTCGGCGAAGAAGACCTTCACCGCGTGGCCGAAGATGATCGGGTCGGAGACCTTCATCATCGTCGCCTTCATGTGCAGCGAGAAGAGCACGCCGGTCTTCTTGGCGTCCGCCACCTGCTCCTTCAGGAAGGCCACCAGGGCCTTCTTGCTCAGGTAGGTGCCGTCGAGGACCTCGCCGGCCTGGAGCTTCAGGCCGTCCTTGAGCACGGTGGTCGTGCCGTCCTTCGCCACGTGCTCGATGCGCGCGGTGGTCGCCTTCTCGATCGTGATGGACTTCTCGTTGTGGCGGAAGTCGCCGGCGTCCATCGTCGCCACGTGGGACTGGGAGTCGCTGGACCACTTGCCCATGCGGTGCGGGTTCCGCTTGGCGTACTCCTTGACGGCCTTGGGGGCGCGGCGATCGGAGTTGCCTTCGCGCAGGACCGGGTTGACCGCGCTGCCCTTCACCTTGTCGTAGCGGGCGGCAATGGCCTTCTCCTCGTCGGTCTGCGGATCCTCCGGGTAGTCCGGCAGGGCGTAGCCCTTGGCCTGGAGCTCGGCGATGCACGCCTTGAGCTGGGGCACCGAGGCGCTGATGTTCGGCAGCTTGATGATGTTGGCTTCGGGCGTCTTGGCCAGCTCACCGAGCTCGGCGAGGTGGTCCCCGATCTTCTGGTCGTCGGTGAGCTTCTCGGGGAAGGCGGCCAGGACGCGACCGGCCAGGGAGATGTCCCGGGTCTCGACGTCGACCCCGGCGTGCTTGGCGAAGGCCTCGACGATGGGGAGGAAGGAGTACGTGGCGAGGGCCGGGGCCTCGTCGGTCTTGGTGTAGATGATCGTCGGCTTGCTCATCGGGCGGCTCTTCTCTTCCGGTGGGACACGAGCGCGCCCGTTCGGCGCGCGCGCGGGGGTTCAGGGACCGAGGGTTTCGCGCGAAAACCCCCCTCCGTGCAAGTGGAAGGGGACGAAAGACGCACGGAAGTCCCACGACGTCCTTTCCATGGGGTGGGACCTGCGACTACCCTGCGGCCCGGATGGGAGCCGCCGTCCCCGAGGTCATCGCGCGCGCCAAGCAACTGATTGCGGAGCGCAACCACCAGGAAGCCGTCCGTGCATGCCGTCGCGTGCTCCTCGCGCGGCCGAACGAGCACGAGGTCCGTCTGCTGCTCGCTCAGGCGCTCCTGGCCCTGGATCGGCACGACGAGGTCCGGCTGGAGATGCTCTCGCTCATCCGGAAAGCACCCCAGGTGGGGGCGGCTCACCGGCTCCTGGGCGAGGCCCGGATGCGCTTGGGACGCACCGACGGGGCCCGGGAGGCGCTGCGCGCCGCGCTGAAGCTGGATCCGGCGGACGACGAAGCCCGGGATCTCCTGGAGGAGATGGGCGAAGCGCCCGAGGACCTGCCCCCCGAGATGGGGACCATCGACCGCTGGTTCGCCGGTGAGGAGACCGACGGAGGACTCGACCCCCTGGAGGGGGAGGCCACCATGGCCACGGCGTCGCTGCCGGACCCCTTCGAGGACTCGACGACCGATGATCCGCGGGTCCACACCGGGGCGTCGATCGAGCTCGCGCCCGAGCTGGGCGGCGCCGCGCCGCTTCCCCCGCCGCCGGCCGCTCCTTCGGCTGCCTCGGCGGCCCCCGCGCCTTCGGCCCCGCGCGCCCCGGCGCCGAGCGCTCCCCGGGTTCCGGCTCCGAGCGCCCCCCGCGCTCCCGCGCCGTCCATTCCCCGGCCCCCGCAGGCGGGTCCCCCCGGTGCCTCCGCGCCCCGGGCCGCCGCGCCCAAGCCCCGCCGCAAGGCGACCCTCCTGGGCATGGCGGCGGGGGGGATCCCCGGCCTGCCCGCCGCGCCGGCTCCCTCGGCGCCGTCGGTACCGCGAGCGCCCCTGCGGCCGGCGGGCACCGCCGAGCTGAGCGACGACGATCTGGCGCCGGTCACCGGCGAGGCCGCGCTGCGCCCCGACGGCACCGCCGAACTCGACGTGGACGACCTGGCCCCGGCGTTGACCCCGGCGGGCCTGGGCGCTTCCGCCACCGGCGAGCTCGACGACGGCGACCTCGAGGAGCTCCCGGCCGAGGCCACCGCCCGCGCGCCGGGCCCGGACGCGCCCGACTTCGGCGACGAGACCACCCGCGGCGCCAAGCCGGGCACCCGAACCCCCGCCGAGCTGATGGTGCCGGCGCCCTCGGCGCCCGTCGGTCGCGGCTTCGCCGACGAGGCGACCAGCGACGGCACCACCGAGGCCCGCCCGCGGGTGGACGGCTTCGACTTCCCCAGCGACGAGATCGACACCGGTCTACCGCCCCTCGAGGGCGAGGCCACCCTGGCCCGGGAGGCGCCCCAGCCGGACTCCTTCGCGCCCCCGCGCCCGGCGCCGCTGCCCGCCGGCTTCACCCCGGCGCCCATGCCCGGCGGCGCGCCCCGGAGCCTGAACGTCGCGGCGACCCCGATGCCGGTGCCCTCGCGGGCCATCCCCACCGAGCGCCCGCCGGCCCCGGACGCGGCCGACCTGATCCCGGCGCCGGCGACGCCCGCCGTGGCGCCGGCCAAGCCCGCCGGTCCCGGCCTCGGGGAACGGCTGGGCGCCTGGTGGGCTCCCACCAAGGAAAAGCTCGGCGCCCGCTGGGCCCCGATGAAGTCGAAGCTCGAGGCCCGCGCCGGTCGGTCCATCCCGACCCCGGTGTGGATCGCCCTGGCCGGCATCCCGGTGCTGCTCCTGGTGGTGGTGATCGCCGGCCTCGCTTCGATCTTCGGCGGCGGCGAAGAAGAAGCGCTCATCGCCGCCCGCCAGGCCGCCGACGACGGCCTGGTGGCGACGCTGGACGCCGCGCTGGCCCTGGAGGCCGACGAAGAGCTCGACTCCCCCGAGGCCAAGGCGCGGCAGGGGT
>DCLA01000047.1:29377-55724 GCA_002320815.1 Myxococcales bacterium UBA1660
AAGGCGCGGCAGGGGTGGCTCATGGCCATCGCCGCGCTGGAGCACGGGCGGCCCACCGCGGCCGACGCCGAGGCCCGGCTGGCTTCGGTCGGCGCCGACATCGAGCCCGCCGGGGCCGCGATGGCCACCATCGCGCGCGCCTACCTCGCGCTCGAGCAGGGCGACGCCACCGCGGCCGCCACCCTCACCGAGAGCCTGAACCCCGACGTCCTCGGCGGCGAGGGGGCCTACGCCCGGGCACAGATCGCCCTGGCCCGGGGCGAGCACGAGGCCGCCCTCGACGAGGCCCGCAAGGCGCAGAGCACCCGGCCCAACGCGGCCCGCTACGCGGCGCTCCTGGCCCAGGCCATGGCGCTCCTCGGCGAGAGCGAGCCGGCCCTACAGCTCACCAGCGGCGTCGCTGGCGCCGAGGCCTCGCCGGTGGTCCGGCTGGCCCGGATCCGCGCGCACGCGGCCAACGACGACTGGGACGCCAGCCTGGCCGAGGCCGAGGCCGTCTTCGGGCCCCTCGCGGATCGCGCGTCGGAGCGGCAGGAGGCCTGGGCCCGACTCGGCGCGGCGCGCGCCTTGGCCGGGAAGGGCGAAGACGCTCGGGCCCGCGAGATGCTCGCCGGCGCCCTGGAGGCCCGGCCGCCCGCCTGCGAGGCCTTCGGGCTGGAGGTCGCCGAGGTCTTCCTGGACATCGGCTCCCCCCAGGACGCGCGCACCTTCGTGGACGCGCTCCCCGCGACGGTCGCCGACGCGCACCGGCGCGCCGCCGTCTCCGCCGAGGTCTACCTGGCCCAGGACGATCTGGACGAGCTCGAGCGGGTGCTCGGCGCCGCCGCCGATTCGCCCCGCACCGCGTTCCTCCGGGGTCGCCTGGCCGAGGCCCGCGAGGAGCTCGACGACGCCAAGCGCTACTACGAGGCGGCCTCGGCCGACGAGGGCAGCCGCGTGGAGGCCAAGGTCCGCCTCGGCGCCATCGCGCTCCAGGAGGACGAGGTCGACGACGCCATCGAGTTCCTGGCCGCCGCCGTCGAGGCCGCGCCCCAGAACGTCGAGGCCGTCGCCCTCCTGGCCCGCGCCCACCTCGCCGACGGCGAGGAAGACGACGCGGCCGAGGTCCTCCGAGCGCCCCTCGAGGCGCAGCCCAACGATCCCACGCTGCTCCTCGCGCGGGCGGACGTGGAGCTGGCCGACGACCGCCCCGAGGCCGCCATGCGGACCCTGGAGAGCCTGGTCGAGCAGCGCCCCAACGACGCCGATCTGCACGCCTCGCTCGGCGAGGCCGCCCGGCGCATCGGGAACCTGGACCGCGCGGACCAGGCCTTCGCCAAGGCCCTCGAGCTCCGCCCGGGCGACAAGGGAGCGCTCCAGGGCAAGGTGCTCGTCGCCATCGAGCGGGGCGACGCCGAGGCGGCGCAGGCGGCGGTCGAGGCCGCCGAGGCCGGCGGCGTGACCGGGCGCAGGCTCGACGTGGCCAAGGCCCGGCTCCTGGTGCTCCAGGGCCGGGGTCAGCGAGCCGAGCAGGCCCTGCGCCGCTTCGTCGGCCGCCGCACCCGCGACGCCTCCCTGCTCAACGCCTACGGCTGGGCCCAGGCCCAGGCCGAAGACTATCGGGACGCCAAGCGCAGCTTCGAGCGCGCCCTGCGCGCCGACGACGGCCTCCTCGAAGCGCACCTGGGCATGGCGCTGGTGGAGACCCGTCTGGGCGACCTGCGCGGCGCCAGCCAGTCCGTGGGGGCCGCCGAGCGCATCGTCCGTGCGCGCTCCCTGGGGCCGCGCGCCGAGGCCCGGGTCGCGGTCGCGCGCGGCCGGGTCCGCTTCGAGTACGGCAGCTTCGGCGACGCCCGGGAGCACGCCGACGAAGCGGTGGAGAAGGACCCCGAGAGCGCCGAGGGCCACTTCCTCCTGGCGATGATCGCCGACGCCACCGGCGACGACCCCGAGCCCCACCTGCGACGCGCCGCCGCGGGCCGCATGCCGGCGCCGGAGGTCCTGGGCCAGCTCGTGATCCACATGGGCCCCCGCGCCGAGGACAAGTGCGAGCTGGGCCGGCGCTACCTCGCCGGCGCGCCCCGGGGCATCGACGCCCCGGACGTCCGGCGCGCCATCCGCCGCTGCCGCTGAGTCGCGCTCGGGGCGCCGAGGCGCGAGGGCGCTCGCGCCGCCTACCCGCTCCGTCCGCGCCGCGAACGGATCCTCTCGCGCCACCCGCTGGCGCCGCGGGAAGCCCGCGCCGGCGCCCTCGTACGACGGGCATCGTCCACGCGCCCTCGGGCCCCAACCGCACGAGACCCATGCCCAAGAAGACCGCTCGCCAAGCCCTCGACTCGACCCTGAAGCGCCTGAAGGCGTCGGTGCCCGACTCGTTCGCGCCCGACCCGGCCTCGCCGCTCCACGAGAACGTGCAGCGCCTCCTGGCCAGCGGCCTCACCGAGACGAACACCTACGACGCCACCTACCGGCACCACCAGCTCGATGGGCTCTTCGTGGTCCGGCAGTCGGTGGACACGATGCGGAACGGTCAGCCCTGGATCCAGCTCCTGGCCCTCGCCGATCCGCACTACGGCATCGGCATCCACGACCTGGACCAGGAGGACCCCAGCCTCTACCGCGTCGACTTCGAGGACGGCTGGGACGAAGAGCACTCGGCGCCCCGGCGCACCTCGGGCATCTGCCGGCTCTCCGAGCTCCTGCCCAAGATCAAGAAGCGCAAGGTGGAGGCCAAGCTGCCCGAGCTCTCGCTGGCCAAGGTGCAGTGGACCGGCGACCTGCCCCACAAGCCCTTCGACATGGTCTTCGCCTCCGGGCCCGACGGGCTCCTGACCCGGGGCCAGGAGCGCTGGGACGAGAGCAAGAAGAGCGCGGACCTGGCTCAATGCCTGGGCATCGTCGCGCCCGACGGAACCGTGGAGAGCCTCCCCTACCAGGCGGAGCACTCGAACTACATCGGCGGGGCGACCTGGGTCGGCGAAGACCGCGTCGCCGTGCTGGGCCACCGGACGAACGTGATCACCTCGGTGGGCGTGGCCGAGCGGAAGGACGGGGCGTGGCAGCTCCGGGAGCTCTGGAGCGGCGCGCCGGACGCCGAGGGCGCGCGGCGCTCGGGGGGCCGCGGGGTCGTCGGCGCCGAGGGCGTGTTCGCCTTCGAGTCGGTGGAGAGCCGCGACGCCGAGCGCTCCATGGTCCACATCTGGGCCGAGAAGGACGGCGAGTGGGCCGAGGTGAAGCGCATGGACCTCACCGGCCGCCTGCAGTGGATCGACTTCGTCAGCCCGGATCGGCTGGTGGTGTACCTGCACCCGAAGAGCGTCGAGTTCGTGCGCGACGGCGACGACTGGAAGCTGAAGGCCAGCAAGTTCGACTACAAGCTCGGGGCGCACTTGGACCAAGGCCGCCTCGTGACGATGGACCCCAAGGGCACCTCGGTGCTGGTCTTCGAAGACGGCCAGCAGGTGCAGAAGCTCCCGGTGGGCACCAACCACTCGGCCAAGCTGGTGGCCCAGGGCGGCCGCGTGGTGGTCTACGCCACCAGCAAGACCCCGTCGGCCCCGGCCAAGGTCCTGGGCTGGCGTCACGACGGGACGAAGTACACCTCCTGGCTGAAGGTCGCCGATCCGCACCCGCCGGCCACGGGCCGCGACTTCCTGGGCTTCGCCGGCGACGCGCTCATCGCGGCCCAGCGCAGCGGCGGCCTCCACCGACTGGAGGTCTGAGGCGCTCGGGGATCCCTGGGCGGATCCCTCCGCGCCTCAGCGAGTGGCGAGCTCGCCGCCGTCGATGGTGGCCATCAGGTCCCGGAGCCGCTGGGCGACGGAGGCGACCTCGTCGTCTCGCAGCCCGATCTGGACCCGGTCCCCGTCGCGGCGGAGGGACTCGCCCATGTCCCCGAAGGGCGGGCTCGGGTCGGTGCCCACCAGCATCCCGTCCTGGAGCTCGAGCTCGGCGAGCACGTGGAGCGCGGCGATGTCGTCCTGGGTGGTCGCCCGGAGCCGCGCGACGCTGGCCTCGTTCAGCGAGGGGAGCTGGATGTTCGACCAGTCCTTGCGGAAGAGGAGCATGGGGTTGGGGATCGCCTCGAAGGCCACGCTGTGGTCCACCGAGTAGCTCACCAGGTGGTCCCCCTGGCTCACGAAGACGAACTGGCCATCGTGGGCGTCGCCGTGGTGGACCAGGTGGCTCACCAGGTTCAGGTCGGCGAGCGAGTCCCGGTAGATGGCGTCGCGCTCGAAGCGTTCGGGATCATAGAGCCCCTCGCCGGCCACCAGGAAGCCGTCGTCGCGGGCGTCGGCGACGCTCATCGCGTGCTCCAGCCAGTAGGTGACGAAGCCGAGCACGCAGCGGGTACCCGGGGTGGGCTCGGCCTCGGCGTCCACGTGCTCGCGGTAGGCCTCGATGGGCAGGCAGCGGGCGGCGGTCGGCGGGATGATGGCGTCGTCGGGTTCCAGGGCGAGCTTCTGCACGTGGTAGGCGCCGAGCTCGCGGTAGGGCACGTTGATCAGCCCGCCGGATCCGGCGGCGCGCCACTTGGCGCGGATCACCGTGTGGTCCCGGCGGTCGCGCAGCGTGAGCACGTAGGCGCCCTGGGTCCCGCCCGGGCTCCCGGTCGCGCCGAGGAGCTCGAGGTCCCCGGTGGCCAAGCGCGCCTCGAGCTCGGCCGCGCGCCGGCAGCCGGTGCGCTGGGCCGGGGAACAGAGAGCCGTCGGCTCCGAGAGGGGGGCCGCCGGCGGGCCATAGGCCGGACCACCCCCACCACAGGCGCCGACGAAACCACAGGCGCCGAGGAACACGAGAACACCGAGCGCACGCCCCAATCGTGAAGTCACCGCCGAACTATCCGGCCGCGCGATAACTTGGCAAGCACCCGATACGGGCCCGGGCGCGCTCAGCCCACCAGCAGCTCGTGGCCGCCGCGGCCCAGGAGGATCACCGAGAGGATCAGCAGCATCCACTGGATGACGCGCACGTAGCCGGCCTCGGGGAGCTTCCCGGTGATCCAGCGGCCCAGGAAGGTCCCCGCGACGCCGGCCAGGGCGAGCTCGCCGACCAGCTCCCAGTCCAGACCGTCGAACTGGCCGATGGCCCAATAGGCCGGGAGCTTCACCAGATTGCCGATGGCGAAGGCGATGGCGACCGTCCCGGCGAACTCCAGCTTGGGGAGCTTCTGCGGGAGCAGGTAGGCCTGGGAGGGCGGCGCGCCCGAGTGGGTGATGAAGCTCGCGATGCCGGTGAGCGTGCCCCAGAAGATCCCCGGCGCGACCTCGGCGGTGGTGGCCACCTCCGAGCGCCGGCCGAACCAGGCGCGCCCGATGTACCAGACGCCGATGAGGCCGGTGAAGACCAGGAGCACCGGCTCCGGCGTGTAGGGGGTGATCACCGTGGCGATGGCCACCCCGAAGACGATCGAGGGCGTGAGGATGCGGAGGTTCCGGCGCGAGTAGTGGCGCCGGTAGAGATAGACGCCGATCCAGTCGGTCACCACGTAGACCGGGAGCAGCGTCGCCGCGGCCTTCACCGGGTTCATGAAGAGCGCGAGGAGAGGCACCGCGATCGCCGCCGCCGAGGCGAGCCCGCCCTTCGACATGCCCACGATGAGGGCCGCGAGGATCAGCAGGGTGCTTTCGTCCACGGAGTTCGGTCGCCGGGGCTGGGTCCCCGTGAACGAAACACAGCGTTGCGGCGAGGCGCCGTCGCAGAGTCCGCACACGCGCAGGCCGGCCATCGGCATTCGTTCCATCACCGGCGCCCCAATCGCGGTAGGGTCCGCCGCGATGAGCGACGAATGGCGAGTGCGGGTGGCCGAATTGGCCCAGGCGGCCCAGGCCGCGGCGGCCGAGGGCGACTACCCGCGGGCGACGGATGGGGTCCAGGAGGCCCTGGAGGTGATCGAAGCCGAGGGCTCGGCCCAGGACGTGGTCTTCGCCATCATGCTCCTGGTCGCCGCGGACATCGCCCTGGCCACGGGCGCCCACGACTCGGCCGCGTCGCTCTATGAGCGGGTGGCCTGGGTCTGCGACACCATCGAGACCGACGCCGACGCGGGCGACCTGAACCCCATCCGCGCCCGCGCCCTCCTGGGCATGGGCCGCTCCGTCGCCCCCACCGATCCCGCGGCCGCCCGCGGCCACTACGAAGCCTGCCTGGCCCTCCTGGCCGCGAGCCCCGAGCCGACCCCGGAGTCGGTCCTGGCCACCGTCCGCGCCGAGCTCACGGCGCTCTGAGCGCTCAGGCGAGCGAGCGCCCCTCCGGGTTACTCAAGCGCCCGACGACCGACTCCCGGGCATGAGGCTCCGTGCTCTCGCGCTCGGTTCGGTGCTGCTGCTGAGTTGCACCAAGGCCGGGACCATCCGACCCGAACAGGCATCCATGAACGGAAACACCGTCTACATCGTCCACGGCTACATGGCCTCGCCCACCGACCACTGGTTCGAGTGGCTCGCGGGCAAGATCGAGGCGGCGGGCGGAACGGCGACGATCCTCGCCATGCCCGATTCCGACGCGCCGGATCCTCAGGCGTGGGTGGCCACCCTCGAACGGGACGTGGTCCCCCTCGACGCGTCGGTCTTCGTCGTGGCTCACAGCCTCGGCTGCATCGCGACCTTGCGTTTCCTGAGCCGCCACCCCGAGGCCCGAATCGGGGGGCTGATCGCGGTCTCGGGCTTCGACCGCCTACTGCCGACCCTACCCGAGCTCGACGCGTTTCTGACCCCGAGGGGCTATGAGCCGAGGAGGATCGAGACCATCGCGCCCCAACGAGCCGTCATCACGGCGGACGACGACACGATCGTACCGGCCGACCTATCGCGGGACCTGGCCGCCGCGCTGGACGCCGAGCTCCACGTGCTCCCCGAAGGCGGGCACTTCCTCGGCTCGGACGGATTCGAGACCTTCCCGCTCGTGTGGGCCGAACTGGAGCGCCAGGCGGCCGCCGGCCGACGACCGCCGCGCTGACGGCAAACGCGCCGAGCTCACCGCACTCTGAGCGCTCAGCCGAGCATCCAGTCGGCGATGTCGTGGACCGCCACGCAGCCGAGCGCCTCGAAGCCGAGCCCGGGGCCCACCCGGACGCCGTGGATGCGCATCCCGTGCTGGGCGCGAATGCGCTGTAACCGGGCGAGCGTGTGCGGGTCGCACGCGAACTCGCCGTCGCTCACCACCACCAAGTCCGCGTTCCTCCAGAACCCCTCGTTGGCGCGTTGGGTCGCTGCGTGGAGCGCGCCCTCCGGCTGGGTCCCGCCGCCGAATCCCATGGCGAGCACCTCGATGGCGCGCGTCAGCCCTGCTCCATCGAAGGTGAGCTCGTGGACCTCTAGCTCGTCCCTGGTGCCGAAGAGGAGCGCGAGGCAGGGGCGCCGCTCGGCGTGCGCCGTGCCGACGATCTGCAGCGCCACGGCGCGGGCGAGGTCCTCCGGGAGACCGACCATCGAATCGCTGGTGTCCACCATGAGGAGGATGGGGCCCTGGCTCGCGGTGCGTTCCTCGGTCACCCGCTCGCGGGCGCTGGCTTCGGTCTGGATGCGCGCGCTCATCACGCCGACCGCGTGGTAGCCCAAGAGCGCGCGTTCGGCGCGGCGGACGTGCCAGAGCATGCGCAGCGCGGGGTGCCCGAGGAGCGCCGCCTCCGAAGGGAGCATCCGGGCCAGCTCGCCGGTGCGCTCCACTCCCCGGATGGCGCCGACCCCATCCCGCTCTTCGGGCCGGAGGGTCACCTCCGCCCGCGGTCGCTCCCGCTCGACCTCGATCTGAGCGACGCGTCCTGCGCTCTCGTCCGCGCGCCGCCCGCCCAGGGCATGGATGAGCGCGTCGGCTCGCCCCACGGTCCCCAAGATGCGCCGGAGCTCCATGGCAGCCTCCAGGGGCACGGCATGCAGCCACCCGCGCTCCCGGCCCGGCGCCCCGCCGGGCTCGAAGATCCGAGCCAGGCTCTCCTCGAGATCGATCCGCGCGGCCGCTCGCTCGCGCCACCCGGTCATGACGTGGCGGTGGAGCTGTTCCCGGCTCATGTCGGTGGCGAGCTGGACGGCCCGTTCGCGCCGCTCCTCCGCGTTCCCCGGATCGGCGCCCAGGAGGATCCGGTCCTGCGCTTCCCGATCGGCGAGGGCGAGGAACGCCACCAGGCTCCGCTCGTAGACCTGGTGCGTCTCCCCGATCCCGTGGAGGACGTAGAGCACCAACTCGTCCACACCCGTGGGGTCGTCCGCGCAGAGCTCGGCGATCCGGGCGTCCCTCAGGGCCTGCAGGAAGGGATCCCGGAAGAGCGGCGCGGGCCAGGGCAGGGTGTCGGGCACGCGCCCCTCGAGGAGGGCCTCCCGCAGCGTGACGACGGCCTCGGCGCGGTCGGCCAGCTCGCCGTGGAGATGGAGGACCACCGGCGAGTAGAGCGCGGGGGGCAGGCGGTCGAGGACCGCGAAGCGCGGTCTCGGGGAGGTCACGGCTCCCGGGCCTCCATGGTCTCGACGGTCGCCAGCGCCTCGGTCAGGCGCGGGATCGCCGCCTCCACCCGCTGCCGGCACTCGTCCAGCGGGCCCGCGTCACCGAGCCGCGGCAGATGCCACAGACCGGGCGAGGCCTCCCGGTCGCCGAGGGCCGCCCGGTGTTCGGTCAGGGCGCTCAGGAGCGCCCGCAGCTGGTCGCGCCGGCTGGCCAGGTGCTGCGCCGCGTAGCGCTTCGGCACCAGGTAGGGCGTCTGCTCTACGTCTTCGCGGTGTTCGTGGGCCGGGTTCGCCGTCCACACCTCGAGGCGGTGGTACCCGTCGGGACTCGCGGAGTAGTGGTGCTCCCAGAGCTCCGCGAAGGTATAGGCCACCCGGCCGCCCACCTTCTTCATCTCTCGGGGGGCCACGTAGAGGGGGTCGCCGGTGGTGCTCTTGGCCGCGCGGTGCGGCCGCTGGATGGTCGGCTCGCCGTCCTCGCCTCGCCAGAGGAGCCGCCCCTCGTCGTCGGACGCCTGCTCCTCCGCCGCGGCCTCCTCCGCGACCTTCACCGCCAAGGTCTCGGCGACCTCGCCCAGGCGCGCGATCTCGTCCGCCACCTGGGTCCGGAGCGTCGCCGCCACCAACGCCGGGAGCTCCCGGAGCTCCTCCTCCGTGGACCAGAGACACCAGAGCACGACGCCACAGTCGGCCAGGGCCACCTCGTCGCGTTCCTCGGCGGCCACCGCGACCCGGAGGAGCTGCCCCAGCTTCCGCCAGCGTCGATCGGACACCCGGAAGGTCGAGGTCTCCGCGAGCCGTTCGCGCAACGCGCCGAGGAAGCTCCGCACCCCCGCCGGCATCGAGACCCGGCGAGCCCGCTCGCGCAGCGCCCGGAGCTCGCCTCGGCCGAGCAGCTCGGCCGTCGGCGGCGCCCACTCGTCGCCGGTGTCCAGCAGCGCGTCGAAGCCGGCCGGCGAGACCGGGGCGACCATTCGCCGAATCAGGAAGCGGTCGTGGAGCGCCTCCAGCTCGGTGCCTTCCGGCAGCTCGTTGCTGGCGCCGATCACGCTGACCAGCGGCACCGAGACCCGCTCCACGCCGTTGTCGAAGCTCCGCTCGTTCAACAGGGTGAGCAGCGAGTTCAGGATCGCGCTGTTCGCTTTGAAGATCTCGTCGAGAAACGCGACGGTCGCCGTGGGCAGGTACCCCTCGGTGAGCCGGTGGTACTCGTCCGCTTCCAGACGTTTGATCGACAGCGGCCCGAAGAGCTCCTCGGGCACCGAGAAGCGCGTCAGGAGTCGCTCGAAGAACGCCCCGTCGGCGAACGCATGGCGCAGCCGCCGGGCCACCTCGCTCTTCGCCGTCCCCGGAGGACCGATCAGCAGACAGTGCTCGCCGGCCAGCGCGGCGAGGAACACCGAGCGCACCTCGCTCTCCCGCTCGACCAGCCCGACCGAACACACCTCCATCAACCGCTCGAGCCGCGCGCGACTCGGCGCCGAGACCTCCATGTCCGTGACCTCGTCTCCGTCGGGCATCCGCCGCGGATTGTCACCGGACTCCTCCGCACACGCCAGCGACGATCTCGGACGGCACCGGCCGCGACCCGCGGTGTCGAACGACGCGACCCCAACGACATGGGAGCAGGTCGGACGGGAACTGGACTGCTCGTCAGAGCGTCTGGACCGCGCGGAAGAAGTCGCCGAAGTAGGTCGGTCCGTCGGGGCCGCCCATCAGCTCTTGGGTGAGGAGCATCGCTTCGCCTTCGGCGTCCCAGAAGCAGGTGGTGCCCACCCCGCCGGTCCAGCCGACGCCGCGGGGGCCGTCGGGCTTCTCGCGCCGCACCACCGCCAGGCCGTGACCCCAGCCGAAGTCTTCCCAGAAGCCCGGGCCGAAGAAGGTCTGCGCCGACGCCGGCACCCGGTCCGCGGTCATCGCCGCGTACTCGTCCGCCTCGAGCAGGGTGCCCTCGCGCATCGCGCGGGTGAAGCGGCCGTAGTCCTCGGCGGTGAGACGAGCCCGCCCGAGGCCGAGGCGAACCCCGGAGTCCGCGCCCAGTCGCTCTCGGCCCCACCGGATCGACGACCTTCGACCCCGCGTACGCGGGACCCAGGCGGTCCAGGTCGACGGCGGTGAACCCGGTGTCCCGCATGCCCAGCGGCGCGAAGACGCACTCGGCGTAGAGGTCGGCCAGCGCGAGCCCGCTCGCCCGCTCCAGCAGGGCGCCGAGCACGGTCATCGAGGTGTGGCAGGACACCTGACGAGCGGGCGCGCTGAACGGCTACCTCCCTCGCACCAGCGCGCATGGAGTTGACCGACCGGATCCGCCGTCTTAGCGTCGAGGGTCCAGGGACGAGAGAGCCGTCGCTGCTGGAAGGAGCCCGACAGGATGACCGATAGGCCCGCAATCGGCCTGGCGCACTGGCTCCTCCGCCATGCGGAGGGTCCCGTCACCCATCTGAAGTTGCAGAAGCTCTGCTTCTACGGCTACGGCGCGGCGCTGGCGTTCGGCTTCGAGTCCGAGCTCGGCGGACCCATTCGATTTCGAGCGTGGCAGCACGGGCCGGTCTCTCCCGAGGTGTGGCGGGCGTACCGCGGCAGCGGCAGCGCTCCACTTCCCGAGCCGGACCGCTGGCCAGCCTACTCGGAGACGACTCGATCCCATCTCGCGGATGTCGTGTCGGTCTATGGGCGTCTCTCCCCCTGGCAACTCCGTCAGCAGTCTCACCTCGAGCGCCCCTGGCGGGAGGCATTCGACCCCGACGCGCCACGGGCCGGTGCAGTGATCGCGGCCGACACGATTCGCGCGCATTTCGTGGAGAAGTACGTCGCCGACACCACGGTCCCAGAGTATTTGGGTCGCGGATCGAGTTTCGTGCTGGACGGCCTGCCCGTCGCGCGGTTCGAGAATCTCCACGCCCTGGCTAACGCCCTTCGGAACGCCTGATCGCCCCGCGCGGGAATCCCAGAGGTATCTCCCTTGATGCGTTCCGGGATTCACACTGAAACTCGCAATTCTTGGTTCCGAAATCGCAAAATGACGACACGGATGGCTCTTCGGAAGTGTTCGTGAGACACTCCGGGCGCTTTCACGCGGTCGTGAAAGTCAGGTTTGGGGGAGGGGAACGATGGCCAAGAAGCCGAGGATCGTGAAGCCCGGAGTCGGCACCTTGGGGCGCGTGGTGGGGCGCGTTCGGCCGGTGGCGCCGACGCCATCGGGGCCGTCGGTGCGGCCCGCGCCGCGACCCGTGCCGCGGAAGCCGAGCGCGCCCGAGTCGGGCCTGCGTGCCCAGGTGGAGGCGGAGATCGCGCGCATCCGGGAGCGGGTGGCCATCGCGGAGGCGGAGTTCTACGCGGTGGGCAAGGCGCTCCTCGAGCTCGACCGGCCGGAGGTGATCGCGGCGTTCGGCGTGCCGAGCTTCAAGGCCTTCCTGAACGCGCACGTGATGCCGGCCGTGACCGCCCAGCGCTACATGGCGGTGGCCCGCGAGTACGACGCGGCGCAGGCGGCGGAGCTCGGGGTGCTCAAGGCCTTCCACCTGGTCCAGTACGCCCAGGTCACGCGGTCGAGCCTCACTGCAGCGACCCTGGCGCGCCGCGACTCCCCGATCGGCAAGCCACCCCGGCGCATCTCCACGCTCTCGGCCACGGAGGTCGCCGACGCGGTCCGGCAGCAGAAGATGGACGCCGGCCGCGCCGCGCTCCCCACGCCCACCCGCGACGAGCGCCGCGCCGCCAAGGCCTTCGTGACCCGCGTCGAGACCGAGCTCGGCGTCGACGCGACGATGCGCATCGACAAGAAGCGCGGCGTCCTCCGCCTCGAGGTGAAGCTCAGCGAGCTCCTCGGCGAGTGAGCGCCCACCGGTTCGCGAGGGAGGGGGAGGCTACGAGCGCGCTCGGGGAGATCTCACGTCTCCGCGGAGACGCGGCGCCTGATTCCCGATTAGCTACGAGCTCACTCGCAGCGGCCGATCTCGGGAATGCAGCGGCCGGCCACGCAGCCGCCGCCGAGCGTGGGCCAAGCGCATTGCCAGTGCCCTTCGCTCGCCTCGCCTTCCGCGAGCGGTGCGCGGCAGAGCCCCGCCTCGTCGCACCAGCCGCGACACCAACCGTCCACGCAGGGCTCGCCCGGTCCGGGCGCCCAACAGCGACCATCGACGCACTGGCCGGACGTGCAGACCCGCGCCTCGTCGCACGCGTCGCCCAACCTCGGCAAGGCGAGGCAGACCCCGTCCACACACGCGAAACTGGAGGGGCACTGACCCGGCGCGCAGGCCTCCCCCGGCCCCGCGGTCGGACTCGGCCGTGGCTGGCATACGCCCTCGGTACTGCACGAGTGGGTCTGCCCCGGACACACGGCCGGAATACCCTCGGGATCACAGGGCCGGCCGGTGGCCTCCAGGATCGGGTAGCAGACGTCGCGCTGCTGGTCGCAGGTGAGGTTCGGACCGCAGCCGGCGCCGCACGGCTCGCCTTCGGCGGCGGGCTCATGGCACCGGCGCACGGGGTCGCCGGGGGTCGTGCCACAGCGCAGATACCAGCCACAACCGAGCGCGGCCTCGTCGCCGCACTCCTCACCGACGCCGCGCCATGGCTCGCAGACCCCCGTGCAGGTCGCGTCGAGGCTGCTGAAGACGATCGGAACGATGCCGTCGTTGCAGTAGGTGCCCCACGCACACTCGCGGTCGAAGGTGCAGGGGCTGCCCTCGGGCACGGCGCCATGGAACGCACGGGCGCACGCCTCCGGTCCGTCGGGCGCGCACGAGGCGTCCTCCTCGATGCCCTCGAGGCAGCGGCGGGCGAGCTCCTCGTCGTAGACCATGAAGGCGGCGGCTCCCAGCAGGTCGCCTGCGCTCGGCTCGCACCAACGTTCCCAGCGCAAGCCCGCGGCGCCGCACCGGAGCGCTCGTTCGCACCAGCTGGCGGCAAAGCGCGCGCGGAACTCGTCGGGCCCGAGAGAGTCCCCGTGGGATGCCTGACAGGCGGTCAGCAGCAGCGAGACCAAGGCGATGTGGCGCACGCCTCGCACGATGGCACGGGGTCCGCACCCACGCCTCCCCTTGACGGGTGACACCGCGAAGGTGCGCAGCGGCCGCCCTCGAACGAGCGGCGAGCGCTGACTCGACCGGCGGCTTCGCTTCGGCTGCGTCACCGGATGTGCAGTGAGTCGAGCACCTGACCTCGCGCTTCTTCGCTCACCCGGGTCTCCCGGAGATCCACGGACTGCAGCCTCATCGACCGGAGCGTCGGGGCGCTCCGGTCGGTGATGGGGAGCCCGAAGAGCTGAACCGAACGCAGGCGCGGGAGGGAGGCCAGGTGCTCGATCCCGCGGTCTCCCACGCGGGTGTTCGTGAGGTCGAGCGACCGGAGGTCCTGGAGCGACGCCACGGAGGTCATGCTCGAGTCGCCGATGACGTTTCCTGCGAGGGACAAGCTCGTCAGGCGCGACAGCTCGGAAAGGCAGCGGAGGGCGCCGTCGGTCAGCCGAGTGCCCCGGCCGTTGGAGAGGTCGAGGGTGCGGAGTCCGCGGAGTCGATGGCGGGGGTCGCAGAAGTCTCCGAGGCCCGTCCAAGCCACGTCGAGGTCGCGCACCGGAGGCAAGTGCGCGAGAGCCGCGCGGGAGATCGAGGTGGCTCGCAAGGAGAGCGAGCGCAGAGAGTCCAGGGGCTCCAGCGCGATGACGCCGGCGTCGCTGATGGCCGTCCCGCTCAGGTCCAGCGAGTGGACCTCGAGCTGTCCGACCGCCTCGGCGGTCCGGTCGCCGATCCGAGTGTACCCGAGGGACAGTGTGGCCAGCTCGTGCAGCGAGCCGAGCGCCGATGCGATCCCCTCGTCCACGTTGGAATGGGAGAGGTCGAGGTGTTCGACCGGTCGAAGCTGTGCGAGCTGCGCCATCGCACGCGGTGCCAGTTGCGCTCGGCGCAGCGCGATCCGCCGAAGCCCTCGTCCTCGAAGGGGCGAGATGTCCGTGAGCGTTGCCTCCGGGAGCGCGAGCGATCGCAGGCGGTCGAAACGCGTCAGCGCTCGGAGGACTCGGTCGTCGGCGCGCGGCGCGGAGAAATGCACGAGGGTGGTGGGGAGAGCTGCGATGACCCCCGCCTCGACGGGGGTCTCGAACTCGACGCTGCGCAGATTCGGTAGTGTGCCCACCGTTCGCTCGAAGCTCGCGCCGAAGGTGTCCAGGACCTCGAGACCTACGACGCGCTCCGCGACCGTCGCCAAGTCTCCGACGTCGGAGGGCCTGTCGACCCATACGCCAAGCGAGACATCGTCGGCCTCCAGCCAGCCGCCCTCCGGGAGAAAGCCATCCCGGCGGCTGTGGAGGTACCGCACCGCTGGGAACTGGGCTCGGCGAGGGCTCGGTTCGGAGCTCTCGCCCTCGGCCGCATCCAACAGAGTGAGGGCGATGACGTGTTCCATCGTGACGGTGTCGGGGATCCTGACGTCGGATCCGAGCACGAGCGCCGTGGGCACCTCGGCGGCGAGGGCATCGAGCCGAGACCAGAGGTCCGGCGGAAAAGCGACGGAGCCATCGACGTGGACCGAAACGCAGGGATGCGGGGGCCGATGCGGGATCGGGTCGAGGCCGACCGTCAACTCGGCGCATCGGTCCCATCGGTCGTGCCATGAGAGGTGGCCGCCCCCGTGACCGCGGTGCAGCTCGAACTCGAGAGCTTCCGCGGGCTCGTCCCTCGAGCCTTCGCCGAGCCCCTCCGGCAGGGGAGCCTCCGGTCGCTCTGGAGTCGGGCCGGAACGAGCGCCAGCGAGCTCACGCCGGCCCGCGGTGGTGCTCGACGAGGGGCCCGGTTCCGCGCCGAGGCAACCCGTCATCACGAAGAGCAGAGCCGAGATGCGATGCAGCACGAGCACCCTACCGATGCGCTCTCGGGTGGCATTCCGCTGTCCGGGGCTTCCTTCGTACGCCGTGCGGCGCGTCCGAGTCGCCCTCCCGGCCCGCACCCGGCGTCAGGGGCCGAGCCGCGCCGCGTCGTTCATCGGCCGTCGAGCGATGCCCGAACGCGTTCTCGCGCGGCCTCGCCGAGGCCCGTCCCTTCGAGGGCCACGAACTGCAGCCCGAGCGCGACGAGCACCTCGACACTCGCGTCGGTGATGGGTAGTCCGGAGAGGTCGAGGGCCCGGAGATTGGGGAGCGTCCTCAGCTTCGCGATGCCCGGGTCCCCGACTCCGGTGCCCGCGACGTCGAGCCGGCGGAGCCCGCGTAGCTCCGCGACGCGACTCAGCGTCGGGTCTCCGATGTCCGTCTGCGTCAGCGACAGTGTCGCCAGGTGGGCGAACTCGGTGAGACAACGGGTGCCCTCGTCGCCAACTCTCGAGCCGGAGAGATTCAGCGCGCGAATCTCGCCGAGTCGATCGCGGTGTGAGCAGAGGTCGTCGACGCCGGTGAACGCCATGTCCAGCTCGCCCACGGGGGGAACGTGCGCGAGCGCTGCGCTGGTGATCTGGGTCCCGCGCAGCGAGAGCGAGCGCAAAGCGGAGAGGGGCTCCAGGGCGGTGACCCCCGCATCGCCGAGCGAGGTGCGCGCGAGGACCAGCTCGCGGAGGGCCGCGAGACCGCCGACCGCTGCGGCGGTGCGATCCCCGACCCCCGTGTTCTCGAGGTCGAGGGCCTGGAGCGAACTCAGCGAGGCGAGGGGCTCCGCGATCCCGTCGCCGACCGGGGTGCCGTGGAGGTCGAGCCGCTCGAGGGTGCGCAGGCCGCTGAGCTCGGCCACCGCGGCCTCGCCGAGCTCGCCCTCCCGCACCGACAGGTGGCGGAGGGCCGCGCCGGCCAGGGGCGCGAGCGTGTCGAGTCGGGCTTCGCTCAGCGCGAGGGAGCGCAGGTGGGGAAGACCGCCGGCTGCCCGGACGACCTCGTCGTCGGCGTGGCGCGTCGCGAGGTGGCTGATGGTGTCCGGGAGCGCCGCCACCAGCGCCGGGTCGGTGCGGTAGGTCGCGAAGACCACGTCGTGCAGGTTCGGGAGCGCGGCGACGGCCGCTCGCCAGAGCTCGGCGGAGGGCGCCCCGTGCACCTCGAGGGCGACGATCCTGTCGGCGATGGCGCCGAGCGTGCCGAGCTTCTCGGGGTCGTCGACGTAGATGCCGAGCGAGACCTCGTCCGCTTCGAGCCACCCTCCGTCGGGTAGGGCTTGGCTTCGCTGAGCGTGGAGGTAGCGAACGGCGGGGAACTGCGTGCGCGGCGGGAGGGGCTCGGAGTCGTAGCGGCCCCCGCCGAGCTTCAGCGCGACGACGTGCTCGAAGACCATGTCCGGAAGCCGCACCCCGGGCTCCAGGGAGAGCAGGACGGGGACTCGGGCGGAGATCTCGTCGACCTCGGCGAGGAGAGCGGCCGAGACCTCTCCAACATCGATCGCGAGGCACCCGGCGGGCGCGACCGGCAGCGGGTCGTACGGGAGGAGCACTTGGCGACAAGGCGAGCCGTCCGCGTTCCACGTGACATGCGGGCTCACGAGATGGAGCTCGAGGTCCGAGGCTGCGCTGTCGACCGGATGGGCTCGGGGCGGCGCGGAGGTGGGCCGCACCGTGTCGCGGGGAGGGGGGGGAGCCGGCGCACCCCGCGAGCACACCGAGGGTCAGCATCAGGCGAGCCATGCGCTCCGCCCTAACATCGTGAAGGGCGGGGTCAACATCGGCGACCGGCGTCTCCGCGGGAACGCGGCGTCTCCGCGGGAACACGAACGCGACGACTGGTGACTCACTCCGCGAGCAGCGCGTGGATCGCGTCCACCGCGCGGAGGGTGGCTTCGCCTTCGGCGCGCAGGGCCGGCGTGGTCAGGCACGCGAGGGCCTCGGTCGCGGCAGCGCGGCCTTCGGCGTGCTGCTGGCGGCGGACCTCGGCGGCGGTGGACGCGGGCATGACCACGGCGTCCAGGGCGGCGAGCTGGAGGCGCTCGAGACAGGCGAGCTCTTCGGCAGTGACCGAGGTGCTGGCTGGCTCCAGGACGGGGAGGGCGTAGGGGAGGTCGGGGCGCAGGCCGAGGGCGCCGGCGAAGGCGCCGTCCTCGACGGTGGCGCGGAAGTGCACTCCAGGCACGAGGGTGGCCACTAGCTTGGCGGTGGGTGCGTTGGTGGCCGAGGCCACGCCTTGGATGTCGAAGAGGGCCTCCAGGGTGCCGGGCGCGAGGGTCGGGTCCTGCTCGTACGACAGGTGCTGATTCAGGCGGGTGGGCACGTTCATGAAGAGCTGCATGCGGGCGCCCGCGAGGGGCTGGACTCGATCGGCGTACTCGCAGTAGAGGCCGCATCGTCGAAGGCGCGGCGGTGCTCGCCCCGTGCCGGGCTCGGTGCCGTGCAGAGGCGGGCGGAGCCGGGCCGCTTCGACCAGGTCGATGCCCGAGCGGAGCCGAAAGAAGCGTTCCGGCCCTTGGGGGGTCCGCGGCTGGCTCGGCGCTCCGGCGGTGCTCAGGGCCTGAGCCGCGAGGGCGGAGAGCCGGCCCACGAAGGCCAACGACGCTGGCTCGGTGCGCAGGGCCAGGCCCATCTCCTGGATCTCGTGCGCCTCGGGCGTGGTCCGGGCGTGGAACATCAGGACCTCGGCGAGGCCCTGGGCGGTGATCTCGGTACGGAGGTCCCCCTCCAGCACCTGACGAGCGCGGAGCATCGTCCGCAGCGCCTTCTGAGTGGCCGCCGGCTGGAACGCGGACGGGCGCACGTGGAGGGCCGCCGGCCACCGGGGGTCCATGGTCCAGCGGGCGATGACGCCAGCGGGGGCGGCGGCGTGCAGCGGAGCGTCGAGGTCACCGACGACGGCGAAGACCCAATCGCCCGCCACCTCGAACGAGACCGACAGGTTGCCCTCGCACCGGAACCGGCCCGCCACCGCGCACACGTGCCGCATCGCCCGCTCCAGCGAGGCGCGCGCCTCGGCGACGTCGGTGGCGGGGACGGCGACGACGTGTCGCAGACCCGTGGGGGCCACCGTGGGGTCCTGGGCCACGCGCGCGATGGCCTCGAGGCCGCCTTCGCCCCCCTCACCGATCCGCACGATGATCGGCCGCTCGCCGTCCACGCCGCGGAGCTCACCCAGCGCCGCGGCGAGCTCGGCTCCGCCCATCAGGGGGAGGAGCTCGCTCAGCGGGGCGTTCAGAAGGCGAGCGAGCTCACCGCTGGGCTCCGAGGCGAGCTCGCTCATCACCGCGCGCTGGACCTCGGGCCAGCGCCTCGGCCGGACGAAGAAGGTGAACGCCGCGCGGTCCCCCGCGGCCGCAGCCACCCCGTCGTCCATGGGTGCCAGCTCCGCCCCCGGCGTGACCGGCGACTCGCCGGTCGGCGCGGTGGACGACGGTCCCCCACCGCACGCAGCGAGCAGGAGCGAGAGACGGACGAATGCACGCACCTCGCCACCCTCGCACGATTCGCCCAGGAACCAACTTCCGGTCGCGAGCGCCGGCCATGAACCCCGTGACGCCCATCCCGAGCGGCGCGATCACGCGCTCGGCGTATCGACCGCGAGGAGTCAGCGGAGGCTACGAGCGTGCCCGGGGAGACCTCACGTCTCCGCGGAGATGCGGCGCGGGCCTCCCCCGGCACCGCGGTCGGACTCGGCAGTGGCCGCGGTGGGTCTCTCGAACGGAGTCCTCCCGGTCGAGCTGGGGAACACGCCGACGACTTCGCGAGCACGCTCCCACGAGGGCTAGGATCGCCCAATGACCGACTACACCGGTGAGTGTCTCTGCGGCGCCGTCCGCTACCGCATCGAGGCCGCCGCGCCGAAGGCGACGTTCCTCTGCCACTGCTCCCGCTGCCGGCAGGAGGGGAACCAACTTGCGTTGGGAACCAACTTGCGTTGGGGACGCACTTGCCAACTTGCGCAGCCGATACGCAAGAAGGCAAGTGCGTCCCTCCGTCAGGCCGCGGGATCGCCGTCGGGGCGATACAGCGCGACCCACCAGACCCAGGCGGCGAAGACGAGCTGGAAGGGCAGCCGCGCCCACAGGGTCCACACGGGCACCGGGCCGGTGATGGGCATCACTTCGTCGATGGCCATGTAGAGGTTCGCGGGGAAGACGGCGACGAGGAGGAGCAGCAAGCCGATGCCAGCGGCGCGGCGGACCTGGGGGATCAGCAAGCCCAGGCCGCCGAGGATCTCCGCGACGCCGCTGATCCACACCAGCCAACGCGCCGCCGGCAAGAAGGGCGGCACGATGTGCTCGAAGAAGGCGGTGTCCACGAAGTGCATCACGCCGACGGCGATGAAGGCGAAGCCAGCGAGCCAGCGGGCGGCGATGCGAAGACGCTCCATCCCGACGCCGTAGGGGCGCGCGGCGTTTGGATCAAGGCTCGGACCGCGGCGGTGCGATCCCTCGAGCGCCACCGTTCGAGACCCTCGCCGATCGAGGGCCCTCGCCGTTCGAGACCCTCGCCGTGCGGGTCAGTCGCCGCGGCCCAGGGCGGTGATGGCGTCGAGGGCGCGGAGGGTGGCTTGGCCTTCGACGCGCAGGCCCGGGTCGGTCAGGCACGAGAGCGCCTCGGCCGCTGCGGCGCGGGCGGCGGGGTAGGGCAGCGAGCGGGCCCCGCCTCCCGTGGTGGGGGCCGCGGCGAGGGCGTGGGTCACCGCGAGCTGGACACCCTCCAGGCACGCGAGCTGCGCGGAATCGATGGGGTCGGCCGCCGGGGTCTCCAGTGCCGGGAGACGGAAGGGGAGGTCCGGCGACGCGCCGATGGCACCCCCGAGGGCCCGGCCCTCGACGGATGCCCGTAGATGCAGCGCGGGGAGCGACCGGGCGATCGCGGCCGTGGTTCGAGCGCCGGAGGCGTTGGCGAGCCCCCGGATGTCGAAGCGACCCTCCAGGGTCCCGTGCGCCACGGCGGGATCCTGCTCGTACCGGAAGTAGCGGGCTACTCCGTCGGTGAGTTGGTGGTCGAGGGCGAGGTGGGCGCCGCCAAGGGGCTGTACCGCGTCGGCGAAGCGACAGAAGGTGCCGCACTGCACGAGGCTCACCATCATCTGGTGGCGGGAGTCGCGGACCACCGCGTGAGGCGGGGGGAGCGCCTGTGCGGCGCTGACGAGGTCGAGGCCGGAGCGGAGGACCAGGAACTGGCCGTCTCGCGGGGGATTCCGGGGTGCGTCGGGCGCGCCCGCGTTGGCCAGGGCGGCGGCAGTGGCGGCGGAGAACCGGCCGACGAACGCCAGCGAAGCCGGGCTGGATCGCAGGGCGATGGCCAGCTCCTGGAGCTCGTTGGCTTCGGGGGTCATCCGCATGTGGTTCGTCAGGACCTCGCCGAGGCCCTGGGCGAGGAGCGGAGCCCGGGACGACGCGTCGGCCGAGGCAATGGCGGCCTGGAGGCGCTGGATCTCGGTCTGAACGCCGGCGCTCTGAAATGCCTCGGGGCGCACGTACACTGCGGCCGGCCAACGCGCGTCCAAGGCCCAGCGAGCGATGGGCCCCGGCTCGGCGCCTCGGAGCGGGGCGTCGAGCGTGCCGAGCACCGCGAAGACCCAGTCGTCCCGGACTGCGAAGGTCAGCGGGAGGCCCCCCGGACACCGACGCTCGCCGCCGCGGTCGCAGACCTGTCGGAGCGCCTCTTCCAGGGAGGCCCGGACTTCGTGGACGTCGCGGGCCGGCACCGCCACCACATGGCGCAGGCCCGACTCGGCGCGGGTGGGCTGCTCGGCGACCCGCAGGATGGCGGCGAGACCGTCGTCTTCCGCTTCGCCGATGCGGACGATCAGGGGTCGCTCCTCGTCCACGCCCCGGAGCTCCGCGAGCATCGCGGCCAGATCGGCCGCGCCGAAGAGCGGGAGCAGCTCGGCGAAGGAGGCCGAGAGGAGGCGTTCCGCGTAGCCCTCGGGCGGGGCGGCGAGTTCCGTCCGGACCGCTCGTTGGAACTCGGGCCAGAGGCTCGGCCGGACGAAGAAGGTGAACGCCGCCCGGTCTCCTGCCGCCGCGGCGACCCCGTCGGGGGTCGGCGCCAGCTCAGCTCCCGGGGTGACGGGCGATGCCTCGATCGTGGGACTCGCGGCGGCGCCCCCGCAGGCGGCGAGGAGGAGCGCGGTCGAGATGATGGAGCAACGCACGGCGCGATCCTCGCACGGGACGCCGGCCCCGGATG
Organism: Myxococcales bacterium UBA1660; assembly: GCA_002320815.1. Taxonomy (GTDB): domain Bacteria; phylum Myxococcota_A; class Polyangia; order Polyangiales; family Houyiibacteriaceae; genus UBA1660. The sequence continues at coordinate 50,848 of DCLA01000047.1, forward strand.
TGAGCGGGATCGCGCCGTGAGGAGGTGAGGCACCGAGGGTGCGGGACTCCGACCGCTGAGATGCACACCTGTGAGACCACGACCACAGGTTTTCGGCCACTCGGCCACTATTGGCGACAAAGCCCAATGATATCGGGATCGTTTGCCCTGGCACGAGCGCTGCAAACCAACGATGCATGCTCGCCCTGACCCTCGATGTCCACGTTCCCTGCCGGCTCGTCCGCTACCTCGCGCGACGCGCCCGGCGCTCGGCCTCCGGGGCGCGCCTCTCGCTACCGCCTGCGTCGCAGCCCATCGCTCGGCTGCCTCCGCCCAGCAGCCTGGGCCCCTTCGTTCCCGGCGTGACCGGACCGCGGAAGTCGGTGCCTCCCATCGACGGGAGCTTCCAGCGTCACCTCGTGCTCGGCTGAGCGCGGCCGACGGAGCGCACATCGCGTGCTCCATCCCGCCCTCGATCGCGCCCTCGATCGCGCCCTCGATCGCGCCCTCGATCGCGCCCTCGATCGCGCCCTCGATCGCGCCCTCGATCAGATCCCCGCGACCCGCACCGGTCGGGTCACGGTGGCGCCGAACCCGGGACCCACTTGCTCCCGGTCGTTGGATCCCCAGCACCACACGTCGCCCGCGCCATCCAGCGCGCAGGTGTGGTCGAAGCCGCAGCTGATCTGCACGATGTTCGTCAGGTCGACCGTCACCGGTGAACGCGAGCTGGCGGTCCCGCCGTTGCCGAGCTGGCCCGAGTTGCCCCGGCCCCAGCAGCGCGCGGTGCCGTCGCCGAGGACGGCGCAGGCGTGCCCATCGGCGACGCAGACGTCGACCGCGTTCGTCGTCCCCGCGACCACCTGCGGGCGGTTTCGGCTCCCGGCCGTGGTGCCATCGCCCACCTGCCCCTCGATGTTGAGGCCCCAGCAGGCGACGGCGCCGTTGTGCGCCGGACCGAGGATGGCGCAGAGGGTCGCCTCACCGACGGCGACCTGCTCGTATTCGAACGAGGGGTCCGCCTGCGCCGGGGACCCGATGAGCGCGGCGCCGGTGGCCGGTCCGTTGCCGAGCTGCCCGAAGCTGTCGAAGCCGACGCAGTAGAGGTCGCCGTCGCTGACGGCGCAGATGTTCGACCCGCCGGCCACGACGGACTGCGGGTTCGGGAGCTGGACGTCGTAGGCCTCGCACACGGCGCCATCCCCACAACCCATCGGGGTGCCGTCTCGGCCCCAGCACTGGGCGACGTCGTCGAAGACGCGCGTCTCGAGGGCGCACGCGAAGTCCGCGCCCACGGTCAGGGCCTTCGGGGCCAGGTTGTCCGGTCGAATGTCCATGCCCGTGGGGACCCCGTTCACCGGTTCGGCGCGCAGGCTGTACTCCTCGGGATCTCCGTCGCCCACCTGGCCGTCGCGGTTGCAGCCCCAGCACTGGATCAGCTGGGTGCCGCTCTGAGCGCAGGTGAAGGGGCAGGCGCCGGAGAGGGGGGAGGCCTCGACGTTCACGGCGCGGGTCACCCCCGACACCAGCACCGGGGTCCCGCTGTCCGAGACGCTGAGGTCGCCGAGCTGGCCCCGCTGGTTCGCGCCCCAGCACGCCACGAGGCCGCTGCTGCGCACGGCGCAGGTGTAGCGGTTGCCCGCGGAGACGTCGACGACGCCATCGCACGTGCCCGCCGTGCAGATCCCGCCGACCCCGCAGTCGACGGCACATCCGCCGCAGTTCCGCGGATCGCTCTGGACGCCGGTCTCACAGCCGTCGCTGGGCTCGCCGTTGCAGTCGGCGTAGCCCGCTGCGCACGAGGCGACGGAGCACGCGGAGTCCGCGCATGCGAAGAAGGTGTTGCTCGGGGTCCCGTAGGACGCGGTGCACGCGGCCGCCGTCGCGGCCTCGTCGTCCGTGACGCCGTTGCAGTTGTCGTCGACGCCGTTGCACTGCTCGAGGCTCGTGGGGTTGATCGCGGGGTCGCCGTCGTCGCAGTCCAGCGTGTTCTCGGCCACTCCGTCCATCGGCGCGCAGGCGAAGAGCGGCATCCCGTCGCGGTCTCCGAAGTTGTCGCGATCCACGTCGGGGTAGAACGCCCGCAGCACGCCCTCGTCGACGTCGCCGTCGCAGTCGTCGTCCACCCCGTTGCAGGCCTCGGTCCCGGTCGGGCCCACGGCGGCGGCGGCGTCATCGCAGTCCAGGCCGCAGCGATCGCCGTTGCAGCAGGCGACGCTGACGAAGCCATCGTCGTCCGCGTCGGTCCCGCCCAGGGTCGTCGGGTCGCAGTCCTGGTCCACCGCGTCGCAGACCTCGGGGTTGCCCGGGTAGCGGTCGGGGTCGGTGTCGTCGCAGTCGTCGCCCCCACAGGCCACCGCGTCGTGGCCGTCGCTGTCCGCGTCCACCGTCACGTCGCAGCCCGGGGACTCGCAGCGCCCGCCCGACTCGGAGCAGAGCAGCGGCGCGGGGCAGGGGTCGTTGCCCGGCGCGCACTCGCCCATCACGCAGCGCTCCACGCCGGAGCAGAAGATGCCGTCGCTGCACTCGGCGTCGGTGAGGCAGCCGTCGTCCGGCGGCGCGTCACCGCCATCGTCGCCCCCGCACCCGACCGCCAGACCGAGGGCCACCGCGACCAACCACTGGAATCGTCCCACGCGATGAAACTACCACGCAGCCGAGCCGGCGCGGGAGCGAGCGGTCGGCGATGCCGCGTGCCGCTCCTTTGATGCCGACGCGTGCCGCTCCTTCGATACCGCCGCTCTGGTCTCGCCGCCGCATGCCGCCCTTCTGGTGTCGCCGCACGGAACCGCGCATCCTCCGGCCCATGCCCAAGGTCACCGCTGCCCTTCTCCTCGGCCTCCTCGGATGTGGTCCCGCGCCCGCCCCGGACCCGCGGCCGGACCCGGTCCCGGTCGCCGGCCACGGCGAGGCACCGACCCCCGCGCCGGATCCCGAGCCGGTTGCCGAGACTCCCCAGGAGACCCCCGCCGAGCCGCGGATGGTGGTCGTCAGCGACCCCGGCCTCGAGGCGCGCTTCGCCGACGCGTCGGAGCCCGCCCCCACCGTCCGGCTGCGCCGGAGCGCGTCGGTCCGCAACGAGATCACCGACGACGAGCGGTGGCTCGGTGAGCACGACATCGGGCACCGGAGCGAGCGCCCCGCGGAAGCCCCCGAGACCATCGGCGGAGAGCAGTTCCTCTTCGCGATCGCGAGCGACCCGCCGTTGGCGGCTTACGGCCAGCACTACAGTTGTCACTACCTCTGGCTCCCCCAGCCGGATGGGGGGGCGACCGTCCTGGACCTGCGAAGCCTCTACGTGAACGAGATGCAGGTCAACGACGCCCGCCGAGTCGGCGACCGGGTCTACATCACCCGGGCCCACCGCACCTACGCCAGCGCGACGGACGGGAAGAACGCCTCCCTCATCGCCCTCGACGCCAGCAGCGGATCCGTGGTGTGGGTGACCGAGCCCCTCACCTCGAACGTGGTGGCCTTCACCCTCCGGGACCGGGTGATCTTCACCGGCTACGGCTTCACCGACGAGCCCGACCACCTCTACGCCATCGACCGGCTCACCGGCCGCCGCCTGGCCGAGCTCGCGCTGCGCAAAGGCCCCAGCTACCTGGTCCTCGAGGGCGACGACCTGCACGTCCGCACCTACGACCGAGACGTCACCGTGACCGTTCAGGTCCGCTGACCTTCCCGCAACAACGGCCACGAAACCCCCAGGGTCGACGGTCGCCGGGGTCCCCGCGCGCTCGCGTAGCATGATGTGCTTTTCAGGAATCGACTTGCTTCATAGGCCGCCCGACCCGATAATCGCGAGGTCTTCCACCCATGGGGAACAACGTCCGAATCGCGCTGGGCGGGCTGGTCACCGTCGCCGCCGTGGCAGGGCTCATCGCCCTGCTCATGGTCCATCGTTCCGATGACCGCGGGGCGGACGAAGAGCGCCTGACCGACCGGATGAGCCGGACGCCGGTCCGCTTCCACCAGGCGCTCCGCGCCCACACCGTGGCCGAAGGGGCCGCCTTCGCGGCGCGGCTCGAGCGGGCCGCGACCGACGCCCGGGAGGCCGACGCGATCGCCCGGGAGCTGCTCCAAGAGCTCGGCGAGCACGAGCCCGAGCCGAGCGACGCGCCCATCCTGGAGCACTTCGGCGGCGGCGAGCTCGACCCCGCGTCGGACCGGCTGCACGTCCTGCTGGCGATGGTGTGGTCGGAGCGCAACCCGCAGCAGAGCGAGCGCATGCCGCTCTACGCCGTGCTCAACGAAGCGCGCGCGCTCGAGCCCTCCGCGCTCGATCCGTCGCTCCGCGGGCTCGCCCACGCCGCCCAGATCTTCGCGCACTCCACCGGCGGGTACTGCGAGCTGGTGGAGCCGATGGTCCCCGAGGTGGAGCGGGACATCCCGCCGACCCTGATGGGCGAGTGGGTCGAGGCCGAGGAGGACCGAGCGGCCGCGGCCGCGACCCTCGCGCAGCTCCAGGGCTTTCTGGTCGATGGGTCCCTCGCCTGCTGCGCCATCCGCGACGAGCGCTTCGAGGAGACCAAGGCGCGGCTCCAGGCGAGCATCGGGGACGCCGAGCGCCTCGGCGTCTGCGAGCAGCGGATGCCGCTCTTGCGCGCGTGGGCGGCGCTCCTCGCCGACGACCGGGACGCGGCCCGGGAGCACCTCGCGCTCTCCGACCCCACCGAGCTCCACGAGGACGACGTGGAAGCCCATCGCGTGGTGAGCAGCGCGCTGGCGATCGAGGGCGAGGACGCCACCCACCGAGCGCTCATGGGGTCCACCCGGGTCAACTGGCTCTCCCGCGTCGTCGTGGGCGGCGCCTACGACGCGATGGCCGAATCGGCGCTGGCTCGTCGACTGCGGGACGCCGCCGCCGCCGACGCGGCCCGACGCTTCGTGGCGGG
>DCLA01000047.1:56027-56418 GCA_002320815.1 Myxococcales bacterium UBA1660
CCCGACGCTTCGTGGCGGGTGAGATCGCGGTCATCGCCGCAGCGCGCCGCATCGACCCCTTCTTCGAGCGCGAGCGCAGCGCGCGCCTCCTGGGGCCGCCGCCGAGCCTGCCCGCCGTGGGCCTGCCGCCCGGCGCGCGACCCTCGTCCCACTGACGCCCGACCGAATCGCGGCACTCCGGCGGCTTCGCGCCGACGAAGCGCGTCAGTCGGCGCAGCCCGTCAGCCGGCGAACCGGGTCAGGCGACGAAGCGGGTCCGCCGACGGAGCGCTCAGCCGACGAAGCCGAGGAAGTACGCTGCGGCGCCGGCGCCGGCGAGGAGCAGGACGATGAGGCCGATGACCAGGCCCGAGGAGCCGCCGCCGCTGGGCGCGGGGGCCGGCGCCGGCGC
>DCLA01000047.1:56720-63104 GCA_002320815.1 Myxococcales bacterium UBA1660
GGCGCGGGGGCCGGCGCCGGCGCCGCCGCGGCGGGCGCCGCCGGCGGGTTGGGGCTCGAGGTCCGCGCCGGGGGCACCGAGGCGCCGACGTTCTCGTCGCGGGTGGCGGCGAGGGGCTCGTCTTGCTCCAGGGTGGCGGCGAGGGACTCGAGGCCGCTCTCGCGCCAGCCGGGGGTGGACCCCTCGTCGCCGCTGTTGGACTCCAGCGCGGCGGCCACGTCGGCGTCGTCGCTGAACCAGTCGGCGGGGTTCTCGAAGAGCCCGGCGTCCAGGGGCATGGCCCCATCGGTGTCGGGGCTGGTCGCGGCGCCGCCCACGGACGGATCGTCCATGTCGTCCAGGGAGGTGAAGCGGAGCAGCTCCTCCTGGATCAGCTTGTCGATGATCGACTGCTGGTTGCTCGGGGTCTGCCCAGCGGGGGCCTCGTCCCGATCCTGGGCCAGGATGCTCTTCACCAGGCTCGCGATGTCGGTCGCGGTGACCTTCATCCGGTTGGCGAAGAGGTAGCCGGCGAGCTCGTCCTCGAACTCCCGGGCGGTCTGGTAGCGCTGGGCCGGGTCGGGGGTCAGCGCCTTGGCCAGCACGGCCTCGAACTCGGCGTCGACCTCGGCGTTGATGCGGCTGAGGCTGGGGACCTCCGCTCGCTGCACGAGCTGGACGGTCTGGTAGTCGGTCTCGCCCAGGAAGAGGCGGCGGCCGGCCAGCATCTCCCAGAGCACGATGCCCAGCGCGAAGATGTCGGCGCGCTCGTCGACGTTCTCGCCGCGGGCGGCCTCGGGGGAGAGGTAGCTGAACTTGCCCTTCACCACGCCCGGATCGGTCTTCTCGAGCTGGGTGGTGGCCTTGGCCAGACCGAAGTCGGTGACCTTCACCTCGCCGCGCTTGCTGACGAGGATGTTCGGCGGCGACACGTCCCGGTGGACGATGTCCATCTCCTCGCCTTCGTCGCTGAGGAGCTCGTGCGCGAAGCTGAGGCCCCGGCACGCGTGCATCGTCATGTAGATGGCCTCCTTGAAGGGCACGGTGCGGCCCTGCTTGCGGAGGATCTCGATGATCTTCTTCAGGTTACAGCCATCGACGAACTCCATCACGATGAAGTAGGTGTCGTCGGCTGCGCCGATATCGAAGACGCTGACGATGTTCGCGTGGCTCAGGCGAGCGCCGAGCCGCGCCTCGTCCAGGAACATCCCGATGAAGTTCTTGTTCTGGGCGAGGTGGGGAAGAACGCGCTTGATCGCCACCTTCTTCTTGAAGCCCTGGACGCTCTGGGCCTCTCCGATGAAGACCTCGGCCATTCCTCCGGCTTCGAGGCGCTTGACGACGCGGTATCGCTGTTCTGCCATGTTGGATCGCCGAACCCTCACGCGGGCAGTCGGCAGCCCGCGGATTGTCTTCCCCCCCATGCCATCCGTCAAGCCGGCGACCTTCCGGTGCGCCCGCGAGAATCCGTTGACACCGGGGCGGCGCGCCGCTTGACTGCAGCCGTGTCGCGCTCCGCCCGCAGTCTCAGGATCGCCCCGTCCATCCTCTCCGCCGATTTCGGCCGCCTCGCGGCCGAGGTCGAGGCGGTGGATCGCGCCGGCGCCGATTGGATCCACGTCGACGTCATGGACGGGCGCTTCGTGCCCAACCTCACCATCGGCCCGGTGGTCACGAAGGCGGTTCGCGCGGCGACGACCAAGCCCCTCGACGTGCACCTCATGATCGTGGAGCCGGAGAAGTACGTGGAAGGCTTCGCCGAAGCCGGCGCCGACGGACTCACCGTCCACGCCGAGGCCTGCGATCACCTGCACCGCGTGCTCCAGCAGATCCGCGGCCTGGGCAAGCGCGCCGGCGTCTCCCTCAACCCCCACACCCCCGAGGACGTCGTCCGCTACGTCCTCCCGTACTGCGACCTGATCCTCGTGATGAGCGTGAACCCCGGCTTCGGTGGCCAGTCCTTCATCCCCGACGTCCTCCCCAAGATCGCTCGCCTGCGCGCGATGATCGACGAGGGCGGCCATGCCATCGACCTCGAGGTCGACGGGGGCGTCAAGCCGGGCACCGCCCGCCAGGTGGTCGAGGCCGGCGCCGACGTGCTCGTGGCCGGCTCCGCAGTCTACGGCGCGGACGACTACGCCGCGGCCATCCAGGCGCTCCGGGACGACGCCGCGCCGCAGGCCAGCGCCGAGGTGCGGGCGTGAGCGCCACCGAGAGCCAGTCCGGCCTGACGACGGTCTTCGTCGACGCCAAGGCCACCAAGCGACGCCTGAAGAAGGCCAAGCTCACCGTCCTGGACGGCCCCTCGAAGGGCCAGGAGCTGGAGATCGACAAGGAGCTGGCCACGATCGGCCGGAGCCTGATCTGCGACCTGGTGCTCTCCGACAAGGCGGTCAGCGGGACCCACTGCGAGCTCATCGCCAAGGAGAAGGGCTTCCTCCTCAAGGACCTCGACTCCACCAACGGCACCAAGATCGGCGAGCTCCAGCTCCGCGAGGTCTGGCTCCGCCCGGGCACGGTCTTCACCGTGGGCCAGACGCGGATCCGCTTCGACGACCTCAAGGGCGAGGTGGAGATCGACCTCTCCAAGGAGGACCGCTACTTCGACCTCGTCGGCAAGAGCGTGCGCATGCGCGAGATCTTCGCCGTGCTGCAGAAGATCGCGCCCACCGAGCTCACCGTGCTGGTGCGCGGCGAGACCGGCACCGGCAAGGAGCTGGTGGCCCGGGCGATCCACCGCGGCAGCCAGCGGGCGGACAAGCCGCTGGTGGTCCAGGACTGCTCGGCGATCCCCTCGAACCTCATCGAGAGCACCCTCTTCGGGCACGAGCGCGGCTCCTTCACCGGCGCCACCGATCGACATCGGGGCAGCTTCGAGCAGGCCAACGGCGGCACCATCTTCCTCGACGAGATCGGCGAGCTGGAGATGTCGCTGCAGCCGAAGCTCCTGCGCGTGCTGGAGAACCGCGAGATCAAGCGGGTGGGCGGCGACAAAGTGATCCCCGTGGACGTGCGAGTCGTCGCCGCGACCAACCGGGACCTCCGCCAGATGGTCAACGAGGGCACCTTCCGCGAGGACCTCTACTACCGGCTCAGCGTGGTCCAGGTGGAGCTGCCGGCCCTGCGTGAGCGCGCCGAGGACGTGCCCCTGCTGGTGCAGGCCTTCCTGGACGAGTTTGCCCGGCGGAACTTCCCCGACGACCTCGCCAAGCGCTTCACCGTGGCGGCCGACGCCATGACCAAGCTCAAGAGCTACCCCTGGCCGGGCAACATCCGCGAGCTGAAGAACACCGTGGAGCGGGGGGCCTCCCTGGGCGACGGCCCGGAGCTCGGCGTGCGCGACCTGCTGCCCTCCAGCCAGAAGACCCCGGCGCAGCCGCTGCCCGGCGGAAACGCCGAGCAGTTCGTCGAGGACGAGGTGCCCTTCAAGGAGGCCAAGCAGAAGGTGCTCGACACCTTCGAGGCCGCCTACCTCAAGGCGCTCCTGGACAAGCACGGGGACAACGTCACCCGCAGCGCCCAGGCGGCGGGGCTCACCCGCTACCACCTGCGCGAGCTCGCCAAGCGCTACGGCATCCGCGACAGCTGAGCGGGCGACGGGCGTCTGCGCCGTACCGATGGCCGCGCCGGTCCCTCGTCTCTCCGGGACCCCGCTCACCTGCCGCCTGGACGCTGGGGCGCCGTCCCGAGCGTCGCGCACTTTTCACTCGCGCTGGCTGTCACTCTCCGCCCGTCGCCCTCGACTCCCCCGCCGAGGCCAGCGATGCGTACTTTCGAGTGTGTCTGCGACAACGTGCTCTTCTTCGAGAACTCCCTCTGCACCCAGTGCGAGCGGGAGGTCGGGTGGTGTCCCCACTGCGACGGGATGAGCCCCATCGAGCCCGCGGGGACGGCGTGGCGCTGCGTGCGCTGCGAGACCGCGCTGCTCAAGTGCCACAACTACATCGTCGAACACGTCTGCAACCGGATGCTCCTCGCCGAGGGCGCGGACCCCGCGGTGCAGCCCCTGTGCGACTGCTGTCGGCACAACACGCTCATCCCCGACCTCTCCGTGCCCGGTCACCGCGAGCGCTGGGCCCGGCTCGAGGAGGCCAAGCGGCGCCTCATGTACCAGCTCGACGCCCTCGGGCTCCCGCGGGGCGACGACCAGGATCCGCCGCTGCGCTTCCAGTTCCTCACCGACGCCATCCCCCAGGGACCCGGCCAGTGGCGCAGCGCCGGCGACGAGCAGGTGATGACCGGCCACGCCGACGGGGTGATCACCATCAACGTGCGCGAGGCCGACGACGCCGAGCGGGCCCGCGTGCGTCTGCAGATGGGCGAGGATTACCGGACCCTCCTGGGCCACTTCCGGCACGAGGTCGGCCACTACTACTGGGACGTCCTGGTGGACCCCGACCCGGCGCTCCGGGAGCGCTTCGTGCAGCTCTTCGGGGACCCGCTGGACCCGCCCTACGGCGAGGCCCTAAAGCGCCACTACGACCAGGGACCGCCCGCGGACTGGGCCGAGCGCTACACCACCACCTACGCCACCATGCACCCGTGGGAGGACTGGGCCGAGACCTGGGCCGCCTACCTCGAGCTGGCCAGCACCCTGGACACCGCCGTCGAGCTCGGCCTCGGTCGCGGCAGCGTCTCCCCCTATGCCGAAGCGATCCCCCTCGACGCGCTCCTCCCGCGCTATCGCGCCCTGGGCATCGACCTGAACGAGATGAACCGCGCCATGGGCCTGAACGACATCCTCACCCGCAACTTCCCCGACCCCGTCGTCGCCAAACTCCACTTCGTCCACGAAGTCATCCACGCCAGCACCCCCTGACTTGCATAGGGGACGCACCTGCACACTGGCACAAGGGACGCTCCTTCCCTCGCGCCCCCCGCAAAATCCCTCGCCTTTTCCGCGCCACCCCCCTGACTCGCCCGACGCGCGCGCCCCCCTGCCAGCCCCCTGACTTGCACAAGGGACGCTCTTGCACACTGGCACAAGGGACGCTCCTTCCGTCGCGCCCCCACCCCCGTCAGCGCTCCCAGTGCTCCAACACCCCGCGCGTGAGCCGCTCCACCGCCCCTTCGCCGGCGAGGTGCTCCGCCGGGATCCGCCCATCGACGAGCAGCGTCGCCAGCCCGTGCACCAGGCTCCAGTAGGCCAGCGTGCCGGGCAGCGGGTCCTCGTCGCCGCGACCCTCCGCCGCCAGCAGCGCGGCCACCGACGTCCGTAGGAGCTCGAAGGCCTCGTCGGCGGCGGCGGTGTCCGCGGGCTCCATCACCTTCTCCTCGAGCTCCGCGCCGAACATCACGCGGAAGTGCTCGGGGGCGTCGACCGCGTACTGCACGTACGCCACTCCGTACGCATGGAGCCGCGCCTCGGGATCCGCGACGCCTTCCATCGCGGCGTGCCCCGCGGCGAGGAGACCGCGGAACCCCTCGCCGATGAGCGCGCCGAGGAGCGCCGCCTTGTCGCCGAAGTGTCGATAGGGCGCCGCGTGGGACACCCCGAGCCGGCGGGCGCACTCGCGCAGGCTGAGCCCATGGAGCCCGCGCTCCCGGATCACGGCGGCCGCGGTGGTGAGCAGCGCCGCGCGCAGGTCGCCGTGGTGGTAGGCGCCCGTGGGCTTCTTGCGTCGTTGGGCCATCCGCGCAGCGTACGACCTTGGTGTTGACACTGACAACACTTGGGCCCATCGTTCGGATGGTGACAGTGTCAACATTGCCGGAAGGAGGGTCCCGATGAGCAACACGATCGACGAGCGGATGACGGTGGCGCGCGACCAGGGCTTCGTGGTCTTCCTGATCGGCGCGCGGGTTAACAAGTGGTGGCTCGTGCCCATCGTCTGGGCCGTCGCGCGCTCGTTCTCGCGCATGATGGCCGAGCTGGCCGCGGACCCCGACGCCGGCCTCCTGAGCTCGGAGAGTTACGCCGGCCGAACCACGATGACCGTGCAGTACTGGCGCTCCGTCGACGACCTGCTGCGCTACGCCAAGGCCCGCGACAAGACCCACCTACCGGTCTGGGCCAAGTGGGCCAAACGCTGGAGCGCCAGCGGCGCGGTGGGCATCTACCACGAGACCTACGTCGTCGAACCCGGCGGCTACGAGTGCCTCTACCACCACATGCCCCCCTTCGGCCTGGGCAAGGTCGGCCCCCTCGTCCCTGCCCGAGGCCACCGCCAAACCGCCCGCGGCCGCCTCGCCTGACGACTTGCCATGGGGACGCACTTGCGTACTTGCGCAACGACGCCCCGACTTGCCATGGGGACGCACTTGCGTACTTGCGCAACGAAGCCCAACTCCCTGCAACCATTGCGCAAAGGGCCCTCGCGCAGCAGTTGCGCAAGTACGCAAGTGCGTCCCTCGGTGCCCACTCAGGGGGTCAACGGAGGGGATACGCAAGTACGCAAGTGCGTC
>DCLA01000047.1:63412-63739 GCA_002320815.1 Myxococcales bacterium UBA1660
CGCAAGTACGCAAGTGCGTCCCTCCGTGCCCCCTCAGGGCGCGGGGTCGACGACGAGGTTGCCGCTTTTGGGGTCCAACCGGAGCACGAAGGCGCGGCCGTCCGGGGCCTTGAAGGTCGTCTTCAGATCCGTGTTGGTCTTGGCCTCGCCCACCAGGAACTTCAGGTACGTCTTGTCCTCCGCGTGGAGTGCCTGGAGTACCTCGATCCCGTCCGCGTCGCCTTCGAGCTTCACTCCCCGATGATACCCGCCGAGGGGGCGCCCGCCACACCGAGCCAGCCGCCCGCGCCAGCCGCGCCGACCCCTGCCAAGCCGCCATCCCGCCCC
>DCLA01000047.1:64072-79448 GCA_002320815.1 Myxococcales bacterium UBA1660
CCACCACACCCGCCCCACCCACCACTCCCACCCGCCACGCCAATCCCCTCGCGCCGCGTCCCCCGCGGCCCCATCTTCCGCCTCGATGTCCCTGCGCGACCTCATCGCCCACGTTCCCCAGCGCGGCCGGGTCACCTGGATCGCCGTGCGTCCCAGCCGCGACGAGCCGATGCGCCCCGTCGACCACGTGGAGGCAGTGCTCGGTCGCGGCCTCGTCGGTGACCGCTATCGCGGCCGGGGGCCGCGCGGGAAGCGGCAGGTCTCCCTGATCCAAGCGGAGCATCTGCCCGTCGTCGCCTCCCTCCTCGGCCGTCCGGTGGACCCGCTCACGCTCCGGCGGAACCTGGTCGTCGAGGGCATCAACCTCCACGCGCTCCAGCGGCTGCGCTTCCAGATCGGCGAGGTCGTCCTCGACGGCACCGGCCCCTGCGCGCCCTGCTCGAAGATGGACGCCCGCCTCGGCGACGGCGGCTACGCCGCGCTCCAGGGCATGGGCGGCATCGTGGCCCGCGTGGTCCGCGCCGGCACCCTCCGCGTCGGCGACCCCGTGGTCGCGCTGGGCTGGCCCGACGAAGTGGCCGTCGTGTCCGCAGACGGTGTAGAATCTGGCCCCGTCGCCGGGGGGTCGGGTAAGGAGTTCTCGTGAAGTCGTTTTCGTGCGGTGCCGTCGTTCCCCAATGCCAGGCTCGATTCGAGGCGGACACGGAGGAGGAGATCCTCCAGCAGGTCGCCGCCCACGCGCGGGAGGCCCATGGCATCGACGAGCCCTCGCCCGAGCTGATCCAGCAGGTCCGGGAGCACATCCGCGCCAGCTGACGTGGCCGGGCTCGACCCAGAAGCGCTGCGCTCGGCCATCGACGAGCCGAGCATCATCGATCTCCATCGCCAACCCATCGTGGACTTGGCGCGAGGTCGGGTGGCGGGGTTCGAGGTGCTCTCGCGCTTCCCCTTCGGTTCTCCGAGCGAAGTCTTCGCCGAAGCGACGCGGCTCGGTCTGGGAGTGGAGCTGGAGGTTGCAGTTCTTCGTGAGGCCCTCCGGGCTGGCGTGGCCCCGAGCTGTTTCCTCTCCATCAACCTCTCGCCCCCGGCTCTCGCGGATCCGCGCCTCTTCACCGTGCTCGGGGACCAACCCCTCGCGGGTGTCGTCTTCGAGATCACCGAGCACGTGCCGGTGGACGACTACGCCGCCGTGACCCGAGCCGCCCAGGAGCTCCGAGAGCGCGGCGCGATGATAGCGGTCGACGACGCCGGCGCGGGCTACGCCAGTCTGCGTCACGTCCTCGCCATGCGGCCCCAGTTCGTGAAGGTCGATCGGAGCCTGGTGGAAAACCTCCCCGCCGATCCAGCCAAGCGCGCGGTGATCGAGATGCTCGGACGCCTCACCTCGCAGATGGACGCCTGGCTCATCGCGGAAGGCATCGAGACCGACGGAGAACTCCATGAAGTGCTCGCGCTCGGAACGCCGCTCGGGCAGGGCTACCGGTTGGCCCGGCCGGGCCCGGGTTTCCCGGTGCCCAGCGACGACGTCCGCCAAGTCTTGCTCGCTCACCCCCGGCATCATGCGCCCGATGCCGTCGACGCCTTGGTCTCCGCGGTCCCGGCACTCGGCGCGCTCGCCGACGCCGCCGGCGCCTTCGCAGCCCACGCTCACATGGGCTCCCTGGCTTTCGTCGACGGCCAGGGACGCACCCTCGGGTTGATCCGCCGTAGCGAGGTCGAGGCCGGCATCGTGCGTGTGGTCGAGGCGCTCTTCGTCGAGCCCGGCGAAGCGCTCTCCATCGTGGCGCGTCGAGCCGCGGCGCGACCTCTGGACCAGCGGTTCGACGCCCTGGTGTGCCGGGACCCGCAGGGGGGCTACCGGGGCCTGGTCGAGGTCGACCGCCTCCTCGACGCCCTGGCCCTCCGCGTCGACGCGCGCTGAGCGCCCGGCTCGAAAGGCCGCGGACGGGCCGGCGGTCGGACGGGTCGGCGGTCGGACGGGTCGGCGGTCGGATGGGACGGCGGTCGGACGGGACGGCGGTCGGACCGCCCCGTCGTCGCTCAGCGCCGGCGGCGGCGGAGCACCAGGCCCAGGCCGACCAGCAGGGGCAGGGTGAAGGGCGCGCGGCCCGTGCCGCTCGCGGAGCAGCCGGACTGGAGCGGGGTGTAGGGCCCGTTCACCGTGGCGTCCTCGGCGGAGGCGGCGTCGTCGGGCACGTCGATGCCGTGCTCGCCGGAGTCGTTCTCCTCGAAGACGATGGTGGAGACCACGGTGATGGTCGGGTCCTTCTGGATCGAGATGGAGCACCAGGTCACCGAGCCCGAGCTCACGGTGCAGGTCCGGGTGGCGTTCAGGATCCCGTCGCCGCTGGCCTCGAGGGTGTAGGTGCCCGGCGCGAGGTCGAAGCGGAAGAAGCCGTCGCCCTCGCGGCTGGTCAGGCTGGCGCCGGTCTCCACCACCTGGACGTTCGCGCCGATGACGCGCTTGTCCACGTTGGAGCCCGCGAAGAGCACGCCCTGGAGCACGCCGGAGGTCGCCTCGGCGCCGAGCCCCACCGAGCACCACGCCTCGCCGCCGGCGCTGACGGTGCAGCTCCGGGTCGCGGTGGCGTAGCCGCTCTTGCTCACGGCCAGGGCGTAGGTGCCGGCAGGCAGGTCCAGGGACCAGTTGCCGCTGCCGTCGGTGGTGGCGCTGGTGCCGGTCCCGGTGACCACCACGCTGGCGCCGCTCAGGCGCGCCGAGGTATCGGCCAGGCCGGCGCCGGTGTCCGCGAAGACCACGCCGCGGAGGCGGCCGGTGGGATCCGTCGGGGTCGGCGTCGGCTCGGGCTCGGGCTCCGGCTCCGGGGCGGCATCGCAGGCGCCCTGGCTGAACCCGCCGGCGGGGGTGCGACCCAGGCGGGACTCGGTGGCCGGCCCGTAGAGGCCATCCTCGGCGATGGTGTCGCCGGGGTTGTTCACGTTCCACAGGCGCTGGAAGGCGCGGATGGAGTCGGCGCGCTGGTCGCTGCCGGGGCAGTCGAAGTGGACCGGGTCGCTCGAGCCGAGCCAGGTGCAGCCCTGAGCCTGGAGCGCCGAGCGGGCCGCCGAGTAGTTGGACACGTCGATGGCGCGGCCGGACTGGTGGTTGCTGCGCCCGGGCCGGGCGGCGAGGCCGCAGCCGCCGGAGTGGTAGAGGACGTACTGGTCGGCCAGGGTGCGGAAGGCCGAGTTGATCGTCATCGGCGTCCGGGCCGCCGCCGCGCGGATGGCGTTCGCGGCGCTCGCCTGCGCGTAGGGGTGGATGCGCGACGAGGAGAGGCTGATGCCCGTCGCCGGCGCGAAGCGGACGAAGGCGCCGGGCCGGATGCACATCTGGGCCTCGGCGAGCTGCACGCTGATCCCCTCCAGGCCGGAGGTGCTGCACGCGCCGCGGTTGGCGACGTCCCGGACGGTCTGCGCGGACCCGGTGGAGGCCGTGGCCAGGGCGGCGACGACGGTGAGGAGCGGGAGCAGGGCGCGCGAGTGCAGCATGTTGTACGCGATGTGCACACAGCGTGCCCGCGGATCTTACAGGCCCTGCGTTCGGGGAATGCGCAACGATCGCCCAGGGTTGGGCCAGGAGGTGCGCCAACGTGGCCGCGGATGGGGACTTCGGTGCGCACCCAGCGCGCGCGGCGCGTCCATGATCTGGTCGGAACCGAACCTCGGCTGGGGTATGGTCCGGCGTCCATGGACACTGTCGACGGACGAGGCCGCAAATCGAAGCCCCAGCCCCGCGTGCTCATCGTGGGCGCCGGTGCGGTAGGGCAGGTCTACGGGTTCTTCCTCCAGCGCGGCGGCGCCATCGTGGACGTGCTCGCGCGCCCGCGGCAGAAGGAGGAGCTCGCCGAGGGCGCGATCCTCTACAAGATGAAGGGCAAGCGCGGCCGGGAGCCCATGGTCTTCCAGCCCAGCATCGTCCACACGGATCCCCGCACCACCACCGAGGTCCAGTACGACCAGGTGTGGCTCTGCGTGAGCTCCACGGCCCTGGAGAAGGGCCTCGACGGCGGCGGTCTGGACGTGGTCCTCGAGCACGCCGGGAGCGCCACGGTGGTGGTGCTCCAGAACGGCCTGCACATCCCGGCCATGCTCGCGCCCCACGTCGCCGAGCG
Source organism: Myxococcales bacterium UBA1660 (assembly GCA_002320815.1). Classification (GTDB taxonomy): domain Bacteria; phylum Myxococcota_A; class Polyangia; order Polyangiales; family Houyiibacteriaceae; genus UBA1660. The sequence goes on from DCLA01000047.1 coordinate 68,188, forward strand.
GCAGGTGGTCAGCGGCGGGATCATGATGGTCAGCTACCAGGCGCCGCTCATCGAGGGCGAAGTGGACCAGCCCGGCGTGGCCTTCTACATCCCCGGTCCCCAGCCCTTCACCGGGCGCGACGCCAAGCGGGTGGTGCAGCTCCTCGAGGCCGGCGATTGCCGCGCGGAAGAGGTCGACGACGCGCGGACGACCATGGCCTTCAGCTCGGCGACCCTGATGCCCACCATCACCGCGCTCGAAGGCGCGGGGTGGGAGTTCTCCAAGCTGCGCCACGGCCCCTGGGCCAAGCTGGCCTCCGCCGCCGCCACCGAGGCCCGCGACGTGGTCGCCGCCGAGACCGGCAAGAGCGCCCCCGCCGCGCTGAACCTGGTGGTCTCCCCGACCCTCAAGGTGGTCAGCATGCTCGCGCCGATCTTCGCGCCCTTCGAGGTCGAGATCTACCTGAAGTACCACTTCACCAAGGTGCACGATCAGACCGTCCTGCTGATCGACGACTACATCGCCCGCGCCGAGCGCCTCGGCACCGCCAACGAAGCCCTCACCACCCTCCGCACCAAAGTCTTCGGCTAACGGGGACGATCGTCGTCATTGTCGTCATTTCGAAAAGACGACAATGACGACGATCGTCCCTAACATCGTGGGCGTGCGCATCGGACCTCTGCTGGCCCTCGCCGGCCTCGTGACCCTCGCGGCCCTCGCCGTCGGCGCGGGGGCCCAGGAGCCGACGCGTCTCCCGCCGCCGCCCACGGGGACCCGCAGCGCCGAGGTCGTGGACGCCGACACCCCGATGTTCGGCGCGCCCCGCGGCGGCGCCGCCCGCTTGGGCACCTTGGCCCGCGGCACCCGGGTGCCCGTCCAGGCCCGATTCCGCGGGCCCGGGTGCACCGGCACCTGGCTCCAGGTCGGCCGCGACGCCTACCTCTGCGACCGCCACACCGAGTACTCGGCGCGCCCGCCCGCCGGCGAGCGCCACCCCAGCGTCGCCCCCGGCGACCTGCTCCCCTACGACTACGCCTTCGTCACCACCGACGGCACCCGCACCTTCGCGCACCCCAGCGACTACTTCGCCGACGAGTACTTCTCCGCGCTCGGCGCGGGCTTCGGGGTGATCCTCTCCGGCCAGACCGTCTACGACGGCGTCCCCTTCGTCCGCACCCGCCGCCAGCTCTACATCGAGGCCAACCAGGTCCGCCACGCCCGCGGCAGCGGCTTCCAGGGTGTCGCCCTCGGCCCCGAGGATCCGCTGGACCTCGCCTGGGTCACCCGCCGCGACGCGCGTATCCACGAACGCCGCGCCGGTCGCGTCACCCGGCGCGCCGGGCTCCGCGAAGTCCTCCACGTCCGCGACGAGGCCCGCGGCTGGCTCGAGCTCACCGACGGCACCTGGATCCGCCGCCGCGACGTTGCGCGCGCCGAGCCCTCGGAGCGCCCCGAGAGCGCGCCCGCCGACCCCGAGTGGCGCGGCACCTGGATCGACGTGGACGTGAGCGAGCAGGTGCTCGTCGCCTACCGCGGCGACCGCGCCGTCTTCGCCACCCTGGTCTCCACCGGCCGCGCCCGCCCGAGCCACGAGACCCCCAAGGGCGAGCACCGGCTCTGGGTGAAGCTCGCTTACAGCGACATGGACAACCTCGAGCGCGACGACGTCAGCGAGAACTACGCCCTGGAGCGGGTCCCTTGGGTCCAGTACTTCGAGGGCGCCAACGGGCTCCACGCCGCCTTCTGGCACGACGACTTCGGTCGCCGGAAGAGCCACGGCTGCGTGAACCTCTCCCCCCGCGACGCCCGCACCCTCTTCGACTTCACCGAGCCGGCGCTGCCCACCGGGTGGACCGCGATCTTCCCGCAGCCCGATACCCCGGCCACGATCGTCCGCGTCCGCTGACGTACACTCCCGGGCCATGCGCGCTCTCGCTCTCCTCCTGGCCCTGGCCCTCGCTTGCGGCGACGACGACGCCGGCACCCCCGACGCCGCCGCCCCCCTGGACGCCGCCTTGGACGCCGCCTTGGACTCGTCGACCCCCGATGACGCCGCCGCGGACGCTGGCGACCCCGAGGACGACGCGGGCGCCGACGCCGGCCCCGAGGAGCCCATCGACCCCGTCGCCGGCGCGGGCACCGTGGAGACCGTGGCCAGCGCCTACATGGGCGAGGACTTCGGCTTCCTCGAGGGGCCCCACTGGATCGACGACCACCTGGTCTTCAGCGACCTCATCTTCTCGTCGTCGGCGCGGCAGACCATCTACGCCCTCGGCGCCGACGACGCGCTGAGCATCGTGGTGCGCCCCAGCGAGGGCGCCAACGGCAACGGGACCCACCCCGACGGCACGCACATCACCTGTCTCCAAGGGGGCCGTCGCCTCGCCGAGGTCACCCCCGGCGGCGAGCTGATCACCCGCATCGAGCGCTACGAGGGCCAGCGCATCAACGCCCCCAACGACCTGGTCTTCCGCAGCGACGGCCTCTGGTACTTCACCGACCCCGGCTACGGCGTGAACCCTGGCGACCGCGAGATCGACGCCCATGGGCTCTACCTGGTCGCCGGCGACACCCTCACCCGCGTGTGGACCGGGACCACCACCCAGCGCCCCAACGGCGTGGTGCTCTCGCCCGACGAGGCCACCCTCTACCTGGCCGACACCGCCGACGGCGTGGTGCGCGCCTTCGACGTCGCCGCCGACGGGACCCTCTCGGGCGAGCGGACCTTCGCGGGCGACACCGCCGGCGCCGACGGCATGACCATCGACGCCGCGGGCAACCTCTACGTGACCACCAACGTCGGCGTGCGCGTCTTCGCCCCCGACGGCTCCGAGTGGGGCACCCTCGCGATCCCGATGCAGCCCGCCAACGCCGCCTTCGGCGGCGCCGACGGCCGCACCCTCTACGTCACCGCGCGCACCACCCTCTACCGCGTCCCCATGCCCATCCCCGGCCTCTGACAGGGACGATCGTCGTCATTGTCGTCATTTCGACAGGGACGATCGTCGTCATTGTCGTCATTTCCAAAACACGTCCCGCCTCACCCGCCCTCCCGATACGACCGCGCCCTCCGCCCTCCGCCCTCCGCCCTCCGCCCGACCCCGCCCGACTCCGCCGCCCTCCGCCCGCCGCACACCGCCCTCCGCGAAAAGGGCTGAAGGCGCCCCCGCCGGGAAGGTACAGTCCCGACCCGTGAGCGTGCTGCGCTTCAGCAAGTACCAGGGCCTCGGCAACGACTTCCTCGTCGTCGGGCCCGACGACGGCGTGGACGCCGCCCTGGCCGAGCGCCTCTGCGATCGCCATCGCGGCGTGGGCGCCGACGGCGTCCTGGTGGTGGACCCCGCCGCGCCTTCGATGAAGGTCATCAACGCCGACGGCTCGGTCCCCGAGATGTGCGGCAACGGCCTCCGCTGCGTCGTGTGGCACCTGGCCCGCGAGGGCCGCTGGACCGGCGACGCCGACCTGGGCACCGGCGCCGGCCCCCATCGCGCCCGCCTCCACGCCGAGGGCGACGTGGAGATCTGGATGCGCCCGCCGACCCTGGTCCCGGCCGAGATCCCCTGCGGCGCCCCGCTGATCGCCGCGCCGGTCTCGGTGGGCGACACCGAGCTCACCCTCACCGCCGTGGGCATGGGCAACCCCCACGCCGTCACCTTCGACGAGCTCGACGTCGCCGCTCGCCTGCGCCTCGGGCCCCAGGTCCAGGCGCACCCCCTCTTCCCCGCCGGCGTCAACGTCGGCTTCGCCCACTTCGAGCAGGGCGCGCTGATCCTCCACGTGCTCGAGCGCGGCGCGGGATGGACCCAGGCCTGCGGCACCGGCGCCTGTGCCGCCGCGGTGGCCGCGGTGGAGACCGGCCGCGCCGAGCGCGGCGCACCCATCCAGGTCGTGTTGCCCGGCGGACCCCTGACCATCGTCGTCGGCGCGCCCGGCGAGCCCGTCCGCATGCGGGGCCCGGCGCGCCACGTCTTCGACGGCACCGTCGACCTCTCGAGGCTCCCCGAGTGATCCGCAAAGAGCTCGAGGTGCTGGTGGTGGCCGCGGACGAAGCGGACGCCACCTTCGCCACCCGGGTCCTCGAGGAGCAGGGCGATCGCGTCTCGGTCGCGCCCTCGGTGCCCGACGCCGTCGGCCGCCTGGGCAGGGGCGACGTCGACGTCGCGCTCGTCTCGCTCTCCTTGCCCCACGGCGACGGCCTGGCGCTGGTGCACCACCTGCGCGCCCTCTACCCGATGGTCGACGTCATCGTCCTGACCACGCCCCAGGACCTCGAGGAGTCCTCCCACGCCATGGCCCTCGGCGTGCTCCAGACGGTCATCCGGCCGCTCACCGGCGACGCCCTCCTGGTCGCCGTGGACCGCGCCCGGGAGCGGCGGATGCTCCTCGATCAGCGCGCCCGCCTCGACGCCGAGGCCCGCTCGGGTCGCAAGCGCACCGCGACCTACGCCCGCTGCGCGGCCTTCATCGCCGAGACCGATCGCGACATCGTCGCCAGCCGCATCCTGGAGGCCTGCAGCCAAGAGCTCGCCCTGCGCGCCGGCGCGCTCTACCTCCCGCCCCACCTGGGCGCGCGCGCCTTCACCCGCTCCGCCAGCGTCGGCGACGGCGACGCCCTCCCGCGCGCCCTCGAGCCCGAGGCCCTCGACGAGCTCGATCCCACCCAGGCCGTCACCGTGGCCGACGGGCGCATCCAGATCGCCTTTTTGGGTCCCATGGACCTCGCGGCCGCCGCGGTGCTCGTCCCCGAGAAGAAGCTCACCGAGGCCCAGGAGGACGCGCTGACCATCATCGCCTCCCTGGGCACCGCGTCCCTCGAGGCCGCGCGCAAGGTCGACGCCATCGCTCGCTCGGGCATCAAGGACCCGGAGACCAGCGCCTACACCTTCGCCTACTTCGGCGACGTCGCCGGGCGCGAGATCGACCGCGCCGCCCGCCACGGCCGCCGCTTCGCCCTGGTCACGATCACCTTCGACGGCGCCGAGCGCCTGGAGCGCACCGCGCCCGACGTCCAGCGGCGGATCCGCCGGCTCCTCACCGAGTCCGTCCTCGCCGCCGTCCGCGACTCCGACGTCGTCGCGCGGGTGGAGGACGACGAGCTCTTCCTGCTCCTCCCCGAGACCGCGCTCCTCGGGGTCCTCGGCGCCCGCCGCCGCGTCGAAGCCCGCTTCGCCGCCCAGCAGGAGCTCCAGGAGCTCCTCACCGCCGAACACGGCGGCCCCCCGGCGCTGCACTTCGGGGTGGCGGTCTACCCCTTCGACGGCACCGACCTGGGCACCCTCCTGCGCAAGAGCCGGGATCGCAGCGACCAGAGCCGCCGGGGTCCCTGGCGCCGCCTCGAGCTCGCGGGGCAGCCCTTCTTCGAAGCCCTCGACCGGCTCATGGGCACCGAGGACGATGTCGTGGTCCGGCCCGACGGTCGGGTCTCGCTCCACGGCGACCTCACCGCCGCCCACGACCAGGGCGCCCACCACGCCCTGCTGCCCGCGTCGATCCTCCCGCGCCTCGCGCGCAGCCTGGTCTCCGACGCCCGGCGCGCCGGCGTCGCCGGGGTCATCTACGCCGCCGGCGACGAGCGCATGGGCGAGGCCCTCCGCTCGGCCATGGACGCCGACGCCGGCCGGAGCCCGGTGCGCGGGTGGATCCTCACCGGCGAGCGCGGCGACGACCTCGGGCGGCGCGCGTTGGTGGTCCCCCGGGAACAGCTCGAGGGGCGCGTGCTCCTCTTGGCCCTCACCGAGCTCGGCGGCTACGTGCTCAGCGCCAGGCGGCTCGACGCCCCCAACCTCGCCGAGCCCACCATGCTCGTCTACCACGCCAGCGATCTGGACATGGCCGACGGCCTGGTGACCGCGCTCCAGCGCACCTACCACCTGCAGCCGGAGGTCGGGCAGTGAGCGGCACCCACCAGACGCCCCTCGAGGGCCGCGTGCTCGTCGTCGACGAGGACTACGACACCCTCGACCAGCTCGCCGAAGCCATGCGGCGCCACGGCCACAAGGTCGTCCTGGCCACCGACGGCCGCTCCGGCCTGGCCCACGCGGTGGAGATGCAGGCCGAGGTGGTCCTGGTGGACTGCGACGTGCGCATCATCGACGTGCGCACCTTCGTGGACGTGCTCACCGAGAACCCGCGCACCCAGGGTGCCCATGTCTTCCTCATCGGGCGCGGAGATCCCTCGGAGCTCAGCGCGCTGGAGCCCCGGGCCGAGCCCATCGTGAAGCCCTTCCACGCCGAAGAGGTCGCCGCGCGCGTCGACGAGGTGGTCCGCGCCCGCCGCGAGCCGGCCTCCGGTCCCGACCTCGAGGGCGAGCTGGAGCAGGTGGGCGCCTTCGACCTCCTGCAGGTCTTCGCCCAGAGCCGGCGCACCGGCCTCCTGCGCATCGAGAGCCCCCACCGCAGCGGCGAGATCTTCGTCCGCGATGGGCAGATCGTCGCCGCGCGCTCCGGCGCCGCCGTCGCCGAGAAGGCCCTCTACCGACTCCTCGCGGTCCTCGAGGGGCAGTTCGTCTTCATCCCCGGTCGCTTGGCCGACCGCGAGCGCATCGCCTCCAGCGTGGACCACCTGCTCATGGAGGCCGCGCGCCGCACCGACGAGCGGCTCCGGCTCACCGCGGCGCTCCCGCCCCTGGTCACCGTGTTGGCCCCGGCGGCGAACGCGCCCGCGGACCTCGACGGACTCCCGGCGCAGATCCTCGGCGACCTCGCCGAACCCCGCTCCCTGGGCGAGATCTTGGACACCAGTACCGCCCTGGACCTGGAGCTCCTCCGCGCCGTCGAGGGCCTCCTGAGCGCGGGCCACGTGGTGGTCCACCAGACCAGCGGTCGCGTCCGCCTCTGCGAACCCGCCGACGAGCCCGTGGTCCGCGGCGCGATGATGCGCCTCCGCCGCCCCGGCCTCGAAGGCCCCGGCCGCCTGGGCATCACCGGCGACGCCGCCGCCGTCCAGCGCTTCGGTCGCGCCCTCGCCGGCATCGAGGACTTCGTCGCCGCGCCCGAGCCCCCGGCCGCCGCCGGCACCGGCCTCTTCGGACACCTCGGTCGCCTCCGCCTCGGCGGCACCGAGCTGGAGCTCTTCGCCCTCCCACCCGATCGCGCCCTCCGGCCGTGGTGGCCCGCCTTCGTGGCCCAGGGCCGCATGGTCCTCGCGCTCCAGCCCGTCGAACCCCTGGGCAGCGAGCTCCGCGTCGCCACCGCCGCCGCCGGCTGGGAGTCCCCCGCCGGCGCCGCCGAAACCCTCCGCGCCGCCTTCAAACGCTAGCAGACTCCAGTCATCGAGGGCTCTCTAGCCCCTCGAGATCGAGCGTGCCGTAGTTCTCCTCGGCCCCGGGAAAGACGTCACGAAAGAAGACCTGGTAGACGACATCATCGGCGCCGCCCTCGTACAAGTAGAGGATTCGGTCGATGACGGAGCGTTCGGACTGCTCGACCTGTCGATCGTGCTCTTCGAGGAGCGCTTCGAACTCCACTGCACGCCCGCCCTCGATTCGCCAGCTGCTGAAAGGCGGCAGCCCTCCCGGCGAGCGTATGGCCCTGCTGAGGTCGAATGGGGCTTCGATCGGGGACGTCGAAATTCCGCGACGCCAGGGTTGATCTGCCGGGTTCAGCCTCTGTGCGACGATCTGGAACTCTCCAGCGGCAACGACCGCGGCGGAAGGACGCACGACGTCGTCCAGGAGCCGAAGCAGCGTCGGTAGGACGAGCTCCGCTCGGGTGCCTTCACACAGTATCGTGCAGAGCATCGGAGCCGACATCTCGGACACCTGAAAGACATCCAGACCAAAGGCGTCCCCCATCTCCCCGCGAAAGTCTCCACTCAACTCCGTGAGGTCACCTGCGGCGCGAAGTTCAGAGAGAAGGGCTTCCAAATCGCTCGACCCAAGCGTCCCCGACTCGAGTCTCGCGTCATAGTCCGAGGCATCCCGTAGGTAGAAGCCGCCGTCGTCGAATAGGAAGAAGCTCAACTTGCCTGTCTCTACCGACACCTCGGACCCCGGTCTGACGCGGCCCAGTTGGACGTATCGCGAAAACGCAAGTGTCAAACCCGGCGGAAGAGGATCGCTGACCGGCCTGAGCCCGTCAGCGCCCGCGTCTCGCGCACCCCCATCCGTGCCGCCGCAGCCTAGGGTCAGAACAACGACCAGAAGAAATCGCGTAGGCACGACCACCTACCTCTCGAACAAAGCACGAGTAAGGGACTGGGGAGATATCGCTGGACTCCCCGATTCCGCTACCGGAGTCTCGTCAGGCGGCTCCCAGCGCTGACTCACGACTTCTAGGTCCTCCTCACATACTGCCGACGTGTCGCCACCTCGCCGCGGCTCACTGCTGCCTACCAAAATGCATAGCCCTTCACAGTCACGTTCCGTAGAGCAGTGTGCGGACGACGCTTGGATGCATCGGTCTAGAACACACGCTTCTCCACGTAGGCAATCAGCTGACCTAGCGCAAGGGCCGCAAAGTCGATCTTCTCGGCACACGAGTCCAAGAGAGCAGTGCTCAGTGGTCCGACACTCAGAGCGCCTCGTTCGATCGACGAGTCTCCCCTGCCATTCATTCTCCGAGCGCGGGTAGTACTCTGGAGCGAAAGGCAGAATGCCGGGTGATGTCCTGTCAATATTGTTTGGCGATTCAGGCCGCCCGAGATTATTTCCAGCACCGCCGTCTTGGCGCTCGAGTTCTCCCTGAGAGTCTTCTTCGATATCATCGAAGACGTTTCCGCCCGCGCGCGGGCGCGGTGGCGTCCGACCTGCAGTATTCTCACCTACACTACGTCGCGAAACAAGAAACGAACCGGTGCCCATGGCTACGCAGGCAATGAAGGTCAATACACGCTTCCTTGTCATCATGTGGTCAAGAAGTTCTCAATCACCTACCAACTGGCAGTTGTTGTTCCACGGTGTAAAGACAGACACAGAACGGTTGGAGAAGTAGTTCATTCGGTAGTCGAATGCGCTACGTCCGTCGAGATCGACCTCATCTTCGTCACGCTGTCGGTTGGCCGTGCCTACCGTGAAATAGAACAAGCCGTCCGTAACATACGAGTAGTGTTCCGCCACTGTTTCTCCATCGTTGGCCACGTCGTAGATATCCCAGATAAACCGCAGATTGTTGATCATGCTTCTGTCGGATCCTGAAGCACAGGATGATCCACTACTCGTCTCGATGTTTTTGTCGGGATCAGGAACACAGCCTCCCATTGAGAAGCAGGTGGTGGGCGAGGTTGCGTTGTACCAGAACCGACTTACGTCGCCAAACCAAGTGGCCACGCCTTCTTCGAAGGCAGCACAGGACCATTCGCTCGAATCATAGCTCCAGCCGCCAGAGCCCCCGAAGCTATAGTCCCCACACACCTTGCTTCTCTGTTCTCGCGATGCGAACCGAGAGGCCGCATGACCAAGCTCGTGAGCAATCCGCGGACTATATACGTAGGGGGTGTCCGGGGCGGTGTCGAGCAACACGCGGTTTGTGCTTTCTTGATAACAGCTCGTCGAGCAGGCTGAGGAGAACGCGCGAACCTCGACGTTATTGAAGTAGGTTAGCAGCCTGTTCGCGTACTGTAACGAGTCGCGCCAGGTGCGTTCTGCGCCATCATATACATTGGCTATCGCGTGAGCCGCGTTCGGGGAACCCCAGTTCATGGTGCCCCAGTTGGTCGGCCTGCCATTGGAGATCGCTTTGTTCGGGGTCCACATGACGAATGTATTGCCACTGCCCGAGCGAATAGCGACCCTGGAGTCGCAGTGCTCCGCACTCCACACAAGGCTTGCTTGAGTGTCGCTAGTCGACGAATACCATGGAACACTGAATACGCCGTTGTCATCCGTGCATCCATCCCCAATCTGGGAACCGTTTGCACCATTGATATACACTCGGACGTTGCGTACCGGCTGGTAGGTATTGTAAGCGCTCTCAGTGTACCGCGAGCCTACACAGTCTTCGTCAGAGGGACAGTACGAGCCTTGGTTTTGGTAGAAGCCAAGCGTGCCGCTGACCGTACCGTAGGTGTCCGCAGACGCTCCTGAAGTAGTCGCGAGAACGGCGAGACAAACCAGGCTAATAAATAGGTTGGAACGGGTCATGATTCCACTAAATGCACGCGATTTGCGTTGGAGCGAGAAAAGAAGGTGTTCGCGTCAACTGGGTAGAGAGATCCATTCTCAACATACAAATACTGTATGGCAAGGCTGCTCAAGGTGCTGTCCTCATCGTTTCCGGCTACAACGGTGACCTTATACACAAAATAGCCGTCGTCTAAGCTCTCTGTCGTGCGGAGCGACTCTACGGTTTCGTGTTCAGTCAGCCGCCGGATTTCTGGCGCTGGGGCCCTCCATACTGTTTCTCCCGTGTCCGTCACGAGCTCGGCCTGGTAGGCGGCGCGGGATGGTCCACGTCGGTCGAGAACTCGCAACTCCATGCGAAGCGTCTCTCCTCGCGCTCCGTTCTCCACTGCGACAGCCTCAAGCTCTACCTCGAGCGGAGACTCGAGCCCGGCGTGGTGCGTATCGACAGGATCGGGCGATGCAGCGCGCCATTGAATTGGTTGCAGGTACGACGTCTGAGCAGAAGGCGCGGAGCTGCTAGTGCCGATGAGATAGCCAATAGCCGATGTAAGGATTGCCGGCAGGGCGTGCCTACATAGGATGACACTACGGTTGGATGCTTTGTTCACGAGATTCTCTCCGCTTCTGGTGCAAGACGCGCAGCTTTGCGTTCATGAACTGCGTTTACAGCATTCCTCGGTGGATGTCGAGGAGCGCTGGGCCGCTGGGCGACAAACGGTTGGAGCCTGGTCCTCGCCTGACTATTCTTGGGGATGTGCACCGGCCTAGGAGGTAGGATGCATGGTATGGCGCCGGAGAAGCGGGGCAAAGCTCGTGTGAGTCTCCGGCGACTCGTATGGCTTGACGGGAAGCCGTGGCCCAAGCCGGAATAGAGAGCGGTTATGAGGAAGAGGGCACAAGCCCGAGGAAATTCGCCGAGCTGCGTAAGGGGGCACCCGATCCTCGGGGAGGACAAGTCGGTCGCGGAGGTCGGTCTCCGATATGACCTACCAGGAGCGCCCACAGCACGGCGACATGGGCCGGTAGCCGAGCGTCGAGTGGGACGCTCGTCGTTGTACTCCCGTCGGTAGCCTAGAGGAGGACACGTGCCTCGACGAGGTGGCCGAGGAGGTCGCCGGCGAGGGGCTCGTCGCGGGAGCGTGGGTTGAAGGTCTCGGCGTAGCAGTTCTGCCAGGGCGCACCGGGCGCGACCTTGGTGCCGGGGAAGCGACGCGCGGGCA
>DCLA01000047.1:79751-80080 GCA_002320815.1 Myxococcales bacterium UBA1660
TGCCGGGGAAGCGACGCGCGGGCAGCAGCGCCAGCGCGCCGGGTTGTGCTTCTTCCTCTTCATCGCCGTCTCAACCGGTTCGCGCCGGGGCTTCCTGTCAAGCCTGACGGGTGGTCGGAGACTCACACGAAGGGGCTCAGTCTTCGGGGGGGAGACCACCTACCCGCCGAGTCTCTCATTAGCTTTCGCTTTGCGCGGCCCAACCCTCGCCGCCAGCAATCTTGCGGTCCCCAGTCCAAAAGCCGCGAGCCATGTTGTCTCACCCCTTCTGGGAATAGACGAATGGTCCCCTCTCGGGTACAGCGGGTGGATGAACGCCCCCCCCCCCC
>DCLA01000047.1:80372-97434 GCA_002320815.1 Myxococcales bacterium UBA1660
GGGTACAGCGGGGGGATGAACGCCCCCCCCCCCCGGATTCCGCTCCTGCTGAGCCTGATCATCGGAGCCTTTTTCTCGCTCGGCGCCGAATGCAGCCCGACACCTCCCGCTTGCGGTGAAGGTCCCTGCGATGAAGACACGGAGCTACCTGCCTGCATTTCGTCGTGTGTTCCGAAGCTCTCGCGGGCTGACGCTTTGCGCGCTACCTGCCACACGGACCCATGCCACCCCGACGTCGTCGGCGGAGCCGTGGCCCTCTGTCCGAGTCCTCTCACTTGCGTTCCATCCACAGGTGAGCCCGGCGGAGGGTTCGGAACGTGCCAGGACCTCGGGCAAACGTTTGCAACAGCCTGCGATCCGGACTCGCCTTTCGAGGCCTGCCAGTCCGGAACCTATTGCAAACCAACGGACGCCTATTCTGGAACCGGGCCAGGATGCCCTAACTTCGATAATTTGAACGGCGAGCCTGGTCTCTGCGCCCTACCGCGCCGAGAGGGCAATGGCTGCGATGCGAACTGGGGAAACCCGGGTTGCAACGTCTGCGAGCCCGGCACGTTGTGCCTGCCTGACGATACCCGCGGTGGACGGTTGATTTGCCAGCGCCCTTGCGAAGACGATAGCCAATGTCCGTGTGACGGGCTTTCCGGAGAAACTTCCGAGTGCCTAGAGGATGGAGCCTGTTCGATCTGCATAGCGCACCGATCGAGCTGCGAGTATCGCGAACCGGACCCCGAGCTCGAAAGTCTTTGCGCCTCTGACCCGACCGAACCCGCGTGCGCCGACTACTCGCGGAACGATCCATACCTTTGCTGTCATCCCGAAGATGAATGTGACCCTGCCCTGGACAACCCCCTCGAGCCAGGTGAGCTGGCGCTCGGCCAATGTTGCCGTCCCGAGGGTGCTGGATGCGAAGTCGGCGGGGGGCAGTGCTGCGGCGACGACGTCTGTGATCCTGCCAGTGAAGAGTGCGTTGGTTGTGGTCAATTCGGCGAAGATCCGCCCTCCGGAAACGGAGACCTCTGCTGCGACGGCCTCGTAGAACGAGACGGGCGGTGCGTCAGGCCCTGTATCGAGGACACGGGTGCAGGGTGCGAACCGTGTGCCGATGTGGAGGGAACCTGGATTTGCACGGATCACGGCGACGAGTGCGAAGTGAACGCTCCATCGAGCGCCTCTGACGATTGTGACGGTCTCGACAATGACTGCGATCGCAGAATCGACGAAGGCTGGACGCCGCCCTCAGCCCGTTGCGACGTCGAGGTTCCGGGATGCGGCGTCCTACAGGATGCCGGCACCTGGGAGTGCACCGAGGACGGAGAGGTATGTGTGCCCAATCGCGACGCTTACTGTTCCTATAACTTCGAAACTCAAGTGTTCGAGGGGAACGCGGACGCCTGCCTGTTTGGGTACCGGCGTTGCTACGGCAGTCATACAAATTGTCCTCCTAGCTCACGTTGCATCTCAGATGACTGTAGTGGCTCAGGTTCATTCTTCCGATGTCAGCCCCTTGACGCGATGTACTGCGACACTGTCGGGGGTTCTCCCGCTTTCGTGAGTGAGCCCAGGAACTGCCCCGGGCAAGAGTCGGTCTGTTGGGTCCCGGGCGACACCTCCGACATGGCAGGTTGTCGATGACCCACTGTAATCCGTGGCACATTTTTGCAGTACTCGGCTTCGTGGTCGCGCTCGGGTGTGGTGACAGCTTTCAAGCGCCGCCGGATGGTATCGATGTGTCCGGTGAGAAGCGCTTTGCGGACTTGGACGACGACGAGGCGACCGACGTCTGTCGCTGGTGGAGATCTCACTTCGAGTACGTGAACGAGGGTCGGACCATTCGCTGTCCGGGCTTCTCTCTCCCAAGCGGAGGCTTGGACTTGTGTGTGTCGACCCGGTCGTTCTATGGGCCGGACTCGGATTGCTATATCCGAGTGCAGCGGTTCTACGACTGTATCGAGGCCATGCCCGACTACTGCGGGCTGATGATCAGTGATCTTCCGGAGCCGTGCCAGCTTCCGGAGTCTTGTAACTCGCGACTGGAGCCCTGACGGAGGGCTGGGGTCAGGGCGCCCGGAAGCTGCCGCGGCGCCCTACCTCAGTCCTCGTCGTGGAAGCGCCGCGCTTGAGCGACGTCCTCGGCTTCTTGCTCTTCCTTGCGCTCCGCCGTCTTGCGTCGCTCGAGCCGCCAGCGCTCTTCGTGCCGCTCCACGGCCTCGGCCTCGGCGCGCGCCTGGGCCAACGCCTCGCGCGCCTCGCGCTCGGCCTCCCGCCGGCTGGCCACCTCCGCCTGGGCCGCCGTCACCGCCTCGCGTAGCGCGTCGCGCTCCGACCGCCGCCGCTCCCGGTAGGCCTGGACCGCCAGGAAGGTCGCCGCGCTGCCGCCGCCCCGCTGGCGCTCGCCGGCTTCCCAGCGCTCGGTCTCCACCGCGTGGGCGCCGAGCCGCTCGCGCGCTCGGGTCACCGCGGCCTCGGCGTGGCGGGTGCGCTCGGTGGCCTCGCCGAGCTCCCGGGCGGCCTCGTCGACGGCCCGGTCCTTGAGCTCGCGCGCCGCGCGGAGCGGATAGTCGGCCCCGCGCATCCGATCAGCGCGGCGGGGTGATCCGCTCGCCGCTGAAGGTGCCCTCGAGGGCTTCGGGGCTCGTTGCGCTGGGCCCGGTCCACTCGCCGGCCAGGCTACCCTCCAGGGTGTCCACCTGCAGGTCCCCGGCGAGGTCGGCCACATTGGCGGAGCCGTCGAGCTCCAGGGTCGAGCGCTCCTGGTCCAGCGCCTCGATCACGGTCAGCGCGGCCGTCCAGTAGTCGGCGAGCACGGTGCGGCAGGCGGCCTGCAGGCAGACCGCGTCGCAGCCGATGGGCTCCTCCGGCGGCGGCAGGGCCGCGCAGCTCGCCGCGCTGGCCAACCACGCGCTCGGTCCGTCGAGGAGCCGGTCGAAGGCCTCCCGGGTCGCCAGCGCCCGCACCAGCTCCGAGGCGCTCAGATCGATGAGCAGCTCGCTCACCCGGAGCTCCTCCGAGTCCAGGGTGGCGTCGAGGCTGGTCTCGATGGTGAGCTCCGTGAGCGCCACCTCCAGCTCGCCGGCGCCCATCCCCAGGCGCAGCACCGAGAAGTCGAGCTCGCCCTCGGTCGCGCGCAGGCGCCCGACCACCGTCAGCGAGGTCAGCTCGGTGCGCAGCCGGTCGATCAGCGCCTCGTGGGCCGCCGCGGGCCCCAGGGACTCCAGCGCCGTCTGGTAGGTCGCGTCGAAGCCGCTGGCCCGCGCCGCCCGCAGCTCGGTGGCCTCCGCGCCGCTCAGGGTCGCCTCGGCGGCGTCCAGGATCAGCGTCGCGTCGCTGGCGGGAAGCAGCGCGTCCCGCGCGCCCTCGAGCGCCGTGGCCACGTCCTCGCCGGTGGTGGTCGGGAAGACGCTGGTCGTCTGGTAGGACCCGTCGACGACCAGGGGCTCGTCGTCGAAGGTCACGTCGACGTCGGTGGTCTCCAGGGCCTCCACCGCGATGCGGTCCTCGCAGCCCCAGGCCAACACGGTGCCGCCCTCGCCCTCGGCGCGGACGGCCACGGCGAAGCTCACCCCGGCGGGGAGCCCCAGGAAGCGCACCAGCTCGTCGTCCTCGCTCAGGACCTGCAGCCGGTCGCCCGGGTCCCGGCGCACGAAGTCGTCCTCGCAGTCGGCGTCGGCGAAGAGCCCGACCACCACCCGCGGCAGCGTCTCCCGCTCGCCCACGTACTCGGGGGTCACCTGCATGCTGCCGAAGCCGGCGTCGCCGACGGCCACGTCGAAGGACACGCTGGCCGCGTCGTCGGCCGAGGCGCGCACGCGGAAGGCGGCCACCACCGTGCCCGCCTGGAGCGCCGAGTGGGCCAACCCCATGGCGTCGGTGGTCGCCGTCACCGTCTCCAGGGTCGAGTCGTGGGCCCGCCCATCGAGGGCGAAGCGGACGGTCTCGCCGGCCAAGGGGGCCCCGCTCGGGTCCCGGAGCTGCACGGTCAGGTCGGCGGTGTCGCCCCCCGCGAGGGACACGGTGGGGTCGCCCACGATCTCCAGGCTGCGCGCCTCGACGACGGCCGCGTCCATCGCGCCGCCGTCCAGATCGTACATCGCGTTCTCGGAGCAGCCGGCGGCTGCGAGCACCACGAGCAGCGCCCACGGGCGCCACCGCTCCCGCCCGAATCCGGCGAAAGTCCGATAAGAGTGAAGAAACATCGAAGAAGCCCAGTTTAGCCGAGCAGTGAACGCCGTGCACGCAACCGGGAATCGGATGGCCCGCCGCGAGGCGCCGTGATAGGTGCGCCCGGCTGATGGCCTACGCCTTCCAGATCGGCCGCCGCTACCTGCGCTCCAAGAAGCGGAGCCGCATGGTCTCGGTGATCACCTTCATCGCCGTGGCCGGCGTGGCCCTCGGCGTGGCGGCGCTCCTGAGCGTCCTGGCCATCACCACCGGCTTCCAGCAGGAGTTCCGCGAGAAGGTCCTCGGCGTGAACGCCCACGTGCTGGTCATGAAGTACGGCGTGGACTTCGACGAGTACCGCGACGTGATCCAGCGGGCCGACGACATGCCCGAGGTCGCCGGCGTGGGGCCCTTCCTGATCAACGAGATGATGCTGGCCAAGGGCGACCGCCTGGCCGGCGTCCTGGTCAAGGGCGTCGACCCCGAGCTGATGCCCTCCGTGCTCGACCTGCCCTCCCAGCTCGTCCAGGGCTCGCTGCGCGGTCTCCGCCGCGAAGGCGCCGAGCCCCCGCCCCGGCCCACCGAGCTGGGCGAGGTCAGCGAGAGCTGGGGCTGGCTCGAGGAGATGGGCGACGGCGAAGGCGACGAAGGGGAGGGCGCCGAGCCCGCGGCCTCCGACATCGAGATGGGCAGCCCCGAGGCTCGGGACCTGGCCGCCGAGCTCGGGGTCCCCGAGGGCGACCTCTTCGGCGAGGACGGCGCGCTCCTCCCGGCCCGTCGCCAGCGCGCGGCCTGGGACCTGGACGACCCCAGCGAGCCCGAGGTCGCCGCCGGCCCGGACGAAGGGGAGGGCGACGAGTTCGAGCCCCTGCCCGAAGTGGACACGCTGTCCCCGGAGGACATGAACGACCTCCTGGCCGACTTCGACCCCGAAGAGCTCGACACCGGCTCCGAGTGGGAAGAGCAGCTCGTCGACGACGACCTGGAGCGCGAGCGGCAGGACCAGCAGGGCACCGACGAGCTCCCCGGCATCGTGGTCGGCAAGAGCCTGGCCCAGAACCTCGGCCTCGGCGTCGGCGACCGGGTCACCCTGGTCTCGCCCCTGGCCGGTCTGGACGTCTCCGCCTTCGCCCCCGACGCTCAGGCGCCGCGCTCGCGCGAGTTCATGGTCATCGCCATCTTCGAGGCCGGGTTCCAGGAGTACGACACCCGCCTGGTCTACACCGACCTCTACGAGGCCCAGCACTTCTACGGCCAGGGCGACGCCGTCACCGGCGTGGAGATCCGCCTGCACGACCTGGAGCGCTCGGCGGAGATCGCCCGGCGCCTGGAGCGCGACCTGGGCGGCCCCTTCCACACCCTGGACTGGGCGGAGCTCAACCGGAACCTCTTCACGGCCCTGGAGATCCAGAAGGTCACCCTGGGCCTGGTCATCGCCACCATCATCTTCGTGGCGGCCTTCAACGTGATCGCGACGCTGATCATGATCGTGCTCGAGAAGAAGCGCGAGATCGCCATCCTCAAGGCCATGGGCGCCACGGACTGGACGGTGCTCAACGTCTTCGTCCTCCAGGGCCTGGTCATCGGCATCATAGGCACCTTGATAGGCCTCTTGATCGGAGGTGGGCTCATCGCCTACCTCGCGACCTTCGAGTTCGCCCTGGACCCGAAGGTCTACCTCATCGACCACTTGCCGGTGGTCTTCGACGGCTCCGAGTTGGTGATCACCAGCCTGGTCGCCGTGGCCATCTGCACCGTGGCCACCATCGCCCCCAGCGCCTGGGCCGCCCGCATGCTCCCCGTCGAGGGCCTCCGCTACGAGTGAGCCCCGGGGGGCGCCACGCGGACCCCCGGGTTTCCCCTGTCTTCGCGTCGCTTCCCTCTGCCTCGGCGCGCTGCGCTATCGTGGCGGGCCATGGAGACCACCACCGGCATCGTCCTCGGCGGCGGCGGCGCTCGCGGCGCCTACGAAGCCGGCGTGATCGCGGGGATCACCGAGGTCCTCGCGGAGACCGACCCCGGGCCCGACGCGCGGACCCTCTTCGACGTCGTCTGCGGCACCAGCGTGGGCGCGATCAACGCTGCCTGGGTCGCCGCCCACGCCGACGTGCCCGACCACGACGCCGCCGGCCTGCTCCGCCATTGGCTCACCCTGGAGCTGAGCAAACACCTCCGGCTGGACCCGCTGGGCATGCTCCTCGGGCGGCCCGACCCGCTCACCCGGGACCCCAAGACCACCGGGCGCGCCGTGCTGAACGCCGAGGCCCTCGAGGACCTCGTGGAGAACGGCGTCCCCTGGCGGCGCCTGCGGCGCAACATCGACCAGGGCCGCCTCGACGCCCTGGTGGTCACCGCGCTCCACGTGGCCACCGGGACCACCACCCTCTTCACCGACCTGGCACCCGGCGTGACCTACGCCGCCTCCAAGGCCCGCCGACGCCGCGCCGTCCGGGACCGCATTCGCGCCGACCACGTCTTGGCTTCGGCGGCGATCCCCCTGATCTTCCCTGCCCGCAAGATCGACCACGGCTACTACGCCGACGGCGGCGTCCGCTTCAACACGCCCATGGCGCCCGCGCTGCGGCTCGGCGTGAACCGCCTGGTGGTCATCCCGCTCCTCGCGGAGCCCGAGGTGCGGCCGGTCATGGAGGAGAGCTACCCCGGCCCGGTCTTCCTCGCCGGCAAGGTCCTCGACGCCCTGCTCCTCGATCCCATCGGCTACGATCTCCAGGTCCTGGAGCGCTTCAACCGCCTCCTGGAGCGCCTCGAAGAGCTCCTCGACCGGCGCGAGCGCGACGACCTCGACGCGGTGCTCACCGACGCCCGGGGCGCCCCCTACCGGCGGGTGGAGACCCTGGTCTTCCGGCCCAGCCAGGACCTCGGTCGCCTGGCCCGGGACCACGCCCAGGGCCTGCACGGTCGGGGCCTGCGCGGGCGCATCATCGCCCATCTCGCCGAGATGGGCGGCACCTTCGACGCCGACCTCCTGAGCTTCATCCTCTTCGACGCCGACTACGCCCATCAGCTCGTCGAGGTGGGCCGCAACGACGTCCGCGCCCGGGCCGCCGAGGTCCGCGCCTTCTTCGCCGACCGCCGCTGACGCGAGCCGCCGAGGCGTCCGCGTCCGCCCGCGCCGCCCGCCGCCGATCTTTTTTTTCCGCGGGAGCGCTAACGCGCCGCCGGTGACCCCATACGCACCCTCGTTCGTCGCCATGACCGATCCGTCGCCCACCCTGGACCAGACCGCCGATGGCCTCCCCGAGGAGGCCGTCGCGCCACCCGCGGTGGACACCCTGATCGGCTCGGTGCTCGACGGGCGCTACCGGGTGCTCGCGCCCATCGGCGAGGGCGCGATGGGCCGGGTCTATCGGGCCCACAGCCTGGCCGCGAACCGCACCGTGGCCCTCAAGGTGCTCCATGCCGCGCCGGAGCTCGAGGTCGCCGAGATGCTCGAGGCCCGCTTCCTGCGCGAGGCGCGGGTGGTGAGCCGCATCGCCCACCCCAACGTGGTCTCGGTCTACGACTTCGGGGTCCTGCCCGACGGGCGGCCCTACCAGGTCATGGAGTTCCTCGACGGGCCCTCCCTGGAGGACCTCCTGGTCCCCGGCGAGCCCATGCCCGTCGAGCGGGTGGCCGCGCTGGCCGAGCAGATCGTCCGCGGGCTCGCGGCGGCCCACGCGGTCGGGGTGGTCCACCGGGACCTGAAGCCCGACAACGTCGTGGCCCTCTACGGCGACGGGCCCGAGCGGATCAAGGTGGTCGACTTCGGCATCGCCAAGCTCCTCGATGCCCAGAGCCCCAAGATCACGCGGGCCGGCGTGGTCACCGGGACCCCCCACTACCTCTCGCCGGAGCAGGCGCGGGCCACCGACGTCGACGAGCGCTCGGACCTCTACTCCCTGGGCGTGATGCTCTACGAGCTCGCCGTCGGCGAGCTGCCCTTCGACGACCGCGGGAGCTGGGCCCAGCTCGTGGAGAGCCATCTGCGCGAGATCCCCCTGACGCCCAGCGAGCGCGGCGTGGACATCGGGTGGCTCGAGCCCATCGTCATGCGGCTCCTGGAGAAGGACCCCGCCGAGCGCTTCCAGACCGCCGCCGAGCTCGGCGAAGCGCTCCGCGCCCGCCGCTGCGCGCCGGCCCCTGCCCGACCCGACCGCGGCCGCGAGACGCCCATCCTCCCGCCGGTGCCCCCGCCCTCGCGATCGCCGCGGGTGCTCGGAGTCGCCGCCCTCACCGCGGTCGCGGTGATCGGCGCCTGGGCCGCCTTCGCCCGCTCCGGCGGCGCCGCCGCCGATCCGATGCCCCAGCTCGCCTCCCCGGCGTCGACCGCCGCAGGCGCCGTCGCCGCGAGCCCAGCCGCGAGCCCCCCCGCGGGCCCCGTCGAGTCGGCGCGCCGGCCCAGCGCGAGCGAGCCCCTCGACGAGTCCGCGTCCGCGCCCGCCCCCGCGGCGCCCACCACCCAGGTCTTCTCCGACCCGCCCGGCGCCGAGGTCTTCCTCGACGGCGTCCTGGTCGGCAACACCCCGGTCACCCTCGAGCGCCCCGCGAGCCCGCGGCCCCTGCGCGTGGTCCTCGCCGGCCACGAGACCGCCGCCCGCCTCCTGGGCCCCGAGGCCGCGCCGACCCTGGGCATCGCCCTCACCCCCGTGCGCCGGCGGGTCCGCCCCCCGGCCCCGACCGCCGCGCCGGCGCCCTCGACCGCCGCGCCGGCGCCCGCGCGACGCGCCGAGCCCCGCCCCGTCCTCGAGCAGCTGCAGAACCCCTGGGCCGCCGAGCCCGAGCCGGCCCCCCCGCGCGAGCTCGCCCCGCTCTGAGCGCGGTGTAGACTGCGCGCGATGGCCGAGCTTCGATTGGACGTGGGCAGCGGGCCGCTGCGCACCGAGCACGAGCGCCTGCTGCGCACCGCGCTCCGCCGGGGCGACACCGACCCCGAGGGCGCCCTCGCGGATGGCGCCCTCGCGGGCACCTACTCCGACCGCGCCCGGGCCCTGGCGCGCAACACCTGGCGCGCCCGGATGGTCCACGAGCACCAGAGCGCCGCCGTCTTCGCCCGCCTGCTCCCCCAGCTCATGGCCGCCGCCGCGACCCTGGAGCACAAGACCACCGTGCTGCGCATGGCCATGGACGAGCTCCGCCACGCCAGCCTCTGCGCCGGCGTGGTCACCCTGCTCGGCGGCGAGCCCGTCGCCGAGACCGAGCTCGCGACCCAGCCTCTGCCGGACCACCCCGACGCCCCGCCCCTGGAGGCCTGCCTGCGCAACGTGATGTTCGTCGGCTGCCTCAGCGAGACCGTCTCCATCGCGCTCCTCACCGAAGAGCGCGAGCTCACCACCGAGCCGGTGATCCGCCGGGTCGTGGAGCAGCTCGCCGCCGACGAGGTGCTCCATGCCAAGCTGGGCTGGAGCTTCCTCGCCGCCACCTGGCCCACCCTGGACTTCGAAGGCCGCGAACGCACCGAGCGCTACCTCCCCGTCGCCTTCCGGCACCTCCGGGCCAAGATGCACGAGGCCATGCCCCTCGGCGCGCCCATCGGGCCCGAGCTGAAGAGGGAGCTCGAGGCCCTCGGCGTGATGACCTCCGAGGAGGGCCGCGAGCTCTTCGCCGCGACCGTCGATGCGGTGATCGTCCCGCGCCTGGTGGACCACGGGCTGACCACGGCGCCCGACGCTTGGGCCGTGGCCGAAGCCGCGCCCGTGCTACCGTCGGCCCGGTGACGCTCCGGCTGTTGTGCTCTTCGCTGTTCGTCCTCGGGCTCCTCGCGTCGTGTGAAGGCGACCCCGACCTGGCCCTCTCGGTGGATCTCCGCACCGACTACGTGGCCGGGGTG
Organism: Myxococcales bacterium UBA1660; assembly: GCA_002320815.1. Classification (GTDB taxonomy): domain Bacteria; phylum Myxococcota_A; class Polyangia; order Polyangiales; family Houyiibacteriaceae; genus UBA1660. The sequence goes on from DCLA01000047.1 coordinate 90,361, forward strand.
GAATTCGTCGGGGCCCGGCTGACCATCGACGGAACGGTCGCCGACGAGACCCTCTCGGGCGCCGAGTCCTACGTCGACGGCCGCCGGCTCTTCGAAGTCGAGGGCCTCGGCTCCTCGGCGCGCCGAGGTCTCACGGTGTCCCTGCTGAACGGCGCCGGCGGCGTGCTCGCCTCGCGCGACGTCGTCATCCGGCACGAGGAGGACACCGCCGTCACCGTGGTGATGACCCGCGACTGCTCGGCCGTGGTCTGCGGCGAGGGCGAGAGCTGCCTCGCCGGCAACTGCGTCGACCAGGGCTGCACCGACGGCGTCGGGGAGCTCTGCGAAGAGCCCGAGTGCGCCGCCGACGCCGAGTGTCCCGCCATGGCCGCCTGCTCCGTGCCCGCCTGCCGCGACGGCCTCTGCCTCTACGACGCCCTCGAGTGCGACCCGGGCCTCTACTGTGCCGCGGAGACCGGCTGCGAGCCGGTCCCGGTCACCGTCGCCGACATGGGCGTCGCGACCGACGCCGGCCCCCGCGACGCCGGGGCCCCCGATCTGGGCGCGCCCGACCTCGGCCCCCCGGACCTCGGGGCGCCCGACCTGGGTCCCACCGGCCCGCTCGCCTTCGAGGCCTGCGCGTTCGTCACCGGCTCGGCGACCCAGAGCATCCCGGCCATCGATGCCCCCGCCTACGCCCGCTCGGTCGAGGACCCCGTCTTCCGCACCACCGTCTGGCGCGCCAGCGACCAGGGGCCCAACCCCATCGCCGGCTTCCTCGGATCCAACTGGAGCGACCTCTCCACCCACGCCGGCTCGACGCGGCCGGTCTGGAACGCCGACGGCACCGCCCTCTACGTGGAGAGCGGGAACACCGGCATCGTGCTGCGCGCGGCCGACTACCTACCCCTGCAGCTCTCCCCCTTCGTCACCGCGCAGAGTGACGAGGTCTGGCACCCCACGGAGCCCGACCTCCGCCTGGCCGTCCGCGACGACACCCTCTTCCAGTGGAGCGTGGGGACCGGCAGCGCCACGGACATCGCCGCCTTCCCCGGCTACCGCTCGCTCACCTTCGGCGCGGGGATGGGGCGCGCCTCGGACGACGGTCGCGCGCTCGTCCTCACCGGCGAGAACGAGCGCGGTGACTTCGTGGCCTTCGTCTACGACCTCGCCGGCCGCATCAAGGGGCCGGACATCGTGCTCTCGACCGACGCCCGCTGGGCCACCATCTCGCCCTCCGGGTCCTACGTGGTGGTGCGCAGCACCGTCTCCACCGACATCTACGACCGCGTGGGGGCGCCGGTCGGCGAGCGTTGGGCCTTCGGCGAGCCCACCGCCTTCGACCTCGTCCAGGAGAGCGGCCGCGACTACGCCATCGGCCTCGCCCGGACGACCACGAGCACCGAGGACGGCGTCCTGCTGCGCCGCTCCCTCGCCGACGGCGCCATCGAGGTCCTGACCTCCGCGCCCATCACCATCGGCGGCGGCCAGGTGTCCGCGCAGAACGTCCGGCTCCCCGGCTGGGTCTTCGTCGGCGTCTCCGCCGGCGCGTCGACCCCCTACCGCGGCGAGCTCGTCGCCGTCCGCACCGACGGCTCCGGCCGCATCGTCCGCTTGGCCCACACCCACGGCATGACCGAAGAGCCCTTCGACGGACCCCAGGTCAGCCCCTCACCCGACGGTCGCCAGATCGCCTTCGTCTCCGACTGGGCCCGCGACCAAGCCGTCTACGTCGTCGACACCGCTCGCCCCTGCACCCCGTAGCCGCGCGGCCCGCCCGCTCCGCTCACTCCTCCTCGTCGGTCGCGTCGGGGAGCGCGATCGCCACCCCCAGCGCGTCGCCGATGGACTTCACCGACGCGATCTCGGCGCGGGTCACCTCGCCATCGGCGAGCACCGCCTCGCGGATGAACGCCACCAGGATCTCCCGGTGGTCGAGCGGCACCTGGTCCGCGCGGAGGATCTCCTCCACCCGCGGCTTCGCTTGGAGCAGCGCGGCCACGTATTGCATCTCGTCCTTCTCCAGCCCCGACTCGAGGAGCACGTCGGTCAGGAGATCGATCTCCTCCGGCGCCGCCTCCCCATCGGACCAGATGGCGGCAGTGAGGAACCGAAAGAGCTGCTTCCGGTCATCCTTGGACAGTTCACGAAGAGCGTTCGACATCCCCCACCCTACCGCGCCCCGACTTGCCATGGGGACGCACTTGCCAACTTGCGCATCTCCACGCTCCCGCCCCGACTTGCCATGGGGACGCACTTGCCAACTTGCCATGGGGACGCACTTGCCAACTTGCCATGGGGACGCACTTGCCAACTTGCGCTTCGGCCCCGCGCCCCGCGCCCGCGCGCTCTCCGCCCCCGCGCCCCCTGCGCCCGAGCCCTACCGGTTCTTCGCTTCCAGCGCCGCCTCGATCTCGTCGAGGTCCATCGTCCGCAGCACGCCGCCCACGCGCTTGCGCTGCCGCGCCAGGGCGCTGCCCTTCTTCTGGCTCGCGAGCTGCGCGATCTCGCGCTCGGCCTCGACGCCCAGGTCCAGCCCCGCGACGATGTGCGGCGGGGTCTTCGCGAGCCGCATCGCCAGCGCCTCCAGGCGGCTCTGGAGGTCTTTGCGCTCCTTGCGGGCCTTGGTCCGGGACTGCCCGAGCTCGATGTCCTCTTCGCGGACCGAGGTGTCCACCATGCGCTTGCGCTTCGCCATTCCCCCCACATAGCGCGGGCCGCTCCCGAGGGGGAGCGGCCCGTGCATTTGGAGCGACGCCGGGAGGCGGGTGGGGCTCAGTCCCAGCGGCTGGTCAGGGTCAGCGACCAGCTCTGCAGGGTGCCTACGTCCTGGGCCACGCGGTCGGTCACCCGGAGGGTCCACGCGCCGTTGGCGTCCTCGTCGCCGGGGAAGGCGCTCAGCGCGCGGCTCACGGTGATCGTCTCGGAGTCGAAGTCGTCGACCTCGCCGTCGAAGACCACGGCCTCGGTGCCCACGGGGTTGATCAGGGTGATCAGGAGGTCGCCGGGGTAGGTGTGCTCGAGGGCCAGGTCGATCTCCACGTCGGTGGTGACGGTGGCGAGCCCGTAGGCGTAGAGGGTGCGCTCCACGGTGGCGACGTCGGCGATGGCGGTGGCGGTGGCATCGGTGAAGGTGCCGCGCATCCACTCCGGGTTGCAGAGGCCCCAGGCCGGGTCCACGGCGACGCCGGCGCAGATGAGGCCCTCGCCGCAGGCGGGGAAGCCCGCGCCGCAGTCGGTGCCTTCGCCCGCGAGGGGCGCCTCGGAGATGCACTTGCCGGAGCCGGCCTCGGCCACGTAGCCGTTGCAGCGCAGGGTCCCGGCGCAGCCGAGGGCCGGGGTGCAGTCCTCGCCCTCACCGGGGAGGGTCGTGGTCACGTCGTCGGTGAAGAGGGTGCACTCGTAGAAGTCGCCGTCGTTGATCTCGGCGAGGATCTCGGTGGAGCGGTCGGCGAAGATCGCGCCGTAGCTGTTGTCGCCGGCGCCGTACTCCCAGATGGCGAAGCGGAGGCCGCTCGCGGCGTGGACCACGTCGTAGTGGATCACCTCGCCGGCATCGACGGCGGCCAGGGCCTCGGTGGAGTCGGTCACCTCGGTGTAGGCCACCCGCACGGCGGTCAGGATCTGCAGCTTCCGCAGGGCGCTGAGCCCCTCGACGCTGGTGTAGGGCGTGCGGCCCTCGACGGTGAAGCGGGGGTCGGTGTGGCGGAGCTCGTAGAAGGTCGAGCCGAAGAGGCACTCGCGGGCGACGGGGGCGGCGCAGCCCTCGCCGGTGCAGGTGCTGGCCAGGGTGAAGGCGCCCTCGACCGAGCGGTCGTACCCCTTGACCATCAGGCGGTAGTGGCCGGCGCCGAGGTCCTCGTCGAGGTGCGAGAAGAGCCCCAGGCCGGGCGCGTCGTCGTTGCGCGCGATGTAGCTGCCCCAGCCGCTCTCCCCCTCGCGGTAGAGGTAGACGACGGTGTCGACGTAGGGATCGGCCGCGTCCGTGGTCAGCGTCACCGTGGCGTCGCCGTAGAGGTCGAAATCGAACGCGTGGTAGCGCGTGCCGTACTCGATCGTCGCGCCGGTGGTCCCGCCCAGCTCGAGGGGGTGCACCGTGGGATCGTAGAAGCTGTCGTAGCTGCCGTCGGCGAGGATGTCGCTCTCGACGCCCTTGGCGTCGGGGGAGGGGGTGGCCGCGCAGCCGAAGAGGGCGACCAGGAGGAGGGGGAGGGTGTACTTCATCGCGCCGCTCCCAGGAGCAAGGCCCATGCCGCGAACCCACATGTGGGTTTTGCTCGCATTCCCACCCGGTGAGGGGCATTCAGCGGCCACTGGACTTGCCGATCCAACCCAGCGGGGTGGCGACTCGGGCGGCCGTTCAGCTCGGTGATGACGGTGGAATCGCGCCGCCCGGGTGACGGAGTCGCGTCAATCGAGGCAGGTACGCGCCGAGGGTGACGGTCCGCGCGAGGTAGCTGATGTGCAGCGCGGCCCAGAGCCCGTGGTTGCCCCAGGGACGGAGCAGCCACCACGCGGCCAGGAAGAGCCCCAACGTGGCCACCATCGCGTTGCGCATCTCCGCGGTGCGGGTGGCGCCGATGAAGATCCCGTCGAGCTGGAAGCACCACACCCCGGCGATGGGCGCCGCGGCGGCCCAGGGGAGGAAGCGCGCGGCGGCCTCGCGGGTCTCGGGGTCGACCACCATCCAGCGGATGAAGGTGTCGCCGAAGCCGAAGAGGAGCGCGCTGGCGACGAAGGCCAGCCCCGCCGCCCAAAGGGTGGTGCGCCGCATCGCGTGGAGGAGCGCCGGGCGCGACCGAGCCCCCACGGCGCGGCCCACCAGAGCTTCGGCAGCGAAGGCCAGGCCGTCGAGGAAGTACGCCGAGGCGTCCACGAACTGCAGGAGCACCGCGTTCGCCGCGAGCCGCAGATCTCCCATCGCCGCGCCCTGGGCCATGAAGAAGACGAAGACGAAGACCAGGGCCAGCGAGCGGATCATGATGTCGCCGCTGACCGCGAAGGTCCGTTTGACCCGCTCGCGATCGAGGACCCGCTCCCAGTCCACCGAGCGCGAACCCCGCTGCCGCAGCGCCGCGAAGGCGACCACCACGCCCACGATCGCCGCCGTCCACTCGGCGGCCAACGTGCCCAGCGCCACGCCCTCCACGCCCCAGCCGAGCCCCAGCACGAAGAGCGCGTCGAGGGCCATGTTGGTCACGTTGAGGACCAGCTGGAGCGCCAGCGCGGTCCCCGTGCGGCCGAGCCCCACGAACCAACCGAGGAGCGCGTAGGAGGTCAGCGTCGCCGGCGCGCTGAAGATGCGGCGGTCGAAGTAGGCGCGTCCCAGCGCCTCCACCTCGTCGCTCCCCTCGAGGAGCGTGAAGGCGAGCGCGCGGATGGGCCACTGCAGCGCGACCAAGACCGTGCCGCAGCCCGCCGCCACCAGGAGTGCGCGCACCAGGGTCGCGCGGACCTCCCGTTCGTCCGCGGCGCCGAGGGCCTGGGCGGTGAGCCCGGTGGTGCCCATGCGCAGGAAACCGAAGCCCCAGAACACGAACGAGAACACCAGCGCGCCGAGCGCCACGGCGCCCACGTGGGCGGGGTCTGGGATCCGGCCGACGACCGCCGTGTCCACGATGCCCAGGAGCGGCGTGGACAGGTTGGAGAGCATGATGGGCACCGCCAGCCGGAGGACCTCCCGGTGGCTGGCGAGGCGGGCACCGCTCGCCGTGCTCGCCTGATGCGCCGCGCTCATCGCGGGAACCGAGCATGGAGGACGAGCCGGAGCAACCGGCCCGGCGCAACCGGGGGCGACCCGGTGCGAAGAGGTGGCCCATGCGTACCCTCCCGCTCCCATCCATCCTGGTCGCCGCCCTCCCGGTCACCGCCGTCCTGATCGCCACGGCGTCGCTCGGAGGCGCCTGCTCGTCCGAGCCCGAGCCCGCGATCCAGGTGGTCGTCCACTCCTCCATCGAGACCCGGCGCGCGGCGCAGCGCGCGGCCGCCCGCCAGGAGCGGGAGGTGCGGGAAGAGCGAGCGAAGCCGCCGCTCCCGCAGTCGCCGCTCGCGCTCGAGGAGCTCCTCCGGGCGCGGAGCGTCTTGCACGTCTGGGCCCGGGGCGACGCGGACACCCTGGCCCGGCTGACCGGCGGCCACGTCCTCGAGGAGGTCGCGTCGGTGGGTCTGGTGCAGCTCTCCTTCGACGCGGCCGACGAGCGCCTGATCCCCAAGATCGAGGCGCTCGCCAAAGCCGCCATGGAGCTCACCGTCGTCGAGGCCGAGGTCGTCGAGTTCGACCCCGGGAACATCGACTGGCGCGCCGAGGCAGCGCGGCCCGCGGGCAGCCCGGGGGCCTGAGTGCGGAGGTTGCGCGTTCGCAACGGTGAGGTGCTTTGCCGTTGTGTGACGGCAACCCCATCTCGTCGTCTACTCCAGCGCGCGCGGCACGAGCCGCCGCCCGATTCCTCGACCCAACTCAGCCTCCAGGGGGCACCTCATGCCGAACGTCGCCGTCATCTACTACTCGTCCACCGGAACCAACTACCAGATGGCTCAGGCCGTCGCCGAAGGCGCCAAGGCCGCCGGCGCCGACGTGCGCGTGCGTATCGTCCAGGAGACCGCCCCCAAAGAAGCCGTCGAGTCCCGGGACGACTGGAAGGCCTTCGTCGAGAAGACCAAGGACGAGCCCAAGGCCTCCCTCGACGACCTCGAGTGGGCCGACGCCGTGGTCTTCGGCACCCCGACCCGCTTCGGCAACATGGCCGCTCAGCTCAAGGCCTTCGTCGACACCACCGGCGGCCTCTGGTTCAACGGCAAGCTCGCCAACAAGGTCTACGCGGGCTTCACCAGCGCCCAGAACCCCAACGGCGGCCAGGAGAGTACCCTGCTGGCGCTCTACAACATGTTCTACCACTGGGGCGGCTACATCGTGACCCCCGGGTACACCGACCCCCTGACCTTCGCCTCCGGCGGCAACCCCTACGGTCCCTCGGTCACCGTCGGCTCCGATGGCGACGACCCCACCGAAGCCGACCTCACCCACGCCAAGTACCTCGGCAAGCGCGTCACCGAGACCGCCGCCAAGCTCACCTGACCCCAGGGAACCAACTTGCC
>DCLA01000047.1:97767-101496 GCA_002320815.1 Myxococcales bacterium UBA1660
GGACGCACTTGCCAACTTGCGCAGGGGACGCACTTGCCAACTTGCGCTTCCGGCCCCTTCGACCCGTCCAACCCAGGCGCGTGAAGCCCAGCTACGCAAGTACGCAAGTGCGTCCCTTGTATCAACGATGGTGCTCGAGGCCGTCGAACCCAGGCGGTGAAGCCCAGCTACGCAAGTACGCAAGTGCGTCCCTTGTATCAACGATGGTGCTCGAGGCCGTCGAGCCAGGTGTCCACGACCCAGTGGACGTGGGCTCGACGCTCGTCGAGGGCGCGCCGGTCGAGCGCGTCCTCGCCGAGCAGCACCGGGCCGTAGGTGAAGTAGTTGATCACCACGGCCGACAGGCTGATGTGAAAGTGCTCCGCGCTCCGCGGACCCCGGCTGGGCGTGATGCCCACCAACATGGTCCGCGTCATGGCCAGCACCTGCCGTAGGTGCCGGGTCACCAGGCCCATGTGCGGCCCCGCGCTGGCGATCTGCTGCTGCACGATCCGCGCGTAGGTCACGTTCTCCTCCATGAAGTCGAGGTACTCGTCGACCACCCGGTGGAGGCGACCGCGGGTATCACCCTCGCTCGCGAAGGCGCGCTCGAGCGACGCCTTGTGTCGTTCGTAATACCTCTCCAGCACCCGCTCGAAGAGCTCCTGCGTGCTGCCGAAGTAGTAGAACACCAAGCCCTTGGCGACGCCCGCCCGCTGGGCGATCGCCCGGGCGCTCAGGGCCTCCACGCCCTCGGCCTCGAGCATCTCCTCGGCCGCGTCCAGGATCGCCAGGGCCCGCTCGTTGGTGACCTCACTCGAGGTCTGCTCGCTATCGCTCGCGCTTTGCATTTGACCGCTCGGTCAAAACCCTGTACTGATTTGACCGCGAGGTCAAGAACTCCTCGCCGGGAAGGGTGTACAGCGGATGAAGCGGGTGTTCTTGGGTACGGGTCTCATCGGGGGCGGTCTGGCGCAGGCCGCCGCTCAGCGCGGCGACGAGGTCGTGGTGTGGAACCGGACGCGCTCGAAGGCGGAGGCCCTCACCGAGTTCGGCGCCGAGGTCGCGGCGGATGCCCCGACCGCGGTCGCCGGTGTTCGTCACGTCCACCTGGCTCTGACCAGCGACGCCGCCGTCGACGCCGTGCTCGAGTCGATCATGGACGCCCTCGAGGAAGACGCGGTGGTCATCGACCACTCGACCACGTCGCCCGGGGGCACCCTGGCCCGCGCGGAGAAGATGGCGGCCGCCGGCAAGCGCTACCTCCACGTCCCGGTGTTCATGTCCCCCGAGGCCTGCAAGGCGGCCAAGGGCATCATGCTGGTCGCCGGTCCGGAGCCACTCTACCAGGAGCAGCTCTCCGCCATCGAGCCGATGACCGGCCGCGTCCGCTGGTGCGGCGAGAAGAAGGATGCCGCGGCGACCCTGAAGCTCGTCGGCAACTGCATGCTCCTGGCCATGGTCGGTGGCCTGGCCGATGCCTTCGCCATCGCGTCGTCCAATGGGTTGGGCAGCGAGGACGTGATGGGCCTCTTCGCGGACTGGAACCCCGGCTACATGCTCCAGGGGCGCGGCGCCCGGATGGCCGAGGGAGACTTCGAGACCCTCTGGACCTTGACCATGGCCCGCAAGGACCTTGGTCTCATGAAGGATACGGCTGGCGACGACGCCGGCCTCGCGGTATTGCCGGGCCTGGGGGCCCGGATGGATGGGATGATCGCCGAAGGCGAGGGGGAGCGGGACGTCGCCGTGCTCGCCCGCGACTCGCTGAACGCGGGAAAGACGGGGAAGTAGCATGTACGATATCAAGATCAGCGGGGGCACCCTCGTCGACGGCACGGGCGCGGAGCGCTTCACCGGCGACCTGGGTATCAAAGATGGTGTCATCGTTGCCGTGGGCGACGAGTGCACCGAGAGCGCGGAGAAGACGATCGACGCCAGCGGCGCCATCGTCACGCCGGGCTTCTGCGACATCCACACCCACTACGACGGGCAGGTGTCCTGGGATGCGGACCTCGCGCCCTCCTCGATCCACGGGGTGACCACCTGCGCCATGGGGAGCTGCGGGGTCGGCTTCGCTCCGGTCCGCCCCACCGACCACGAGCGCCTCATCGAGCTGATGGAGGGCGTGGAGGACATCCCCGGGACCGCGCTCGCCGAGGGCATCACCTGGGGCTGGGAGACCTTCCCCCAGTACATGGACGCGCTGGCGCAGATGCCGCACGCCATCGACTACCTCTGCCACGTGCCCCACGACGCGCTCCGGGTCTACGTGATGGGCGAGCGGGCGGTCGCCGAAGAGGACGCGACCGACGCCGACATTGCCGAGATGCGCCGGCTCCTCCGTCTGGCCCTCGAGGCCGGCGCGGTCGGCTTCTCCACGGGGCGCAGCGACAACCACCGGTCGGCCAAGGGCGAGTGGACTCCCGCCAGCGAGGCCACCGGCAAGGAGCTCGCCGGGGTCGCCGAGGCCTTCGTCGGTCTGAAGCACGGCGTCCTCCAGGCGGTCAGCGACTTCGACATCCTGCACGGCGACGACCGCTTCGAGGGCGAGTTCGCGCTCCTCGAGGGGATGCTGAAGGCCGCCGGCGGGCGCCCCATGAGCATCTCGACCATGCAGCGTGACCACTCCGCCAACCAGTGGAAGTGGATCTTCGCCGAGGCCGAGAAGCTCAACCAGCAGGGCTACGACGTGCGCTGTCAGGTCGCCCCCCGGGGAATCGGGGTGATCCTCGGGCTCACGGCGACCTTCCATCCGCTGATGGGCTTCCCCAGCTACAAGAAGATCAGCCACCTCCCGCTGAAAGAGCGAGTGGCCGCCATGCGCGATCCGGAGCTCCGAGCCCGGATGATCCAGGAGAAGAGCGAGCCCGTCGCCGGGGACGGCAGCCCGCTCCCGCCCCTGGCCGACTTCTTCTTGGCCAACCTGGACATGGTCGCGATGCGGCTCTTCCGCCTCGGCGAGGAACCCGACTACGAGCCGACGGTGCAGCAGTCTTTCGCCGCGGAAGCCATGCGGCGCAAGGAGGCCGTGTTGGGTGTCATCTACGACGCGCTCCTGGAGAACGACGGCGAAGCCCTCCTCTACTTCCCGGTCTACAACTACGCGGGGATGAACCTGGACGTCTGCCACCAGATGCTCACCCACCCGCTGGCGCTGCCGGGGCTCAGCGATGGCGGCGCGCACGTGGGGACCATCTGTGATGCCAACTTCCCGACGTTCATGATGACCCACTGGGCCCGCGACCGGCAGAAGGCGAGGATTCCGCTGGAGACCATCATCAAGATGCAGGCCCACGACACGGCCCGCTTCATCGGGCTGACCGATCGGGGCACGCTCGCCAAGGGTCAGCGCGCGGACATCAACATCATCGACTTCGAGAAGCTCCGACTGAAGCACCCGGTGATGCAGCAGGACCTGCCCGCCGGCGGCCAGCGCCTCATGCAATACGCCGAGGGCTACGTGGCGACCCTGGTCGCGGGGACCACCATCGCCGAGAACGGGCGCCTCACCGGCGCCCATCCCGGCCACCTCGTCCGAGCGGGACGCCCTTGCTGACTTGCGTAACGTGCCAAGTGCTGGAAATGACGGCGCTTTGTTCCTGAGCGCAAGTTAGCAAGGGCGTCCCCACGGCAACTTGGCAAGTGCGTCCCCATGGCAAGGCGGGACGCACTTGCTAACTTGCGTAACGTGCCAAGTGCTTGAAATGACGGAGCTTTGTTCCTGAGCGCAAGTTGGCAAGTGCGTCC
>DCLA01000088.1 GCA_002320815.1 Myxococcales bacterium UBA1660
ACGCCGGGCGCCACGGTGGCCCCCAATCGGCTCAAGCGCGACTTCACGGCCAAGGCTCCCAACGAGGTCTGGACCGCGGACATCACCTACATGTGGACCTGGGAGGGCTGGCTCTATCTCGCTGCAATCGTGGACCTGTTCTCGCGCCGGGTCGTCGGGTGGGCTGCCGCCGATCACATGCGTGTCGATTTGGTCCTCGAAGCGTTCGACAAGGCAGTGCTGAGCCGGCGCCCCCCGGCTGGGCTGATGTTCCACTCCGACCGCGGCAGCCAGTTCACAAGCCATCGCTTCCTGAAAGCCCTCGCGGACCACGTCATGGTCGCCTCCATGAGTCGCCGCGGCGATGCTTCGACAACGCCGTCTCCGAGAGCTTCTTCGCGACCTACAAGAACGAGCTCATCCACTTGCAGTCCTGGCCCACGCGACGTGCGGCGATCGCGGCCACCGCCGACTTCATCGACGCCCGGTACAACACCCGGCGCCTCCACTCCACGCTGGGGGCCCGTCGAGCCACTGTGCAGGGCGTTCCAGAAGATGTGGAGCCGTTCCTAAAGGGCGGAGCGACATAGGAGCGACGAGGCCCCCTACGGCCGGCGCGTAGCTGCTCTCACGGCCCCTGTACGGAGCCTGCCCTGCGGCGGTCGTACGCGGGTGGTACCGAGTCAGGCCCGGCAAGGGTAGAGCATCCGACCTCTCCCTATTTCGCTTCCGCCCACCCTTTAGAGAGTCCGCCTACCCTTTAGAGAGCCAGTGGCTGAGCAGCTAACCGGCCGCGCCCTCCAGCTTTCTCGAAGTCGGCGAGTGCCTTTGAGTACTGCCGGACGATGTACGCGTCGTCCGTGTGCTCGATGATGACCATTGAGGAGCCGGTCGCCGTGGGGGCTTCGCCCAGGCGGAAGAGCGCTCCATCGGAGGCGGTCGGCAGCACATCCGGGTCCGGCGTCGCGGAGGCCCCGATGCCGAACCGGTCGCTCCACTCGACCGCGAGAATCATGTAGTCGTCGTAGTTCATAGGTACATCCTTCCAGAAGCCTTCTCGCTACCATCTGGATAGCACGGCATCGCGCACGGACCGCCATCCTTCGATGCGCCCAAACCGAGCTGGTGGACACTCAACCGCAGATCGATGCACCATCGACCAGTGACGGGAGAAGTACCGATCTACCAGGCGCCCGGCGTCTGGATCTCGAAACAGCGCGCGGTCTTCGGACAACAGACGTACGCGATGGCGCAGCTATCGGCAGTCAGTGCCTACACTCAGATCCCGAACCGACCCGGGCCGATCGTGTTCATCGTCCTCGGCTTCCTGTTCACGCCCGCTGGTGGCCTCTGCACGGTCGGTGGAGAGATCGGCCTCGGCTTGGGAATGCTCGTGCTCGGCCTCGCGCTTCTCGTTGCGGGTGTCGCCTGGTGGTATTTGCAGAAGCCAACCTACATAATTTGGTTGAATACCAGCGGTGGTCAGGTGCAGGCGCTCTGGTCACATGACTGGCCCTACATCAGCTCGGTCCATCGAGCGCTTCAACACGCGCTGATTCAGCGAGGCTGACTGTCGTTCGGTCCCGATCCCGGGCAACGTTCGCTGCCGCTAAAGATCGCCGAGGCCGGTTAGCGGATCTCGTTGCTCGCGTCTCCGGGCGGCGGACTCGGCCGCTTCCTCTCGCGCTGCCGCCCCGCCTCTGTGACCCTTCGCGGCTCGGCCTCTAGAGCGGCCCGTTCGCGCGCTTGTCGAGCTTCCGCGGCGATGCGGTTAGCCTCTGCTTGGGCCAGGCGCGCGCGAGGAGCCGCTTCGTCGGAGTGTGCTCGCCCTGGCTCACCGGCGAGCGGGGCTCTCCCAACTGGTGCGGTCTCGGACTCTGCGGCCATGAACACCGCGGTCGCGACGGATCCCGCGACGGCGACGCACGCGAACAGAGCCACTCCGATCGCTACCCTTGCCACCATCTTCCGAGCCTACCGCTCGCACAACCGAGGTAGCTCGATCTTGCGGCGGTCCTCGGAGTGGTTAAGTCCCCGCGATGCCTGGACCCGCCAGCCCCACTCAAGTGGCCACCCACTCTGGGGCGTTGGCCGAGCGTCCTGACTGCGCGCTCGCGTTGACGCTCGCGATCGTCGAGTGGGTGTATGTCGAAGATGAGTTGGCTCAGCTCGTGGGGGCGGCCACGGGACAGAAAATCTCGCTCCCTCGGGGGTCGATGCACCAGCATGACTGGACGGCGCTCAACACGATGAGAGCCATCGAGAGGACGCTAACGCGACCGAAGGTCGTCGGCCGTGTGGTGGCACCACGGCTCCCCGAGGAGTTGGCGAGCCGTGGAAGAAGCTCCGGGACCGAGTGGACCGGTGCGCGAAGAGCCGAAACCGAATCGTCCACGGGAAGTGGTTCGTCGCGAGGGACTATCCGAATCGCGTCATTCCGGGCGGTCTCGTCGAGGCAGGCCGGGCTGTGGGTGACGCGAGATGCGAAGCCTGTTCCGCGAACGACTTCGACGAGATCCGCGGACGCATGCGGCGGGTCATCAACGACCTCCACACCCTGCGAGTCGATGTCATGAATGCTCACCGGGACGGCACGGTTGCCTCCGTAAGGGGCAACCAGTCGGTCAGCATCCCGTTGGTCCTCCCGTCCGCCGTGAAGGAGGAGGAGTAGGTGCGCTACCAGCACTTCACGCTCTGGGACCTTGCCGGACACGAGTTTCCCATCGCTGCCAAGACGCCAGACGACGCCAGCTTCTACTGGCGTCATCGTTTCAGTGACCAGTTCAGGAAGCCTCTCGCGCCCGATCACGCGGAGTTCTTCGCGTCGAACTTCGGGCCCACGGTCGGCCCGGGACTCGTCGCTGCCATCGAAGCCCGCGCGGTCGAGGCGGAGAGGGCGAAGGAACTGGCGTTCGAAGCTGTTCGATCTGCTCACTATCCGACCCTCCCGAGCCGCCAGCAAAGCATCTTCCTCGTCCCCGAGGGCGTGGGTGCCCCCCGTGAGTACATGATTGGCATGGGCTACTCACCGAGCGAACTCTCGAACCGGACGCTCGTCGAGATCGAGCTTCCGGAGCATGCGGTGGTCCATGAAGGTCATCTCGCGCACCTGAACTGCAACTCCCGCCCGCACCTGTGGGAGGGGCGCGCCCACCACTACTGGTCGGGCCGCCCTGCCCACCCTGGCGAGTTGGGCGAAGGGCTACGCGAAGTCCTCTACGTCGGTGAGTTCCGAGTGTTGCGGGCCGGCGAGTAGGGCAACGCCCGAACAGAGACACAGAAAGAGCACGAGTGGATCCAGAGATCATCAGCGCCATCATCGAAGCTGCGGGGCTTGTTGTAGCCGCATTCGGCGTTGCTTGGACCATCCGGAAGGAGGGCCGCGACCGCGAGGAACGAACCGAACGGCGGGAGCAGGATCGCGAGGATGCACGCATCGCACGCGAGGATCGACGACGCGAGTGGGAACGTGATCAGGAAGCGCAGAGCCGGCAGTGGCGGGAGCAGCAGCAGGCAATGATCGCCGTGGGGGTCGCGGAGGAGGCGTTGGAGATGCTGCGCGCGGTCGAGGAGAAACTGTGCTCAATCCGAGCGAGCAAGGTCGACCAGGTGTTGAACGCCGACATCGAGCGCTCGCGGCTGGACCTGGAGCGGGCGGTCGCTAGGCTGCGCCGGCTACTCCCTCACCACGCGCACGAGCTATTCAATCGCATGGCCGGCTACGGCTCGGCTGTGACCACGTTCGTGAGCAGCCACTGTGCGGGAATGGCGCCCGACAGCAGCGGCGCGATCAAGCTGCTCGACAACCGCGGCCGGCAGCATCTGAACCTCTCCGCCGCGCTGGAGCACATCCGAGCGATGGAACCCTCACCGCTGAAGCAGACGACCCATCCAACCGGCGCCGAGCTGATTCGTATGGCGTCGGGAGAGCCCGAGAAGCTCGCGCAGCCGCGACCACCGAAGCCCAAGAAGAGGTCGGAGATTCAAACTCGCGTCGAGATCGACGAGACGCCAGGTGAGGCGGAACCGGAACTCGTCGAGAAGGCCGAGACGAGTCGCAAGGCGGCTGAGTTGGATCCGTAGGGGCGACTCGCCGCGTCAGTACAGCCAGAGGGTCGCCGTCCGGCGGACGGTGCCCGACTCCGTCGTGGAGTCTCGAGAAACCGTCCGGTTGCTGTTGCCGCAGAACGCACGAAGCCGTCCGGGTTCCATCTCAGGCGTGATTCGAATGCAGTCTAGGGGTTCCTGCTGAGGGTACTCGCCTTCGCAATCCGTAGTGTAGCCGGAGCGCTCGTTGCACGGCACTTCGGGCAGGCTCGCGCCTCCGAACCACTCGAAGCCACAGAGGAGGACGTCGGCACGCTGTTCGGTCGGCTCGAAGCCGGGCACCTCGAACACGGCGTAGTAGAAGGTCGACGAGGTCTCCGTCACGTCGGTGGGGTCGGCATCGTTGGTCTGCGTGATCGTGTAGCCCACCGGAACGCAGTTTGCGGTCATGGTGGTCACGCTTGGCGGTTGGGCGTCTGCGACCGACTCGGCGTCCAGCAGCGAGCTACCCCCGTCGCGGAACGCATCTCCAACGGAGACCATGGCGTCGCCGATCAACTCCATCGCATCATCGCCGCAAGCGGCAAGAGCAATGGTGAGTGCTCCCACGGCCGCGAGGAACGCCTTTCGATTCTCCTTCATCATCAATCTCTCCTTTAGGGCCCCGAGTGTACTCCAGCGGCTCGCTGCGATGAGTCCGGTACAGATTGGAGGAAACTGCCTCGCCCCGTGGGGTACAGACCCGTTGCGCTGATGCTCAGGCTTGCGACGCTTGTGCTAGCGTGGTTCGCCTGAGAGTATCGCTCGCATGCTCGGAGGTGGAGGGACGCGAGCTCCCGTTGCGTTGGCGATGGGCCTTGCCTGGGCCATGCTCGCGTCATGTGGCGACGACGACTCCCTGTCGGCGCGCCCGGGCGCGCCCGAGGAGGCTGTCGCCCCTCCCGTTACGCGCGCTTCGACTGATTCGATCAGCGCGGCACGTAGTGCCTACAGGTCCGCGCTCTACGCCTATAACTCACGCGACGCGAGTGGCTACTTCGGGGTGTTCGCCGAACGGATCGACTGCTTCCACGGCCAGACCGACGTTTCTCGCGAAGTGGTTCAGCGTCGGCGAGCCGAGATGAAGGGAGAGGTACACTCGATTCGATTGGAGCCCGCGTTCACTCGACCGGACCACATCGTTTTCGTCGATCGGGGTATCTGGGTCGGAGGGGACCACTACGACCCTCACGACTTCGGAGTTCACGAGAAGCTGATCGTGATGGAGCTGCGAGACGCGCGTTGGCGAGTGACGTCGGAAACCTCCGTAGCGAACCCCCGATGCGTGGCTACGGAACACCTGAGCATCCAGCCTCCGGCCGGTAGGTTCGCCGAGTGCAAGGAGCAGAGCGCGGCGTGCCCACGAGCTTGTGATCGGTTATGCGAGGCCCAAGCCGGCGGAGGCATGTCGTGCGCCGAGTGCATCCCGAGTTGCGCGTACGCGCTGATCCTGTGCTTCGACCTTGAGAATGTGAGTCCGCAGGCGGAAGACTTGAGCTACACCGTGAACCTCTAGGCTTCATGCCACCGCTACAGGAGGCCGCTCGTCGGAGACGTTTGCTCGTGACAGTGGGGGTTGAACGCCTAGCTGTGCCTACCCGAAGATGCTGGATTGAAGGTGGCGGAACTGGAGAAACCTGTTCGTAGCTTGCTGCCGCAGCGCGTTGAGCGGTCGGCGCGGTGTCCGTCATCGCGTGCGGGGGGCTCGCCCTTCTACAGAGCCGACCGATAGGGGTTCTCAAGCGTTTCCAACGACTCGCGGTGCCGAAGGTCGCTGAACACAGGAAAGCTCGAATCGTCCGTTAGGAACGAGCATGCTCTGGTGCTCCGGTTCGGCCCCGCGGCACGAAATCCGCCGTCCCCGTCGAATCTCAACACGCATCGTGTTGTCGCGGTTCCCCGCTCAGCGACCTCGTGAGTCCAGGCGCTCACTCGGAACTCCCCGGGCGACAGGCCAGCGCTCTGGCGGGGGTCTCCTTCGCCATTCCACGCCGTGACCCTCACGGATACGTCTACGGTCATCCACGAGGAGACTTCGTTGGGGACCTCTGCTCGCACCTCAAGGCTTGGTCCCCGACGGTCGTCCGTGCTCTCACAGAACCGCCGCTCCAGATGCGTGTTGACGGTGCCCACGGAGGTCATCCGGTGATCGGAGATCCGCCAGTAGGTATGTCCCCTCACGACGGTTCCGTGAGACCACTCGTACAGCGGCACCCGCAACAAAGGTGTACCGACGCCCCGGGCCGCCAGATCGGGCTTGCCGCCAATCACCGGACCGTACCCTTCGGCATACGTGCTTCCCGAGTTTCCAGAGATGACGATGATCGCGCCATCCCGAATCGCTCCGTTTGGGCCCGCGATCAGGCAGACGAAGTCTTGACCAGGTTCGTCATCCACGTCGTCCTTGAGGTGGCTGACGCATGGGCAGAATCCGTCTTCCGTCATGTCATCCAGGCACCAGTCTCGGTCGTCTCCGCTCGACGAGGGGCGAACCTCATGCCAAGGCTCACGCTCTACCGTCGTCCCAGATCTCCTGGACCAGCGCGCCGGCTCCGTGCCGTCGGCCGACTGGCTCTCAAGCCCAACGCTCGTGCCTACGACTACGACCGCCACCACGAGCGCAACGAGAAACTGCGACGAGTACATCCGCAGGCAGTTTCGCAGCTTCCGACACTGGTCGCAACGACGTCCAGCGCGAAACCACGGCGGCCACCCGGGAGAAGTGAGCCCCGCACGGGTCGTAGATCGACTAGTGTTCGCAGCCTCTGGAGAGACATGGCGACCTTTGCTTCCACGAAGACTCGGCTCGCTGAGCTGCTCGACCACATCGAAGCTGGGAGGATCCCGGACTTGATCCGGTTTCGCGGACGGGTTGATTACGCTGCCGCCAGCTGCTGCTGACGATACTCGAGTTCGGTCTCTGCGGG
>DCLA01000113.1 GCA_002320815.1 Myxococcales bacterium UBA1660
GCCGGCTCCCGCGGCTCCGCCGGCCGCGGCCGCTCCGGCCTCGGCTCCCGCGGCGTCCGCCTCGGGGGCGCAGCCCATCGAGCTCACCGCGCCGAGCGCGTCGGCGTCGGTCGCGAAGTCCGCGGGGACCCCGGCCGCGGTCGCACCGGATACCTTCGGTGAGCTGATGGCGCGTGCCCTCGGGCTCCGACCGCGCTAACGCTCGCGCCATGCTGCTGGCGATCGACGTAGGCAACACGCACACGGTGCTCGGCCTCTATGAGGGCGAGCGCCTCGTGCACGACTTCCGCATCGAGACCTCCAAGGGTCGGACGACCGACGAACTGCACGTGCTCCTGGTGAGTCTGCTGCAGACGGTGGGCATCGAGCGCCGCTCGGTGACCGCGTCGATCCTCGCGTCGGTGGTCCCCTCGCTCACCGACGTCACCGTCGAGGCGGTGGACCGCGCCTTCGACCACGACATCGTGGTGGTCCAGCCGGGCATCAAGACCGGGATGCGTCTGCTCTACGAGAACCCCCGGGAGGTCGGCGCGGACCGCATCGTCAACGCCGTCGCCGCCTACGAGCGGGTCGGCGGAGCGGTCATCGTGGTGGACTTCGGCACCGCGACCACCTTCGACTGCATCAGTGGGCGCGGCGAATACCTCGGCGGGGCCATCGCGCCGGGTATGCAGATCAGCGCCAGCGCGCTCTTCGCGCGCGCCGCGAAGCTCCCGCGCGCGGAGATCGCTCGACCCCCGAAGGCCATCGGCCGGAACACCGTGCACTCGATGCAGGCGGGGATCGTCTTCGGCTACGTCGGCCTCGTGGACGGCCTGGTCGAGCGGCTCCGCAAGGAGATGGACGAGCCCGTCGCCGTCCTCGCGACCGGCGGGCTCGCGCGGCTCATCGAGCCCGAGAGCGAGTCCATCGAGGACGTCGACGAGTTCCTGACCCTCGACGGCCTGCGGCTCCTCTACGAGCGCAACGCCGACTGAGGGCCGCCCGGCCCGGGCGAGCAGCCCGCTCGCGGGGGCCGCCCGACCGGGGCGTCAGCCGCCGGAGCGGCGGAAGACCTGGTAGAAGTAGGGACCCGCGCCGGTCGCCGCCCGGATGTCCAGCTCGTACCGACCCGCCTCCGTTGTGCAGTAGCGAACCGCGGGGAAGGCGTTTCGGCTTCCGTCACTCGCCAACGACTGGTTGCCCTTGGAGAGGGAGACGTCCAGGTCGCTGACGCCGTCGCCGCCGACCACCAGGATGGCGAAGCACTGGTTCGCCGGGAGCTCGACCGTGTGGTCGGCCGAGCGGCCCTCGGCCCGGAGGGTGCCGCGACCGGGCGCGAAGTTGGCGTCGGGCTCGAAGCCCTCGACGCTCAGGAGCGAGGTCACCTCGCCGAGGCGCACGTAGATGAGGCCGGCGAGGCCGAAGGGGCCGCGGGTGCCCCGGGGCCAGCGGTAGGCGTGGTAGACGTACTGGCCCGCGCCCTCGGTCATCTTGACCTGCATCCGGTACTCGCCGCTGTTCTCCGCGCAGACGCGGACGATGGGCCGGTTGTCGGCGGCGACGTCCTGGTCGACGAGCTGGCCCTGCGGGCTGGCGACCACCAGGTCGAGGTTTCGCACGGTGCCGCTACCGACCGCGAGGATCGCGTAGCACTTGCCGCCCTCGAGGTTCACGCCGAAGTTCCGGGTCTGGCCCTGCTGGAGCTCGCCGCGGGCGACCTCGCCGTAGCCCTCGTAGCCGCGGGCCTGCATGTCGGCATCGAGCAGCCCGTAGGCGTCGTCGAGGCTGCCGGTGGAGCTGGCGTTGGACGCGATGACGGGCGCGGTGGGCGCCGGGTCCACGTTGGCCTGCTGCTGTTGCCACCAGCCGGCGATGAAGACCGGGCCACTGCCCTCGTACATCTGCGCCTTGAGGGTGTAGGTGCCGGAGTTCGGAGGGCAGAAGCGGACGACCGCGTCGACGTCGGTGCGGCGGTCACTCTCCAGGTCCTCGCCTTCCGAGTTGAGCACGAAGAGATCGGTGTCACCGGCGCCCACACCGCCGAGGGAGGCGAAGGCGTAGCAGTAGCCCTGCCGGAGGTTCAGCTCCCGGACGGTGTCTTGGCCGGTGGCCACCAGCACGCCCATGGGCTCGCCCACGCGCTGGAAGCGGTCGGCACCGAGTTGCTGGTCCAGGGCGTTCAGCCGCGACTGGGTGGCGGCGTCGATGGCCACCTGCTGCTGCTGTTGCTGGATCCGGCCCCCGAGGAGCTCCGCCAGGTGGGGCTCGGTGCCCTGCGCGCCCTGGTAGAGGGCGTAGTAGTACTCGCCGCCCCCGCTGGTCATCTGGAGGCGCGCCAGGTGCCGGCCGGCTCCGGTGGCGCACAGGTGGACCCAGGGGTTGGGGTCCGGGTTCACGTTGTGGCCCACGGTCCTGCCCATCGGGTCGAGCACGATCATGTTGAGATCGGCGTTCTCCTGGGCCAACGCGACCGCGACGTAACACTGGCCGGGTTGTGCATCGATACCGTAGGCGACCAGTCCGCCCGGAGCCATGTTCGCGTTGCGCACCGCCGGGCCCACCCGCTGGAACCCCTGCCGCGTGAGGTGCTGGTCCACCGAGTTGAGCCGCTGGAGCGGCGCGCCCTCCGCGGTGCCCTGGACCACCGAGCCGGGGTCGGCGCCGATCACGTTGCCGGTGGCGTTGGGGTCGGTCCCGTCGGTGCCGTTGCCGTTGTTCGCCAGGACGATGCGCCGGGGCGAGCTACAGGCGAGGGCCAGGAAGAGGGGGATCAAGACGAGGGAAGAACGGCGCATGGCGGGTGGGACGGCTGGGTGGAGCGGAGATTCGATGCCGGGGCCCATCCAGGCGGCGGCGGTGAGGTCGCCGGCAGGGGTGCGACGGCGAGGCGTATCGAAGCACGGAGCCGGTCGGACACGCAACCAACGGAACCATCGACCGATGAGGTCGCCGTTCGGGTGGTCTCGTTCGATGTACGAGGGTCGCCAGCACCGAACGAGGACTCTCCATGCTGCGCTCTATGTTCTTGTTGATCTCGTCGCTCTTGCTCCCGTCGATACCGGTCGCTCGCGCCGAGGAGGCCCCCGCCCCGGACCTCGAGGTCCGCACCGATCGGCGCGCCCCCTGGACCGCCCACCGCATCGGTGGCGACCTCTTGGGGATCGCCTGGAACCGGTACGTCCTCGATGGCCAGATCGGCATCGGTCGCTACCACGGAGCGCGGGTCGAGCTGGGCTGGAAGCCGGGGGAAGGGCGCGGGCCCTTGGCTGGCCTGGCCTACGAGCTCTGGCCCCAGGGCAACGGCGTGGCCGGGGTCTTCCTGGCCCTCGGGGGCCGGATGGGCTTCGCCCTCGACGCCGACCGCCACGCGGACGCCTTCTTCGAAGCCGGCTACCGCCACGAATGGCGGGGCGCGACCCTGGGTGTCTCCCTCGGAGTGGCCCACCGGTGGTCCCTCGGGGCGAACCCGGAACGCGCGGTCTTGCCCCTCGGTCGCATCGGCCTCGGTTGGGCGTTCTGAGACCGCGGATGCTCCTGGGCCCCTCGATCCCCAGCCGGTAGGCTCCGGCGGTGGCTCCCCCCGACCCCGAGCGCGGCCTGACCCGTTGGCTTCGCGCCGCGCCCCGCGGGGTCTTCGTCGCCTACGCGAGCGGCGCCGCCTTCGCGGTCTACTTCGCGATGTACGCCTTCCGGAAGCCCTTCGCCGCCGCGAGCTTCGAGGGGCCGTCGTTCCTGGGGACCGGGCTCGACCGCAAGACCGTCTTCGTCATCGCCCAAGTCGTCGGCTACACGCTGAGCAAGTACCTGGGGATCAAGGTCGTCTCCGAGGTGGGCGCGGAACGCCGCGCTCGCGCGCTCGTGGCGCTCATCGGGCTCGCCGAGCTGGCGCTACTCCTCTTCGCGATCCTCCCGGCCGAGGGGCAGGTGCTGGCGATCTTCCTCAACGGGCTCCCTCTCGGGATGGTCTGGGGCATGGTCGTCCGCTACCTCGAAGGCCGGCGGACATCGGAGCTGCTCCTGGCGGGCCTCAGCACCTCGTTCATCGTGGCCAGCGGGGTGGTCAAAGACGTCGGCCGCTGGTTGATGCGAGACCAGGGCGTCGGCGAGGACTGGATGCCCTTCGTGACCGGTCTGCTCTTCCTCCCGCTCTTCGGGGTCGCGGTGGCGCTCCTCGACCAGCTGCCGCCGCCGGATGCCGCGGACGTCGCCGCGCGGGTGGCGCGGCCGGCGATGACGCGGGCCGAGCGACGCGCGTTCCTGTCCCGCTTCGCCGGCGGCCTCGCGCTGCTCTTCGCGGTCTATTTCTTCCTGACCGCGTATCGCGACTTCCGGGACAACTACGGCGTCGAGATCTTCGCCGAGCTCGGCTACGGGGAGGCGCCGGCCATCTTCACCCGGACCGAACTGCCGGTGGCCTTCGGGGTGCTCGTCGCGATGGCCTCGCTCAACCTGGTGCGGGACAACCGCCGAGGTCTCGCCGGGGCGTACGCGATCATGATCGGTGGCGCCGTCATGCTCCTCGGTGGGACCTGGCTCTTCGACCAGGGCCTCGTCGATGGCGCGACCTGGATGGTGCTCACCGGGCTCGGCTCGTATCTGGTGTACGTGCCCTTCGGCTCGGTGCTCTTCGACCGCCTCATCGCCACCACCGGGGTCGCGGCGACGGCGGTCTTCACCATCTACGTCGCCGACGCCTTGGGATACACCGGGTCGGTCGGGGTGCAGCTGTATCGCGACCTGGCGCAGGGAGACCACACGCGCCTGGCCTTCTTCCGGACGTTCACCCTGACCCTCGGTGCGGGCGGGGTGGTGCTCCTGTCGGCGAGCTTGATCTACTTCCTGCGGCGGACCCGGGTCACCCCGAGCTGAGCAGCCAGACCAGGGCCGCAATGCTCAGCGCCAGCACGCTGCCCGCGAGGGCGTAGATCAGCGCGTCGGTCCGGGGGCCCTCCGCTCGCCGCGGTTCCACCACGACCTCGGCGGGCGGCGCCGTCGGCTCGGGCTCGGGCTCGTCCCCGGCTTCGTCGGGGGCGGGCTCCGGCTCCTCGGCAGCGGGGGACGGTTCGGGCTCCGGCGCGCTGGGGAGCTCTTCGACGGCTTCGTCCTCGTCGGCCGCGACTGCCTCGAGGGTCTCGGCCGCCGGGTCCTCGTAGAGCACCACGGTGGCGCCGAGGGTGATCTCGTCCCGGTCGTGGAGGAGGCGCTCGCCCTGGACTCGGCGGCGGTCCACCAGGATCCCGTTCTTCGCGCCGAGGTCGCGGACCATGACGCCGGCTGCCGTGCGCGCCACCTCGGCGTGTTCGCGAGACGCGTCCGCGTCGTCGAGGCGGAGGTCCGCTTTGTCGCCCCGCCCGAGGACCACGCTCGAGGGCGCGGGGGGCAGCTCCAAGCGCGTCCCGGCGCCGACGCCGTTGAGCACCGTCAGGGTGGGCTCGGGGAGATGCTCGTCGCGGGCCTCGCGCAGGAGCCGTAGGGCCAGCGCGCGGGTGTCTTCGGCCGACGTGAGCTGGGCGGTCACGCCGACCTCCACCACCAGCGCGAAGCCGCCCACCTCGATGCGATCACCGGAGCGCAAGGGCTTGGGTCGACCCGGCGCGATGCGCTGCCCGTTCACCCGGGTGCCGTTGGTCGAGCCCTCGTCGCGCACGGCGTAGCCGGTGCCGCGGGTCTCGATGGTCGCGTGGAGCTGGCTCACGGCCGCGTGGGGCAGGATCACGTCGGCGCCGCGCCGGCGGCCGATCACCACCCGGGTCTGGTCGAACTCGAAGCGAGCGCCGGAGACGGTGGCCGCGGCGGTCCACAGCGAGCGCACCTCCAGCCGCAGTCCCATCGACGCGAATCTGTCGGGGTCGACGCGGCGGGTCAAGGAAAGGGCCTGCGGTCGGGTTCGACGAGCTCTGTCGAAAACTGGACCCGTCGGCCTCCGATCCGCCATGCGTGAGAGAGGACGCCCGCGAAACCAACCGAGGGGCGTCGGAAGAGGCCAGACGATGGAAGCAGCCACCGAGCGACGCGACCCCCAGGTGACCCGAGTCCCCCTCGACGACGTGCTCGTCGATCTCTACCCGGAGGGTTTGGACGAGTCTTTCCCCGCCGACGCGATCGACGTCGGTCTCGGCGGTCTGGCGATGCGCTCGGCGGTGCTGCCGGACATCGGCTCGCGGATGCGCTGCCGCTTCCGGTCCCCGGAGGACGGCGCCACCGTCGCGGCCGAGGCCGAGGTCGTGTGGGCCGCGGACAGCGGACCCAACACCGGTCAGTTCGGCCTCCGCTTCACCGAGCTCGACCAGGACGACGCCGAGCGGATCGCCGAGCTCGTCGACGCCTGGCACGACTCGCTGGGCGCGCTCTCCATCGCCAACGACACGGACTCTCTGGCCGAGACCCCGGTCAGCCGCCGCGTGAGCCTGCGCCTCGATGGCGTCGGCCCGGCGGTCGAGACCGAGCTGGTCCACGGGGACGACGAAGCGATGATCGTCGAGCAGCCGCTGCCCTTCCTGACCCTGGGCAAGGGCGTGGAGTCCGAGGGTCGCCGCGGGGTCCTCGAGGCGGTCGATCTCCGGCTCGACGGCGACACGCCGCGGCTGACGCTGACCGTCCTCTTCGCGCAGCCGGCCGCGTCCACCCTGGCGGAGGCCGCGCCCCGCGAGGCGCTCCCCCCGACCCTCGACGAGGCCGGGGAGGCCGAGGACTCCGGGACCTATCGAAGCCCGGTGGTCGCCCGAGAGATCGACGCCCGCACCGGCGCCGGCGCCGTGTCCGCGCCCGGGTCGCACTCGCTGGCCGAGGACGACTCCCTCGCCGAGCCGGCGTCGGCGCTCGCCGACGGCTCGGACGAGCTCCCCGAGCCGTCCCCGAGCTTCCACGACTGCGTGGCCGACGACGACGAGCTCGAAGCGGAGCACGACGAGGCGGAGCTCTCCGCCGCCGACTCCGCCCCGGCCCTCGCCGTCGCGCCGGCCACCAAGATGCCGGCGCCGAAGGCGAAGAAGGCGGACCCGCTCCTCTCCGAGCTCGACGCCAACCCCAAGGCCGCGCTCCGGCAGGCCCTGGGCCGCGTGCTGCCCGTCTGGGTCAAGGTGCGCGCGTGGGTGCTCGTCGCGTGGGCCAAGATGGGGCCCTGGGCCCGAATCGCCGGCTCGCGCGTCCGCGGTCTCGCCGTCCGTTGCTTCACGACGGTCCGCAACCTGCGTGGCGGCGAGCGCAGCACCAAGCGGCAGCAGCGGCGCCCCCAGCAGCCCCAGCGCCAGACCCGCGCGCCCCGGCGCCAGGCGCGACCCGGCGAGCGCGCCCGCCCGGCGCAGTCCAAGGAGCCCGCTCGAGGCCCGCGGAAGATCGGTCGCTACGTCGTCGCGGGCCTCGGCGTCGTCCTCCTGATCGCCCTCGGCAGCATGGCCTTCGCCTCCGGCTCGGAGGTCGGCGTGGCGACCAAGGCCCCGCTCCCCGAGCCCGAGCCCGAGCCGGTCGTCGAGGCGGCGCCGGCGATGATGGACCCGGAAGCGGGCGACGAGGGGGCGGCGAGGGAAGCCGCGGAGCCGGAGGGTGGGCAGCTCGCCGAGCCGAGCTTCCCCTCCATGCCCAGCGCTCAAGAAGCCGGCCAGCCGCTGGTCTTCGGTGAGGCGCGGGTCCCGGGCGGACGCGAGTACCGCCTGCGGCTCTCGGTGCCGCCGACCGCCCTGCGCGGGGAGCCGACCTCCGATGGCTTCAAGGTGACCCTGGAAGGCGCCAACGCCGTCGACGGAGCCCGGCGCATCGGCGCGACCCACCCGCGGGTGGCCGTGGCGTCGATCCTCAACGAGGGCGAGCGGGCCGTGCTGACGATCCGCTTCGCGGCGGGCGCCAACCCGGCCTACCGGGTCGAGGCCAGCGGCGACGCGCTCCTGATCACCATCGGGCGCTGACCCTCGCGGGCCTCGCCCGCTGGCTCAATCCGCGGCCGGGAGGATGACCGAGAAGGTCGTCCCCCGGCCGCTCTCGCTTTCGACCTCGATGGCGCCGCCGTGCTGCTGCACGATGTTGCGGACGATCGAGAGCCCGAGGCCGGTCCCCTTACCCTCGCCCTTGGTCGAGAAGAAGGGCTCGAAGATCGCGTCGCGCTGGCCCTGGGGAATCCCCGGGCCGTTGTCGCGGACCCGGATCACCACGGCCCGGTTCTTCGCTTCGACGCTCAGCCGAAGCTCGCCCTGGCCCTGGGGCATCGCGTGGCAGGCGTTGGTGATGAGGTTGATGAAGACCTGGTGGAGCTGCCCGCGGACCCCGAGCACCTGGGGGCGGCTCGCGTCGAAGACCTGCTCGACCTCGGCGCCGGAGTCGCGCACGACGTGCTCGCAGAACACCAGCGCTTGCTCGACGACCTCCGCCGCCGAGAGGGCGCGGGGCGCCTCCGTGGCGGGCCGGGCGTAGGTGATCAGATCGCCCGTGAAGCGGAGGATCCGCTCGGCCGCCTGGACGATGCGACCCAGCCGCTCGACGTCGTTGGGGTCGGCGTCGGGATCCGACTGGGCCTTGTCATGGAGCCGCTCGGCGTAGACCGAGATGCTGGTCAGGGGGTTGTTCAGCTCGTGGACGACGCCGGCCGCGAGCTGGCCCAGGGTCGCCAGCTTCTCCGCTTGGACGATCTGCTCTTCGAGGCGGCGAAGCGCGGTGACGTCCCGGACGATGCCCAGGAGCGCCTCGACCTGGTCACCGGGCCCGAGGATGGACACCAGGTCCAGCGTCGCGTCCCGGGGCTCGGCCTCGGGCGGAAGCAGGGTGAGGTCCACGTGGGTGAGCTCGCCCTCCCGGATGCCGTGGAGCACCCCCTGCATCAGCGGGGCGCGCGACCGGGGCGCGACCAGCTCCGCCAGGTCGGCGTGCATCACCTCGCTCCGCCGCCGACCGAGGAGCTCGAGGAAGGCCCGGCTCACGACCTGGACCCGGCGGCTACGGTCGATGACCAGGAGGGGGACGTTGGCGTCTTCCAGCAGGCTCGCGAGGTAGCCGCTGAGGTAGCTCGCCTCCTCGCCGATCCGGGCGCGGCCGAGGGCCACGGAGAGCTGAGCGCCGAAGATCTGGACCAGGGGTCGGTCGTCGACCGGCACCTCGACCCCCGGATGGTACTCGACGCCGAGCACACCGAGGAGGCGCCCGCCGTCGACGAGGGCGACGTCGAAGCCGTGACTCGCGGCGTCGAAGTCCCAGCGGTACTCGTCGGTGACGCCGAAGCCCGCGAGCATCGCGTCGTCGTCGTCGAGACCCGCGGCGCGGAGGGCATCGGCGGTGACCGACTGCCGCTCGCGCCGCTCGGGAGCCAGGGGCGCCGTGGAACGGACGAGGTCGACGCGACCGCCGGGGCGGCTGATGCGCACCACCAGGCGTCGGCCGCCGAGGACGGCGCCCATCCGGGCGAGGTAGAGTTCGAGGAGCGCTTCCTCGTCGAGGGGGCCGGGGCTGGACCCCTGGCGCACGAGCTGGCTGCACTCGTGGGCCACGTCCGCGAGGGTCAGCGCCGTCGGGGTTCGAGCCGCCTGAATCCCTTCACCGATCGCAGCGCGGTTCTGTGTCCCGGTGGTGATGCCCACGCGGGAACGCCGTCGAGCCGGCGGGAGCGGCACGGGACCGCTGTCCCGGCTCTTCCAGTCGCCGCCCGTGGCTGCGTCTTCTTCGTCGTCGCGCCGGCCCTTCAAATCTCCTCGCTGACTCCCCCCACTTCGGAAGTCGCGTCCGGATCGGACGCTGCGTCGAGGTCCAGAATCTTCTGTCGTCCCACGTAGGACTTGGTCTCGTACTTCGTCATCTTGCCGATCTTCCTCACGATCTCGGCCATGCGCTCCACTTCGCGCACCATGATGCCGGCGGCGCGATGCTCGGCCGTGCCCGCCTCGAGCTTGCGCTCGAGCAGCTCGGCATAGGCCATCACGCTGGTGAGGGGTTGGTTCAGCTCGTGGGCCGCGGTGCCGGCGAGCTCGGCGATGAGCGCTTGCTTCTCGGTGCTGGCCAGGCGCTGCTGGGCTTCGGCCAGCCGCTCCTCGACCCGGAGCTTCTCGCGGAGGTCGGTGAAGATCCCGAAGGTCGCCACCGGCTCGCCGCGCTCGTAGATCATCGCGGCCGAGAGCCGGATGGGGATGAGCTCGCCGTTGGCGGCGAGGGCGTGCATGTTCGTCGGCGCGAGGCGCCCGGTGCCCCCGAACTGGTCGGAGCGGAGCCGGCGCATCACGTCCGAGGCGCCGCCCTCCGGGTACAGGTCCCGGGTCACCATGCGGCCGACCACCTCTTCCGCGCGGTAGCCGTAGATCCGCTCCGCGCCCTGGTTGAAGAGGATCACGTTGCCGTCCATGTCCGCCGCGACGATCCCGTCGACGGAGGCGTCGATCAGGGACTCGAGGAACTCCATCGTCTTGACGAACTCGGCCTCGGTTCGCCGCTGCTCGGTGACGTCCTGGAAGGACACGAGGACCGATCCGTCCTCGTCGGTGAGCGAGGCGAACGAGCAGCTGATCACCACGTACTCGCCGCTCTGGTGGAGCACGCGGAGATCGACGCCGCGGGGATACTCGCCGCGCGCGAAGCCGTCCCAGAGGCCCTGGATGCGCTCCTGGTCTTCGGCGTGGATGATCTCGCGCAGCTTGGGGCTCCCCAGCTGTTCCTCCTCTTGGCCCACGATCTCGTAGGCCCGGGGGTTCGCGAAGCGGAGGCACCCCTCGGTGTCCACGACCGCGATGCCCTCGGCGGCGGAGGCGAAGAGATCCGCGTAGCGCTTGAGCTGGCGGAGCCGCCGCTCGGCCTCGAAGCGGGCAAAGGTGATCTGCTGCGTGTGGTCCCGGAGCGACTGCATCACCCGGGCGTTCCGGAGGGCGACGGCAGTGGCGCCGGCCACCATCTGGCAGAGGTGCATCTCGCGCCGACTGAGCTCGCCCCGCTCGGCGCGCGCGCGGAGGAAGAGCACGCCGATGGCCTGGTCCTCCCACACGATGGGGAAGAGGCTGAGCGCGCTGAGCTCGGTGTGCTCGATGTCGCCCCGGACTCCGTCGAGGACCGGATGGGTCGAGGCGTCGCTGATGGTCAGCGGGCGCCGGGTCCGAAGCGCCTGGCGGATCTCCGGGTACTTGGAGAGATCCAGGCGCAGGTTCGAGAGCTGCTCGTCGTCGCTGGTCACGATGACGTGACCCACGTGCTCGTCGTCGGCCTCGGGCGCGAGAACGATGGAGACCCGCTGGACCTGCACCACGTCGGCGATGCGGCGGACGACGGTGTAGAGGATCTCGCGGAAGTCGAGGGACGACGCCAGCGACTGCGTCAGCTCCAGCATGACCTGCGCGTCGTTGCGCTCGTCTTCGAGGGCGTCGACGAAGCGGCGGATCCGATGCTGGCGGCTCACCCGGGCGATGAGCTCGCCCTCGCCGTACGGCCGGCGGACGACGTCGTCGGCGCCGCGCTCGAAGGCCACGCCGAAGGCGTCGGGCATCGACTCCGAGGTCCCGTCCATGATGAGGACCACGGGGCGCTCGCGCGTGCGCAGGTCGGCCCGGAGGGTCTCGAGGAGGCTCAGACCCCGGGCGGGGTCGCCGGTGGCCCCGATGAGGACCAGCCCGGTGTTCCGGTCGCCGATGACGTGCTCGACGGCGCCCTTCAACGGACGCGCGTCGACGTCGAAGCCCGCGCCCGCGAGCAGCTTCTCCAGGGAGCCGCGGGAGGCCTC
This sequence comes from Myxococcales bacterium UBA1660, assembly GCA_002320815.1. GTDB lineage: Bacteria > Myxococcota_A > Polyangia > Polyangiales > Houyiibacteriaceae > UBA1660. Next base: position 11,660 of record DCLA01000113.1, read on the forward strand.
GTCGTCGTCCAGAACGACTACGCGACGAGAAGTAGGCATATCCGACGACAGGGAGCCTAGCAGGCTCCGAGACCCGACAGAAGTGCGCCCCGAGCGCTTTCCGAGCGAACGATTGCAGCCCCAGGGGAATGAATCGTCTTCAGCGGATTGAGTACCTCCGGAGGAGGCAAGCCGTACGGGCTGGGGTCCAGGGACGCCGCGCTCGGGACGATGAGCGGAACCGCGGGGAAGGCTGTAGACTGCCGCCGATGTGTGCCGGGCGGCTTCGTTCCTGGCCCACCGCGCTGGGCGCGATGGGGGTCGCGCTGGTGCTCTCGGCGCCGGCCGGGGCGCAGGACCAGCCGACCGCCCCCTCCGCGCCCGGCCCCGCGCTGGTCGTCGTGGTGGCGGTCGACGAGGCCGACGCGCCGACGGCCGATGCGTTGACCGAACTCCTGGTCGGCGCGGTCGCCGCTCGGGATCCCGGCCGGGCCATCGTCGGCAAGGAGGAGCTCCAGGCGCAGCTCCACCAGACCGACGAGGAGACCTTGGAGTGCGTCGGCTCGCCGCCCTGCCTGGGCCGCGTGGGGCTCCAGCTCGGCGTCGACCGGGTGGTCGCCGCGTCCCTCGCGAGGCGGGGGAGCGCCGAGTGGGCGTTCGACCTCCATCGGCTCGACGCGCGCTCCGGCGCGAGCCTGGGCCATGCGTTCCGGGAGGTCGAAGGGGACGTGGGGGCTCTGGCCGACGCGCTGCTCGCCGCCTTCGCCGCGCTGGATCGGGCGCCGCCGCCGGAGCCCGCGCGGCTCACCGTCGTCGTCGACGGAGTCGGGGCGAGGGTGCGCGTCGATGGCGAGACCTGGGAGCCCGACGGGAGTGACGCGCTGGCTCGGCCGGTGGACCCCGGCCGGCATCGCGTCGAGGTGTCCGCCGAGGGCTACGAGGCCTGGAGCCGCGAGGTGGAGCTCGGCCCCGGTGAGTCGGTGCAGGTGGTCGCGGGCCTCACCCGGGTCGCGGAGCCGCCGCCGCCCCCGCCAGCCCCGGCGCGGGGCCGCTGGTCCCCGGTGCTCTGGGTGGGGTTGGGCGTGACCGTGGCCGCGGTGGGGCTCGCAGGCGGGTTCGGGATCGCCTCCCGGCGGGAGCTCGGGGAAGGAGCCAACCGCGCGGAGGCCCTCGCCTTCGTCGACGACCGCCGGCGGGACGCGCGCATCGCGAACGTGAGCTGGGGGCTGGCCGGGATCGGGCTCGGCGTCGCCGGTCTCGGCCTCTGGCTGAGTCGCCCGCAGGCCGTGGCGGGTTCGGCCGCGGCGGGCTCGGTCGCCCTTCGGGGCGAGGCGGGGGGAGCGAGCCTCGCCTGGAGCGGCCAGTGGTGAGAGCCTCGGTGCACGCGCGGGCCATCGCCGGCGCGTTCCTCATCGTGGTCCTCGCCGGGTGTCGGGTGGATGGCGGGTTCCTCGACGAGGACCTCTTCGCCTGCAGCGTGGACCGCGACTGCGGCGAGGGCTGGGGCTGCGTCCGTGGGTCCCCCTACGCCACGGACTTCTGCGCCCCCTCGTGTGACGCGGAGACCTGCGACGGAGTGTGCACGACCGCGGGCGACGTCCCCTTGTGTCTCCGGGATTGCCGGATCCGCGATGACGGAACCGCGACGGAATGCGAAGGCGAGGGGTTCGAGTGCATCCGCATCAGCGCCGAGCGGGACGAGGGGGTCTGCTACCCGGTGAGCTCCTGCGACTCGAGCGCCGAATGCGCGGCCGGCGAGATCTGCCTGGCCGACTTCGTGGCATTCGCGCCGGGGGCGGCCACGGACCACTACTACTGTGTCCCGTTGGACGTCGGCGAGGGTTGCCCGGCTCGATCCCAGCCCATCGACATCGGCGGCAGCGCGCCGCTCTGCCTGGCCACCTGCAACCCGCCGGACTCGCGCTGTCCCCCAGGGTTCGGGTGCCTGGAGCAGGCGGCGGTCTTCTCGGACGAGGAGGTCGTCTGCTTCCCGGGGATCTACGGCGTGCCCTGCAGCGACGAGACCAACTGCGTCCTGGGATCGTGCATGGACACCGGCGCGAGCAAGCAGTGCACGGTCACCTGCGACGAGGCGGCCCGGCTCGCGGGCGGCTGCGCCAACCTCCCGGGCCTCGCGTCGGTGGTCGGGGCCCTGGGCTTCGAGTGCGACCCCACCGCGAACGGCGGGGAGGGCGGCGGGCTCTGCGTGACCCGGTCGTCCATCGGGTTCGTGTGCACGACGCCGGAGAGCGACGCCTATGTCTGCGAGCGGGGCCTGGACTGCCGGCGCCTCCCCAGCGCCGAGGGGGAGGTCCGCTTCTGCACGAGAGACTGCGAGATCGACCAACAATGCATCGACGGCGGCAACCGCGGAGCGTATTGCCAGCACTATGCACGAGGTGGCTTCTGCTTCCCGAAGGGCGCCGCGGGCGCGGCCTGCGAAGAGGATCGCCAGTGCCTCGGCGACCGCTGCGTCGGCGGGCGCTGTGACGGAGACGGTCTATGAGTGACGAGCGCGCCCAGGCGAGCATCGGGGTCTTCGACAGCGGGCTCGGAGGGCTCACCGTGGCCCGCGCCATCCGGGCGCGGCTCCCCGACGAGCACCTGGTCTACCTCGGCGACACCGCGCGGGTTCCCTATGGTTCGCGCTCGGCGCAGACGGTGATCCGCTACGCGCGCGGCTGCGCGGCGCACCTCGAGCGGCATGGCGTGAAGATGCTGGTCATCGCCTGCAACACGGTCAGCGCCGTCGCGGTCCCCATGCTCCAGGTCGAGCTCGACGTCCCCGTGGTCGGCGTCGTCGAGCCGGGCGCCGCCGCGGCGGTCGAGGCGACCCGGAAGGGGCGCGTCGGAGTCCTCGCCACCCGCGGTACGGTCGCCAGCGGCGCCTACGTCCGTGCCGTCTCGGCGCTCGACTCCCGGGTGGAGGTCGTGCAGGAGCCGGCGCCGCTGCTGGTGCCCCTCGCGGAGGAGGGCTGGACCGAAGGCGACGTGCCCCGGCAGGTCGCCCGTCGGTACCTCGAGACCCTGGCGCCCCATCAGATCGACGCGGTGGTCCTCGGGTGCACCCACTACCCCCTGCTGCGGTCGGTGATCGAGGAAGAGGGGCGCGCCATCCTCGGGGACGAGCTCGCGGTGGTCGACGGCGCCGAGGCCACGGCGCAGGCCATCGAGACCCTCCTCGACGAGCGCGACCTGCGGCGAACGGCGGGCAGCGGCGGCTTGCGGGTGATGGTCACCGACCTCCCGGACCGATTCCAGGAGGTCGCCAGTCGCTTCCTGGGGGCGGACGTGGGCGAGGTCGAAGCCGTCGATCTTTGAGGTCCAGCCGACCCGAGATGGTAGCCTTCGCGCCATCTCGGACTCGACGGACAACGACACGGATCCCCGCGTGGGGAGACCCACCATGCCCGCCCGGCCCGGCGCGGGGACGGAGGGGTCCACCGTGCTCCCCGCGGGTCCCACACAGCTACCGCCGAGCGGGCTCGGCGACTCGCTGCCTGCCACGCGGGAGACGCCCGTCGACGATGCCGTGAACGGTCAGGAGCACCCGCAGCCCCTCTTCGAGGTCGACGAGATGGTCGCCGGTCACTTCCGGGTGCTCGGTCAGCTGGGTCGTGGTGGCATGGCGCAGGTCTGGGAAGCGAAGGACCTGGAGCTCGACCGTAGGGTCGCGCTCAAGGCCGCTCGGCCCCGTCCGCCCGTCCCCCCGCTGCGGAAGGAGGCCCGGGCCCTCGCGGCGTTCCAGCACCCGAGCTTGGTCACGGTCTACGGGCTGGGTCACCACGAGGGGATCGACTTCATCGTCATGGAGCGGATCTTCGGTGTCAGCCTGGCCGAGCGACTCGAAGAGCGCCGTTCCCGGGGGCGGCAACTGGAGCTCTCGGCGGCGCTGGAGGTGCTGACCGCCATCGCCGCCGGTCTCGCCGTCGTTCATCGGTCGGGGCTCGCGCATCGGGACGTGAAGCCCGAGAACGTTATGTTGACTCCTGATGGCCGGGTGGTGCTCATGGACTTCGGCCTGGTCCTTCCGGAGTACGACAGCACCTTGCGCGGCTTCGTCGCGGGGTCCCCGCCCTATATGGCCCCAGAGACCCTCGCAGACCGGGTGGGGATGGGCGGCGGGCAACTGGTCGACGTCTACGCGCTCGGAGCTACGGCCTTCGAGATGCTCACCGGGCGAGCCCCGTTCGTGGCGCCCTCGCTGAACGAGCTCTTCGTCATGCACATGGAAGCGCCGGCACCCTCCGTGCGCGACCTTCGCGCGGACTGTCCTCCGGCCCTGGACGAGCTCGTCGGCGAGATGCTCGAGAAGGACCCGGCCCGCCGGCCGCAGAGTGCCCAGGGTATCGCCTGGCAGCTCCGGGGGATCGCGGCGCGGCTGGACACGCCGCGGCGGGCCGCTTCGCAGCCGCCCCCGGCCCCCGACACGGGTATCCTCGACGTGCTCGTCGTGGAAGACGACGACGCGCTCGCTCGGGTCGAGGCGTTCTATCTCGAGCAGCTCTTCGGCCGTGAGCGCCTCCTGCTTCGCAGGGCGCGGGATGGCGAGGAAGCGGTCGCGGCGGTGCGCCAGCGGGCGCCAGACCTGCTGCTCCTCGATCTCCATCTCCCCAAGCTCAATGGGATCGAGGTCGGGATGCAGATCCGGGGCGACGGGTTGGCTCCGGACACCAAGTTCGTCGCCGTGAGCGCTGGCGCTCAGGAGAGCGATCTGCAGCTCCTCCACCTCCTCGGCTTCCACCACTTCGTCCCCAAGGGCGAGGGGATGCAGGAGCGCTTGGCCGAGGTGCTGATCCCGCTCTTCCCGGAACTCAGCTCTCGCGGGTGAGCTCGAAAGCGCCGAGGTAGCCGAAGCGCGCCAGCCCGTCGGGGCTGACCGTGACCTCGAGCACCAGCTCGCCGAGCTCGTCCGGGACGAGGCCACTCAGCTCCACCGTGGTGCCGGTGTTGTCCGACGCTTCGAGATCGACCGTCCGGGCACCGACCGTGTAGCGGGTCGAGCGTCCGTTCCCGGAGTCGTCGCCGACTCGGCTGGCGTAGAGCGTCAGCGAGTAGGTCCCGGCGGGGAGCCCGCGGAGGACCACCGTCGCGCGTCGGTCGAGGGCGGCCACGTGGCCGTCGAAGCTGCCCACCCAGAGCGAATCGGAGCTGACCGCCGCGGGCCAGCCGAGATCGTTCGCGTTCACCCCACCGGTCTGGGTCCCGTCGAAGCCGCTGGCGCTGGCGACCGCGGTGGTCGACGTTCCCTCGTCGCTGGTCAAGGGACCCGCGGCGCCGTTGGCGGTGAGCAGCGCCGGCCACTCGCCGGAGTCGGTGGGGCCCACGTCCACGCGGACGGTGTGGCCGACCTCGAAGGTCGGATCCCCGAGGCCCGGCGGGAGGCGCGTCTCGCCGGTGGTGGCGTCGGCGGTCTCCTGGAGAGTACGGGCCACGGCCGCGTCGACCCCGATGGGGACGAGGCCTCGGGCGCTGGTGCCGTAGATGGTCGAGTAGATCACCAGGGCGTTCAGGTACTGGCCCGCGGCGCCTGCGTGGTAGTCGTCGCTCGCGTGGAGGCGCGGGGGCTCACCGCCGGCGAGCTGGCGCTCCCAGGCGTCGCCCGCGGGGGCCACGGTGACGTTGGGGGTGGTCATCGCCATGGCGGGGATGAAGCTCTCGGCGGCGTCGAAGTAGTGGAAGCGGAGCTGCGCCTGCATGTCGCCCGGGTCGTCGAAGGTCCCGGGGTAGAACGAGTGGCTCGAGCGGCGGGCCCAGGACTCGTAGAGGATGACGCGGCAGTCGGGCCGGACCTCGCGGGCCAGGTCGTGGAACCAGGTCGCGTCTTCCTTGAACTGCATCGGGTCGCCGATCGCGTCGGTGGGCCGGGTGCTGTACTCCTGGAGGACGAGCACGTCCCACCCTTCGGCGACGCGCCCGGGCGCGCCCTCGGCGCTGGTGTCCGCCCGGTGCCACTCGAGGCTCTGGCCGCCCACGGCGCGGTAGCCGACGTTGGGTTCGGGGAAGCCGGCGCTCACCGCGAGATCGTGCACAAGGTTCGGGATGGGGCCGCCGAGCGTGAAGCTGTTGCCGATGAAGAAGATGTCTTCGGGCACCGGCGGCGGAGGCGGGCCCATGTCGGGGGTCCCGGCGTCCGAGCCGGCGTCGATCGCGGCGGAGGCATCGGGGGCGAAGGCCGCGTCGGTGCCGGGTCCGGCGTCGAGGAGCGGACCGGCGTCGGGCGTGAAGCTCCCGTCGTCGTCGCCGCAGGCGACGAGCAGGAGACAGGCGAGGGTGGCGAGGGCTCGGGTCGGGCCGCTCACGGGCGGTTCAGCGCCCGGCGGAGGGTCGTCCGGACCGCGTCGTCCCGCTCTCGGTCGAGGCGGGTCCGAAGGAGCTCCCGGGCCCGCGGGGTCGCGATGGCGCCGAGGGCGAGGGCCGCGCCCTCGCGGACCACGGTGGCGCGGTGGCCGAGGAAGGGCCGGATCTCTTCGATGGCCGCGGCGCCGAAGGCCTTGCCCAGCGAGCGGACGGCGGCGCGGACGCGCAGATCGAGCTCGCCCTGCCGGCTGGCGACGCGGCGGAGGAAGGCGTGGCACTCTTCGGTGGCGTAGTGGCCCGCGGTCTCGATGGCCCGGAGCCGCACGAAGGGCTGCTCGCCCTCGTCGTCGTAGAGCTGCTCCAGCACCGCCACCGTCTCCGGGCCCATCGCGGTCCACGTCTCGGCCGACGGGGCCCCCTCGAAGGCGGAGAGGAGCGAGCGGACGTGCTCGACGCTGGGCGCGTCGGCGGCGGCCGGAGCGGCGATGGCGAGGACCACCCCGAGACCGATCCCACGAAGAAGGCGAAGCATCACCCCCACCCTAGCACGCCCCCCCGGCCCCGACTTGCTTTGGGGACGCACTTGCCAACTTGCTCTGGGGACGCACTTGCCAACTTGCGTAACTCGTGGGGCTGAAGGGCTCCAGCGAGGGTGGAAGCGCAAGTACGCAAGTGCGTCCCTCGATGCCCCCGTCAGGGGTGTCCGCCGCCGGCTTGCTGCTGCTGGAGCTGCTGCTGGATCTGCTGCATCAGCTCGGGCGGGATCTGCTGGCCGCCGGGACCGCCGGGGCCGCCCATGCCGGGGGGCATGCCGGGCATACCGGCGGGGCCCTCGGGCTCGGAGCCGGGTTCCGGGGTCTGGAAGGCGGTGGCGTCGGGGCGCATGCGGTCGGCGAGGTACTTGCTGATGACGTAGATCGTCGGCTCGCCCTGGAGCTGCAGGTAGAGCTCCTCGGCGCCCTCGCGCTGCGCGCCGACGCTGAGCACGACGGACTCGGTGTCGACGACGGCCGGCGCCGTCTCCTCGCCCTCGGCCGCGTCGCCCTCGGCGGCGTCCTCCGGCTTCACGACCAGGGTCACGGTGCCCGTCGGCTCCTGGAGCCCGGCCGCGGCCACGTCCACGTCGTCCGCGGCGAAGCCCACCGCGCGCATGCGCGACACGCTGGCGACGACCGACTGGACCTTGTTCCCGCCGAAGCGCTCGATCTCCGTCTGACCCTCGATCGGGGTCCACTCGTCCTGGGCGTTCCGGGTGAAGGTCCAGGTGCCGCCCTGCGCGGACTCGAAGGTCACGCCGACCACGCGGTCGGGCGCGATGTCCAGCACGCGCCGGTTGCGCCAGTCCTTGAGGTCCTTGTTGAAGGCGTACTTGATGCTGCCGCCGACGGTGAGGACTCGCTCCTCGCCGGGCAGGCGCACCATGGTTCCGAGGTCGCCGAAGGCGCCGATGAGCAGGGTGACCGGCTCGGCCCCGTCCTGCTCCACGGTGACCTCGATCGCGTGGGCGTCGTCGACCTCGAGCCGCTCGTGGTTCGCCTCGCGGGTCGCGGCAACGCCGGTGACCTCGAGGTCCTCGAGCTTGTCGAGGGCGGTGTTGACGGCGGTGGTGTCCGCGTCGGCCTCGAGGGGCTCGGCCAGCGTCCAGGTCTCGCCGCTCTTCACCAACCGGACCACCTCGCGCTCGCCCTCGCCGTCTTCGGCGGGCCGGCTGATGCGCAGGGCGGTGATGGCGTCGCGGTCGATCGCCGGGAGCTCGGCGGCCTCTTCGGAGTCGCCCGCGTCGTCGGCGGGGTCGGCGTCGCGCTTCTTCAGCACGAAGAAGGCGACGGCGAGGATCGCCACGAAGGCGACGCCGGCGATCACCAGACGGTTCTTTTCCCAGTTCATCGTCGATGCCTCGAAAACGTCAGAGCTTGATGTTCTTCCGGCGGGCGCTGCGCATGCGCCAGCGGATGATCCCGAAGACCGCGAAGAGCAGGGGGATCGCCAGGGTGTTGGCCCACTTGTAGCTGGACTTGGTCGCGTCCCACGCCTCGGCCATCTCCTTCTGCCGGTCGACGGCCGCCTCGGCGCCCTCGCGGTCCTCGCCCTCGAGGGCCTCGATGAGATCCTCGTTGACATCGGTGATGGCCTGGGGCGCCTCGAGGCGCGGGTCCTCCACGTTCTTGGCGCGGATGGCGATGAGCTCCGACTCGGCGGCGAGCCAGTCGATGCCGTTCAGGGCCAGCGTCATGAGCGCGCCGAGATCCCGGGGGCGGTTCGGGTCGGCGGGCGGCAGGAACTCGTCCCGGAGCACGCCGGAGGAGCCGACCACCAGCACGCGCACCTCGCCGTCGCTCTCGCTCCGCTCGGGGGTGGGCGTCTCTTCTCCGCTCATGCCGCCACCGGCGAAGGCGCTCCGCAGCGGGCCCTCGATGGCGACCATGAGCTCGAAGGGCCCTTGGTCGTTGGTGGGGATCCACTCGCGGGGATCCTTGGGCTGCAGGTCGAGCTCGTCGCTGTTCACGAGCCAGCTGTTCTCGCTCGAGCGCGCGAGCACCTTGATGCTCACGCCCTCCGGGGCGCTGGTGAGCTCGAGGGGCGTCGGCAGCGGCATGGCGGCGTTGGTCATCCGGAAGACCGCCGGGTGCTCGCTCTGCTCGTCGGTGAAGGCGATGTCCGGCGAGGGCGGGTAGGGCACCGCCATCGGCAGACCCAGCGGACCACGCATCATCACCCGGGTGCAGATCCAGTCGTGGACCACCCCGCGCTGGTGCTTCACGCCCCAGCGCTCGAGGAGCTGGTCGATGCCGCTCTCGAAGGGCGTGATGCTCGGGGCACCTTCGGTGACCGCGATCTTCAGCCCGGCGCCGAAGACGCCCAGGGCGCCCCCGGCCATCACGTACTGGTCGATGTTCATGAGCTCGTCGCCGCCGAGCTCGGTGCCCGGCGCGATGATCAGGAGCGCCGCCAGCTCGTTCGGGTCGAGGGGCGCCGTCGCGCTCACCTCGCGCAGCTCGTAGGTCGGCAGGGCCTCCCGGAGGCTGGTCAGCCCCTCGGCCAGGCTCGGACCCTCGTGGCCGCTGAGGATGCCCACCACGGGCTTGTCCCCGGCGAGCTCCTTGATCTTCATGGTCAGCGTGTACTCGAGGCCCTCGAGGGAGAGCAGGGGCGAGATGACTTCCTTCTGCCCCAGGTACTCGATGACGAGGCCGGCGTAGACCTCGAGCTGGGTCCGGCGGTCGTTCTCCCAGGAGTCGACCACCGCCGGCTGCACGCCGGCCTCCTGGGCCTCTTCCTTCTGCTCGTCCTCTTCGACCTTCACCCAGCGCAGCCGGATGTTGCCGTTCGAGGCGTCGGTGTAGTCCTCGAGGATGTCCCGGACGTACTCGGGGATCGCGTTGTGCCGCGCCGGCAGGTTGTCGCTGTAGTACGCGGTGATCTGCATCTCGTCGTCGAGACCGGCGACCAGGTCGCCCGATCCGTCGGAGAGACTCCAGACCTTGTTCGCCGTGAGATCGACCCGGCCGAAGCCGTAGTAGTAGGCGAGGAGGTTGAGCACGACGAGGATGCCGGCGCCCAGGACGAGGACTCCGACCGACTCCATCGCCGAGCGGGTCTTGCGGCGCGAGGTCCCCTCGCGCGTGTGCTTCTTGTCGTCAGCCACGGTTCAGCTCCAGCGGCGGCTCTCGAGAGCCCGGAAAGCCACGAGGACGGTGAGCGCGGTCACCGAGAGGAAGAAGAGGGCGTCGCGGACGGCGATGACGCCGCGGCGGAGGAGGTCCAGGTGGAGGTCCATCGACACGAAGCCGAGGATCCCGTGCAGCTCCCGCGGCATGAGCGGGAGGAACTTGTCCACGAGGAAGAAGAAGATGGAGATCGCCAGGGCGGCGAAGAAGGCGATGAGCTGGTTGTCCGTGAAGGACGAGCACATCAGGCCGATGCCGATGAGGGCCATGCCCTGGAGCAGCAGGCCGAAGTAGCCGCTGAAGACCGGGCCCCAGTCCAGGTCACCGAGGGAGGCGATGCTGAACACGTAGGGCAGGGTGAGGAGCATCATCACCAGGTAGAGCCCGAGGACCCCGAGGAACTTGCCGAGGATCACCTGCGCGTCGGAGACGGGCATGGTGATCAGCAGCTCGATGGTGCCGGTGCGCTTCTCCTCCGCGAGGAGGCCCATGGTGACCGCGGGCAGCGTGAAGTAGTTGATCAGCGAGAAGTAGTTGAACATCTCGCGCGCCGTCGCCCGCTCCTGCAGGAAGAACGTCTGCCAGAACAGGAAGCCCAGCACGAGCAGGAAGACGCAGATGACGATGTAGGCGATGGGCCCGTTGAAGTAGCTGCGGAACTGGCGCCCCGCGATGGTCGTTAGGTTGTTCACGAGTCCTTCTCCTCGTCTTCGTCGGCTTCCGCCTTGGCGGCGTCGCGGGCGGCCTTCTTGGCGCGCGCTTCGGCCTTCTTGTCCTCGGCGGAGGCGGCGGCCTTGGTCTTCGTCGGCTTCGAGGGCACGCCGGCGTCGCCGGTGGTGAGGTCCCGGAAGATGGCGTCCAGGCCCTCGGCCTTCTTCTCCAGGCCGAGGAGCGCGAACTTCCCGTCCACGGCGGCCTGGAAGAGGTCCCGGCGGATGTCCGAGCTCCCGCTCGGGGTCACCGCGAAGATGAGCTCGCCCTTGGCCTCGGTGGCCCGCGCGCGGACCCGGTCCACGCCCTTCACCTTGCCGAGCAGGTCCCGGACCCGGGCCTCGTCGCCCTGAGCGTCTTCGGCGACCACCAGCCGGTAGCTGGCCTTGCCGCTGCGCTCGCGGAGCTCTTCGGGGGTGTCGTCGGCGACGAGCGTCCCCTTGGAGATGATGAGGACCCGATCACAGGTGACCTGCACCTCGCCGAGGTCGTGGGTCGAGAGGATGACCGTCCGCTCCCGGCCGATCTCCTTGATCAGCTCGCGGATCTCGGCGGCCTGGTTGGGGTCGAGGCCGCTCATCGGCTCGTCGAGGATCAGGACCGGCGGCTCGTGGACCAGCGCCTGGGCCAAGCCGACTCGCTGCCGGTAGCCCTTGGAGAGCGCGCGGATCTCCTTGGCGATCACGTCCTCCAGGCTGGTCTGCTCGACGGCCTTCTTGATGCGCTTGCGGGCGTCGGTGCCCGTGTAGCCCCGCATCTTGGCGACGAACTGGAGGTACTCGAGGACGAGCATCTCCGTGTACAGGGGCGTGCTCTCCGGCAGGTAGCCGATGGAGCGTCGCACGCCCATGGGATCGTCGAAGACGTCCGCGCCGTTGATCTTCGCCGTGCCACCGCTGGGTGCGATGAAGCACGTGAGGATCTTCATCGTGGTGGTCTTACCGGCGCCATTGGGCCCGAGGAAACCGAGGACTTCACCTCGACTGACCTCGAAGCTGACGTCCTTGAGTGCGTGGACCGGGCCGTAGCTCTTCGACAGGTCCCGCGCCTCGATCATCGCGTTGCTCATCGCTCGCTCTCGAGTTGCTGGGTTAAGCGGCGCCCGCCGGGGGGGCTGACGCGGCGCTGGTGTACCGGGTTGAGGATTGGAGTCAAGGGTGCTGCGCCAACGCGCTGGGCTGCGGCCCATTCCGTTCGGAAGTGAGCTTCCTCAGGGGGTGGCACGCTCTGGCCCAGTCGCGCCGCCGCTGCCCGCGATCGTCGACCTCGTTGAGCGAATGTGGCTCACCTGATGACAGGTAAGGCCAATGTTGGCTCGACTCGTGTCTTTTGTGTTCACGTTGTCTGGGTAGGAATCTTGCAGTGTCCGCCATGGGGACCCGCGGCCGGGCTCTTTCCGTGTCACGGCGTTTCCCGGCCGGTAGGCTGAGATCGAATTCTCGAGCGCCTCGCAGCGACGCTCGACGTGACGGAAGCGGCCCACGAGGGCCACCAGGAGAGACATGGGACGGACGGAGATGGGGATGTCGACCTTTGCGCGAGGGATGGCGCTGGCCACGCTGGTGGCGCTCGGCGCGTGCGGTCGGTCGAACCTCGACGACTACGCCGACGGGTCCACGGACCCCCGGCCCGACGGTGACGTGGGCGAGTGCTCGTTCGACCCCGAGTGCGACGACGGCCTGGTGTGCAATGGCCGGGAGGTCTGCGTCGCCAACCGTTGCCAGCCCGGTCCCCCGATCGTGTGCAACGACGGCGTCGCGTGCACCAACGACAGCTGCGTCGAGGCCAGTGGCGGCTGTCAGTCGATCCCGGACTCCGCGCTCTGCGGTCCCGACGAGTTCTGCACCCCCGACGGCTGCGAGGTCGTCCGCTGCTCAAGTGATGCGGAGTGTGACGACCGGTTCGTCTGCAACGGTCGCGAGGCCTGCTCGGGCGGTATCTGCCGGGGCGGAGCGCCCCTCCGCTGCGACGACGGCGTCGACTGCACGATGGACGCCTGCTCCGAGGCCGCCGACGGCTGCACCAGCACGCCGGTGGCCGCCCGCTGCGACGATGGCCTCTTCTGCAACGGCGCGGAGGTCTGCACCTTCGGCGGCTGCAGGCCGGGTCCGGGGCTCATCTGCGACGACGGGCTGACCTGCAGCCTGGACATCTGCGACGAGGCGACCCGCAGCTGCGACTTCGTGCCCTTGGACCGCGACGGAGACACCTTCCCGGATGGCGAATGCGGCGGCGGTGACTGCGACGACTCGGATCCCAGCGTGAACCCCAGCGCCCGCGAGCGCTGCTTCGACGGGCGCGACAACGACTGCAACGGCCTCGTCGACTGCGAGGATCCGCTGTGCCTCCGGGAGGAGCCGAGCTGCATCGACTGCGCCCCCGAGACCGACCCGATGCTCTGTCTCGACGGCGTCGACAACGACTGCGATGGGCTCGCCGATTGCGCCGACCCCGACTGCCGGGCGTTCCCGGACATCTGCCGCTGCGTCCCCAGCGACGCCGGGCCCCTCGGCGAGTTCCTCTGCGCCAACGGCCTGGACGACGACTGCGATGGGCTCCGGGACTGCGCGGACCCGGACTGCGCCGGATCCCCGGACTGCTCCTGCATCCCGGTGGCGGAGATCGAGATCTTCTGCGCCGACGGCCGCGACGACGACTGCAACGGTCGGGTCGACTGCGCCGACCCGAGCTGCGCCGGGTCCCCCGAGTGCGGCTGCGCGCCCTTCGAGTTCGACTGCTTCAACGGCTTCGACGAGGACTGCGACGGCCTCTTCGACTGCCGGGACCCCGACTGCGCTCGCTTGCCCGAGTGCGAGATGTGCGAGCCCCGGGAGACCCGCTGCGGTGACTTCCGCGACGAGGACTGCGACGGCTTCTTCGACTGCGAAGACAGCGACTGCATCGGCAACCCGCTGTGCGGCTGCGCGCCCTTCGAGATCTCCTGCGCCGACGGCCGCGACGACGACTGCGACGGCTTCGCCGACTGCGAGGACTTCGACTGCAGCGACGACCCCGCGTGCGAGGTCTGCACCGACCGCGAGCTGAACTGCCGCAACGGTCGCGACGACGACTGCGACGGGCTCCTCGACTGCGCCGACCGCGACTGCCTCGCGGACATGCGCTGCTGCCGGCCCACCGGCCCCGAGCAGTGCGGGGACGGGGTCGACAACGACTGCGACGGCTTCCCCGATTGCGCGGACCCCGACTGCGTCGACGATCCCATCTGCTGCGTGCCGCGGCCCGAGCGCTGCGGCGACGGGCGGGACAACGACTGCAATGGCCTCGCGGACTGCTTCGACCCGGCCTGCGACGACGACCCGCGCTGCTGCGTCGCGCGACCGGAGAGCTGCCGGAACGGCGCCGACGACGACTGCGACGGGTTGGTGGACTGCGACGACTCGGACTGCAGCATGGACCCGCGCTGCCGCTTCTGCGCGCCCTTCGAGCTCTGCAACAACGCCATCGACGACGACTGCGATGGCCTCGCCGACTGCGACGACATGGAGTGCGCGACCGAGCCGAGCTGCGGCGGCGGCTGCGTGCCCGAGGAGTGTCGCAACGGCCGCGACGACGACTGCGACGGCATCATCGACTGCGCCGACCCCGACTGCGCGGGGAGCGTGCTCTGCTCGATCTGCATCGCGGAGATCTGCGACCTCCCCCTCGACGAAGACTGCGACGGGCTCATCGACTGCGACGACCCCGACTGCGCGACCGATCCGGCCTGCGCGCCCGTGTGCTTCCCCGAAGAGGTGAGCTGCATCAACGGCGCCGACGACGACTGCAATGGCCTCGTGGACTGCGAAGACCCCGGGTGTAGCGGAGACCCCTCCTGCTGTGTCCCGCAACCCGAGGACTGCTCCAACGGGCGCGACGACGACTGCGACTTCGCCACCGACTGCCGGGACGCGGACTGCCGGTTCAGTCCCTTCTGTGCCTCGGACATGGGGCCGCCCGACATGGGCCCCGGGGACATGGGCCCGCCCCCCACCGACATGCCGCCTACGCCGGGTGAGATCGGCGTCGCTATGTGCACCAACGGCGCCGACGACGATGGTGACGGCCGGGTCGACTGCGCCGACACCGACTGCTCCCCCTTCGGGCCCTCGGGCGAGTGCTGCGACGGGGTCGACGACGACGGCGACGGGTTCACCGACGTCTTCACCTGCCGCTGCTTCAGCGACGCCGACTGCGCCGGCGTCGGCGACATCGACCAGGTCTGCTACGAGTCGACCTTCAGCGTCTGCGCGCCGCGGTGCGACTTCTTCGGCGGCGACTCCTTCTGCCAGATGATCGACCCGAGCCTGCGCTGCGTCCGCCGCGGGCCCCGGGCCGGCGAGTGCGTGCCCTGAGCCGTCGGGGGCCGCCCGCCGGCCCCCACGCTGCGGCTACCTCACCGCGGCTACCTCACCGCGGCGACCTCACCGCTGCGACCTCACTCCGGGCACTCGTCGACGTAGCCGAAGGCCATCGCGCGCACCGGGTGGCTCCCCGTGTAACTACCTTCGGGGAGCTCTTCCCAGGTGACGCCATCGGTGCTGCGGTAGAAGCGCTGAGCCTCGTACCACTGCTGCCAGCCGCCCTTGACCCCGACGAAGGTCCCGTCGTCGCTGACGGCGACCGGCCCGATCCCCAGGTCGGCCGGGGTGGTGGGTTCGCTGACCCAGGTGACCCCGTCGGTCGAGGTGTGGACCTCGCCCCGGGACCAGACCCAGACGCGGCCGTCGTGGACCACCGCCTGGGAGCCGATGCCGTCGCGGATGGTGTGCACGGCGAAGGTGACCCCGCCGTCGGTGGACACGCAGGACCCGCCGTCGCCGCCGACGATCACGATGGTGCCGTCGAGGTCGAGGATCCCGCCCGACACCTGGATGCTCAGACCGCACCCCGGAGGCAGGGTATCCGGCCGGCTCCAGGTCTCGCCGTCTTCGCTCCAGACCACGTCGGAGTCGTCCCCGACCAGCACGAAGCGACCGCCGGCGACGCCGGCGCGACGCGCGTTCCAGCCGTTCAATCCGGTGTCGATCCCCGCGGAGAAGGTCTCGCCGCGATCCCCCGAGACGCGCGCGGTCCGCGACCCGGCCACCAGGGTGTCGTCCATGAAGGCCAGGCCGCCGAAGGTCGTGTCGCCCAGCTTGCGCTCCCAGGTCACCCCGTCGCTCGAGCGGTCGATCCCCCCGGGCTGGCCCCAGCCGAAGGTGGCGAAGAAGTGTCCTCCACCTTCGCCGTCGGGGGCCCAGGCGAGTCCCTTGCCGGAGCCGGCGTGGTGGTCGCAGTCCAACCCATCGGTGAAGCAGCGGGCGTCGTCATCGAGGCTGGTGTCGTGGATCCAGCTCTGGCCGTCGTCGCAGCTGATGGCGGTTCGGCCCATGTGGCCCTGGAGCAGGAACACCGGCTCGGCGCTGGGCTCGGGGGGCACGAAGGCGTCGACCTCGACGGCGCCGCCGTCCTCGTCGGTCATCGCGCCGCCGTCGGGCGCCGGCGGCGTGCTGGCGTCGGTCGTCGTGCCGCCGTCGCTCGTGTCCATCAGCATTCCATCGTCGCAGGCGACGACGGCCAAGGGGGTGGTGAGGAGGAGGTTGGCGAGGGCCCAGCGGCCGCTCGCGCGGAGGGAAAGCGAATCCAGCACGGAGGTAGGAGCCCCGGCGGCGCTCGAGTGGCTCAGCCCGGTCGGTGGGCCTCGGCCCAAGCCCGATAGCCGTCGTAGCCGAGCTCCTTCCAGCGGCCGTGGACCAGCTCCCGGATGGGGGTGCGTTCCTCCCGGTGGAGCGGGGGCCCCTCGAGGGCCTTGGCGACCACCGGCTTGGCGCGCTCGCGCGCGGCGGCGTGCATCTCCTCGATGGGGTCGAGCTCGGAGAGGTAGGTGTCCAGGAGACCGGCGGTGACGACCTCGGCGTTCTCCCGGCTGCTCTTGATGTTCCCCTTGCCGGTGAGGACGTTGCCGAGTCCGTAGACTCCGTCCATGCCGGTCATGGCGCCCGAGTCCCAGTCGGCGAAGTCGTAGAGCTCGCCCTTCATCGGGATCCCGGTCACCGGGAGCGGAGTGGAGCCGATGGAGCTCACCACCAGCGGGGCCCGCACCTCGACCTCGCTGCCCGGGACCTCGTGGAGGTCCCGGCCTTCCCCCTCGGTGCGGCGGAAGACCAGCCCCGCGAGGCGACCACCTTCGACGAGCGGCGCCACCGGGACGTGGTTGCCCTCGAAGCGCACCCGGTAGCGGTCGATGACCCGCTCCATGATCTTCACCCGGGCGCCGCGGATCTTCTCCACCTGCGCCGGCGTGGCGTTGGCGGGCGGGCTGGCCAGGGGCATCTCCTCCATGGAGCGCCGGTAGTAGAGCGTGGGCAGCTCCACCTCGGGCAGGGGGATCCCCTCGCGCTCGCACCAGGCGGCGATGCCCTTCTGCTCCATGGCCATCAGGTCCGGCGTGTGGCCGGCCCGCTCGATGGCGTCGGCGTGGGTGACCAGCGAGAGGATCTTCACGACGTCGATCGAGGCCAGGCCGCCGCCGACGACGATGGCGCCCGGCGGGATCACGTAGCGGGGTCCCTCGTAGTCGGCCTCGTGGGCGTGGTTGAACCACTGCACCAGCGAGTTCTGATAGAGCAGCCCCTTCTCCACATGGTCGTCCACGCCCGGGAGGGGGAGTGGCCGGTCGCGCCAGGCACCGTTGGCCAGGATGATGGCGTTGAAGGGGAGGGCGCGGAGGGCCTCGAAGCTCACGTCGCGGCCGATGCCGGTCTCGGGCACGAAGCAGATGTTCTCGTCGTCGAGGTTCTCGTCGATCCGCTCGTACTCTTTGAGCCGGAGCTTGTCGTGCCAGCGCGGCAAGCCATCTTCGATCTTCCCGTAGGGCCGGGCGCCCTGCTCGAAGACCACGGCGATGCCCCCGTTCTCCGCGACGAGCCGTGCCGCCTCGGAGCCGGCGACGGCGCCCCCCACGATCGCCACCACGTGTCGTGCCATGGGCCGACGCTACCACGACCGTCCGCCGGGGGGCGTCAGGCGTCGGTGGCGCGACGGGCGGTCCCCACCAGCAGGTAGGGGTCGTCGACGTCGTGGGGCTTCTCGTCGAAGTCGCGGTGGAGCGCGAGGAGCTCCAGGCCCGCTTCGGCGAGGAGCGACTCCACCTGGCTCGAGAGCAGGTATCGCTGGGGGATGGACGCCACCACCCGGGCCCGATCGTCGTGGGGCACGTGGGTGTAGACCGCGTCGATCCGCTGCTTCCGCCGGTCCCAGTGGGAGTGCTCGAAGACCTCCCACTCGGTCCCCAAGGCGTCGCAGGTCGCGACGAGGCCGGGGAGGTCGTCCTCCTCGTCGTCGGCCAGGTGGAACTCGTCGGCGTCGTACACGTCGAAGGCGAAGAGCCCGTCGGGGCGCAGGTGGTCGCGGACCCCGCGGAGGGTCTGGAGCAGGTCGGCCTCGCTGGTCAGGCAGTAGAGCCCGTTGAAGGGGCAGACGATGCGCTCGAAGGTCCGGCCGAGGTCGAGGGTCCGGAAGTCCGCTTCGAGGAGGGTGGCCCGGGGCGCCCGCTTGCGACCGAGCTCCAGGAGCGCCGCGTCGAGGTCCACGCCGGTCACCGAGACCCCATCGTCGCCGAGGGGGCGCGCGATGCGGCCGAAGCCGCAGCCGAGCTCGAGCACGTCCCGCGCGCCGGCGCAGATCCGGCGATAGAAGGCCACGTCGCCGGGCTGCCCGGTGTGGACCGCCGCGTAGAGCGCCGCGGGGTAGGGCGTGGGCGGCGTGCTGCTGATCCGCTCGGGCGGGAGGCTGCTCTTGGTGATCGGGGAGGTCATGAGTTCACAGGAAGCGGTCGCTCCCCTGGACGCCGCCGCTGCGGTCGTCGGACCCGAAACGGTAGGGCGTGTCGACCAGCCCGTCGAGGCGTTCCATCACCAGGTCGGTGAGGCCCTGGAGCCGGGGGCGGTGCTGGGCCTCGTCCTTCGCGTCGAAGGGAGTGAAGTCGTCGGGGACGTGGAAGGGTTCCATCGCGTCGTACGGGATGGGAACGCCGATGCGGTAGGTGATCTTCCCGCGCCGCGCGAAGGGGCTGGACCCGGGGTAGACCCGATCGCTGCCGCTGCAGCCCACGGGGACGATGGTGCGGCCATAGCGGAGCGCGATCTCCGCCATGCCGATGTGCCCCCGGGAGAGGCGAATCGACCGGGTCCCCTGCGGAAAGACCAGGATGTCCAGGCCCAGCGCGAAGGCCTCCTCGTGGAGCTCGACGAACCGAGCCATCATCGTGGCGAAGACCGCGCAGACGGCCTCTTCCCAGGTCTCCTGGGCGGGGTCGAAGGGCCGCCCCAGGATGTCCCGCGGGCGGGTCCAGAGCTCGGCCGGGAGCCCGGCGTCGGAGGCAACCGGCTCCTCCCCGCGGGCGACGGCGTCCACTCGCTCGCGGAGGGACGCATACTCCTCCCCCGCGGGGCGGCGGCCGGTCAGGGCGACGAAGTCCCGGGTGATCAGATAGCCCCGGGAGACCGTGGGCAGGTTGTTCATGATCTCCATGAAGCCCCCGACCACCGGGTTCTCGTAATACTTGCCCTTCACCCAGGTCGCCGTGAAGCGGTCGTGCCGCCGCCAGAGGGCGTACTGGAAGGGCCAGTAGTTGTAACGGTCCGTGTGGTTCATCGCGAAAATCACCGGCTCCGCGGGCAGGTTCTCCTCGCCTTCGAAGACCACGCGAGTCCGCGCCACCGTGTAGTTCGGCGCCAGGACCCCCATGGCCATCAGTCGTTGCCCCCGAGGATTCGCCGAGAGGCGGATCCGTTTCATGCGCGCGATATCGAGCATGGTAGGGGGAAAGCTCCGATGGAGGGCCACGTAAGTCAACGTGAGCGTTCGCCAGAAGAACTATCTCACTGTATCTTTACGACGCCCTCGTCCACTGGAGTCCCTTTTGCAACGCTTTCACGCCCTGGTGGCGCTCTCCCTCCTCGGAGCCTGCGCCGTCGATCCCACCCCCATCGACCCGGGTTGCGACACCGCCGTCGACTGTCCCGCCGGACAGATCTGCACCGACGGTCGCTGCGCGCTGCCCTCGGGCTGCACGGACGGCGTCATGAACGGCGACGAGACCGGCGTGGATTGCGGGGGGCGCTGCGGAGGCTGCGCCAACGGCATCGCTTGCGACGTGGACGGCGACTGCTCGAGCCGGGCGTGCGTCGCCGGTCGTTGCGCGGACGCCGCCTGCGACGACGGCGCGATGAACGGCGACGAGACCGACGTGGACTGCGGCGGGAGCTGTGATGCGTGCGGCGTGGGCTTCGACTGCGCGGAGTCCTCGGACTGCACCACCGACGTCTGCGACGGGGGCCGCTGCGTGGACAGCACCTGTGTCGACGGGGTCCGCGGTGGGGACGAGACCGACGTGGACTGCGGCGGGAGCTGCGCCCCGTGCGCGGTCGGCTCGACATGCGGCGTCGCGGACGACTGCGTGGACGGCATCTGCACCGGCGGCGTCTGCGTGGCTCCGGCGTGCGACGACGGCGCCCTCAATGGCGACGAGAGCGACGTGGACTGCGGCGGGAGCTGTGATGGCTGCGGGACCGGCGGCGCGTGCGAGGCGAACGGCGACTGCGCCAGCGAGGTCTGCGCGGCCGGCGCGTGCGCGGCGCCGATGTGCCCGGATGGCGTGCTCAACGGTGCCGAGACCGACGTGGACTGCGGCGGCCCCGACTGTCCCGCCTGCGACACCGGCGGAGGGTGCGACACCGGCAGCGACTGCTCCAGCGGGGTCTGCGTGGCCGGCATGTGTGCGTCTCCGAAGTGCGACGACGGCGTGCCGAACGGGATGGAGACCGACGTGGACTGCGGCGGTCCCACCTGTGACGCCTGCGGCAACGGGTCGATGTGCGACGCGGCCACCGACTGCACCACCGGGGTCTGCGACGGCGGCGTGTGCGTGGCGGCGGCCTGCACCGACGGCGTGCTCAACGGGAGCGAGACCGACGTGGACTGCGGCGGCCCCGACTGCTCCGATTGTGCGGTCGGCCGAGACTGCTCGGTGGCCGGCGACTGCGCCAGCGGTGTCTGCACCGCGGGGGTGTGCGCGGCGCCGAGCTGCACCGACGGGGTGCTCAACGGTAGCGAGACCGACGTGGACTGCGGCGGGGCCTGCGGAGGCTGCTCGACCGGTGGCGCGTGCGGGGCGGGCACCGATTGCTCCAGCGGGGTGTGCAGCGGGGGCGCGTGCGCCTCGCCGAGCTGCAGCGACGGCGTGACCAATGGTCTCGAGACCGACGTCGACTGCGGCGGGGGCACCTGCGCCGTCTGCGCGTCGGGCGCGATGTGTTCCACGCCGAGCGACTGCACCAGCGGCGTGTGTTCCGCGGGGACCTGTTCGACCGCGACGTGCACCGACGGCGTGCGCAACGGCATGGAGACCGACGTGGACTGCGGCGGGAGCTGCGGGGGCTGCGCGACCGGCGGGACGTGCGGGGGCGCCAGCGATTGCACCAGCGGCGTGTGTTCGGGCGGGGCCTGCGCGGCGCCGGCGTGCACCGACGGCGTCCGCAACGGGACCGAGACGGACCTCGACTGCGGCGGGAGCTGCGGCGACTGCGCCAACGGCGCGATGTGCGCGGTCGCCGGCGACTGCGTCAGCGGCGTCTGCAGCGGCGGGGTGTGTGCGTCGCCGGGCTGCGGCGACGCCGTACTCAACGGCGACGAGACCGACGTGGACTGCGGCGGGAGCTGCGGCGGCTGCGCGACCGGTGAGACCTGCGATGGCGCGAGCGACTGCACCAGCGCGGTCTGCACCGGCGGCGCCTGCGCGGCGCCGGCGTGCACCGACGGGGTGCTCAACGGGATGGAGACCGACGTGGACTGCGGCGGGAGCTGCGGCGGCTGCGCGACCGGCGAGACGTGCGGGGGCGCGAGCGACTGCACCAGCGGGGTCTGCTCCGGAGGCGCCTGCGTGGCGCCGAGCTGTAGCGACGGGGTGCAGAACGGGACCGAGACCGACGTGGACTGCGGCGGGAGCTGCGGCGCGTGTGGTGACGGCGACATGTGCGCCGTGGCCGGCGACTGCACCAGCGGGGTGTGCAGCGGCGGGGCCTGCGCGGCGCCGAGCTGCAGCGACGGAGTGCTCAACGGCACCGAGACCGACGTGGACTGCGGCGGGAGCTGCGGCGCGTGCGGTGACGGCGACATGTGCGCCGTGGCCGGCGACTGCACCAGCGGGGTGTGCAGCGGGGGGGCCTGCGCGGCGCCGAGCTGCAGCGACGGTGTGCTCAACGGGATCGAGACCGACGTGGACTGCGGCGGGAGCTGCGGCGCGTGCGGAGTCGGCGGTATGTGCGCGGTGGCGGGCGACTGCACGAGCGGCGTCTGCACGGGCGGCGCGTGCGCCGCGGCGACGTGCAGCGACGGGGTGCGCAACGGGACCGAGACCGACGTGGACTGCGGCGGGAGCTGCGGCGCGTGCGGGGTCGGCGACATGTGCGCGGTGGCCGGCGACTGCACGAGCGGCGTGTGCAGCGGCGGGGCCTGCACGGCGCCGAGCTGCAGCGACGGGGTGCGCAACGGGACCGAGACGGACGTGGACTGCGGCGGGAGCTGCGGCGCGTGCGGAGTCGGGGGTATGTGCGCGGTGGCGGGTGACTGCACCAGCGGCGTCTGCAGCGGTGGGTTTTGCTCGGCGGCCTCGTGCACCGACATGGTCCTCAACGGAGACGAGACCGACGAGGACTGTGGCGGCGGGGACTGCATCGCCTGCGGGAGCGGCGGCGCTTGCGACACCGTGGCCGACTGCAGCACCGACGCCTGCGTGGGGTCGGTCTGCGTGAACGGGCCCACCGCCGGCTTCTCCTTGAGCCCCACGATGGGCGTGGCGCCGTTGATGGTCACCGCCACCTCGAGCGCCACGGCCGGAGACGCGGCGATCACCCAGACGCGCTACGACTTCGGCGAGGGCGGCGGTTTCGCCGCGCCGAGCACCCACACCTACGCGAGCGCCGGGACCTTCACCGTGCAGCAGCGGGTGACCGACGCGAACGGTCTCACCGACACCACCAGCACGATGATCACCGTGAGTGAGCCGGTCCCGACTGGCTGCTTCCTCAGCGCGACCGACAAGAGCTCGGACGCCCACCTGATCCTCACCGCCGACATGCTGGCTGCCGAGTGGCTCGACCTGCAGCCCTCGGGCGTCCGTTCGGACTGCTCCATCCCGGCGGGTTCGGGGGTCTACTACTACGAGGCCAGCATCGCGCCCTACGAGTGCGACCGGAGCGAGGCGCCGGAGGGGTGCTACGCGACGCCCTACGAGCAGATGGCCATCGGCGTCGCCACCGCGGCGGTCCCCTTGAACACGCCGCCCGGCGACACCGACCAGGGCTTCAACATCGACACGAGCGGGTCGTACTTCTACGACGGTGCCTACCTGGGGAACATCGACCGCTTCTCGACCGAGACCTACGGCTTCGTGGTCGACTACCGGGGCACCAACCCGGTGATCCACCTGATCTCGAGCAACTACGGCTCGCCCGAGGTGGTCCACTCCCAGACCCTGACCGCCGTCACCGGGGACCTCTACGCCATGCTCAGCGGCCCGCGTCGCAAGGTCGGCGTCGAGGTCCAGGTGAACTTCGGGAACGACACCACCAACCGGCCCTTCGAGTTCGACGCCGCCGCCGCGCTGACCGCGGCCGGATTGACGACCGAGGCGGGGCTCTTGGTGAACGGCTTCGGGTCCACCAACGCCGGCACCCTGAACGCGCGGCCGACCCTCACGGTCTCGGCCGACGTGACGGTGGCTCTGGGTACCCCGGTGACCCTCACCGGGGTCGCGTCCGACGCCGAGGACGGCGTCCTGACCGGGGACATCTACTGGGAGGACATGGCCACCGTGTACGGCTTCCGGACCGACGGGATGGGCGCGACCTTCACCTTCACGCCGGAGTCCATCGGTCTGCATCCCGTCCGCGCGACGGTCTACGACTCGGACGGTGGGCGCCGCCAGGCCACGGTGCGGGTCTCCGTCACCGGGACCCTGCCGCAGTACGATCCGGTCCTCCTCGTCAACGACTCGGTCGCCGACCCCAACGTCGGCTCGGGGATCACCACCGACGGCCTCGGCGCCAAGTGGGTCGTCGCCGACAAGATGGGCATCCGCGCCAACCAGGGGCTCTACGGGGACTTCTGGTACTTCGAGGTCACCCGGCACACCGGCCCGGTGAACCAGGGGGCCGGCTTGGTCATCTGGGATGGCGACCTCGACCCCTACTCGGCCGACAACGTGCCCCCGAGCATGTCGGTCAACACCAGCGGCGGCGTGTGGCAGAACATCATCTACTACGCGAGCTACGACACCTCGAACACCACCTACGGCTTCGCGGTCGACTACCGCGGCGAGAGCCCGATGGTCTACGTGGTCATCGGCGGTGACGTGGTGGCCCAGTGGGAGATGGTCGACGTCTTTGTGCCGGTGCACCCCATGCTCTACGGCAACGCCACCGGCGACCCGGCGATGTACGACGAGACCATCAACTTCGGCGCGTCGGCCTTCGTGCAGGACCCGTGTACGGCGCTCGGCGCCTGGGGCGTCTCGGCCGGCGACGTGAGCGCGTTGGGCCTCGGCTGGGGTGACGTGAACGCGACCACCACCTGCCCGTGATCACCGGCTCCTGATCACCAGCGGATGGTGGGCGTGAGGCCGGTGAGGATCAGATGCACGGCGCCCGCCGCGGTGGCGCCGTAGAGCATCGCCTGGGGCCGGTCGAAGCGGTACGCGAAGGGCGCGGCGAGGGCCGCGCCCAGGATCGCGGTGAAGTAGTAGAGCCCGGCCTTGCGCGGCGCCCGGTTGCCCGCGTTGTGGTGCACCACCATCGACAAGAGCGTCGTGATGCCCATGGCCAGACCGACGGTCCGGGTGCGGGCGCGGGCCTCGAGACCGAAGGCCTCGATGATGGAGCCCGCGAAGAGGCCGCCCTGCGCCGCGCCCGGGTAGATGCCGGCCAGCGCGTGGCCGGGCCCCTCGCGCCAATGATCGGCCCGGGCCCAGCGGCGAAGCAGCACCGCCAGGGTGGCCGCGAGGAGCGGCGTGCCCAGCGCGCCGACCACCCGCCCCGGCCTCTGGTGTCCTCCCTGGAGCTCGAGGGCCAGGCCCGAGGCGATGCCCAGGACCAGGCCGCTCTGCAGACCGAACGCCAGGTAGCCGTTGCCCCGGCGCCTTTCGGCGAGGTCCGCGCGGGTCGGGGCCGGCGGCGCGACGACGGGCGGTTGAACCGTGGGCGGATGAACCACCGGCGGCTGAACCGGCGGCTGAATCGGCGGCTGGACGACGACCGGCTCCGGCGGGGTCACTGGCGGTGGCTGCACGATGAAGACGACCCCCGACGGCTGCCCCGGCGACCGCTGGTTCACCCGCTGGCCCGGGTCGGGCCGCCGGGCGTCGTAGCGCTCCGGGTGGCGGGCGTCTCGGCTCTGGTGAGGCGGGGCGCCCTCGAGGACCTCCACCTGCGGCGCCTGGGCGGCGGCGGTGGAACCGAGGGCGAGCAGGGAGGCGAGGGCGAAGAGGCGCATCATGGCGACCCAACGCTGCGCGTCGTGCCGGGCTTACACCTGGCGGCAGCGACCGGGGTGACGGAACGCGAAAACGCGAGGGCGGCGGGCCCTCGCGTTCGCGCGTCGCGGCTCGCCTCCCGTCAGCGGCCGAGGCGCGCCGAGAGCCGACCCATCGCCAGCGCGAAGTGGCGCCGCTCGGTGTGGCTCGCCGGCGGGGTGAGCTCCCCGATGGCCCGCGCGACGCGGCGCACCGAACTCACGCGCACCCGGAGCTGCGCGTCGCCCCGGACCTCACCGTAGCGCTCGGCGTGGGTCACCAGGGCGGCCTCCGCCTGGGCGGCGCGGCCGTTGTTGAGGTGCGCGGCGGCCAGGTCCAGGGCCCCGGCGAGGTCGGCGTCGGCCTCGACCCGCGCGGTGGCGATGCCCGAGCGCGCCACGACCACGCCGCTCTCGCTGCGCTCGCGGCCCCCCTGGCCGACGCGGACGCGGATGGTGATGCGGGGCGACGCGGAGCGGCTACGCACCCGGACGCGGATGACGAAGCGGCGCTCCTCGCCGGCGGCCAGGCCGCGGACCTCGGGGGCGAGGGTGCTGGCGTCCACGCCGTCGGCGAGCATCAGGTCCTCGCCCAGGTTCAGCTGGACGCGCACCCGGGCGGCGGCCTCGAGGCGGGCCTCGGTGAGCTCGGCCTCGAGGGAGGGCGCCAGCGCGCTCGGGTCGAGAGCGACGTGGTAGCCGCCCGAGCCGGCGCGGGCGACGGCGCGGAGCACGTCGGCGTCGAAGGAGTCGCCCATGCCGATGGTGGTGGTCAGGCAGGCGCTGGCGCTGGCGCGGGCGGCCATCGGAGCCAGCTCCTCGGCGCTGAAGGCGCCACCGTTGGGGACTCCGTCGCTCAGCAGGATGACCCGCGAGGGCATCTCGCCCTGGGCCCGGGCCGCTACCCGGTAAGCGGCCCCGAGGCCGGCCTCGATGTTGGTGCCGCCGCCCACCGAGATCTCGCCGAGGGCGTTCAGGACCGCGCGGCCGTCGCCGACCGGGCCCAGGGGGTAGACCTCCTCGGCGTGCGCGTCGTAGGCGACAATGTGGATCTCGTCGCGGGGATCGAGCTGGCCCACCAGGGTCCGGGCGCTGGCCACGACCGAGCCCCAGGTCCGCTGCATCGAGGAGCTCCGGTCGATGACCAAATGCACCCGCACGCGAGCCCGGGCCTCGGCGGGCTCTTCGCCCCGGACACGCACGACCACGCGGCCCTCGTCGGGCGAGCTCGGGTCACGCTCGAAGGCGCTGGAGACCCGCACGCCCGCGCCCACCTGCAGGTGAGTCGCGCCCTCCGCTTCGGTCACGGTCTCGGCGAGGGGGCCGAGGTCGTCCAGGCGGGTCCGGTAGCCGCCGACCTCGACGCCGGCGTCGGTGGCCAGGGCCCCGAGGCGCACGCGGACCCGGGTGGTCGAGCGGACGCCGCGGTCGCCCTCGGCGAGCCGCTCGGGCTCGGTGGCGTCGTAGAGCTCGACGAGCTCCCCGGTGCCCGCCACGCGACCGGAGGCCTCGGTGCGGGCGCGGGCCTCGGCGTTCACGTGGACGTTCACGTTCACGTCCACCCGCTCGTCGGCCACGGGGGTCGAGCCACCCTCGTGGCCCCCCGAGACCCCGGCATCCACGGCGAGGAGTCCGTCGACACTGGCCAGCGCGGCGTCGGCGGCGTCCAGACCCGCCTCGATGATCCCGTTCGCCTGGGCCATCATCGCGTCGGCCTCGGCCTCGAGGCCCGCGGCCTCGTCCTCGAGCTCCACGAAGACCACGCCGCCGGCGCGGGCTTCGGCGGCGAGCTCCGCCTCGGCGCGGGCCTGGGCAGCGAGCTCGGCCTCGGCCGTGGTGTCGGCGACGACCTCGCCCTCCACGGTGATCTCGGTCTCGGCGTAGAGGTGCGCGTTGGAGGCGGGCACCCGGCGGACGTGGGCCTGGAGGCAGCCCCCGAGGGAGAGCAGAAGCGGAAGCAGGAGTGCGGTACGACGGTCCATGGGTCTCCTCCATGGAAGGACCGTGCCAGGGTTGGCGCGGCTGTTTCGTGAGCAATTTCAGTCTTTTGAATAAGCCACGATCGTGAACGGGCGTCGTGCGTCGTGAACGACGGACCACGTTTGAATACATCCCACCCTCGGGACGTCGCGGCGGCCTCTTCGACGCACCTTATCGACCCGTGGGCTCCCCCGCTGCGGGGAAGGCCCTAGCATCGGCGATGCATGGCCAAGAAGAAGAAGCGCGAATCCATCGCTCCCGCCCGCCGCAAGCCCGTCGGCGAGGTCCCCGGAACCATCGCCGCGGATCCGACCGCCGTGGAGACGCGCATGCGCGTCATCGCGTACGGACCGCAGAAGCTGGAGGAGAAGGAGTGTTCGTCGCTGAAGGACGTGGAGGCGATGCAGGCCCGGCGCCCGAACGTGCTCTGGCTGGACGTCACCGGCCTGGGGAACGGCGAGCTGATCAAAGAGATCGGCGAGCACTTCGAGCTCCACCGGCTGGCCCTGGAGGACGTGGTGAGCACGCACCAGCGCCCCAAGGCCGAGCCCTACCCGGAGACCGACTTCATCGTCCTGCGCATGGCGCGCGAGGAAGCCGACGCCGAGATCGACATCGAACAGGTCTCGTTCTTCTTGGGCGAGGGGTTCGTCATCACCTTCCAGGAGCGCGAGGGGGACGTCTTCGATCCCGTCCGGCGCCGCATCCGGGACTCCCTCGGCCGGATCCGCTCCCGGGGCTCCGACTACCTGCTCTACGCGCTCGTCGACGCCGTGGTCGACAACGTCTTTCCCATCGTCGAGGGGATCAGCGAGCGGCTCGAGGACGAGGAGGAGATCATCCTGCGCGAGCCCGACGACAAGGTCTCCGAGCGTCTCTACGAGGTCCGCCGGAAGCTGATCCACCTGCGCCGCGCGGTGTGGCCGCTGCGGGAGGTGCTCTCGCATCTCCAGCGGTCCGAGAGCGGACGCATGACCGACGACACCAAGGTCTACCTGCGCGACGTGGAGGACCACGCGGTGCAGCTCGTGGACCTCCTCGAGAGCGAGCGCGAGGTCGTGGGCACCCTGATGGACGTGTACCTCTCGCAGGTCAGCCACCGGATGAACGAGGTCATGAAGGTGCTCACCATCATGAGCACCATCTTCATCCCCTTGGGCTTCCTCGCCGGGCTCTACGGGATGAACTTCGACACCTCCTCGCCGTACAATCTCCCGGAGCTGGAGTGGGCTTATGGCTACCCGGCATTGATCGGGTTCATGCTGACGGTGGCCATCGGCATGCTCTTCTACTTCCGGCGAAAGGGGTGGTTGTGACGGTAGGCGAGGAACCGAGATACTCGGAGCGGCTCGACGAGGCCGTGGCCTTGGCCACGAGCGCCTTCCGTACGCACTACCGCAAGGGCAGCGGGGTCCCCTACCTGACCCACCTCTTCCAGGTGATGGTCACCGTCGGAGAGCACGGCGGGGACGAGGAGCAGATGATCGCCGCGCTCCTCCACGACTACCTGGAGGACGTCCCCGGGGCGACGGGAGACGAGCTGGAGCAGCGCTTCGGGGCCCGCGTGCGCCGGATGGTGGAGGCCCTGAGCGACGCCACCGAGCACCCCAAGCCGCCCTGGCGGGAGCGCAAGGAGCGCTACCTCGCGGAGCTCCGCGACGAGCCCGCGGAGGTCAAGCTGGTGAGCGCGGCCGACAAGCTCCACAACGCCCGCTCCATCGAGCGCGACCTCCACGTGGTCGGCGAGGCGCTCTGGGAGCGCTTCACCGGTAAGAAGGAGGGCTCCCTCTGGTACTACGGCCAGGTCGTCGACGCGTTGGCCCACCAGTGGGAGCACCGGATCCTGGGCGAG
This sequence comes from Myxococcales bacterium UBA1660, assembly GCA_002320815.1. GTDB lineage: Bacteria > Myxococcota_A > Polyangia > Polyangiales > Houyiibacteriaceae > UBA1660. The sequence goes on from DCLA01000113.1 coordinate 40,697, forward strand.
CTGCGGACCACGGTGGCCACCGTGCGCCGGCTGGCCGGCTGAGGGTTCAGCCGAAGACGAGCAGGGCGCCCAGGACCAGGGCGGCCCCGGCCAGGAGACCCACCAGGGCGACCAGCATCAGCGAGCTGGCGTTCGACGGCTGCTGGGGCTGCGGGGCCGCGGGCGGGTGCGACATCGGCGGCTGCTGGTAGGGGGGCGCGAAGTGGTCGGCCGAGCCCGGCTGCGAGGCGCGGTCCAGGGCGGCGACCGGCGGCGGCGGCGTGGCCTCGGGGAAGTAGTACTCCGGCGTCGGCTGCATTTCGTGCCCGATGCGCGGCGGGACGAAGGTGCTGGGGACCGTGGAGGCGTCCTCGAAGGCGCGACCGACCGGCGCCGTGAGCCGGGCGATCATGTCCTCGGGCTGCTGCTCGAGGTCGATGGAGTCGCGGGTCTTGGCGGTACCCGGCGGGAGCGCCGAGGCGCGCTGGTCGAGCTGCTCGCCGACCGTGCCCCAGAGCAGGGCCGAGAGGTCGCCGGCTTCGATGGAGGCCGCGCCGGGGACCGCGTTGCGGAGCCGCTGCCGGAACTCGCGCGCCGTCGCCGGGCGGTCGGCGGGGTCCCGGGCCAGGGCGTCCATGACCACCGCGTCGAGCTCGTGGGGGCAGTCGGCGAAGGCGCCGGGGGGCGGGTACTGGCCCTGCTGGATCCGCCGGATCACCTCGGCGTCGCTCTTGCCCTCGAAGAGGCGCCGCATGGTGAGCATCTCCCAGAGCACCACGCCCAGGGCGTAGATGTCCGCGCGACGGTCGATCTCGCCGCGCATGAGCTGCTCGGGCGCCATGTAGCGGAGCTTGCCCTTGAGGCCGCCCGAGGCGTCGGTGACGTGCAGGCGGTCCCGGGCCTTGGCGATCCCGAAGTCGATGATCTTCACCTCGCCCAGCGCGCCCATCAGGATGTTCTGGGGGCTGACGTCCCGGTGGATCACATGCAGGGGTTCGCCGCGTTCGTCCACGGTCTCGTGGGCGGCGTGGAGCCCGGCGGCGGCGGCGGCGACGATGGCCACGGCCGCCTCGGGGGTGAACCGGCGCTCTTTGCGCGCGAGGCTGGCCAGCACCTCGGACATGGAGGCGCCGTGGACGTACTCCATGACCAGGTAGTAGAGGCCCTGCTCTTGCCCCAGCTCCTCGATGCGCACCACGTTCGGGTGGTGGATGCGCGCGGCGATGCGCCCCTCGTCGAGGAACATCCGCACGAAGTCGGCGTGGGAGCTGAGGTGCCCCTTGACCGCCTTGATGGCCACGTGACGGCTGAACCCGGCCGGGCCCTGGCGTTCACCCAGGTAGAGGTTCGCCATGCCCCCCGACTTCAGCTCGGCCACGATCTGGTAGGCGCCGAGAATTGAGCCGACTTGGATCACGGTGGGCCTAGATTACCAGCTTCCGGGATTTCTATGGGCGGGGAGATCCGTCGCCGCTCGGGGGCGGGGAATCCTCGGCCGCGCCTCGCTCCGCGAAGGCTTCTTCGGGGGAGAAGACCAGCCGGTGGCGGGCGAAGAAGGCGAAATAGGCCAGGCCCAGCACGTACCAGACGGCGGTGGCGACCACGACCTTCTGATAGACCGGGTCGACCACGAAGAGTCCGACCAGGCAGGCCAGGGAGATCCCCAGGGCCAGGAGCGCGCCCACGATCCCCAGGGGGCTCCGATACGGCCGCTCCATCCCGGGACGCCGGAAGCGCAGCAGGAGGAAGCTGATCATCTGCAGCGCGTAGGCGATCACCGCGCCGAAGATGGCCATGTTCAGGAGCACCGCGCCGACCGGGTGCTCGGAGCCCAGGAAGTGGATGACCAGCGCCACGCCGTAGCCGACCAGGGCCCCCACCACGAGGGCGACGTGGGGCGTCTTCCGGGTGGGGTGGGTCACCGAGAGGAAGCGGGGGAAGTAGCCGGCGCGGGAGAGCGAGTAGATCTGCCGGCCGTAGGCGAAGACGATGGAGTGGAAGCTGGCGATGAGGCCGGTGACCGCGAGGAGCGCCAGGGCCTTGGCCCCCAGCCCCTCGCCGAAGATGGTGCGGAGCCCGCCGAAGAGGGGCTCGTCGCTGCTGGCCAGGGCGTCGGTCCCGGGCGGGATGCCCGCGGCCAGGAAGAGGGTCAGGAAGGCCGCCACGATCAGGGTGGCCAGGCCCCAGACGAGACCCCGCGGGAGGTCCCGGACCGGGTCGTGGGCCTCCTCGGCCGCGAGGGGGAGCTGCTCGATGGCGAGGAAGAACCACACCGCGAAGGGGATGGCGGCGAAGACCCCGCCGGCCCCGTCCGGGAACCAACCGCGCTCGCCTCGAGCGAGGTCCCAGTCGAAGTGGGGAAGGGCGCCGACCCAGAACACGGCCAGGACCGCCAGCGCCAGGACGGTCACCAGCACCGTGAAGCGAAAGGAGGCTTCCACGCCGGCGATGTTCAGGCCGACGAAGATGGCGTAGCAGAGGGCCCACCAGGCGGGCTCCCATATCGGGTCGGTCCCGAAGACCGCGCCGAGGTAGCCGCCGACGCCCACCACGATGACCGCCGGAGTCAGCACGTACTCCAGGTTCTCGGCCAGCCCGGTGACGTAGGCGCCCCAGGGGCCCATCGACGAGCGCGCAAAGGAGTAGGCGCCGCCGGTGTGGGGGAGGGCGGCGGCCATCTCGGCGATGCTGAAGCAGAGGCCGAGGTACATCACGGTGGCGATGCCGGTGGCGACGACCATGCCCCCGAAGCCGTGCTCGAGGCCGTAGTTCCAGCCGAAGAAGTCGCCGCTTATCACGGCGCCGACGCCGAGCGCCCAGAGCGACCAGACCCCGGCGTAGCGGCGGAGCCCGCGCTGCTCGAAGTAGCCCTCGTCGACCGCGTCGTAGGAGACGCCCTTGCGCTCGGGTTCGCTCATCGGTCGACCGCGCCCGCGCTCACAGCGACCGGATCGCGATGTAGGTGAGCACCCCGGTGGCGACCGCGCCCAGGACGGCCAGCAGGACCCAGAGGGCCAAGGGCATGGGTCTGCGCTGGGGGGCGGGGATCGGCGGTCGCGGGTGCTCGCCGCTCCAACTGGGGCTTTCCACCGAGGCCAGGACATCCGCCCGCGGCACCTCCCCCGACGTCGAGGGGGGCGGCACCATGGGGGGCGCCTGCAGGCCGGTGGGGATGGTCGCGCCGCCGTTCAGCGGGTCGGGGGAGGCCCGGCCCGGGTCGAAGGCCGAGCTGGCGAGCTTCGGCGGCGAGGCGGGGGCCTTGGATGCCATCGACGCCCGGTCCTCGTCGGTGAGGCCACCGACCACGGTGGCGTCGTCGCTCTCGTCGAGGAACTCGCTCATGCGGGCGAGGGCCTCGTTGGGCGGGGGGTCGAGGTGGGCCAGGGACTTCCGGGTGGGGAGCTCGATGGGCAGCTCCCGGGATCGCTGGTCGAGCACGTGGCCGCAGACGGCCCAGACCAGGGAGCCGAGCTCGGCGTCGGTGATGGCCGCTGCCTCCGGCGACGCCTCCCGCAGGAGCCGAGCGAGCTCCCCGGCGGTGGCGGGTCGCTGGTCGGGGTCCACCGCCAAGCAGCGCATCACCACGCGGTCCACGGCGAAGGGGACGTCGGCGTAGGCCCCGGGCGGCTGGATGCCGCCGTCGAGGGCCGCGCGGACCACGTCGAGGTCTCCCGAGCTTCCGTAGAGCCGCCGGGTCGCCAGGGTCTCCCAGAGCACCACGCCGAGGGCCCAGATGTCCGCGCGGCGGTCCACCGGGTTCCGCCGCATCTGCTCGGGCGCCATGTAGCGGAGCTTGCCCTTGGTGCGGCCGAAGCTGGTCTTGTGGAGGCGCCCCTGGGCTTTGGCGATGCCGAAGTCGATGAGCCGGACCGCGCCGCCGCAGCTCGCCAGCACGTTGGAGGGGCTGACGTCGCGGTGGACGATGTCCAGCAGGCGGCCCGCCTCGTCGCAGGTCTCGTGGGCGGCGTGGAGTCCGTCGGCGACCCGGATCAGGATCGCGGTGGCGACCTCTGGGCTCGGCCGCCGGCTCATCCGGTAGAGCTCCTTGAGGAAGGTGGCCAGGGTCACGGCGTGGAGGAACTCCATCGCCATGAAGTAGGTGCCGCCGGCCTCGCTGACCTCGTGGATGCGCACCACGTTCGGGTGGTTCACGTGGGAGGCGATGCGGCCCTCGTCGAGGAACATCTCGACGAAGGCCCGGTCTTGCAGGTGCTCCGGTCGGATCACCTTGATGGCCGCCTCGCGTTGGGTGCCATCCGGCATCGGCCGGAGCCCCAGGAAGAGACGGGCCATGCCCCCCTGGCCCAGCTCCGCCACCAGACGGTAGGGCCCCAACGTGGAGCCGATGTCGACGCTCACCACGTTGGGGAGGATACCCGAGGGGGCTACTTCCCTCCGACCCCCATTTTCTTGGCCAGTTTCGCCCAGGAGTCCTTGAGGGTGATCGTGCGGTTCAGGACCGCGGGCCCGCCGGGCTGGTGGTCCTCCGAGTCCGTCACGAAATAGCCGATCCGCTCGAGCTGGACCCGGGTGCCCGGCTCCATCGCGCCCACGCTGGGCTCAAGCTTGCAGCCGGTGAGGACCTCCAGGCTGTCGGGGTTGAGGGCGTCCAAGAAGTCCTTGGAGGGGTCCTCGTCCGCGAAGAGCCGGTCGTAGAGCCGGACCTCGGCGTCCACGGCGTGCTCGGCGCTGACCCAGTGGATCGTGCCCCGGACCTTGCGCCCGTCGGCCGCGTTGCCGCCCTCGCTCGCCGGATCCCAGGTGCACTTCAGCTGCACGACCTGGCCGGCGTCGTCCTTGACGACCTCGTTCACCGTGACCAGCGCCGCGCCGCGGAGCCGGACCTCGTTGCCCGGTGCGAGGCGCCACCACTTCTTGGGTGCCTCCTCGAGGAAGTCGTCCTGCTCCACGAAGACCCGGCCGCCGAAGGGCACCTTGCGGGTGCCGGCGGACTCGTTGCCGGGGAGGTTGTCCAGCTCGGCCTCGAAGACCTTGCCCTCGGGCCAGTTGGTGATGACCAGCTCGAGCGGGCGCAGCACGCCCATCACCCGGGGGGAGGTCTCGTTGAGGTGCTCCCGGAGCGCGTACTCCAGGTGACCCACGTCGACGACGCCGTCGTTCTTGCTCACGCCGATGCGATCGGCGAAGGCGCGGATGGACTCCGGCGTGAAGCCGCGGCGACGCATGCCGGCGACGGTGGGCATCCGGGGATCGTCCCAGCCGGCGACGTGCTTCTCCTCGACGAGCTGCAGGAGCTTGCGCTTGCTGAGTACCGTGTAGCTGAGGTTCAGGCGACCGAACTCGATCTGCTCCGGCGGGTTGGGGATCTCCAGCGCCTTCAGGAACCAGTTGTAGAGCGGGCGGTGGTTCACGAACTCCAGCGAGCAGACCGAGTAGGTCACGCCCTCGATCGCGTCGGACTGCCCGTGGGCCCAGTCGTACATCGGGTAGATGTTCCAGGCGTCGCCGGTCCGGTGGTGGTGGACCTTCTTGATGCGGTACATCAGCGGGTCCCGCAGCTTCAGGTCCTTGGACTGCATGTCGATCTTCGCCCGCAGGACGGCGGAGCCCTCGGGGAGCTCGCCGGCCTTCATCTTGCGGAGGAGGTCGAGGTTCTCGGCGACGCTCCGATCCCGATGAGGGCTGTCGACGCCCGGCCGATGGAAGTCACCGCGGGTCTCTCGGATCTCCTCCAGGCTCCGGCTGTCCACGTAGGCCAGGCCCTTCTCGACGAGCTGCTCGGCCCAGTCGTAGAGCTGCTGGAAGTAGTCGCTGGCGTAGAACTCGTTGTCGCCCCAGTCGAAGCCGAGCCAGCGGATGTCCCGCCGGATGGCCTCCACGTACTCCGGGCTCTCCACCTCGGGGTTGGTGTCGTCGAAGCGGAGGTTGCACTGGCCCTGGGGCGCCAGCGCCGCCAGTCCGAAGTTCAGGCAGATGCTCTTGGCGTGGCCGATGTGCAGGTAGCCGTTGGGCTCCGGGGGGAAGCGGGTGACCAGCCGGCCCTGCTTGGCGTCCGCGGCGAGATCCGCGCGCACGCGGTCGGCCACGAAGTTGCCGGGCTGTCCTTCGTCTTCACGGGTGGTTTTCGCATCGCTCATGGCGGCGCGAAGCTAGCAGGGCCCCGGCGCCCGGGCGAGGTGGGAAAATCCAGGGGCGGTGCGAAGTGGGAACGATGGGCACCGCGCTTTCGGCGCGGTATGGTCTCGCCCATGGCGGTGAGGATCGGGGTGCGCTGGGCGTTGACGTTCGCGCTGGGGGTGGTTTCGGGCTGCGGGGACGACGCCGTCGTCGTTCCGGGGATGGACGGCAGCGTGGTCTGTTCGTCGGACCTCGAATGCGACGACGGTCTCTTTTGCAACGGGGCCGAGACCTGCGAGCCGGGCGCGAGCGGCTCGGATGCCAACGGGTGTGTGCCGGGGGGCGCACCTTGCGCGGCCTGCACCGAAGAGGCCCGGTGCGCCGTCACCGACTGCGACGTCGACCGGGACGGCGCCGACTCGGTGGCCTGTGGGGGCGACGACTGCGACGACGACGACCCCGACCGGTTCCCCGGCAACGCCGAGGTCTGTGACGCCGCGGGGGTGGACGAGGATTGCAACCCTTGCACGGTGGGAAGCCGAGATGTGGACGGCGACCTGTTCATCGACGCGGCGTGCTTCAACCTGACCGATGGGTCGCCGAGTTGCGGATCCGATGTGCAGTCGGGCGATGGTCGGGTCACCGGGCGCGACTGCAACGACGCCGACGACACCATCAAGCCGGGCGAGGCGGAGTCCTGCAACCTCGTCGACGAGGACTGTGACGGCGACGTCGACGAAGGTCTCGTGCGCGGCGAGTACTATCCCGACGAGGACAGCGACGGATTCGGAGCCGCGGGCAGCTCACCGACCATCGCGTGCGCGCGCCCGGCGGGGATGGCCGACAACGATTTCGACTGCGACGACGAGGAGGCGACCACCTCCCCCACCAGCGCGGACGTGTGCGACGGGGTCGACAACGACTGCGACACCGACGTCGACGAGGAGGGGATGAACACCTACTACCGGGACGCGGACGGTGACGGCTTCGGTCGAACCGACCAGCCCCTGGAGACCCTCGACTGCTTGCCGCCGGAGGGCTACGCCGCTTCCGGCGGGGACTGCGACGACGACGCGGACACCCGGTTCCCGGGCGCCCCCGAGATCTGCAACGGGTTCGACGACGACTGCAACATGGTCGCCGGTAGTTCGGAGGACGCCGACGGGGACGGTCATTCGCCGCTCGGCGCGACGTGTGACGACACGGCGACGGGGGCTTTCCCCAAGGACGACTGCGACGACACGCGTCCCTGGGTGCACCCGGACGCGACGGAGTTCTGCTCCGCGCACGACGAGGACTGCGACGGGACCTTCGAGGAAGGCACGGCGACCCAGTGCGCCAGCGGGACCTGTGACGCCGGTTGCGCAGCGACTCAGCGCCTGGACATCGGCATCGAGATCGCCTGCGGGATCGGCACCGCCGGCGCGTACTGTTGGGGGGAGGAAGACGACGCCGCCACCAGCAGTGATGGCAACGCACTGGGGACGGCGGGGAGCGTCTACCTCTCCTCTCCCACGTTCGTCGGGAACACGATCGGAGCCACTCAGGTCTCCGTGGCACCTGTCGACGAAGCGGCTTGTGCGCGCTTGGCGGATGGGACCCTGCGCTGTTGGGGCGTGAACTACTATGGCGAGCTCGGCGACGGGTCGGACGCCATCCGCGCCGGCGCGGTCCCGGTGACGGGCATCGGCGGAGCGCTCGAGGTGGTCGCGGGCCAGGCCTACGTCTGTGCTCGCACCGATGAAGGTCGGGTCTGGTGCTGGGGGTGGCGCAGCGAAGGCCGCTTGGGGATCGGTGGGGACGTGAGCGACACCGGGATCGTGGCGCCGACCGAACTGGAGCTCGAAGGCATCGTCGAGCTGGCGACGGCGGCTCGAACGACCTGCGCCCGCCGCTATGACGGAGCCGTGTTCTGCTGGGGCGGCGTGTTCACGGGCGCCACGGGCAGTCCGACGACTCCGTCCCAGGTGGCCCTGCCGCCCGTGTCTCGCCTGCGAGGCGGGGGGCGCGCAAGGGGGTTCGACTACACCTCGGTGATGTGCGCCGAGACCGCGAGCGGGTGGTTCTGCTGGGGCGGGTCGACGACGGGGTCGCTGGGCCAGGGCAACACGAGCAGCGCGCCCACCCCGGTGCCCGCGTCGGCCTTCGGCTCCGGGATCGTCGACCTCGCGCCGCACGGCGAGGTGAGCTGCGCCGTGCACGCCGACGGGACGGTGTCCTGTGCCGGCCTCGAGGATAAGGCGCGCTTGAGCACACCGTTCGAGACCTCGATGGATCGGACCACTCCGGTGGTCGTCGACGGCGTCGCCGGCGCGGTCGGCGCGCACTGCGGCGAGCACGTCTGCTGTGCGGACCTCGGTGATCGCTACCGCTGCTGGGGCCTGCCGGTGAGCGCGGCCTACGGTGACGGCCTGGCCCGCAATGGCCACGAACCCGACCCGGCTCACGGGCTCGACGCGGTCACCGAGGTCCATCCAGTTGCGGAAGGTGGCTGTGCAATCGATGGCGGCGAGGTGGTCTGCTGGGGCGATGGAGACCAGGGGCGCCTCGGCGTCGGTGGCGGCCTCGATGCGTTCTACCCGGTCACAGTGCCTCTTCCTGGAACCGCCGTCGAGGTCGCGGCCTACGACGACCGTGCGTGCGCGCGTCTGATGGACGGGAGCATCCACTGCTGGGGCAATGGCGCGCCCGGCGACGGGACGACAGCCGACGCCAACACGCCGCGGACGGTGCTGGCCACGGCGATGGGAACGGCGAGTCAGGTCGTCGTGGGGTGCAGCCAGAGCTGCGCCCTGGACGCCGGCGGGACGGCGTGGTGCTGGGGGACCGCCGATGCCTGCACCAGTGGAGCCACAGTTTGCGCAGACGGCGACTGCGCGACCCCGGAGGCGGTCCCCGGACATTCGTTCGAGCGTCTGGCCATGGGCTACGATCACGTCTGCGGACTGAAGACGGACGAAACCGTGTGGTGCTGGGGATCGAACTTCTTCGGCGAGCTCGGAGACGGGACCGCGGGCACGGACTCTCCCACGCCAGTTCAGATGGTCGGAGCCAGCGGCGTCGACGAGCTGGCGCTCGGGCGAGGGTTCTCCTGCGTGCGAGACGGCGGTCGGGTTCGCTGCGTCGGAGACGCGGCGGGCTTCAAGCTCGGGCACGGGAGCACGACGGACAGTACGACTCTGGTGGTAGCCATCGGCAGCGGGGCCTCCGCGTTGGACTGCGGTCCCGAGCAGTGCATCGCCCGGGTGGGAACCGAGTGGTGGGGCTGGGGAGGCAACAACGGCGGCTCGCTCAGCACGGCCACCACCGCCTCCGTGCGGAACCCCGCCGCGCTCCCGTCCATCGGCGCCTGGGTCCAGGCGAGCACCGGACGCTCCACTTCCTGCGGCATCCTCGCGGACGGCAGCGTAGAGTGCATCGGGAACCGAAATGCCTCCCGAACGATTCGGAACGCGCTCCCGCTGCCGCTCTATGGCGACCTCGTGATCCCGTAGCGCCGGCCCAGCGGCGGGCCGGCTGCGTCGCGCCGCGGCGGTAAGGAGGGGGGCCGACGGCGCCGGCTAGAACGAGGCATGCGCACGTCTTCGCTGGTGGTCCTCCTGTCCACGCTGGTCCTCGGCGGTTGCGCCGCCGAGGTCCTGGACGACGACGAGGCCTGGGCCGCGGTGGACGGCGCTTCGTCGGCCCTGGTGAAACCCGCGGGGGTGGGGCGGTCGCTCTTGATTCGCCGACCTTCGGTGCTGTCCGCGCTGGATGGTCGGTACGACCTCGGTCGCCTCCTGGGACAGGTGGCTCGCTTCGAGAACCGGCAGGCGAACGACCGGACCCGCACCGTGGGCCAGTACGTGTCGCAGATCTTCGACAACGCCCTCCGCAACCAGCTCCAGAACGACGACGACCCGAACCGCATCGGCGGCTCGCCCTTCCGCAACCGCTACCAGGACGCGGTGCTCCGCAACTGGCGCACTCCCCGCGGCCGCGGCCTGAGCGAGGCCGAGCTTCGCGCCATCGACGACCCGGAGCAGCTCCGGGAGAGCACCTTCCGGCTCCTGGCCGTGGTCGACCGCCTCGACCTCGCCGGGGACTTCGACGAGCGCAAGACCGGCGTCGCCACCGACACGCCGCGCTACCTCGGCGAGGTCCACCTGATCTACGGTCTGGTGGATCCCGGCTTCGAGGCGGCCGGGGCGCCCTTCCCGGGGACCTACGTGGCGTCGTACCGGCTCCCGGTGCTGGCGCGCGCCGCCGACGGCGGCCTGCGGGTCGATGGCGACTTCGACGACTCGGTCTTCCGGGAGGGCGGCGCGGAGTGGGCGGGCCAGATCCGCAAGTGGGCCCGGCTCTGGGCGGGGCTCGCCGAGGTGCAGATCGACACCCCCGAGTACCGGCGGCGGCTCCGCCGGATCCTGGACCTGGCGGTCCGTCCGGCGAACTTCCTCTCCCTCAAGTCCAACGTCCGGATCCGAGAGAACGAGTGGGAGCTCCGCGAGTGGTACGTCTTCCGCTCCGGCGCCAGCCGCGGGACCAACCCCAACGGGCAGCTCATCGCCCGCAAGCCGCGGCGCGAGCCCTACCGCTGCCTCGAAGGCAGCGACGTCCTCACCGGGCTCGTGCAGCACTACTGGGATCCCGAGCACCAGGACCTCGACATGAGCACCCGCCGCCCGGCCCTCCCCCGCGGCGCAGTCAACGACGAGCGTCGCGCCGGCTACGCGCTCTTCCGCGACAACCGCCGCCCCTACATGGAGGACTGGGTCCGCACGATGCCTCGCAACGAGTACTGGACCGACGAGTGCGGCGCGCGGCCCGCGGACATGCCCTTCGGGATGCTCACCGGGGCCACCCGCAACCAGCCCCCCGCGGGCGATCCGGACACCGACATGCTGATGTTCCTCGCGCCCTTCGCGCGGGTGCGAGGTGCGGGCCCGGTGTGGGAGCTCGGACCTGGCGCCGACGAGGCCCAGCGGCACGCCTTCGCCATCCGCACCTGCAGCGGGTGCCACTCCCAGGAAGCGGCGACCCAAGGCTTCCACGTCGCGCCCCGGATGCCCGGCGACCGCGCCGAGCTCTCGGCCTACCTCACCGGCGAGGGCGCCAACGTCTTCCGCCGCGAGACCGACGAGGGCCCGGTCGAGTACCGCTACCAGCAGCTCGAGGTCCGGCGGCAGTGGCTGAACGCCCTGCTCGAGGGGACCGCCGAACTCTACGACTCGCTCCGCCGGTCCGAGCGCCTGCGGCATTGAGCGGGCGGGGTCAGTCCCCGAGCAAGCCCTCGACCCAGGAGCGGCCGCCCTCGAGGGCTTCGCTGGCGGTGTCTTCGGCGGCCCTACCGGCCTGGTCGACGCTCTGGGACGCTGCCCGCACTGCGCCGGTGGCGCCGCCGACGAAGGCGCGGACCCCCTGGAAGAGCGGCGCGTCGGCCAGGGCGTCGAACACGCCGGCCTCCTCGAGCTCGTGCCAGGTGACCTGCACCAGGATGCCGCCGACGAACGCGCGGTCGAAGAGGCCATCGACGCCGCTGGTCTCCTCGCGGTCGAGCTGGGCGATCAGCGCGTCGAGGCGGGCCCGTTCCTCGTCGTCGACCCAGGGGCTCGTCTTGGCGAGCGCGAGCTGCGCGCGGGTCTCGGCGAGGTCGTCCCGGCGATAGGCGAGGTAGGCGCGGATCATGGCCAGGTCCGCCGGCGCGGCGCCGCCCTGCTCGGCGCTGTCCACGAAGCGCTGGAGCTCTTCGTCGGCTTTCTCCTGGTCGTCGCGCTTCAGGTAGCAGAGGGCCGTGGACCCATGGGCCAGTCCGCGGAGGGCCCCCGCGGTCCGTTCGATCTCCGTGGGCTCCAGGGCCTCGCCACCGGTGGCCGCGAAGAGCTCGGCGAGGTGCTGGAGGTCGCCCTCGTCCAGGGCCTCGGCGTCGCGCTGGGCGAGATCGCAGAAGTCCTCTTGGGCGTAGAGGTAGCTCCGGATGGCCCGGGTGGGCTCGCCGAGCCCGGGGATGCCCATCTCGTCGGCGTCGACGTGCTCCGCCTCGTAGAGCAGGATCTCCGGCGCCACCGGGGTGGGGCTCCGCGGGTGGAGCTTCAGGGCGAAGAGACCCCAGAGGAGCAGCGCGTGCTCGGTGTTGCCGTCGATGCGGGCCATGAGCGCGGGGTCCATCCCGGCGTGGTTCGCGAGCAGCACGGGGAGCACCGGGTCGAGCTCGTCTTCCCGGTCCTCGCGCACGATCCGGGCGCCGGTCGCGCGCAGGTCCCAGAGCGCCACCGCGAGGTCGACCGCCGCCGTGGGATCGAGGTGGGGCTCGGGGGCGGGCGTCGCGGCGCTCGGTGCCGCTGGGGTCGCGGTCGTCGCGGCGCTCGGGGTCCCGGTCGTGCCGTTCGCTCCTCGTTGTACCCGCTGGTAGGCGGCTACGAGCGCCAGGAGCTGCTCCCGCGCCTGCTGCACGTCGGGGTCGTCCGACTGGACCTTCGTCACCGCGACCTTGGTGGCCACCCACAGATGGACCGAGGTCGTGTCCACCCGCTCGCGGAGCCGCTCCTCGTCGGACTTCTCGCGGCAATCGCAAGCGCCCATGGCCAGCACCAGGGCGACCATCCCCCACACTCGACAGCGCATCGACCGAGTGTACGTCAGGCGCTCGCGGAGCTTCCGGCGAGCGCGGCGACCAGGGCCTCGGTGGCGCCGGGATCCACCGAGTCCCGCACCGTTATGCCCTTGGCGCAGAGGGTCCCATCGCCCAAGACGACCCGGTGGGCGCAGACCACGGCACCGGCGGCGGTGCGACCGCGAAGCTCGGTCTCCACGGTGGTGCGGTCCAGCGCCTCTACGCCGCGGGTGTAGGTCATCCGCTCGGCGTGCGGCCGGAGGGCCACCGGTCGCAGCCCGGCGGCGTGAGCCACGCGGGCTAGGGCCTCGTCGCAGAAGTCGACGTAGGCCGGGTGGTTCACGTGGTCGAGGGGATCCATCGAGGTGAACCAGGGCTCGAAGGTGAAGCGGTGCACGGGGCCCGCCAGCGTCTCCTCGATCTCGGGCATCGTCGCGCTGGGATCCTCCGGCTCGTCGTGGGGGACGAAGGCGTCGGCGAGGGCGGCGGGCGCGCGGGCGGGCTTCATCGTGGCGTTCACGTGGACCCACTGCTGGGTCGCGCGCGCGATGGGGGTCCCGTCCTCGGCCGAGTCGATGCCGATCTCGCGGGTCGAGAAGACCCCACGCTTGAAGGGCCGGACCCAGGTCCGCGCCGCCAGCGCCTCGCCGTAGAGGGCCTCGCGGACGTGGACCACGTCCATGGTTCGCATCACGAAGGCCGAGCCCTCGGCGCGGTAGCGCATCGGGGCCCAGCCCACGCGGGTGGACGCCTCCACGGCGACCTCCTGGAGCATCCGCCACACGTCGCCGGCGCGGGCGGCGTTGCGGGCGCTGAAGGCGTGGCGGGGGAGGGCGGCGTCGAAGCGTTGGAGGGCGGACACCGCCGCCGTCTACCACGGGGCTCGGCGAGTCGGCACCCGCCTTGCGTCCGCGCCCCGCGGGGGGCTACGGAGTCGTCATGCGCTTCGCCCCGCTGCTCGCCCTCCTGCTCGCCTGCGCCAACCCCGAGGTCACTCCGCCCCCCGCCACGCCGGCGCTGGACCCGGTGCCCTCGCTGGCCGAGCCCGAGGTCGACCGCCAGGTGCTCTCGGTGGTGGCCACCAACGACATCCACGGGCACCTGGAGCGGCTCCCCGACTTCGGCGGCTACGTGCACATCCTGCGGCGGCTCCGCGCGGACGACGGCGGGGTGCTCCTCGTGGACGCAGGCGACATGTGGCAGGGGACCATCGCCTCCAACCTGGACGAAGGCGCCACCGGCGTCGCCGCCTTCGGCGCGCTGGGCTACGACGCGGTCACCATCGGGAACCACGAGTTCGACTACGGCCCCGTGGGCGAGCGGGCGACGCCCCGCGAGGGCGACGACCCCGTGGGCGCGTTGCGGGCCCGGGCGGCCAGCGCGTCGTTCCCCTTCCTCACCGCCAACGTGCGGCTCCGCGGGAGCGAGGCTTCGCCCGCGTGGGACAACGTGCGGCCCTCCATCCTGCTCGAGCGCGGCGGCGTGAAGGTGGGCCTCGTCGGGGTCACCACCGAGGACACTCTGGCCACGACCATCGCCGCCAACGTCCGGCAGCTGGCCATCGCGCCGCTGGCGGCCTCCATCGAGGCCGAGGCGCGCTCCCTCCGCGAGCAGGGCGCCCAGGTGGTGATCGTGCTGGCCCACGCCGGCGGCGAGTGCGACGAGACCGGCGAGACCTGCGACGGCGAGATCATGGAGGTCGCCCGCGCGCTCCCCGCCGGGCTGGTGGACCTCATCGCCGCCGGGCACACCCACGAGCGCGTCGTCGCGGAGGTCGGCGGCATCGCCATCGTGGAGAGCGGCGCGCTGTCCACCGGCTTCGCTCGGGTCGACTTCGTCTTCGAAGACGGCGCGCTGGCCGACCGAGTGGTCCACCCCATCCACGACATCTGCGCCGCGCCGGACCGGGGCCTGGACGACTGTGAGCCGGGGACCTACGAGGGCCAGCAGGTGACGCCCCAGGCGCCGGTCCTGGCCACGGTGACCCCGGCCCTCGAGCGCGCCCAGGCGCGCATCGACCAGCCCCTCGGCGCGACGGTGGCCGAGGCGCCGCTGAACCGCGAGTACCGCGAGGAGTCCGCGCTGGGCGACGTGCTGGTGGACTGGATGCACGCCCTGCGGCCCCGCGCCGACGTGGCGCTCCTGAACGCGGGCGGCGTGCGGGCGAACATCGGCGCCGGACCCATCACCTACGGCGAGCTCTACGAGGCGTTCCCCTTCGACAACCAGTTCGCCATGGTGCGGATGACCGTGGCCCAGCTCCGCGCGATGGTGGCCGCCAACCTGCAGACGGACAGCGGCGTGCTCCTGGGCAGCGGCTTCACGGTGGAGGCCTCCTGCCGCGGTGGCGAGCTGCAGGTGGTCTTGAAGGATCGGCGCGGGCGCCCGATGAGCGACCGGCAGCGGATCACCGTGGTGACCAGCGACTACCTGGCGACCACCCCGGCCTTCGCCGGCGTGGGCGAGGACGCGGTGACCATCGAGGAGACCGGACCCATGCGCGAGCTCATGGCCGACCACCTGCGGGAGCACGGTGGGCAGGTGGACCCGGCGGCCCACTTCGATCCGGAGCATCCGCGCTGGGCGCTGC
Source organism: Myxococcales bacterium UBA1660 (assembly GCA_002320815.1). Taxonomy (GTDB): domain Bacteria; phylum Myxococcota_A; class Polyangia; order Polyangiales; family Houyiibacteriaceae; genus UBA1660. The sequence goes on from DCLA01000113.1 coordinate 55,936, forward strand.
CGAGCGCGCGCCCGCTGCGCTGCGAGTGAGGCTCCCGGTCGACCTCCGGCCGCTCAGGCGATCTCCTCGCGGAGCTGGTCCAGGAAGCGCTCCATGAACGCGGCCCGCCGGTGGGCCTCGGCGCGACCGGCTTCCGTCTGCAGCGTCGGGGCCAGACGGAGCAGCTTGGTGAAGAAGTGGTCCACGGTGAAGGCGCGGTCGTCGAGCTCGCGGTCCTGCGCCCAGGGATCCTGGGGGTGGAAGTAGCGAGCGCCCATCCGCGCCCCCGTGCTCAACGTGCGACAGAGTCCGAGGGCGCCCAGCGCCTCGAGCCGGTCGGCGTCCTGGAGCGCTCGGCCCAGCGGGGATTCGGGGACCACGCCACGGCTGTAGCCATGGTCTCGGATCGCGGCGGCCACCCGCTCGGTGGCCTGGGCGCCGAAGCCCAGAGGAGGCAGGAGCTCCCGGGCCAGCGCGGCGGATCGCTCGCCGGCGCTCGCGCGCTCCGGATGGTTCTTGGGGAGGTTCACCACGTCGTGCAGGAGCGCCGCGGCGACGGCCTCTCGCCGGTCCACTTCGGGAGCGAGGCGCACGGTCCAGAGCGCGACCCGGAGCGCGTGGTCGAGATCGTGCCCGGGGTCCGGGTCCACGCTCATCCGCTCGCGAACGTCGTCGCGGAGCGCGGCCAGCCCAGGCTGGGTCTCGATCCACTGGAGCAGGGTCGCGCGGTCGTCGAAGGGGGCCATCGGTCTCATTCGTGCATGGTATGTGGCCCCTGTGCCATTCCGGGCGGTCACCATCGCGTTCCTCGCGGGGCTCCTCGGCGCCGCGCCGGTTGCGGCGCAGGAGTCCTGGGTCGCTCGGTGGGACGCGCCGGCGGGCTGCCCCGACGGCGCGGCGGTCTCGGCCGCCGTCGAGCGGCTCCTGGGACCGAGCGCGGAGGCCCATCGGAGCACCCTGGCGCTCGACGGCCGGATCACCCGGGACGGCGAGCGCTTCCACCTCGCGCTGATCCTCCGCGACGCCACCGGGGCCGCGGTCGGGACCCGGGAGCTCGGCGGCGCCACCTGCCCGCCCCTCGCCGAGGCGGCGGCGCTCCTGGCGGCTCTGGCCGTCGACCCGGGCGCGCTGTCGACCGGCGAGCCGGAGCCGGAGGTGCCGCCGGGACCGACGGGCGAGCTCCAGGAGATCCTGCCCGCGGGCGTCACCGTCGAGCGGGGCGCGAACCTCGACGCGCCGACGGGCACCCCCCAGCGCGACGCCGCGCCCCTCGCCGAGGAGCCGTCGCCCGCGCCGGGTGCCCCGGAGCCCGAGTACGGCGAGCCGGGCGCGATCCTCTCCCAGCGCATGGTCGACCCCGACGCCGGCCCCGCGAGTACGCGCCCGGGGGCTCCCGACGAGCCGACGACGGGGGACGCGGTCCCGTTCGCGTTCGGCTTCGATGCCCGCCTGGCGCTGGAGCTGGGTACGCTGCCGGAGCCCGCCGCGGCCCTCCGGCTCGGCGCCACCTTCGCGCGACGGTGGCTGCGCATCGCGGCGCTCGCCGAGGCTCTCTTCCCGCGGACGACCACGGTGCCCCGGGACCCGGTGGACGCCGAGGCCCGCTTCTACGCGCTCGGCGCCCGACTGGAGCTGGGCACGGCCTGGTCTCGGGGAGCATTCGCGCTCGGCGGAGGGCTGGTCGGCGCCCTGCACTCGATCCGTGGGGCGAGCGCCGGCGTGAGCCTCCCCGCGGCCGGCGCCGCGCCGCTGCTGACGCTCGGTGGGGTGCTGCGCGTCCTGCTCCGCCGGGGCCGCTTCGCGGTGGGCATCGAGGGCGACGTGCGGGCCAGCGTGGCCCCGGCGACCTACGGCATCGACGGGCTCGATTGGTCCCACCGGCCGGCGGCGTGGGTCGGCCAGGTGGGGGTGGTGGTCCGCGTCGGGGAACCGCCGGGCTGATAGATTGGCCGGCGGTGACGGATTCCCCGCCCACGATCCACACACCCGGTGTGCTGACCGCGACCGCCGATGCGCCCGCCGTGCTTCGTCGCGAGCGGGAGGAGGCCCCGCCGACCTTCGAGGAGGTCTACCAGCAGCATTTCGACTTCGTGTGGCGCCTGGTGCGGCGCTTCGGCGTCACCGAGGCCCACGGCGACGACGTGGTCCAGGACGTCTTCCTGGTGGTCCACCGGCAGCTCGCGGGGTTCGAGGGGCGCTCCAGCCTGCGCACTTGGCTCTATGGGATCACCCGGCGGGTGGTCGCCGATCACCGCAAGAAGCAGCGCCGACGGCGGGAGACGGACATCGAAGCGGTCGCCGAGCGGTCGTCGGACCGGCCCGGTCCCGAGGACCGGATGGAGCAGAAGCAGGCGATGGCCTTCCTCAACCGCCTCCTCGACGAGCTCCCCGACGAACAGCGGGAGGTCTTCGTCCTCGCCGAGCTGGAGCAGCTCAGCGCGCCGGAGATCGTCGAGCTCACCGGCACCAAGCTGAACACGGTCTATTCGCGGCTGCGCCTCGCGCGCCGGTCGTTCGAACGCGCCCTCGACGAGGCGCGCGGAAGAGGCTCCCACTCGAGAGGCGACGGATGAAGGACGAGAACGAACCCGAGGCCCTCGGGGCCGACGCCGCCGCGTTCCTCGATGGGCTCCGCGGAGCGGACGATCCCACCGCCGCCGACCGACAGCGGGTGCGCCGCAAGGTCCTCGCCGCCGTCGCGGCCACCGGCGCCGCCGGGCTGGCCAGCTCGGGCGGCGCGGCCGCCGCCTCGGCGACCGGTGTCGGGGCCGGCCTGGCGACCAAGGTGTGGATCGGCGTGGCCATCGCTCTCGCTGGCGCCGGGGTCGTCGGCGGCGTGGTCACCACGCTGGACGACCCCGACGAGCCCGCGGCCGTGGCGGCGGGGAGGGGGGAGTCCCCTCGGGCGGCGGCCGGCTCCGAGAGCGTCTCGCCCCGGACCGAGCCCAGCGAGGCGGTCCCCGAAGCCCCGCCGTCGGACTCGCCCGCACCGACCCCGGCGGAGCCCGCGCCCGTCGTGGAGGGCGGGGCGCCGTCGCCGGCGAACGTCCCCGCGCGAGCGCGCGAGGCCGCTGCGCCGCGCGAGCGGGCACCGAGCGCCGCGCTCCCGGCCCCGGCCGAGGCAGCCGAGGCGCCCGAGGCGGCCCCGCCCAGCGAGCCCGAGGCTTCGCCGGAGACACTCGCTGCCGAGCTGAGTCTCCTCCGCCGTGCGCACGGATACTCGCGCGCCGGCGACCACGAGGCGGCGCTGCGGGTCCTCGCCGAGCACCGGCAGACGTTCCCCGCGGGCGCGCTCGGGGCCGAACGAGAGGCCGCCGTCGCGATCGCGCTCTGTGGAGCGGGTCGGCGCGAGGAAGGCCGGGCCGCGGCGGAGCGCTTCTCGGTGGCGCACCCGGCGTCGCCCCTACGCGCTCGGGTGCGCTCCGCTTGTCAGCCTCGGTAGCGGGCCAAAGTGTGCCGTGAGGGGGCTGTGTCGTCACGAAATCGCTTCGTGGGTCCAACCGAATGGCGCGCTTTGCCGACTGAATCGCCTGTTCTCGTCTTTCTTGCCGCCTTCGTGACGGATTGGGCCTGACTGGGCCACACACTCTCCGAACCAACCCTCGGGAGGAACCACACCATGAACGCTCGCCTTCACTTCTTCTTGGCCTCGGCCGCGCTCCTGCTCGGAGCCTGTTCCAGCTCGGTCATCATCGGCGCCGACGACGGCGGGACCTCGAGCCGCGACGGAGGTGGTGTCCAGTGCGGCGCCAACGTCTGCGGGGCGGGCGAGTTCTGCTGCAACGAGAGCTGCGGCTACTGCGCACCCGAAGGCGGGACCTGCACCGAGGAGGCCTGCACCGAGCCGGTGGTCTGCAACGGGCAGGTCTGCACCGAGGCGAACGCGGCCTGCTGTCCGGACTGCAGCGCCGGCGAATCCTTCTGCTCCGGGGCCAACGGGATCTGCCCGCCCCTCGACTGCCCCTCGGGCTGCGCCACGGACGCCGACTGCGGGAGCGGCCAGCAGTGTTGCTCCGGGTGCAACGCCGGCGACGGGTTCTGCACCGACGGTGACGGCCCCTGTCCCGACCCCTTCTGCCCGCCGACCTGCGGCGACACGACCTGCGGCAGCGGCGAACAGTGCTGCGCCAACTCCTGCCCCGGCGCGACGGACTTCTGCTCGCCCGCCGACGAGATGTGCCCCATCCCCGATTGCCCCGCGCCCACCTGCGATCCCTTCCAGGCCTGGGCCCAGGGCGAGTGCACCCTCGCGCTCCCGGGCGTGAAGTGGAACGGGTCTTACTGCGAGTACCTCGGCTCCGGCTGTGAGTGCCAGGGCCCCGACTGCGGTCGCCTCTACGCCACGGTCGAGGAGTGTCAGAGCTACCACGGCTCGTGCCCGACCACCGCGGGCTGCACCACCGACGCCGATTGCCCGGGCAACTTCTTCTGCAGCGACTGCGCCCACGGCTCGTGCGAGTTCTGCGACGACTGCGTGCCCGGCTGTCTGCCCACGCCGTGCGCTTCGGAGCTCGAGGCGATCTGCTTCGCGGAGCGTCCGGACTGCGGCGATGGCGCGGTGGCCATCGTGAAGGACAGCTGCTGGGAGTGCGTGGACATCAGCTCTTGCGAGCCCCTCGCCGACGACGACTGCCGCGTCGCGGGGTGCCCCTCGGGCCAGGAGTGCCAGCAGTGTTGGACCACCTGGGAGTGCATGGCCGGCGGCTCCGCCTGCTGATCGATCGCGCGTTCTCCGCACGAAGGGCGTCGGTCCAGCCGGCGCCCTTCGTCGTTGGGGGGTAGGATGCGCCGCTCATGTTCAAGCGTCTGCAGTCGCGGCTCGCCCGCTCCCTGGTCTCCCTTCCGGAGCCCGCCCTCCGCAAGATGGCCGGCAAGCCCCTGGTGGTGGAGGGCGAAGCGCTCCATCCGGCCTTCCAGGTCCTCTTCGGTCTCCAGAAGCGAGCCAAGCGCACGCCCATCGAGAAGCTCTCGCTGAAGCGCGCGCGCCGCGAATACGAGACCCTCTCCGACATCCTCGCCCGGCCGGAGCCGCCGGCGCCGCGCACCCGTGACCTGCGGGTCGAGGGCGTGCCGGTCCGCTTGCACCACCCGACCCCGGGCCGGCCGGCGCCGCTGGTGGTCTACCTCCACGGCGGTGGGTTCGTGATCGGGAACCTGGCGACCCACGAGGCGTTCTGCCGGCGCCTGAGTCGGACCGCGGGCGTCGCGGTGGCCGCCGTCGACTACCGCCTGGCGCCGGAGCACCCCTTCCCCGCGGCCGCCGACGACTGCCTCGCGGTGGTCCGCGGACTGCGCGACGGCGCGAAGCGCTTCGAGATCGACCCCGAGCGCGTGGCCCTCGCCGGCGACAGCGCCGGGGGCAACCTCGCGGCGGTCTGCAGTCAGGTCCTCGGGCGGGCGGGGGAGGGCGTGCGCTACCAGCTCCTCTACTACCCGGCGACCGACGCCTCGAAGCCCTGGCCCTCCATCGCGCGCTTCGGCGACGGCTTCGGGCTCGACAAGAGCCTGATGGATTGGTTCATGGACAACTACGCCGGGGCCGCCGACCGCACCGACCCTCGGCTCAGCCCGATGAAGGGCGAGCTGGCCGCCTCGCCGCCCACCCGGCTGGTGGTCGGTCACTTCGATCCCCTCCGCGACGAGGGGCTGGCCTACGCCGACGCCCTCCGGGACGCCGGCGTGGAGGTCGAGGTGGTGGTCCCCAAGGATCTGGTGCACGCCTTCGTACACGCCACCCGTTTGGCGCGGGTCCGCGCGCTGGTGGACGCCGACGCGCTCCGGCTCCGCGAGGTGCTCCGTGCGTGAAGACCGCCCCAGCGCGACGGCCATGCTCGTCGCGCTGGCCCGGGGCGTCGCACCGGGCCGCCGCGACGCTCACGCCTCGGCGCTCCTCCCGCGCCCCCTCGGGGGCGTCGTGGCGCTGGCCGCCGACCGCCCCCTCGCGCGCGGTCTCCTGCGCGGCGTGACCCTGGGCCTGGTGGACCACATCGCGCTGCGCACCGCCGCGCTCGACGCGGTGGTCGAGGAGGGGCGCGAGCGGTCGATCCCGCAGCTCGTGCTCCTCGGCGCCGGTCTGGATGCCCGCGCGTGGCGCTTCGGGGCCCATGGGTACCAGGTCTACGAGGTGGACCATCCGGCGACCCAGACGTTCAAGCGCCGCCACGCGCCCAAGGGCGCGGCCCCCATCTATGTCCCCGTGCGCTTCGGCGATGAGCGGGTGGCCGACGCACTCGAAGCCGCCGGGCACCGGGCCGACCAGCCCACGGTGTGGCTCTGGGAGGGGGTCACCATGTACCTCCCCGAGGACGCGGTGGAGGACACCCTGGGGCAGGTGCGCGAGCGAAGCGCGCCGGGCAGCCTGCTCGGCGTGACCTACATCGAGCCGGGCGGGATCCACGCCGCACCCGGGATCCGCACGATGGTGGACTGGGTCTTCGAGGGTCTCGGCGAAGGGCTCGGGGCGCGGTACCGCCCGGATGCGCTGCGCCGGTTGGTGAGTCGCCACGGCTTCGTGGTGCGCCGGGACGGTGGGTCGGAGACCTGGCCGCGCCTCTGGGGCGGCGAACCCCGCATGGCCCAGCTGGTCCTCGGCGCCGAGCGCCTCTGTGTCGCCGAGTGTGCCGGCGCCGACTCCGACTGAGTGGGCCGCCGCAGACTCCGACCGAGTGTGCCGATGGGCGCCGGGCGTGAAGCGGCGTCCACACCCGATCGCGAGAGGACGCCGGCGCGCAGGGGGGATTTCCCGACTTCCTCGGCGTAGCAAGGGGTGGTCTGGCGATTGCATTGCGTCGGCCCAAGGGAGCCCCATCGGGCTCGGGAGGACACCATGAAGACGCCCATCGCGCGCACGCTCTGCATTCTCGCCGCCGCTCTCGCCATGAACGGCTGCATGCTCGACTTCGGCCTGGATGGCTGGGACTCGAGCGACGACGACGGCTACTACTACGGCGGGTCCACCAGCGGCCTCCAGGCCACCGACGGTCAGCTCTACGGTGAGATGGGCTCGGTGGCCGTCGACGGCGACGCCCGGGTCTACGAGGCGACCGATTGGGGCTACGGCTTCCGCATCGAGCTGCGCGCGAACGGCGCCGGTGGCGCTGGGATGAACCGCCTCGACTTCGACGGGGTCTCGGTCGCCGAGCTGGAGCCCGGCACCTACGAGGGCCGCGGCTACACGTCGTCGTCGGCGGGGGACCCCAACGTGCAGGTCACCGGGTGTTCGGGATCGTCCGAGGGCGACTGGACCTACGACGTCGGGGCCGAAGAGGTCGTGGTGGTGGTCACCGAGCTCGACGACGAGACGTTGCAGATCGACTGGACGGCGACCTTCCCGGAGACCTCCGACTGGACCACGGGCGAGCCGATCGGGGCCGCCGAGACCACCGGCTCGGTCGTCGTCGTGCGCTGAGGCGGGGGCTCGCGGGCGGCCCTCGCGAGGGTCAAGGTGGAGGGGTGTGCACCATCCTCGTCCTGCATCGGCTCCACCCCGAGTGGCCCGTCGTGGTCGCCGCCAACCGCGACGAGTTCTTCGCGCGGACCGCGCGCCCGCCCGCGGAGCGGGGGCGGGCGGCGGACGGGACGGCCATCGTCGCCGGCACCGACGTGAAGCAGGGGGGCACCTGGCTGGGAGTGACCGGCGGCGGGACCTTCGCCGCCATCACCAACCAACGGGATTGGGACCCGCCGGCGCCCCGGCCCGAGTCCCGGGGCCAGATCGTGCACGACGCGCTGGCCGCCGGGTCGCCCGCGGCCATCGACGCTCACCTGGAGGGGCTCGTGCCCGGGAAGACGTTGCCCTTCAACCTGCTTTACGGCGACGCGGAGCGGCTCACCGTCGCCTATGGGCGCGACGACGGCATCGAGCGCGTGGAGCTGGCGCCGGGGATCCACGTCCTGGCCAACGACCGGATCGGCGCGCCCACCATGCCCAAGACCGCGTGGCTCGCCGAGCGCGTCGCGCCGTTGGTGGAGCTGCCCTGGGCCGAGCTGCGGCCGGCGCTGGAGTCGATCCTGGGGGACGACACGGTGCCTCCGGCGGAGGCGGTCGCCGCGCCCCCGCCGGGAGCGCGCTTCGGGGCCGACCTGGTGCGCCGCCTCCAGGCGCTCTGCATCCGGACCCCGGAGTACGGCACCGTGTCGGCGTCGCTCCTGGCCCTCTCGCCGAACGGCGTGGGCGAGTACCGCTACGCGGACGGCCCGCCCGCCGACGTCCCCTTCGTCGACGTGCCCGTCCCCGGCGTGGCAGGCTGAGCCCGATGCGTCACGCGGTGCTCGTCCTCCCCTTGGTCCTATTCGCCTGCGACCCGGACCCCGAGCCCGCGGCGGCTCCGCCGGAGACCTACGTCCCGATGAGCGACGCCCAGCTGGAGGCGGCCCTGACCGAAGCCAAGGCGCGGGCTGGCGCGAGCGAACGGCGGATCCTCCTCGACTTCGGCGCCGACTGGTGTCCCGACTGCCGCGAGGTCCTCCGACTGGCCCACGAGAGCCCGGTGAAGGAGCTCCTCGCCGAGCGCTACGAGACCCTGGTGATCGACGTGGGTCGCTTCGACCAGCACGAGGAGCTCTTGCAGCGCTTCCACATCGACCGCATCGCGACCCTGGTCGTGCTCGACGCCGAGGGGGAGCGGGTCGCGCAGACGACCCTGGAGCCCATCAGCGGCGCCGCCGAGGGCCTCACCGCCGACGACCTCGCCGGCTGGCTCCGCACCCCCCGCGACCACTGGCAACCCTGACGGCTACCGTCGGGCGGCGACGGCCTTGGCGTGGGCCTCGAGGCCCTCGAGCTCGGCGAGGCCTTCGAGCAGGTCCGCCTGGGCGCGGATGGCCTCCGGCGTGTACCGGATGAGGCTGGTGCGCACGACGAAGTCGTAGACCCCCAGCGGGCTCGCGTGGCGGGCGGCGCCGCCGGTGGGCAGGACGTGGCTGGGCCCGGCGGCGTAGTCCCCGGCGGCCTCCGGCGTGTGGTGCCCCAGGAACGCGGCGCCAGCGGCTCCGATGTCTTCCAGGAGCGCCTCGGGCTGGCCCACCTGGAGCGAGAGATGCTCGGCGGCCAGCGCGTCGGCGATGCGTGCCGCCTCGGGCCGGTCGTCCACCACGAAGCAGTGCCCGTTGCGCCGCACGGACTCGCTGGCGATCTCGGTGCGGCTCAGCGCGGCGAGCTGGGTCTCGAGGGCCGTGGACACCTTGGCGGCGAACTCCGTCGAGAGGGTGACCAGGAGCGGGTAGGCGTCCTCGTCGTGCTCCGCCTGCGAGAGCAGGTCCGCGGCGACGACCTCGGGGTCGGCGTCGTCATCGGCCACCACCAGGATTTCGCTCGGCCCGGCGATGGAGTCGATGTCCACCACGCCGAAGACCAGCCGCTTGGCGCAGGCGACGTAGATGTTCCCCGGGCCCACGATCTTGTCCACGCGCCGCACCGAGTCGGTGCCGTAGGCGAGGGCGGCGATGGCCTGCGCGCCGCCGGCGTCGATGACCTCGGTCACCCCGGCGACCTCGGCGGCCGCGAGGACTTCCGGCGTGGGGCGCGGGGTGGCCAGCACGATGCGCTCGACGCCGGCCACCGCGGCGGGGACGGCGGTCATGAGCACGGTGCTGGGGTAGCGCGCCTTGCCCCCGGGGGCGTACACGCCGGCCGCGCGGACCGGGCGCACCCGCTGCCCGAGGAGCACGCCGTCCTCCTCGTACTGGAAGCCGGGATCCCGCTGGTGCTCGTGGTAGCGCCGGATGCGCTCGGCGGCGGCGGCGAGCTTCTCGCGCACCTCCGCGGGACAGCGCGCGGCCACGGCGCGCCAGTCGGCCTCGGGCACCGCCACGTGGTCCTGGGTGCGGCTCTCGAAGCGCGCGGTCAGGTCCCGGATGGCCGCGTCCCCGCGCTCGCGCACCTCGCTCAGGATGGCGCGGACGGCGGGCTCGACCTTCTCCAGGTCGGCGTCTCCCCGGCGGGCCAGGGCGGTGAGGGCGTCCTCGTAGCCGGCCTCGCCGCGCACGTGCATCTTCAGCATGGTCGCGGTCTAGCACGCGGCTCCCGGCGCGGGGAGCCGCTGGCGGTCCGAGGGAGCCCCGCGGGCTCAGCTCGCTTCGGCCTGGTCCGCCGGCGCGTCGGCCGCGTCGAGGGCCTTGCGCAGGGTGCTCAGCGCCTGGAGCGCCTCGGTGAGCGCGGTGCCATCGATGCCCTTCACGCGCCCGAGAAGCCCCTCGAGGCGGCGGGCGGCGGCGCGGGTCTTCTCCCGGAGCTTGCCTTCGTCCTCGGGCTTGGCCGGGAAGAACACCGGGTTGAAGCTCTTGCGCAGCTCGGACACCGGGGCGTCGTCGTCGAAGACCGCCTTCTTGAGGTCGGTCCAGGCTTCCTCGTCGGGCCGCTCGGCGGTGAAGTCGTCCTCGTCGTCGTCGTGGGTGCGCAGCGCCTTGGCGAAGTACTCGACCGAGTCGAGGTTCGGCACCGGCTGCTCCAGGCCGTCGCGCTGCAGCACCTGGGGCGCGTGCTCGCGAATGGCGCCGAAGGATCCGAGGAGCTTCTCCACGGTGCCCTTGGTCAGCAGCAGCTCCTGGGAGCAGTACGAGTAGAGGTCCTTGTAGCCCCAGTCCGAGTAGAGCTGGTTGTTGCGGACCTTGTGCAGGCCCTCGGCCATCTCGACCCAGGACCGCTTGAAGATGCGCGCCCGGCGCACCAGCTCCAGCCGCAGCCGGTCGGCGCACTGGGAGGCGAGGAGGTCTTCGAGGTCCGCGAGTCGTTCGTGGGTGGCCATGGCCCGGTCTCATAGGCGATCCCCCGGGGGGATCGCAAAGCCGAATCCGCGGCGTCAGTCCTTCGGGCCGAGCCACCGGCCGATCCACTCGGCGAAGGCGGCGTCTTCGAGCAGGATCCCGAGGAGCGATTCGGCCTGCACGCGCAGGTAGGCGCGGACCTGGGGCCCGGAGCTGGCCTCCTCCAGGACCTGGTGGCCGGTCTTGTCGCCCTCGACCGCCAGGAACGCCTCGACCTCGCGGCGGACGATCGCCCGCCCCAGATCGCCGCGCAGGTTGGCGGCCACGATGGCCGGGAGGCGCTCGAAGAAGGCCGCCCGGGGCAGCCGGTCCAGGTCGCGGAGGATGACCGCGGCGTCGGTCTCCAGGATCCGCTGGTGGATCTGCCGACGCATGGCCTGGTCCAGGGCGCGCCCCTCTTCGCTCGTCAGGCGCTCGGCGATGGCCTCGCGGACCTCCTGGGTCAGCCCCTTGGCGAAGTCGCTGGTGGCCGACTGCATCTTCTCTTCGACCTTGGCGCCGCCCAGCTTGGCCGCGGTGTCCCGGCCGAAGCGGCCGATGCTCGAGCCGCCGAAGCTGCTGAGCGCTCCGGCCAGACCACCGCCGAGCCCCGGCAGCCGCCGGACGAAGCGAACCAGTACGTCCTGCCAGATGGGCGCGAAGAGCTGCCGGACGAGCTCGGGATCCACGGCGTCGGCCAACCAGCTCAACGTGGGCGGCTCGGCGTCGACCACCAGCGCCTCGAGGGCCTCGCCCTCGCCCTCGGGGAGCAGCGCGCCGACCGTCGTGCCGGCAAGGCCCTCGAGGAGGCGGGCCACGGCGGGCTCCACGTGCTCGCGGGTGAGGCGCTCGAGGAAGGCCACCTCGGCCGCCCGGCTGACCACGTCGACGAAGACGGAGACGTCGACCAGGTCCCGCACCTTCTGCCGCAGGAGGGCGTCCACCACCAGGCTCACGCCTTCCCGGCGGAGGCCGAGGTCGTCCCGGAGCCGGCCCAGGGCCGCGTTCGCGTCGCTGCTCATGGGTTCGAGCTAGCATCGGGCTCCGCCGGGCGCGACCCGATCCCGCCCCGCTCATGCGGCGGCGACCCTTGACAGGACCGCGACGCTTACGTACGAAAAGCGGCCTGAATCACGGTTCAGCCTGACGCGACCGTGGCCCTTTCCCCTCTCCAAGGAATCGCAATGCCCGACGCCAAGACTTCGTTCGAAAAGGAAATCCCCGAGCGCATCCAGAACGACCCGGACAAGGCGAAGGCGGTCGACGCCATCTTCCTGTTCAAGATCACCGGCGACGACGGCGGCGAGTGGACGGTGAACCTCAAGGACGACCTCGGGGTGAAGGAAGGCGACCAGGGCAACGCCGAGTGCACCATCGAGTGCACCGACGAGCACTGGGTCGAGATCAGCGACAACCCCGCCAACGCCATGCAGCTCTACTTCTCGGGTGACCTGAAGGTGGAGGGCAACGCGATGCTCGCCACCAAGCTCCAGGAGATCCTCTCCTGAGCAGCCCGGCAGGACCGCACGCCGGAGGCCTCGCTGGGGCCCTGGCCGGCGTGCGCGTCCTCGACCTCAGCCGGCTCCTGCCCGGCCCCTTCGCCACCATGATCCTCGCGGACATGGGCGCGTCGGTCGACAAGGTCGAGGACCCCCGCGGCGGCGACTACATGCGCTTCATGCCGCCGAAGGGACCCGACGGGCTGAACCCGGTCTTCGGGATGCTGAACCGCGGCAAGCGGAGCGTGGTGCTCGACCTCAAGCAGGAGGGCGGCCGCGACGCGCTGAAGAAGCTGGTGGCCCAGGCCGACGTGCTCGTGGAGAGCTTCCGGCCCGGAGTCCTCGACCGGCTCGGGTTGGGCTACGACGAGCTGAAGGCGATCAACCCGCGCCTCATCGTCTGCGCGATCACCGGCTACGGCCAGGACGGCCCCTTGAAGGACCGCGCCGGCCACGACCTGAACTACCTGGCCCGCGCTGGCGTGATGGGCTTCACCGGACCGACCGACGGGGCGCCCCAGGTCCCCGGGGTGCAGGTCGCCGACATCGGCGGCGGCGCGCTCTACGCGGTCATCGGGATCCTCGGCGCGCTCCAGCAGCGCGAGCGCACCGGCGAGGGCAGCTTCGTCGACGTCTCGATGTGCGAGGGCGCGCTGAGCTTCGCCGCCTTCGGTCTCGGCCTGCGCGCCGGCGGCCTGGTCGCCCCGCGCGGCGACGACATGTTGATGGGCGGCGTGGCCGTCTACGGCACCTACCGGACCCAGGACGGCCGCTACGTCTCGCTGGCGTCGCTGGAGCCGAAGTTCTGGACCGCCTTCTGCAACGGCGTGGGCATCCCCGTCCGCCTCGACGCGTTGGCGCCCGGCCCGCACCAGCCCGAGGTGCGTGCGCAGCTCGAAGGGATCTTCGCCGAGCGCACCCGGGACGAGTGGGCGGCCTTCGCCGCCGAGCACGACTGCTGCCTCGAGCCCGTCCTCGACGCCGCCGAGCTCGTGGACGACCCCCAGCACCAGGCCCGCGGTGTCTTCGCCGGCGGCCTGGGCACGATGCGCACCCCCGCAGCTCCCGCCGGTGAAGGCCCCGCGCCCAGCCAGGGCGAACAGTCGGAGACCATCCTGCGTGAAGCGGGATTGAACGCCGACGCCATCACCGCCTTGCGCGACGCCGGCATCACCCGCTGACCCGCCCTTCGCGGGGTCGTCGCCTCCGCTCGGAGGGGCTCGCAGAGGGACCGTGCGGCTCCGCTGCGCTGCAACAAGGGCGCGTTCGGGCGCTCCCACGGCCGGGCGGGGGCCGCGTTTTTTCTCCGACGAAGCCGGCGGGATCGCCCGCGGAGGTTCGATGGGCACCCGACCCCCGGGGAGGGGAGCGTTGGGGGCTGCCGCGTCGTGTTGCGTCGCAAAACGCAACACGTGGGCTCAAGTGTTTAGAAATGCTGGTCTTTGCGGGATGTGGCCCACGATGTAGGCAATTCGGTGTTGCGGTGCGCCATCAGTTTGATATGGAGGACTGGTGTGTTTTGGGCCGGGTGTCGGGCAGCCGATGCTGTGCTGCACCATCGGCCGGAAGGATGGCGTGTGATGAACTTGCGTGCGATGCGTATGCTCGGCGTGGCCTTGGCTCTCGTGGGAGCCGCCTGTGGCGACGATGACGGTGATGACACCACCACCCCCATGGAGGACATGGGGACGATGGTGGACATGAACGGCGGCGGTGAGGACGCCGACGTGCCCGACGGCGAGGTGCCCAACCCCGTGCCGGCGTGCCGCACGGCGCTCGAGGCCCGCGCGGCCGAGGTCGAGGGGATGCTCCCCTGGGACATCACCGACGCCCCCGAGATGGTCATGGACGGCGGCGACCAGAGCCTCGAGGCGGACTACGCGGGCAAGTACCGCGACGACCTCGCGGCCCACCCGGGCTGTGTGCCCCGGGAGGCCTACGACGCCAACAGCGAGCTCCTGGTGAGCGACAACGAGGCCACCGTGCCCGCCGGCTCCCCCGCGGACATCGAGGGCTACCCCTGCGCCGCCAAGGAGTACGATCAGGACGCGCTCGACGCGACCAAGCCCATCGTCATCCTCGTCCACGGTAACTCGTCGGGCGTTCCCTCCTTCGAGGAGTACGGCAACGACGCCATCGCCGGGACCACGATCTCGACGGTCGGAGGTCTCGAGGTCATGGTGGACGCCGAGCCCCGGGAGCAGCTCGCCAGCGCGCTGATCGCCGAGGGCCATCGGGTCATCGGCTTCGACGCCCGTACCGACCTGGTCACCACCCTCGGTGACTTCAATCCGGACACCATGACGGGGAACGCCTTCGTGAACATCGACCACGGCTGGGCGGTCCCCATGCTCCAGTCGCTGATCAAGGCGGTCATGACCGAGAACCCGGACAGCGAGGTCGCGCTGGTCGGTCACTCCCTCGGCGTGACCGTCATCCGCGACACCCTCCGCCGCCTCTACAACGAGAGCCTGGCCGGTGAGGCCGGCGCGGTGAACCCCTTCGCCCAGCTCTCCGACGTGGTGCTCCTCTCGGGCGCCAACCACGGCGTGGCCAACGGCGCCGTCCTCTGCAGCTCGTTGGACCACATGCGTGGCACCGTCGGCTGCGAGATGGGTGACCGCGCGACCTACGTGCCCACCTACTTCAGCCAGCGACTCAACGGTCCGAACGACCTCTTCGCCGCCCCCTGCGCCGACGGGAGCTACGCCTTCGGCATGACCGACCAGTGTGACGGCAACGTGGTGGAGTACACCACGGTGACCATGGAGGACATCACGGACGGCATGCTCCAGGACGAGTTCGTCTCCGAGGCCTCCAGCATGCTCGACCTGGACCCCTGCGTGGACAACCAGCTCATCACCCTCGCGGACTACGACACCAGCGGCTACTTCTTCACCGGCGCGCCGGGCTTCTTCTCGGCCCACTTCGGCAGCGCCCGCTCCGACGCCGGCATCGCCCTCGTCGTGAGCAAGCTGGCCGACTGATCACCCATCCCCCGCGTTCCCAGGGTCGCGATGCCACCACACCCCATCGCGACCTCGGGCACGCACCTTTAATTTCGACTCCGGCCTCGTCCGGAGTCCGTTCGTTCCGTCGAGAGGTAGTCCGATGCGTACCCTCCGCCTGCTCTGTGTGACGCTCCTCTGTGGCGTGGCGCTGCCTGCGTTCGCCCAGACCCCCGACGCCGGCGTCCCGCCGGCGGCCACCCCCCCGCCGACGACCGCCCCCGGTACCGCGGAACCTCTCGAGGAGGACGCCGCCGAACCGGAGCTCGCCGAGCCGGAGCTGGCTGAGCCCGCCCCGGCGCCGGCCCCGGTGGCCGCGCCCCCGCCGGCTCCGGCCCCCGCCCCGAGCCGCGTCGAGCCGGTGGCCGCGCCCTACGAGGACCCCTCGGAGGATCCGGACGTCAGCGGAGACGCCGCCGCCGAGCGCACCCTCAGCACCACGGCGGAGGCCCCGCCGACCTCGTTCGCCATCTGGTCCGACGGGGAGAGCTTCATCAAGCCGGTGCTGCAGATGAGCGCGTTGATGGTGGGCTACGTCCCCCACAGCGACACCACCGACACCCTCGCTTCGCGGGTGAGCACCCTGGCCCTGGCGCGCTTCGGCTTCGAGGGCCGGCTCTTCGGCTTCCTCACCTTCCGCAGCGTCTTCGAGCGGAACATGGGCTACAGCCTCGCGCGCAACGGCCCGGTGGGCACCAGCGTGTGGGAGGGCACCGCCTCGCTCCAGGCGCGGGAGAACTACCTGCGCATCGACAAGTGGGGCCTGGCGCTGACCGGCGGCATCTTCCCCGACCCGGCCTCGATCGACTTCGTCTCCGCCAACATGCTCGACTCGTTCGGCATGGACCCCTACGTGCGGGACCCGCTGCTGGTCAGCGGCTTCGGTCAGGGCCAGGGCGTGATGCTGCGCTACCGCTGGGAGTTCCTCGACTTCGGGCTCTCCTACACGGGCGGCAACCCGCTCACCACCAGCCTGGCCTTCGGCTTCGGCGGCGACGTGAGCTCCCTGGGTACTCTGTTCAGCGCGCCGCTCCGGGCGCTCGCCAACGGCATCCCCGGCTCGGACATCCACCTGCAGACCCTGACGCCCTCGGCCACGCTGAACCTCGGCTTCCTGCAGGTCCGCACGGCGGCTCAGCTCTACTACGTGGACATCGACGTCACCTCCGACGACGACGAGCGGCTCAAGGGCTACAACCTGCGCGCGACGGCCAAGGTCTCGCTCCTCGACGGGATGGTCGAAGTCTTCGGTGGCTTCGCCTACCGGCGGAACCAGCAGCTCGCCATCCCCGACGTGACCACCCTTCGCGACCAGGACTACGAGGGCCTGGTCGGGTCGGTGGGCGCCGACTTCAAGTACGGCGCCTTCGGCTTCGGCGGGATGTACTACCGCATCCAGTCGACCATCTCGGAGACCTCCGAGTTCACCAATCAGTACATCAACGTCGGCGTGACCTACTGGCTCCAGGAGCCGAACGTCTCGGTCGGTCTCCGCTGGGCCCGATCGATGGCCGAGCAGACGCCCAACGAGCCGCGGCTCAAGGCCACCGACAGCTTCATCCTCTCGATGCGCCTGCTCCTCTGAGCCGGCGGCGCCGTCTCTCGCGCGCGGCGACCGTTCGGCTCAGCCGCGCGCTTCGGCGAAGAGCCGCGCCACCTCGGCCTTGACGACCTTGCCGCTCGCGTTGAGCGGCAGGGCGTCGAGCCAGAGCACGTGGCGGGGCACCTTGAAGGGCGCGAGCCGCTCCCGGGCCCACGCGCGCAGCGCGTCGGTGTCGTGGGGCGGGTCGGCGACGACCGCGGCCAGGCCGACTTGGCCCCAGCGGGGATCGTCGACGCCCACCACGGCCACGCCGTGGATCGCGGGGTGCTCGCGCAAGGCGTTCTCGACCTCGGCGGGGTAGACGTTCTCGCCGCCGGAGATGAACATCTCCTTGGCCCGCCCGACCACCCGGTACACGCCGTCCTCGGAGCGCGTGGCCAGGTCGCCGGTGTGCAGCCAGCCGTCGGCGTCGAGGGTCTCGCGGTTGGCGTCGGGGCGCTCGAAGTAGCCGTCCATGAGCAGCGGGCCGCGGATGACGATCTCGCCCACGTCGCCCGGGCCCACGAAGGCCCCGTCGTGGATCAGCTCGATCTCGGCGTGCACGCTGGCCCGCCCCACGGTGCCCAGGCGGTGCGGTCCTTCTTGGGGGCTTCCGGTGAAGAGGTTGGGGCCCGCCTCGGTGAGCCCATAGCCCTGGCTCATCACGAAGCCGCTGCCGTGGGCGCGGTCGAGGAGCGCGTCGGGGCAGGGGGCGCCGCCGGACAGGAGGAGCCGCAGGTGCTCCGGCCGCCGCAACTCGAGGCCGGCCTCGAAGAGCATGTCGAACATGGTGGGCACCGCGATGACCTTGGTGACCCGCTGCTCGGCCATGGTGCGCAGCGCCTCCTCGGCGTCGAAGCGCTCGGTGAGCACCACCGCCCCCCCGCGCCAGAGGAGCGGGATGGCCAGGCAGTTCAGGCCGCCGGTGTGGAAGAGCGGCAAGAAGGCCAGACAGCGGTCGTCTTCCTGCAGGTCGAAGGAGAGCGTGGTGTTGACCGCGTTGGTGGTGATCTGTCGCCAGGGCAGCATCGCGCCCTTGGGCTTGCCGGTGGTCCCGCTGGTGTAGAGCATCATCGCCGCCGCCTGCCCGTCCTGGATGGCGTCGTGGCGAGCGTTCAGGGTCACCGGGGCGGCGAGGCTGGTGGTGGGGATCCCCAGGGCGTCGCCGAGGTCGCCGGCCATCGCCGCGTAGGTCGCGTCGTGCAGGAGCAGCGCCGGTCGCGCGTCGTGGGCGATGACCTCCAGCTCCGCCGGCGCGAGGCGCCAGCTCAACGGGAGCAGGGTGGCGTTCAGGCGCGCGCAGGCGAAGAGGAGCTCGAAGACCTCGGCGCGATTGAGGCAGAGCACCGCCACGCGGTCGTGGGAGCGCACGCCCCACTCGGCCAGGCGCCGGGCCCAGCGCGCGGCCGCGGCGTCGAGGCCGGCGTAGGTGGTCTCGGCGCCGGTGGCGGCGTCGATCAGGGCGATGCGGTCGGGCGTCGCGAGAGCGCGCCCACGGAGCCAATCACGGGGGGAGGACACGCGCGGAGTATAGAGCTTCGGGGACCGGTTTGGACGGGGGATCCCGGCCGCGGAGCGACGTGCAAGGCGCGCCGCGGGGCGGCGGACCGGCGGCGGCTCGGCGCACGATCCGGGTGGTCGCCGCGGGGAGCGCCCGGCATGGTGAGGGCATGGGCAGCCACTACGCCACCGTCGCCCGGGCCCTGGAGACCCTCGCCGCCGAGCCCGCCCGCGCCCCGGCGCTGGGGACCCTGGCGGGCGACGCCGGGTTGAGCCCGGCGCACTTCCAGCGCCTCTTCACGCGCATGGTCGGCGTGAGCCCGAAGCGCTTCGCCCAGGCCCTGGTCTTCGCCGGCGCCGAGGCCCGGCTGGCGGGCGGCGACGACGTATTGGCCGCGGCCACGGCGGTGGGGCTCTCGGCGCCGGCGCGGCTCCACGATCTCAGCGTGACGCTGCGGGCGATGACCCCTGGCGAGCTCCGGCGGGGCGGCGGGGGGCTGGTCATCCGCTGGTCGCGCGCGCCGACGCTCCTCGGCGAAGCCTTCGCCGCCACCACCGAGCGGGGCCTCTGCGCGCTCCAGCTCGCGGAGCCCCACCCCGAGGGCTGGCTCCGCGCGCGTTGGCCGAGAGCGACGTTGGTCGAGGACCCGAACGCCGGCCGCGAGGCCCTCGACGTCCTACGGGGTGCGGCGCGCGCCCGCGCACCGCTGGCCCTCCACGTGCGCGGGACCCCCTTCCAGGTCCGCGTGTGGCAGGCGCTCCTCGAGCACTGCGGCGCCGGCGAGACCACGACCTACGGCGAGCTCGCGGCGGCGATGGGCCGCACCGGCGCGGCGCGGGCGGTCGGTGGCGCGGTGGGGGCGAACCCCATCGCGGTGCTCATCCCCTGCCACCGGGTCCTGCGTCGCCACGGCGCGCTGGGGGGCTACCGCTGGGGCCTACCCCGCAAGCGGATCCTCCTGGCCTGGGAGTCAGCGGTGAGCAGCCGCGGCGGCGGCGACGAGTTCCCTTAGGAAGCGGTGCGCGGGCTCCCGCTGGCGCCGCTCGTGCCAGACCGCGGCGAAGGCGAAGCCCTCCAGCTCCACCGGCGGCTCGTGGACGACCAGCGGCGCCATCTTCACCACGCGTTCGGCGAGCCGGCGGGGCAGGGTGAGGACGAGATCGGTCTCGGCCACGATGAGCGGCGCGGCGAGGAAGGAACCCACCCGGAGGGCGACCCGTCGCTCCAGCCCGTGTGCGGCGAGGGCGCGGCTGACCGCGGTGGGGACGCCGCGCTGACCCACACCGATCAGCGCGTGGGGGAGCTCGGCGTATTGCTTCAGGGTGAGCCGCTTGCGGATACGCGGGTGGCCCCGGCGGGTCACGCAGACGAAGTCCTCCACCAGCAGGCGCTGGGTCCGGAACGCGGCCGGGAGTGGATCGGCGAAGACGCCGATGACCAGATCGATCGACTTGTCCTCCAGCGAGCCGAGGAGGGCGGCGCGCTCCCGGGGCATCACGTCGAGGTCGATGCCCGGAGCGCGCTCGCGCAGCGCACGGAGGACGGCGGGAAGGAAGAGTACCTGACCGAGGTCTTCGGCGGCGATGTGGAAGCTGCGCTCGGCGGTGGCGGGATCGAAGTGGTCCTGGGCCCCGAGGGCCGACTCCAGCGCCGCCAGCGCGTCGCGCAGCGGACCCTCCAGCGCCTCCGCCCGCTCGGTGGGCACCATCCCGCGGCCGCTGCGCACCAGGATGGGGTCCCCGAGGAGCTCCCGGAGCCGCGCCAAGGCGTGGCTCATGGCCGACTGACTGAGGCCTACCCGTTGGGCGGCGCGGGTCACGTGGCGCTCGCGCAAGAGCGCGTCCAGGGCGGGGAGCAGGTTGAGGTCGATGCCGGATAGATGTGCGTCGTGCATGGCGAGAATGCCAATCATGCATTGGATGAGGTGACTCGCGCGACCCATCGTTTTCGGCGTCGGAGCCCACGTCGGGCCCGAGGAAGGACCGAGAGGGAACATGTACGTCGTCGCAGGAGCCACCGGGAACACGGGCAAGGTCGTCGCCGAGCAGCTGCTCGCCGCAGGGAAGGAGGTGCGCGCGTGGGTGCGCAGCGCGGAGAAGGGCGCCGCATTGGCCGCCGCCGGGGCCGAGCTGGCCATCGTGGATCTGGAGGATGCCGCGTCCATCCGCGCGGGCCTGGAAGGCGCCGAGGCGGCCTACCTCATGCTGCCCCCGGCCATCGCCGCCGAGGACTACCTCGCGCTGGAGAAGGGACGCAGCGAGCGGCTCCTCGCCGCGGCCGTCGCAGCCGGCGTGCAGCACCTGGTGCTCCTCAGCTCCGTCGGGGCGCAGCACGACTCGGGCACCGGGCCCATCCGGGCGTGCCACGAGCTCGAGGTTCGGGCGGACGCCGCCGGGATCCCCTACGCGGCGGTGCGCCCGGCGTACTTCATGGAGAA
Organism: Myxococcales bacterium UBA1660; assembly: GCA_002320815.1. Lineage (GTDB taxonomy): Bacteria > Myxococcota_A > Polyangia > Polyangiales > Houyiibacteriaceae > UBA1660. The sequence continues at coordinate 76,685 of DCLA01000113.1, forward strand.
CTGGCTGGGCATGGTGCCGGTCGCCGCCCAGGACGGCGTGCTGCCCCAGATGCTCGGTGACGCCGACCGCGCGGTGCCGATGGTGGCCACCGAGGACATCGGGCGCACCGCCGCGCGCGCCCTCCTCGAGCGCGCGACGGGGGTCATCGAGCTGGAGGGGCCCCAGCGGCTCTCGCCCCGGGACGTGGCCGCGGTGGTGGCGCAGCGGGTCGGGCGCGAGGTCGCGGTCGTCGACGTGCCCTTCGCCGCCCAGGAGGCGCAGCTCACGAGCTTCGGGTTCAGCGCGGACGTCGCCGCGCTCTTCCGGGAGATGAACGAGGGCGTGGCCGCGGGGCGGGTGGACTTCGTGGGCGAGCCGGTGCGCGGGCAGCGGACCCTGGCGGAGACGCTGGGCGGAGCCTGATTCAGAACGGGGCTTGGAGGGTGGGTTTGGGGGGGGCGCAGAGGCGGGGGCGTTCGCCGGTGGCGGCGCCGTGGGCTTCGACGTCGGCCTCGCGACAGACGAGGGTGGGGTCGCAGTCGGCGTCGCTGTCGCAGGTGGTGGTGCAGGTGCGGCCCCGGTGGCTCTCCAAGCAGACGCCGGCGGCGCAGTCGCCGTCGGCGTCGCAGGGGGACCCGGGCGGGGCGCCCGTTTGGGAGCGGAGCCAGAGGCCGCCGAGGACCGCCAGGGCGAAGAAGGCCAGGGCGAGCGCGATGGTGGCGCGGCGGCTCACTGCGGGTCGATGGGGGTCACGTCGACGGCGGCGTGGACGGTGTGCGGCCCCCCGCCGAGCACGACGCCCTTGATCGGGCTGACGTCGCCGAAGTCCCGGCCCCACGCGGTGGTCACGTAGCTCGCGTCGGGCACGGTGTCGTTGGTGGGGTCGAGGTCGACGAAGCCCACCCCGGGGCACCACACGGCGAGCCAGGCATGGCTCGCGTCGGCGCCCTGGAGCTTTACCTGGCCCGGCGGCGGCTGGGTGACCAGGTAGCCGCTCACGTACCGCGACGCGAGGCCCAGCGAGCGCAGCATGGCGATCATCAGGTGGGCGAAGTCCTGGCAGACGCCCTTGCGGGTGCGCATCACCGTCGCCAGCGGGGTGGCGATGGTCGTGGAGCCGGAGACGTAGTCGAACTCGTCGAAGATGCGGTGCCGGAGGTCGAAGGCGGCCTCGAGGAGGGGACGGCCGGGGGTGAAGCTCTTCTCGGCGTAGGCCTTCAGCTCGGGAGCGGGGGCGGCGAAGGGGCTCGGAAAGACGTGCTCCATGGCGCCCTCGGGGCCGACGGTGATCGTCTCCCGGAGCTTCTGGCGCGCGCGCTCCCAGGGCGCGGTCTGCGCCGGCTCCGGCAGCCGCGGTGGGTGCACGTTGACGCGGCTGACGGCGGTGACCCGGAGCTCGGCGTGGGGCCGGTCGAGGAGGAAGTAGTCGGTGTGGTTGCCGAAGTAGTCCCGGTGGCTGCCCTGGACGCTGGGGGTGGGCTCGATGGTCACCTCGCTGAGCCAGACCTCCTGGTTGCGCGTCGCTCGCGGGCGGAGCTTGGCCTCGCTCTGGCCCACCGAGACGACGTCTTCGTAGACGTAGGTGGTGACGTGCTTCACCTCGAGCTTCACGGCGCGCTCCGGGTCTGCTCCACCGAGAGGCGAGCCACGGCGTGGGCGAAATAGCTGGTGGTCAGCGTGTCCGAGAGGGCCTTCATGTCCTCGTCGGTGGCCTTCATCAGGGTGACCAGCTCGTCCCGCTGCTCCGTCTCGTCGACGCGCTCCAGGGTGGCCGCCTCGGCGAGGCGGACCCGGGTGAGGGCTCGGAGGGCGATGCGCGCCTCGGCGCGGCGCTGGTCGAGGCCGTCACCGCCCGGGATCTCGCCGACGTGTTCGTCCAGGAGGCGGAGCTGGAAAGCCAGCGAGCGCGGGTTCTGCTCGTCGAGGACCAGGAGGTCGAGGACCGCCGCCGGGTCCAGGGTGCCGCGGTAGCGGCGCCGATAGGAGCCGGTGCTGTCCAAGAGGTGCAGCAGCGCCAGGAGCAGGGACTCCTCGTCTTTGCGGGCGTGGCTCAGCGTGCTGCCGATGAGACGCGCGGTGCCGTGCGCGCGCTCCACCCGGCGCCCCATGTCGGCGAAGCGGTAGCCCGCGCCGCGGGTGAGGCCGTCGAAGCCCATGGCGGCGAAAGCGGCCAGGGCCATCAGCAGCCGATCGATGAGCTCCAGCGCCACGTCGAAGCCCATGTCGGCGTCGAAGCTGGCCCCGTCGAAGGCTTCGCTGGCGCCTTGGAGCGCGCGGATCGCGTCGTGGGAGATCCGGTCCCGGGCGGCGAAGGCCAGGCGGCGGGCGCCGCTCACCAGGTTGCGCACCGAGCGCGGGGTGTCGCTGAGCAGGAAGGTGACGATCTCGCGCTCGAGGGGTTCGAGGTCGAGCCCATCGGGCGCCGCCAGGCGGACCTCGTCCTCGGTGTGGACGGCGAGCGCGCGCACCAGGACCGGGAGCACGCCGGCGCCCCCGGCGGCGCTGGCGTCGGCGAGGTTGCTGGTGAGCACCCGCAGGAGCCGGGCCGTCTCGTCGGCGCGCTCCACGTAGCGGCCGAGCCAGAAGAGGTCGTCGGCGATGCGGCTGGGCAGGTCGCCGCCCGCGCGGGAGATGGCCAAGGGGGTGTTGCTGTCCCGGAGGAGCGAGACCGGCGTGACCGGGCCGTCGGCGAGGACCCAGCAGTCCTTGCTGGTGGTCCCGGTCTGGAGCGCGGCCTCGCTGCGGGCGTCGCGCGCGCTGACCCGGACCAGCCCGCCGGGCATCACCTTGTAGCCGCGGCCGCTGCGCGCGGCGAAGGTGCGCAGCACGATGGGCCGCGGAGCCAGCTCCCCGTCGACGTAGCTCGGCGCGGTGCCCACCGAGAGCTCGCGCTGGGCGACGTAGCGCTCGGGTTGGGAGCGGATGCGCGCGCCGAGGTCGGCGAGCTCGCCCCGGGAGAGCTGGCTGGCGTCGATGCGCCGGGAGCTCTCGCGCGGGAAGGTGGGCCCGACGATCATCTGGTCCAAGCGCTCGAGGACCAGCTTCTCCGCCGACTTCTCGCCGCACCAGTACGTCTCCACCGAGCTGAGCCGCAGGTCTTCGCCGAGCAGCGCGCGGCAGATGGAGGGCAGGTAGCCCAGGAACGCGCGGGTCTGGAGCACGCCGGTGCCCAGGGCGTTGGCCACCGCGACGTTGCCGGCGCGGACCGCCTGGGTGAGCCCGGCGACGCCGATGGCGCTTCGGCCATCGAGCTCCAGGGGGTCGCACTCGCGGTCGTCGACCCGGCGGAGGATCACGTCCACCCGCTCCAGGCCGCCGAGGGTCTTCAGGTAGACGCGGTCGTCGCGCACCGCGAGGTCGGCGCCCTGGACCAGGGTCAGGCCGAGGTAGCTCGCGAGGAACGCGTGCTCGAAGTAGCTCTGGGTGTAGGGGCCGGGGGTGAGCACCACCACCAGCGGGTTCTCGCGCGCGTAGCTGGGCAGGCCCCGGAGCGTCTTGCGGTAGACGTCGAAGAACTCCGCCAGCCGCCGCACCTGGTGAGCCCGGAACTCCCGGGCGAAGACCTGGCTGACGATGAGCCGGTTCTCCAGCGCATAGGCCGCCCCGCTGGGCGCCTGGGTCCCGTCGGCGAGGATCAGCGCGCGGCCCGACTCGTCCCAGGCCAGCTCGGCTCCGTAGAGCGTGAGCATGGCGCTCTGGGGGGCCAGGAGGCGATGACAGGGGCGGAGGAAGCCGGGGTTACCGAAGACCAGCTCCGGCGGGAGGAGCTTCTCGGTCAGGACCCGCTGGGCGCCGTAGAGGTCCCGGAGCAGGGCGTCCATCAGCCGGGCCCGCTGCTCCAGGCCGAGCTCCAGGGCGCCCCAGGTCCGCGGCGAGATCACCGTGGGGACCGCGTCCACGGTCCAGGGGCGGTGCGCCATGCGCGGGTCGGCGAACTCGTTGTAGGTGACGCCGTTGCGGCGGATGTGGGTCTGGGCGCGCTCGTGGCGCGCCGCCATCTCGCCGTCGCCGAGGCCAGCCAGGTAGGCCTCGAGGAGGTCCCAGCCCTCGCGCGTGGCGCCCGCCGCGGTGCGCATCAGGTCGTGCGCCGCCGCGTGGGGCTCGTAGGTCAGCCGGATGCCTTCGCTGGGTGCCACGCTCGGGGGCGTCACGTTCACTCCGGGGGTTTAGCTCAAACGTCGCCCGCCGGTAAGGCGTCCTTCGCGTCGGGTGCGGCCTTCGGTCTCGTGGCGGTCGGCGACGGGGCGCTCCCGGAGCCCGGCGGGCACCCGCCGTAGATCCAGGGTGAGCGGCATGTCCGGGTCCACGTCGGGCCGCGGGACGTGCAGCTCGCCGGGTGTGTGCCCGAAGGGCACGAAGCGCGCTCGGCGCCGCGCGCCGGCCTCTTCCGCGTTCACCGGGAGGGTTTCGTAGGAGCGGCCGTCCGGATGGGCCACGTGGTAAGTGCAGCCCCCCAGGGAGCGGCGCCGGCGCTCGTCGACCACCTCGATGCGCAGCGGGCCGTGGACGCCGATGGTCGGGTGCAGGCACGAGGGCGACTGCCACGCGCGGAAGCGGATGCCGGCCACGGTCTCGCCGCGGGTGCCGGTGGGCTGCGCCGGAGCGGCGCGGCCGTTCACCAGGACCCGATGCCGCCCTTCGACGCCGCCCCGGAGCTTCACCTGGAGCCGCTCCAGGCTCGCGTCGACGTAGCGAGCGGTGCCGCCGACGGCGCCCTCTTCGCCGAGGACGTGCCAGGGCTCGAGGGCGGTGCGCACCTCGAGCTCCAGTCCCTGGGTGTCCACCGTGCCCACCAGGGGGAAGCGGAACTCCATGTGCGGCGCGTACCACGAGCGCTCGAGGGGGTAGCCCGCGTGCTGCAGGTCCTCGAGGACCTCGTGGAAGTCCTGCTCCACGTAGTGGGGGAGCATGAAGCGATCATGGAGCTGGGTGCCCCACCGGGCGCGGTGGGAGCGGTAGGGCTCGCGCCAGAACCAGGCGACCAGCGAGCGCATCAGGAGGGCCTGGGTGAGGCTCATCTCCGGGTGGGGCGGCATCTCGAAGTTGCGCAGCTCGAGGATCCCCTTGCGGCCGGTGGGGCCGTCCGGGGAGTAGAGCTTGTCGATGCAGAACTCGGCCCGGTGGGTGTTGCCGGTGACGTCGGTGAGCAGGTGCCGGAAGAGGCGGTCGACCAGCCAGGGCGGAGTGTTGCCGTCCTGGCGCTCCAGCTCGTCGAAGGCGATCTCCAGCTCGCGCACCGAGTCGTGGCGCGCCTCGTCGACCCGGGGGGCCTGGCTGGTGGGACCGATGAAGAGCCCGCTGAAGAGATAGGAGAGGGAGGGGTGGTCGAGCCAGTAGCCGACCATGCTCTTCAAGAGGTCCGGCGTGCGCAGGAGCGGGCTGTCCATCGGCGACGAGGAGCCCAGCGTGACGTGGTTGCCGCCGCCGGTGCCCACGTGCCGGCCGTCGAGGAGGAACTTGTCCGAGCCCAGCCGGGACTCGCGCGCCATCTGGTAGAGCGTGCGGGTCTTCTCGCTGAGCTCGTCCCAGCTCGCCGAGGGGTGGATGTTGACCTCGATGACGCCCGGGTCCGGCGTGACGCTGAAGGACTTCAGCTGCGGATCCGAGGGCGGGGTGTAGCCCTCGAGGCGCACCGGGGTCTCCACTTGGGCCGCGGTCTCCTCGATGGCGCGCACCAGCTCGAGGTAGGCGGCGGCGTCGGGGGTGGGCGGCATGAAGATGTGGAGCATCCCCTCGCGCACCTCGAGGCAGAGGGCGGTGCGCACCACGTCGGCGGCGGACTCGAAGGGGAGGGGGCGCCGGTCGGGATCCCGCTGGTGCATGCCCGGGCCGGCGGGCACCGGATCCCGCCGCGCGGCGTGGCGCGGATGAGCGGCGCCGGGGAGCGGCGGGAAGTCCCCGTAGGGATCCATCGCGCCGAGCTGGTCGCGGTCGATGTCGGCGATCCAGGGCAGCGAGTCCAGCGGGAGCCGGTAGCCCATGGGCGAGTCGCCGGGCATCAGGAAGAGGTGCTCGCGGCGCAGGAAGAAGGACCCGGTCTCCCACTGGGCGCGGTCGGCGCCGAGGGGCCGCCGAGCGCGCAGGGGGAGGGCGAGGCCCACCTGGTGCCCGAGGCCCTGCTCGAAGACCCGGGCGATGCGCTCGCGCTCCTCTTCCCAGGCCAGGCGGTTGTCCTTCGGGCTCAGGTTGGAGGGCAGCCGGCGCTCGCGCCAGAGGTGGTAGAGGGCGTCCTCGTAGCCCTCCTGCAGGTGCGTGCTGGCGACGCCGAGGGCCTCGCAGAGGGTCTCGCCGAAGGCCTTCACCCGCGCGTCGTCGGGGGCCTCCTGCCGGCCCGGGCGGGCCACCAGCTTCTCGTCGCGCCAGATGGGCTCGCCGTCGGCGCGGAAGTAGGCGGTGAGCGCCCAGCGAGGTAGGGACTCCCCGGGGTACCACTTGCCCTGACCGTAGTGGCGGAGCCCGCCGGAGGCGTAGTGGCCCACCATCCGCTCGAAGAGGTTCTCGGCGCGCTCCTTTTTGTCCCCGCCGAGGGCGGCGGTGTTCCACTCGGGCGAGTCGTAGTCGTCGATGGACACGAAGGTGGGCTCGCCGCCCATCCAGAGCCGGACGTCCTCGTCCTTCAGCTCGCGGTCGAGGCGCCGACCCAGGGCCTCGATGGAGCGCCAGGTGGAGGGCTCGTAGGGCCGGGTGACCCGCGGGGTCTCCAGGATCCGCCGGACCGTCATCTCGTGGTGGAACTCGACCTCGCACTCGTCGAGGGCGCCGGTGACCGGCGCGGCGGCGCCGGGGACCGGGGTGCACGCCAGGGGGATGTGCCCCTCGGAGGCGAGCATGCCGCTGGTGGGATCGAAGCCGATCCAGCCGGCGCCGGGGACGAAGGCCTCGGCCCAGGCGTGCAGGTCGGTGAAGTCGGCGCTGGGACCCGAGGGGCCCTCCAGGGGCTTCACGTCGTGGACGAGCTGAATCAGGTAGCCGGAGACGAAGCGCGAGGCGACGCCGTAGTGCCGCAGGAGCTCCACCAGGAGCCAGCCGGTGTCGCGGCAGGACCCCTTGCCGAGCTCCAGGGTCTCTTCCGGCGTCTGCACGCCGGGCTCCATGCGCACCACGTAGTCGATGCGCTGCTCCAGCTCCTGGTTGACGCCCACCATCCAGTCGACGGTGCGCGCGCCGGCCTCCGGCCGGAGGTCGTCGATGAGCGCGGCGAAGCGCGGACCGTAGTCCTTGGTGCGCAGGAAGGGTCGCAGCGACGCGGTCAGCGCGTCCTCGTAGTCGAGGGGCATCTCGACCGCCTCCGGCTCCACGAAGAAGTCGAAGGGGTTCAGGGGCTCGAGGTCGGCGACCAGCTCGACGTCGACGCGGAAGTGGTCGGTCTTCTCCGGGAAGACCAGCCGCGCCTGATGGTTCCCCAGCGGATCCTGCTGCCAGTGGAGGAAGTGCTCCCCGGGCGAGACGTCCATCGTGTAGCGCAGGGGGACGGTCACCGAGTGGGCGGCGGGGCGCAGGCGGACGACCTGCGGACCGAGGTTCACCCGGCGGTCGTAGCGGTAGTCGGTGAGGTGTCGGAGAGCGACGCGAATGGTCATGGAGAGGAGCTTCCGGAGGCGGCGGGCGGCCGCGAGCGAGGACGGGGTGCGGAGCGGGGACCGAAGAGTGACGAAGAGAGGTTTCGCTTCCGTTTCATTCGCGTTTCGCCCGGGCCGCAGTGGCGCCTTCATAGCACGCCGCGTGAGTTCTGCCCTTCGAGACCGGGACGCAGGCGTGGTAGTCACGGGGCATGGAGAAGGGAAAAGCCGCCGCATGAATCAGAGTCAGACCCAAGGGTCGGCCCCCGTCGCGGCCACCTTCGACGAGCTCTTCGATGGCCAGGGGACGCCCCGCGCCAAGGCCGAGCTCCTGGTCGAGCGCCTGAAGGAGTTCGGTGCCGCGGAGCTCTTCGCGCACCAGCGCGCGGCGGCCGCCAAGCTCCGCGATCTGGGCATCACCTTCTACGTCTACGGCCACGACGCCGGGAAGGAGAAGGTCTGGCCCTTCGACGTGATCCCCCGGATCTTCGACGGCGGCGAGTGGGCCACCATCGAGCGCGGCCTGGCTCAGCGGGTGGAGGCCCTGAACCACTTCCTGGCGGACCTGTATGGCGATCAGAAGATCCTGGCCGACGGCATCATCCCGCGGGAGCTGGTCCTCAAACAGAAGGGCTACTTGGAAGCCTGCCGAGGCATCGTCCCCAGACACGGGAGCTGGTGCAACATCAGCGGCACCGACCTGGTCCGCGGTGGCGATGGCCAGATGTACGTGCTCGAGGACAACTGCCGGGTGCCCTCGGGGGTCAGCTACGTCCTCGAGAACCGGGCGGTGATGAAGCGGACCTTCCCGGAGGTCTTCGAGGGGCTGCAGGTGCAGCCGGTGGAGGACTACCCCGAGCGCCTCCTGCAGATGCTCCTCGAGATGGCCCCCGAGGGCGTGGACGAGCCGCGGGCGGTGGTGCTCACGCCGGGTAGCTACAACTCGGCCTACTTCGAGCACTCCTTCCTCGCGCAGCAGATGGGCGTGGAGCTGGTCCAGGGCTCCGACCTGGTGGTCCACGACGGCCGGGTCCGGATGCGGACCACCAGCGGCCTGGTGCGGGTGGACGTGATCTACCGACGGATCGACGATGACTTCCTGGATCCCAAGGTCTTCCGGAAGGACTCGCTCCTCGGGGTCCCGGGCATCATGGACGTCTACCGCGCGGGGCGCGTGGCCATCGTGAACGCGCCGGGCAACGGCGTGGCCGACGACAAGGCGGTCTACGCCTACCTGCCGCGGATCATCGAGTACTACCTGAAGCAGGAGCCGGTGATCCCCAACGTGCCCACCTACCTCTGCCGCGAAGAGAAGGATCTGCGCTACGTGCTCGAGAACCTCGAGGAGTTGGTCATCAAGCCCACGGACGCCTCCGGCGGGTACGGCATCGTCATCGGGCCCAAGGCCTCCAAGGCGGAGATCGCCGAGGCCCGGGAGCGGGTGAAGGCGGAGCCAGAGCGCTACATCGCGCAGCCGGTCATCAACCTCTCCACGGTGCCCATCGTCACCGAGGACGGCTGGGACCCGCGGCACGTGGATCTGCGGCCCTTCGTGCTCTGCGGTCAGAGCACCTACGTGCTTCCCGGCGGGCTCACCCGGGTCGCGCTCCGCAAGGGGTCCCTGGTCGTCAACAGCTCCCAAGGGGGCGGCAGCAAGGACACCTGGGTCCTGGGCACCGAGGAGGTGGCGCGATGATGCTCTCGCGAGTCGCCGAGTCCATGTACTGGCTCTGTCGCTACATCGAGCGCGCGGAGAACGTGGCCCGCTTCGTCGAGGTCCACGACGCGCTGAGCGTGGGCGGCGGGAAGAGTCAGACCTGGGATCCGCTGGTGGCCATCACCGGCGACCAGGCCTTCTTCGAGGAGCGCTACGGGCAGGCCAACCGGGCCAACGTGATCCGCTTCCTGACCTTCGACCGCGAGTACCCCAACTCCATCGTGAGCTGTCTGGCGGCCGCGCGGGAGAACGGGCGCACCATCCGGGACCGGCTGAGCCTCGCGTTCTGGGAGGCGCTGAACAAGCTCTACCTGATGGTGCACCAGGCCTCCGAGGGGCGCCTCAAGGGGGCCGCGCAGCGGACCTTCTTCGACGAGGTGAAGCTCCACAGCCACATGCTGGCGGGCATCCTCGACAACACCATCTCCCGCGGGGAGCTCTGGCACTTCGGCCGCTTCGGGCGGCTCATGGAGCGCGCCGACAAGACCTCGCGCATCCTCGACGTGAAGTACTTCATCCTGCTGCCGGACACGGCGGTGGTGGGGACCCCGCTGGACATCGTGCAGTGGTCGGCGCTGCTCTCGTCGACCGACTGCGCCATCGAGTACCGGCGCCAGCACGGGCGGATCGCGCCGGAGAAGGTCGTCGGCTTCCTGATGCTCGACGGCCGCTTCCCGCGCTCGGTGCGCCACTGCCTGTCGAGCGCGGAGCGCAGCCTGCACAAGATCACCGGCTGCCCGCTGGGGACCTTCAGCAACCTCGCCGAGCAGCGCCTCGGCCGCCTGCGCGCGGAGCTCGACTTCTCCACCACCGACGAGATCCTCACCGGCGGTCTCCACGAGTACGTGGACGGCTTGCAGGCGAAGATCAACGAGGTGGGCGACGCGGCGACCTCGGCCTTCTTCGCGGCCCAGCCCAGCGGGGTGGCCGCGGCCCCCTACGCGCCCAGCGACGCCTGAGCGAAGCGCGCCTCAGTCCGCCGCGGGTTCGCTCGCGGCGGGCGTCCCCGGCTCCGCGGTCCGGCTCATCCAGGCCGCCGCGGCGCCGATGAGGGCCGCGACCACCAGCCCGGCCAGCACCAGCCGCCACGGGCGGCGATGGGTCGGTAGCGTGACCGACGCGTCGGCGGGTGGGGGCGCCGGGCGCTGGGACCAGTGCGGGCCGGCGTCCACCGAGGTCGCGGTGGCGTCGCTGAACTCGTCGGTGATCCGCGGGCTCAGGCTGAGATCGAAGGCGTCCAGGCTGCCGGTGGCGAAGCGCATCTGGGTCGTGGTGCGGACCGGCCGGACCTCGTTGGCCAGGCGCAGCGCCTCCCGGAACGCGGCGGCGTTGGCGAAGCGCTCCGCGGGCTCGTAGCGGAGCGCGGCGTCCACCACGTCGAGCACCAGCGGCGGCAGGTGCGGCGCGCGGGTGCGCAGCGACGGCGGCGGCCCCTTGCGGATGGCCACGAAGGCCTCGTTCGGCGTGCCCCGGTAGGCCGGCTCCGCCAAGAGCAGCTCGTAGAGCATGAGCCCGGCGGCCCAGATGTCGGAGCGCGCGTCCGCGTCCTCGCCGTGGGCCACCTCGGGCGCCATGTAGCGCGGCGTGCCCACCAGGGTGCCGCTCAGCGTGAGCCGGCCGGCGCCGGCCACCTTGGCGATGCCGAAGTCGAGGACCTTCACCACCACCCCTTCGTCCTGGCGCGAGAGGAAGACGTTGGGGTGCTTCAGGTCGCGGTGGACGATGCCCTGGGCGTGGGCGGCCTCGAGGGCGGCGAGGACCTGGTCCAGGATCCACACCGCCTCGGCCACCGGCACCGCGCCGGAGCTCTTCAGGCGCTGGGCCAGGGTCTCGCCTTCGAGGAGCTCCAGGGCCAGGAAGGCGTGGCCATCGTCGGTGGTCCCCGAGTCGTAGACCTCGACGATGTTGGGGTGCCGCAGCCGCGCGAGGACGGCTGCCTCGCGCAGGAAGCGCTCCTTCTCGTCGGTGGCCTCCAGGACCTTGAGGGCCACTTCGCGCTCCAGCACCTGGTGGCGCGCGCGGTAGACGCGTCCGTACGCGCCGGCCCCGAGCTCACCCACGAGCTCGTATCGGTCGATGACCCTCATCCCAGGACGCCGATGCTACCGGGTACGGCGCGCCGGGAGAACCGGGAAGCTCATGCCCCTCGGACGGCGTTCACCAGATCACCCGCAGCGCGTCGGCGTCGGCATCGACCAGCACCGCGTGCCCGTTCCAGAGCCCCATGTCGACCAGCTCGCCCAGGCGGGCGGCGGACGCCGGTCCACCGTCGCCGGAGTCGCCGGGCATGTCGTAGGTGCCGGCGAGGGTCTCGATGGTCCCGGCGGGCGTGATCCGCCGGACCCGTGCGTGGTCTTCCTCGGCCAGGAGGAGGTCCCCGCTGGGGAGGGTCACCAGGTGTCCGTCGGCGATCAGGGCGTCGGTGGCCGGGATCCCGCTGGAGGTCGCGTCGGTGCCGCCGCCGGCGACGAGGGTCATCCCGCCGTCCGGCTGGATGCGGACGATGCAGTGGAAGCCGCCGGGGTTGCAGCGGCTGAGGACGTAGACGGCGTCGCTCGGGCCCGGCGCCGGCGCGGCGGCGACGTTCGCTCCGATGAGGCGGAGGGTGTCGTCGCCGTGGTTGGAGCCCGCGGCGAGGTGGATGATGCCGCTGGCGTCGATCCACCGGACGCTGAGGTTGCTGATGACCCAGAGGAGACCGTTGGCGCTGTAGACCAGGTCGTTGAGGCCGGAGAGGGTGGCGTCCTCGGCCGGGCCCTCGTCGCCCGTGTTTCCGGTCGACCCGGTGCCCGCCACGAGCTCGAGGAGCCCGGTGCTCAGGTCGACGGCCCAGATGCGGCGGGTCTGATGGAAGAGAAGGCGATCGTCCGCGGTGTCGTAGGCCAAGATGAGGCCTCTGGTGTTTACGCCGAGCTCGGCTACCGGGAGGCCCTCGCTGGGGCCGGAGAGCCCACCGAAACCGAGCTGCGACACCGTGCCCTGGGGATCGATGCGCATCATCCGGCCGTTCGCGCCGACGTAGAGGGTGCCGTCGGGGGCGCTGACCACGTCACTCCAGTCATCGGTGGCCGAGGTGAGCCAAGCCGTCTGCGGCAGCGTGCTGACGAGCCCGTAGCGGGGCCCGTTCAGCGCGCTGAAGATCGTCCCCGCCGCCGGCGCGGTGCCCGTGAGGGTGGCGCTGGCGGTGGTGGCGCCGGCGGACGCGAATTCGACACTCGCGCCGCCGACCGCGATCCCTGCGCGCACCGGGAAGGAGACCTCGCCGGCGGCGTCGGTGGTGCGCAGTTCGCCACTCTCGGGGAGGTGCACCGGGCTGCTGAAGCGCACGGTCCGACCGGCCAGGGGCGCGCCGCCGAGGGTCTCGACCCGGACCACCAGGGGCATCGCGAAGGGCTCGTGGATGGTGGTGCTCTGGGCGTCGCCGCTGACGACCACCACCCGGGCGCAGCTCGCGGCGCAGTCGGAGTCGTCGCAGTCCACCGCGCCATCGCAGTCGTCGTCGGCGAGGTCGTCGCAGACCTCCGTGCCGGCGGGGCTGCGGGTGGCCGCGGCGTCGTCGCAGTCCCGGGCGTCGGCGACGTAGCCCGTCGGTGCGCCGCACGCCTCGAGGGGCGCGGCGGGGTCGCCGTAGCCATCGCCGTCGGTGTCGGCGTAGTAGGTCATCGCCAGGGCGGCCTCGTCGACCGCGCCGTCGCAGTCGTCGTCGCGACCCAGGGTCGAGCCGCAGTCGTCGGGCACCAGGGGGTTCACGCCGGGCTCGGCGTCGTCGCAGTCGCCGGCCCGGGTCACCGTCCCGGTGGGCTGCGAGCAGCCGCTCATGGGCGCGCCGGCGCCGAAGCCGTCGCCGTCGCCGTCGGTGTAGAAGACGCGGGCCGCGGGGCTCTCGTCGGTGAGCCCGTCGCAGTCGTCGTCGACCCCGGCGAGGCCGGCGCAGTCGTCCAGCCGCCCGGGGCTCACGCGAGGATCGGCGTCGTCGCAGTCGCCGTTGCGTCGGGCGACGCCCACGTCGAAGAGGCAGGTGAAGAGCGGGTCCCCGGTGCCCCAACCGTCGCCGTCCAGGTCGGCGAAGAAGAGCGAGGGGTTGCCGCCCTCGTCGACGGTGCCGTCGCAGTCGTCGTCGATGGCTGGCTGCCCGCTGCAGGCGTCCGCCGCCTTCGGGTTCGTGGAGCGGTTGGTGTCGTCGCAGTCGTCGTCGTTGGTCACCCGGCCGGGGATGGGCGCGCAGGAGGCGAGCCCGTCCGCGGGGTCGCCGAAGCCGTCGCCGTCGTCGTCGGCGTACCAGTCGGTCGCGGCGGCGTCCTCGTCGACGGTGCCGTCGCAGTCGTTGTCCGCGCCGTCACAGATCTCCGGGCTGTCCGCTCCCCGGGTGTTGGGATCCCGGTCGTCGCAGTCCGCGGTGGGCGCGCCGCAGGCCTCGTCGGGGAGGCCGTCGCGGTCGTCGTCCTCGCCGTCGCCGACGGCGATGCGGTAGTCCGCGCGGCCGTTGCAGTCGTCGTCGAGCCCGTTGCAGCGCTCGGGGGCCTCGGGGCTCACCGCGGCGTCGTCGTCGTCGCAGTCGCCGGGGCGGATGGCGCGGCCCTCGGGGGGCACGCAGCTCTCGATGGAGGGATCGGCGGCACTCACCACGCCCCACCCGTCGCCGTCGCGATCGACGTACCAGGGGATGGCGACGGCGTTCTCGTCGACCACACCGTCGCAGTCGTTGTCCTCGCCGTCGCAGATCTCCGGCGCCGTGGGCCGGATGGAGGCCACGGTGTCGTCGCAGTCGCCGGCGACGCTGGCGTACCCCGGCGCGCCCGGACAGGCGATGGTCGAGCTCCCGGCGGCGCCGACGCCGTCGTGGTCGGCGTCCCGGAAGAGCTCCAGGGTGAGGCCCTCGTCGATCGCGCCGTCGCAGTCGTTGTCCGCGCCGTCGCAGACCTCGGGCGAGCCCGGGGAGGCGGCGCGGTCGTTGTCGTTGCAGTCCAGGCCGCAGTCGGCCCCGTTGCAGCAGAGGGCGCTGACCAGGCCGTCGCCGTCGAGGTCCCGGTCGCCGAAGGTGTCCGGGCGGCAGTCCTCGTCGCGACCCTCGGCGTCGCAGACCTCGGCGGCCGAGGGGTTTCGCTCGGCGTCGGCGTCGTCGCAGTCGTCGCCGCCGCAGGCGAGGGCCTCGTGACCGTCGCCGTCCGCGTCGGCTTCCACCGCGCAGACCGTCTCGCAGGTCCGCGCGCCCTCGTCGCAGACCTGGGTGGGCATGCAGCTCGTGGTGCCCGAGACGCAGCCCATCGGATCCGCGGCGGGATCGCCGGGCAGACACTGTTCGACACCGTTGCAGAAGAGGCCGTCGTCGCAGTCGGAGTGGGCGGCGCAGCCCACGGCGCCGTCGGGGACCACGGCGTCGTCGTCGCCACAGGCGGCGAGGGTGGAGAGGACGAGCGCGAAGGCGCACGCGGCGAAGCGGGGGGAGCGGAGCAAGATGGGGCGGAGGGTTTCACGGAAGCCCGCCGCTGGCATCCCCCAAAAGGGTGGTCTCCCCGCGCGGGGAACGGTGGCCGAGACGAAGCGAGGGCCGATGCGTCGCCGCACCGGCCCTCGCTCACGTCACCCGCGTTCGGTCAGAGCCAGCGGGACTCGAGGTAGGCGATCACCGCGGCTCGCTCCGCGTCGGACAGGGCCCGGTCGTAGTAGATGAACTCGCCGACGAGGCCCCGGTAGGACTCCCCGACGTCCGAGCTGCCCACGTAGAGCGACTTGTTGCCGACGGAGATGTTGTTCCCCGTCGCGGTGGCGGTGGCGGTGGCGCCGCCGAGCTCCACGCTCATGAAGTCCCGGTTCGTGCCGCCGATGCGCCCGGCCAGCACGTAGCTGGTGCCGCTCGCCAGCGTGAGCTCGGCCCCGGTGTTGTCGTTGGCGGACTGCCAGTGGAGGATGGGGCTGGGCGCATCGAGGCCGGACTGCTCCATGGACCAGTCCTGGTCACGGTTGCCGTGGTGAGCCACGGCTCCCCAGGCCTCCGGGTTCCGGTGGGTGACGACGGCGAAGACCGTCACGTCGCGGGTCAGCGGGAACGCCGGGGTGAACATGCCGGTCTCCCCGGCGAAGTCGACGGCCGGGTGTCCGTTGATCGTCGCGCTGAGCTCGGGGGTGCCGCTCCGGACCGCGAGGTGCCGGCCGTTGCCGCTGAGGTCGCGCCACTCGCTGACGGAGGTGCCGGAGGAGAAGGTGAAGCTCCCGGCGCTCTGCGCGTCGTAGTGCGCCGTGAGCCCGGCCGTCGGCAGGAGGGAGCAGCACATCACGCCGCCACCCGTCGCCTGGGTCTTGGTCACGTTGTTGGCCTCCTCGACGCCGATCGCGCCGCAGCTCCAGCCGCCGGTGGGCAGCTGGCCGCAGAGGTCGTTGGAGTAGCGGGTGAGGGGCGAGCAGCTGCCGTTGGCGTTGCCACCCATGTTGCCGCAACCGAAGAGGTCGTTGGCCCCGGAGGCGCCGCAGATGGCGCTCCCGGGCCCGCTGACGCGGGCCGCGAAGAAGAGGTCGGGATCGCCCGCCACCGTGGCATCACCGCAGCCGGCGCCGCCGGAGGCGGTCAGCACGTCACCGGTCGAGCCGCAGACGGCCCACCCCGGCGCGCAGAGGTCCTCGACGTTGCAACCGGTGCCGGTCGGGTTGGTCGAATCGTTGCCGGCGTTCCGGCCGCAGGCCGGCGGGGCGACCGCCAGGACGCCCGGCTGGTCCCAACCCCCGGAGCAGCCGGCGATCGTGGGGTACGCCGCATCGTCCACGAAGCCCTCGCGGGTTCCGTCGGCGCAGCCGCTCTGCACGCACACGGCGGTGCCGCTCGAGTCGTCGCAGCCGCGCAGCCCGCAGGTGGTGCTGGCGCAGTCGGCGGCGCAGTCGCCGTCGGCGTCGTTGTC
>DCLA01000089.1 GCA_002320815.1 Myxococcales bacterium UBA1660
TGGCGCCAAGACGCCACCGAGGGCGGCGGGCCCATGGGCAGCTGCCTCAGCTCGCGGCCCTACGCCGAGGCCCGTGCCGACGTCACCACGGTGAGCGGGGACACCGCCACCATCTGCTCGCTGGCCCTCACCACCTGCGACGCGCTCGAAGACTTCCGCGCCGTCGACTGCGCCACGCCCTTCGACTCCGATGACGAGTGCGGCGTCGCCGGCCTCGACGACGGTCTCTGCCGCGTCGTCGACGGCGTCACCAACCGCTGCACCGTCCCCTGCCTTAGCAACGAAGACTGCAGGACGGGGGCCAACTGCAACACCGGCGAGACCCCCAGCTACTGCAACCTCTGATGCGCCGCCCCCGGCAATCGCCAGAGTCGTACGCCGCCGGCGAGGATCAGCGGCAGCCGACTCCGACGAGGCGGCCCCGCGCGAGCCGCATTTCGTCGGCGTAGATCTCCACGGTGCCTTCGATGAAGAGGTGCGGCTCGGCCGGGGGTATCCGCGACGCGGGCATCGACGAGAACGAGGGGACCAGCATCTCGAAGACGAGCTCGGTCCCCGGCGCGACGTTCTCGAAGGCCTCCATGCCGATCGTCGCCCCGCCGGCCGGGATCGCCACCGACGGAGGAGCGATGGCCACGATGCTCAGGGTCGTCGCCTCGAGGCGCCCTTCGACTCGCCGGAGCGTGCCCGGGCCTTCCCACGTGAACGAGAAGGTCCCGCGAACCCGCTGGTCGCAGCCCCCGACGAGGATCATGTCGGTCTCGTTCTGGCAGCCGTCCAAGAGCTCCTCCAGCCCATCGACGCAGCCGTCGCCGTCGCTGTCGGGGTCGAGGGGCGAGGTGTCCGAGAAGAAGGTCTCGTAGGTATCGGAGAAGCCGTCGTTGTCGCTGTCGCGGTCGAGGAAGTCCGGGACCTGGTCCCGATCGGTGTCCCGGATGACGAAACATTCGCCCGGCCCCTTCTCCTCGGCGTCGGAGAGGCCGTCCCCGTCGGAGTCGTGGTCCCACGCGGCCTGCGCGTCGTCCCCGTCGAGGGCGAGCCGGAACGTCTCGAAGTGGTTGGGGAGGCCATCGGCGTCGTCGTCCTCGGCGCGGCAGGTCGAGACCGGGGCGTCGTCGGGGGTGGCCTCGCGGCGCCATGCTTCGGCCGGCAGGGGGTCCGCCACGCGCACTTCGCTCACCTCGAAGATGAAGCCCCCGTCTCGAGCGCGGACCGCGCCGAAGACCGAGGTGATCCGCTCGGGCAGCGCCGGCGCGCAGACCAGCTCGTCGTCGTTCCCCATGCACCCGAAGGCGATGGGTCCGCATGTCCGCCCGAAGCAGCCCTTGGGCATGTAGGCGTGGGCCAGGACCCCCTGGTACTCGGGGGCCGCGACGAGCGGGAGGTCCCCGTAGGCGTACTCGCCGTAGGCGCTGTTGCAGGGCCGCGGGAAGAAGCACTCGTCGTCCGTCTGCTCCAGCGCGAGCTCGGGCGCCCCCAGGAGCTCCAGGGGTCTATCGAGGTAGCGCCCGGGATCCCGGGCGACCTCACTTCCCTCCAGAGCGGCCGGCTCCCCGCAAGCGAGCCCACCGAGGATCAGCGCCGCGAAGAGGGCGCACCCGAGTCGATCGTTCCCCACGATCGGAGGGTCGCCCCGGCGGTCGGCGATTTCCAACGGCTCGGCGGGCGGTCGGAGCTGGGCGGTCGGAGCTGGGTGGCCAGAGCCGGGCGGTCAGAGGTGGGCCCGGAGATGCGCGGCCAGTTCGTCCACCGCGACGCCGGCGTGGGGGACGCCGCGCATGAGCATGAAGGCGTGGATGCTGTCGTCGTAGACGCTCAAGGAGGTCTCCACGCCGGCCTGGCGAGCGCGCTCGTCGAGGACCCGGGCGTCGTCCAGCAGGGTCTCGGCGGCGCCGGCCTGGATCAAGAGCGGCGGGAGGCCGGCGAGGTCGGCGAAGACGGGGCTGACCAGCGGGTCGCGGCGGTCCACGCGGGGCGCGTAGCGCCGGGCGTAGATCTCCAGGGCCTTGCGCGGGATGTAGTCGAAGCGGTCGTTGGTCTCGATGGTTCCGCCGCTCATGGTGAGGTCGACCCAGGGCGAGAGGACCGCGGCCGCGGCGGGGAGCGGGTCGCCGGCGTCCCGGAGGGCCAGCAGGGTGGCCATGGTCAGGCCGCCGCCCGCGGACTCGCCGGCGATGGCCATGCGCGCCGGATCGAACCCCCGCTCACGGAGCCAGGCCCAGGTCGCCCGGGCGTCGTCGAGGCCGGCCGGGAAGGGATGCTCGGGCGCCAGGCGGTAGTCGAGGAGCAAGGCGCGCAGGCCGGCCCGGCGGGCGACCTTGGCCACGAAGTGTCGGTGGGACTCGATGTTGCCGATCGAGTAGCCGCCCCCGTGGAGGTAGAGGAGCACCCGCGCGTCGTCGGCGGCCTCGGGGACGATCCACTCGGCCCGCCGCCCGGCCACGGTGATCAGGGTCCGGGTGACCCCGGGCGGACCGCTCGCCGGGACCAGGGCCTCGATGGCCTTGCGCTGCCACGCCAAGGGCAGGAGGTGCGAGCGGCGGGCGTAGTGGTGCATCACCCGTGACCAGGTCTCCATCTCCAGCGACCAGTTCTCGCGGAGCGGGCCCCGCTGCCGTCGCCGCATCTCCACCGCGCCCAGGAGGGCTCGACCCATCGCTTCGCGCAACATCGGGCGCAGCGTATCAGGGCTCGAGGCAGCCGCCCGGGCGCGCTCGCATCACCAGCCGCAGGTGCGGCCTTCGTTCTGCTCCTGGATCCACTCGAGGAGCGGCGCGAAGTACTCGACCAGCGCGGAGGCGTCCATGGCGCGCTCGCCGGAGATCGCCTCGAGGGCGTCGGGCCAGGGGCGGCTGGCGCCCATGGCGAGCATGGCCTGGAGCTTGGCGCCGGCCTCGGTGCTGCCGTGGATGGAGCACTCGTGGAGCGGGCCCTCGAAGCCGGCCTCGCGGCACAGGGCGCGGTGGAACTGGAACTGGAGGATGTGCGCCAGGAAGTAGCGGGTGTAGGGCGTGTTGCCGGGCACGTGGAACTTGGCGCCGGGGTCGAACATCGCCTCGGTGCGCTCGTTCGGGGCGGCGATGCCCTGGTAGCGCTGACGGAGGTCCCACCAGCCCTGGTTGTACTCGTCCGGGCCGATGTCGCCGCTGAAGACGCGCCAGCGCCACTGGTCGATCATCTTGCCGAAGGGCAGGAAGGCGATCTTGGCGAGGGCCTCCTTCATCTGGAGGTTGATGACCGCCTCGTCCGAACGCTGCACGTTCTGGAGGACGCCGATCTCCTGCAGGTAGCTGGGGGTCACCGAGAGCGCGAGGGTGTCGCCGATGCCCTCGTGGAAGCCGTCGTGGGCGCCCGACTGATAGAGGATCGGGAGCTCGTAGTAGTAGCGGTAGTAGTAGTTGTGACCCAGCTCGTGGTGGATGGTGATGAAGTCCTCCTCGTTGATCTGGATGCACATCTTGATGCGCAGATCGTTGTCGAACTCCACGTCCCACGCGCTGGCGTGGCAGACCACGTCGCGGTCGGCGGGCTTGTCGAACATGCTCCGCTCCCAGAAGGTGTCCGGCAGCGGCGCGAGGCCCAGCGAGGTGAAGAAGCTCTCGCCCATGCGGACCATGTCCCGGGAGGAGTAGCCGTTGCGCTCGAGGGCGCGGGTGACGTCGATGTCGCCTTCGGTCTCGTAGGGCTCGACCAGCGGGTAGACGTTCTCCCAGCTCTGGGCCCACATGTTGCCCAGGAGATGCGCGGGGATGGGCCCCTGGGGCGGCACCCGCTCGGCGCCGTAGTGCTCCGAGAGCTTGGCGCGGACGTAGCAGTGGAGCTGCTCGTAGAGGGGCGCCACCTGCTCCCAGAGGCGCTCGACCTCGGCGTCGAACTCGCCGGGGCTCATGTCGTAGCCGGCGCGCCAGAGCTCGCCGAGGTCGTCGAAGCCGATCTCCCGGGCGCCCTCGTTCCCGAGGGACACGAACTCCTGGTACATCGGCCGCATCGGGGTGGCGATGGTCCGCCAGCCGTTCCAGGCCTCGAGGAGCTCGTCGTAGTCCCGGCTCTCGGCGAGGACGTTGGAGAGGTCCTGCAGGTCCCGGCAGGTCTCGGGGTCCGCCGGGTCCGAGCAGACCTTGCCGCGTCCGTAGAGTCCCTCGAGCTGCGCGGCGATCTCGGCGAGGCGCCGGCGCTTGGCGGGGTCGTTGGGCGCCGGCAGGGACTGGGAGATGGTCAGCAGGTGGAGCTGCCGGGCGGTGTCCTCGTCGAGCTCGAGGCCGTCGAAGCGGCGCGCGTCGGCGATGGCCTGGGAGGTGTAGGCCATGAGGGCCTCGTTGGCCCGGGCGGCCACGATCTCGGTGTCGTGGGTGATGTAGGTGGACTTGATCCACTCGGCCCGCTGCTGGTTCACCGCGAGACGCCGGAGGTCCTCGTTGACCCGGGCCACGAAGGCGCGGGCCTCCTCGGCGGTGGGCGGCGCGGCCTCGTCGGCGGGCGGCTCGGTGGTCGAATGGTGGTGACTCGAACCGCCGCAGGCGATGGCGGTCAGGGCGAGGACGAAGGTGAGCAGGGGTTGGCGTCGCATGTTGGCTCCGCGGCCCCGATACCCCGCCGACCCGAGGCCGGTCAATCCGCGGCGGCCCGGGTCCCCGAGGGTGGGCGCCGGGCGCGGAGGCGGAGCGCGAGGGTCTGCAACCCGAGGAGGGCCGCGATGGCCAGGGCGACCCACGCGGCGGCGGTGGCGCCGGGGAGCGCGTGCGAGGACTGCTTCACGTAGACGGCGGCCAGGCCCCAGACGGCGGCGACGGCGAAGGCGACGTTGCCGCGCATGCGCGCGTTGAGGACCAGGAGCACGACCGCCGCCAGTCCGAAGAGCCCAAAGCTCAGCGGGACGATGGGCTCCACCTCGTAGGCCACGAGGACCTGGGCGACGTTCAGGAAGGCGGCCAGGGCGAGCCAGCCGGCGTGGAGGGAGACCGGGCCCCAGCCCAGGAAGCCGACGCCGGGGTCCGCGCGGAGCTGGAGCGCGGACCAGGCCAGGGCCGCGAGCGCGACCCAGATGACGATCAGCGCCAGCCAGAAGAGCTCCAGGGTGAAGATGGGCGACCAGATGCCGGTGGCCGCGAAGCCGAGCGCGGTGAGGGGCGCGACCCGCTTCAGCGTGGCGTTCGTCGCGCGCTCGCCGGTCGCGGCCCAGACGGCGTGGACCAGGTCCAGGAGGAAGATGACGCCCCAGATCGCGAAGGCGTAGCCCGCGGCCACCAGGAGCGTGGGGTAGCGATCCGAGAGCTCGCCGTTGGTGGGCCCGAGGGCTCCGGTCTGGGAGAGATAGGCCACGGCGGGCATCAGGACCGCGACCGCCACGAGCACGAAGCGCATGAGCGATCGATGGGGCCGGCGCCCGCCGGGGCAAGGTCACCGGTCGAGGCAGACGCCGAGGCCGACCGCGAACTGCTGGCAGTAGGAGCCGGTGGGGCAGTCCGAGTGGCCGGAGGCGTTCAGCGCGCCCTCGGTCCCGCGGCAGACGTCGTAGCAGTTGTTGCCGGGCGGCAGATCGCTGCGCTCCAGGCAGATGCTCGCGGCGCCGCAGAGCTGGCCGTGGGGCAAGCCGACGGCGTCGCACTCGGTGCCCGCCTCGTGGTCGGGGATGCCCTCGAGGCAGAAGTCGAAGGCGGAGCTGGTGAGTTCCTGGGGCACGCAGGTGAGCGCGGCGTCGCGGCAGGCCTGCTCGCCGTCGTAGGAGCAGGAGGGGACGCAGACGCCCAGCTCGAGGGGCCCGGCGGCGCTGAGCAGGTTGGCGCAGGACTCGCCGACCGCGCAGGCGTCGCCGGGGCCGGCGACGGCGTCGGGGTCACACGCGGTCTCGCAGGTGCCGCCGGCGCAGAGCAGGCCGACGGCGCAGTCGGTGGTCTCGGTGCACTCGTCGCCCTGGACGGCGCTCCCGGCCGCGGCGCAGGTGCCGCCGCTCAGGTCCTCCATGGGCTCGCACCACTCGCCGCTGGCGCAGCCGGTGGTGGTGAAGGGCGTGCAGGGGCCAGCGTCGGTGGGCGGCATGTCCAGGGGACCGCCGTCGTCGGGGCCGAGATCCGACTCGACGCCGAGGTCCTCTTCCGTGCCCAGATCGTCCTCGGTGCCCAGGTCCTCGGGGGTGCCCTGGTCGGTGCCGAAGTCGGTGCCGGGGCCGAGGTCGACCTCGGGCAGCGCGGTGCCGTCGTCGCCGCAGGCGGTCAGGGAGAGGCTGAGGAGGAAGACGAGCGCGAGGCGCTCAGAGCTCGATCGTCGCATGGTGGATTCTGGCTGCTCGGTTGTAGAGGAAGTGAGGCTGACGGTCTTCGGTGACGAAGAGGTCGATCTGGTTCGCGACGGACTCGGACGCGAGATCGGTGCTGATCACGTCCATGACCCATTGGCCGTCGGGGACGGTCTGCCGGTGGTACTCGAGCTGACTGGAGCCAGCGCCGCTGGGCACCACGACGGCCAGGTGCAGGAGGCCCAGCCGGTCCACCGCGAGGGCGAGGGGGAAGTCCACCGGTTGGTCGGGAAGGGAGAACGAGGGGATCCGGACGTCGACGGTGACGTCGCCGCCCGCCGTCTTCCGCGCGAGCCGGACCTCGGCGTCGCCGCCGGCCCAGTCGAGGTAGGCGATGACCGGGACGCCGTCGGCAACGATCATGTCGATGCCGACGCCACTCAACCGGGTACCCCCCGGGTTGTCGAGCGTGGTGTAGCCGGACCAGTCCCCCGACCAGACGCCCAGCCGCGGCACGGCGGCGTTGAAGTCCCGCACCCGAGCCCAGGCGGCCTGGATGACACCATCGTCGCTCGCCAGCGCCATCGCTCCGTAGAAGGGCAGCCGACCGTCGAGGTCGTCTTCGATCGGGTGCGCGGGGCTCAGGCCGCCGACCCCGAAACGAGTCCGGGTCCGATGCCTCCCGGTGCCGATGTCGTGGTACCCGATCCAGGCGTCGGCGCCGTCCAGGGCGAGGGCCAGGGCGCCGGTGCGACCGACGTCGGAAGCCACCGCGACCGAGGCCTCGACCCCGCCCTCGGCGAGCCAGCGGGTGTGTCGGATCTCGCTGTCGTCGGAGCGGACCCACCAGGCGACGTGCGCCACCTCGCGATGGGCGGCGAGCTCCACCCGGTAGCCGACGACCTCGCCGAGGAAGCCCTCGAAGGTCTCCGTGGCCAGGAGCGCCCCCTCCGCGCTCTCGCGCCGGAGGACGAGGTGGCCTTGGTCGGCGAACTCGTTGGTGTTCCAGGCCATCAACACGTCGCCGGCGGGCGTCCCGGCGATGGCCACGTCGTGGGGCTGCACGGCGTCGGCGAGGTCGACCACGGTGCGCCCGGCGCAGTTCGCCTCGGGGTCCGCCGGGAGCGTCTCCCAGGACAGGGCGCAGGGCAGGTCGACCCGGGTGACGGGCTCGATGGCGGCGTCCACGCCGGCGTCAGGGGGTCCCTGATCCGGCGGGCCCAGATCCGTTCCCTGGTCTTCGGGGCCCGCGTCCACCGGGCCCCCGTCGGTCCCCGCGTCGCCCACGACGAAGGACTTGGGCTCCGGGAGGCAGCCGGCGACGGACGCCAGCACCAGCAGCCGCAGGAAGGAAGACATGCGCCCGAAGCTAATCGTCGGCGCCCCCCGAGTCGAGAGCCGGGTGGGGTCCCTCCGCGGTCGCGGGCACCGGTGAGCCGGTCGTGGTCGGCCGGGGCTCCTTCTGGCACGGTGTCCCCGATGCGCGTCCTTACCTTCCTCCTCGTCCTCTCGTTCGCCTGCGGTGACGACGCGGGCACCACCGACGACCCCTCGACCGACGGGATCACGCCCCGCGACATGGGCGGCGCCCGGGACCAGGGCTCGGTGGACGCCTTCAATCCGCTCACCGACCCGACCGAGGGCCCGGCCGCGGGCAATCCGGAGGGCGACTGCGCCATCCCCGCCGAGGCCGGTCCCGAGGACACCTCGAGCCCGGACCACGTGGTGGGCACCGGGACCCCGGAGAGCTGCACCGCCGACGCCTTCATCGACGCGGTGGCGCTGGGTGGGGTGATCACCTTCGACTGCGGACCCGACCCGGTGACCCTCACCCTCGACCGCCCGGCCAAGGTCTTCAACGACACGGCCAGGGACGGGATCACCATCGACGGCGGCGGGCTGGTCACCCTGAGCGGCGGAGGGTCGACGCGGATCCTCTACATGAACACCTGCGATCCGGACCAGGTGTGGACCACCCCCGAGTGCCAGAACCAGGACCACCCGCACCTGACGGTGCAGAACCTGACCTTCGTGGACGCCGACTCCCGCGGCGAGGACGAGTACGACGGCGGGGGCGCCATCTGGGTGCGCGGCGGCCGCTTCAAGGTGGTGAACTCCCGCTTCTTCAACAACCGCTGCGCGGACACCGGCCCCGACGTGGGCGGCGCGGGCATCCGGGTCTTCAGCCAGTACGAGGGTCGCCCGGTCTACGTGGTGAACAGCACCTTCGGCGGCGAGGACGGCTACGGGAACGTCGGGTCCAACGGCGGCGGCATCAGCTCCATCGGCGTCTCCTGGACCATCCTGAACAGCGTCTTCAGCCACAACGAGGCCATCGGCAACGGCGGCAACCCGGCCCAGGACGGGACCCCCGGCGGCGGCAGCGGGGGCGCCATCTACAACGACGGCAACACCATGACCCTGTCGATCTGCGGGAC
Source organism: Myxococcales bacterium UBA1660 (assembly GCA_002320815.1). Lineage (GTDB taxonomy): Bacteria > Myxococcota_A > Polyangia > Polyangiales > Houyiibacteriaceae > UBA1660. The sequence goes on from DCLA01000089.1 coordinate 8,671, forward strand.
GCGCATCCAGCACAATCGGGTGGTCCAGCACGGCAGCGCCATCTTCTTCGTGAGCAACGACCACAGCGGCAACGTGGTGATCGACCGCTCCACCATCACCGACAACGAGGGCGGGAGCTGGTACCCCACCTACCCGCAGATCTCGAACCACGACGACACCCCCATCGACGTCACCGACTCGACGATCGAATGAACGATCGAACGAGCGCCCGACTGCTCCTCGCGCTGCTGGCCGTGGGCTGCGGCGCCAAGACGGGGCTGCCCATCCCGGAGACCGAGGAGGCCACCGACGCCGAGGTGCTGCCGGACCTGCCCGTCAGCGATCTGGGGAGCGATCTGGGGATGGACATGCCGATGGCCTGCGTCCCCTTCCGGGCCGAGGCGCGGTTGGCCTCGCTGGACATCTTCCTGGCCATGGACTCGTCGAGCTCCATGGAGCAGCCCGCGGCCGCCGGGGAGACGAAGTTCGCGGCCATCGCCGAGGCGATCGAAGGCTTCATCGAGGCGCCGGAGTCCGAGGGGCTGGGGGTGGACCTCACGTTCTTCCCGCACGTGGACGCCGACGTGCCCGAGTTCTGTACCGGCGATCGCAGCTGCGGCGGCGGCCCCGACTCCTGCGTCGAGCCGGACGTCTGCGTCCCCAGCGGTACCGAGTTCTGCTTCGTCGACGGCGACTGCGGTGTACCCGGCGACCGGTGCCAGGCCCTGGGGCGCTGCGCCGGCGGCGAAGAGCTCTGCCTGAACATCGGCGACCGTTGCCGGGGCGGGGAGCGCTGCGTGGACTTCGGCGCGTGCGTGAACCGCACCGCCTGCGACCTCGACCGCTACCGCGACCCGGCGGTGCCCATGGGGCTCCTGCCGGCCAACGCCGCGCCGGTGCGACGCGCGCTGATGAGCCGCGCCCTCGACGGGGGGACCCCCACCCTGCCCGCGCTGACCGGGGTGCTGGAGCGCGCCCGGGACTGGAGCGCGACCAACCCGGGCAGCAAGGTGATCACCCTGCTGGCCACCGACGGATTCCCGGAGAGCTGCGACCCCGCGGTGGAGTTCCTCGAGGACGACCCCTCGGTGGGCATCGAGGCCCCGGCCCGGGTCGCCGCCGAGGGCGCCGCCGCGGGGATCCAGACCTTCGTGGTCGGCGTCTTCGGGCCCGACGAGGAGCTCGAGGCCCGGGAGAACCTCTCGCGCCTGGCCTTGGCCGGAGGCACCGACGAGGCCCTGGTGATCACGACCGACGAGCCCATCACCGAGCGGCTCCTGGCGGTCCTGGACGAGCTGCGCCGCTCGGTGCGCACCTGCGTCTACGCCATCCCCCACGAGGGCGTGCTCCCGGACCCCGCGACCCTGCGGGTGCGGATCCTGCCGCCCGCCGGGGACCCCCTGGAGCTCACCCGGGTCGATGGGCCCCTGGACTGCGACCCGATGACCGGCGGCTTCTACTTCGAGGGCGACCTCGGCGGCGGGGCGCGGCCGGGATACCTGGAGCTCTGTCCGGCCTCGTGCAGCCTGACCGCGGCCAGCGAGGACTTCATCGTGGAGATGGAGGCCGGCTGCGAAGACGACCTCTGATCCGACGCGCATCCACCGCCCACGGGAGACGCGAAGAAGGTAGAGTACGGGTCCGATGATCACGAACGAGGCACCGGGGGAGGAAGAGCGCGCGAGCGTGCCGCCCCCCGCCGGCGAGTCCTTCGCGGTCGCGATCGAGGGCGAGCTCCCCGCGGCCCCCTGGACCTTGGCCTCCACGCCGTGGCCGCGGAGCGGCGGGTGCCTGAAGGGCTCCCGGAGCACCGCGGTGGTCGGCCCGCGAGGGGGCACCCTGCGCGAGCTCTTCGTCCTCCCCGGCAAGCCCAACCCCACCCGGCAGCGCTACGCGCGCTCCGGCGTGGCCACCGCGGGCGACGGGTTCCGGGTGACCTCGCGGCGGAAGCTCTTCGCCTTCGACGGCGAGGGCGCCCTGCGCTGGCAGACGCCGATGCTGGGGCCGCAGTCGCGCTACGAGACGACCCCGCTGATGCTCGAAGGCGACGTGAGCGTCGTCGGGCTCGATCACCTCATCGCCTTCGTGGACGCCGAGGGGACCGTCGCGCGGGTGCGCCTCGAGGGCGGCGGGCTGGACGACACCGGCCACTCGCCCAACCTGACCCGGGACGGCCGCCTGGTGCTCACCGGACCCCTGCGCGAGGTGTCGGTGTTGGACCCGGCGGGCGGTCGCTCGCTGGGTCCCCACGGGCTGGACATCGCGCCACCGGCGGTGACCGACGACGGCGCGCTGGTCGTCGCGGGCTTCGGCGGCGACGGCCTGGTGCTCCTGGACCCGGCCACCGGCGCCGCGCGCGCCCGGGGCGCGGATCTCGAGGTCGACCAGATGCCCACGGTGGGGCCCGGCGGGCGGATCGCCGTGGGTTCGTCGCTGGGGCCCGGCTGGATCCTGGAGCGCGACGGCGCCACCGTGGCCTCCGGCTCGGCCCAGGCCTTCGCCGCCCTCGAGCACGAGTGGCGCGCCCTGAGCTACGGGTCGCTCCGGGCGCTCGACGCCGACGGCGAGCTCCGCTGGGAGACGCCGATGGGCGACGGCTTCGAGGTCGGCTGGCACCTGCGCCTGGTGGTCGACCGCGAGGGGACGACCTACGTGCCCCTGCACCGCAGCGTCGTCGCCGTGGACGCCGAGGGCGCGGTGCGCTTCGAGGTGGACACCCGCGAGCGCCCCACCGACATCGCGCCCCTGGCCGATGGCCGGATGGTGGTGGTCACCGCGGCCCGGGTGCTCCTGCTCGAGTAGCGCGCCGCCGGGGTACCCTCGGGCCATGGACATCCTCGGACGCTTCGGACGCTACGTGGGCAAGTCGCCGGAGGAGGCGACCTTCTACTGGACCGGGGGTCCGGTGGAGCTGGCGGAGCGGACCTGGTTCGGCTCGGCCTTCAGCGGGGTCACCGCCTTCGACACCGAGGCCGGCGTGGTGCTCGTGGACTCGGGGCTGAAGAAGGTCGCGCCCATGCTGGCCTCGATGATCCGGAGCCGGACCCGAGCCCCGATCCACACGGCGATCTTCACGCAGGGGCACGTGGACCACGCCTTCGGGTTGGAGGCCTTCCTGGTCGAGGGCCAGGCGCCGCCGCAGGTCGTCGGCCACCGCGCGATGCCCGCGCGCTTCGCTCGCTACCAGGCCACCGAGGGGCACAACCGGGCGATCAACGCGCGGCAGTTCGGGGGCACCGTGCGCGACCACGAGGCCGGGCCCAATGCCGGGGGCTACGAGACCTTCGGGCCGCCGGCCCTTCCGCCCACGGTGCTCTACGACCGGCGGGTCGACCTGAGCGTCGGCGGGCTGACCTTCGAGGTCCACCACTGTCGCGGGGAGACCGACGACCACAGCTTCGTCTTCTGTCCGGAGCGCAGCGTGCTCTGCCCGGGGGACCTCTTCATCTGGGCCATGCCCAACGCGGGCAACCCGCAGAAGGTGCAGCGCTACCCCTGGGAGTGGGCCGCCGGGCTCCGGGCCATGGCCGCCCTCGGGGCGCGCAGCCTGGCCCCGGGCCACGGTGGCCCGGTGGTCGACGATCCGGAGCGGGTGAAGCAGATGCTGCTGAGCACCGCCGAGGTCCTCGAAGACATCGTGGCCCAGACGCTGGCCGCGATGAACCAGGGGTCGCCGCCCCACGTGGACATCGTGCACGCGGTCCGGCTCCCCGAGCGGGACGAGCCCTGGCTGCGGAACACCTACGACGACGCGGAGTTCATCATCCGCAACGTGATCCGCTACTTCGGGGGCTGGTGGAGCGGTCGGCCCAGCGAGCTGAAGCCGCCCCCGCGGGCGGCGCTCGCCCGGGAGATCGCCGACCTGGCCGGCGGCGCCGTCGCGCTGGCCGAGCGAGCGCGCGCGCTCGCGGGCAGCGACGTGCGGGTCGCGTGCAGCCTGGCCGACCACGCGCTGGAGGCCGCGCCCGAGGACGAGGCGGTCCGCGCGATCGTCGCGGCCATCTACCGGGAGCGCTCGGCGAGCGAGACCGGGCTCATGGCCCAGAACCTCTTCGCCTCCGCGGCGGCCTACGCCGAGGAGGGCCGCCCCTACCGCTGAGCGCTCAGCCCTCGGCCTTCTTGGGGATGCCGAAGAGCTCTTCCACGGTCTGCTCGTGGTAGAGGCTGCCGCGCACGCCCATGATCCGCTCCTTCTCCTTGCCCTTGGCGAAGTAGATCACGGTCGGGGTGGCGGTGACCTGGAGCATGCCGGCGGCCCGGGGCGCGAAGTGGGTGCCCATCTCGCAGACCTTCACGCGACCGTCGTAGGTCCCGGCGAGGGACTGGATGACCGGCTCGAGCTGCTTGCACGGCCCGCAGTTGGGGCCCCAGACGTCGAGGATCACCGGGACTCCGGAGCGGAGCACCTCGGCCTCGAAGTTCTTGTCATCCACGTGCACGGGCATCTTCTTGGAAGCGCCGAAGATCTTGGAGAGGAATCCCATGGGTCGGTCTCGTTCGGGGCCACGCGCGAGGAAACGGCCTCGCTGCGGGCACGACGGAGTAGCGCGCCGGCCCGCGGCGCGCCAAAAGACTCCTCACTCTCCGATGTCCCGAGAGCCCGTCCTCACCCGGCCCTTCCTGTTGGCCGCGACCGCCAACCTCCTCCACGGCATGGCGATCTTCTCCTTCCTCCATCTCCCCGGCTTCGTCGAGGAGCTCGGGGCGACCCCCGCCGTGGTGGGCATCGTCTTCGGCACCTTGAGCGGCGCGGCGATCGTGGTGCGCCCCTTCGCGGGCCGGATCATGGACACCGCGGGTCGGCGCATCGTGGCGCTGGCGGCGGGCGCGGTGCACGTGGTGGCCTGCCTGCTCTACCTGACGGTCCACGAGGTGGGCCCGTGGATCTTCGTGGTGCGCTGCATCCACGGGTTCGCCCAGGGGGCCCTCTTCAGCGTGCTCTTCACCTACGCGGCCGACGTGGTGCCCGCGTCGCGGCGCTCCGAGGGCATCGGCTACTTCGGCATCGCGGGGATCTTGCCCATGGCCCTCGGGGGGCTGATGGGCGACTTCGTCCTCGCCCACGCCGACTACCCCACCCTCTTCGTGGTCTGCGCCGGCGTGGCCCTGGTGGCGCTGCTGATCACCGTGCCCCTGCCCGAACCGGAGCGCGAGCGGGACACCGAGCCCCGCGGCTTCTTCGCCGCGCTCGGGCAAGCGGACCTGGTGCCCATCTGGGTCGTGGGCAGCTTCTTCTCCCTGGCCCTCGCCGGTATCTTCACCTTTCTGAAGAACTTCCTGGCGCAGGAGGACTTCGGGAGCACCGGACTCTTCTTCGCCAGCTACTCGGCGACCACCATCGCGCTGCGGGCGGGGCTCGGCTGGCTCCCGGACCGCGTCGGCCCGCTGAAGGTCTTCTACCCGTCGATGGTCGCCTTCTCCGGCGCCTCCATCGCGCTGAGCCTCGCCCAGGGGGTCCCCGGGCTCGCCATGGCCGGTGCGCTGGCGGGGTGCGGCCACGGCTTCGTCTTCCCGATCCTCTCGACCCTGGTGGTCGAGCGGGCCAACCCCGCGGACCGCGGCTCGGCGATCAGCCTCTTCACCGCGGTCTTCGACGTGGGCCTCTTCCTCGGGGGCCCGGTGCTCGGGTGGGTCGCCGGCCCCACCGGCGACTACCGCTTCATGTACCTGGTGGGCGCCACCCTGCCGATCGTGGGCCTGACGATCTTCCACCTCTGGGACCCACGGGTGCGGCCCGCCCCGGAGCGTGAAGCCGCGTCGCTCGATCGCTGAACCGGAAGCGAGCGTCGTCTCCTCACTCGAGCGGCATCGCCCGTGCCCCAACGCTTCCCGCCCGAGCCGGAGTCGGGTAACCCAGCATCATGGACGATGGGTCATCGGGCCGGCGGCCCCCCTTCGACCCCGAGCTGCGCGCCGGGCTGGCGGTGGTCGGGGGGGTGTTCCCGCCGACCATCACCCCGGACCTCATCGGGTTCATGCGGAGGTCCTATGCGGGCCCGCCGTTGGAGATGCTGCTCGCCGGTCGAGCGATCCTGACCGAGGATCGGGTCTTCCCGGGCGCCGGCGGGCACGAGCTCCTGGCGACGGTGTTCCGACCCGAGAGCGCGACGGGGCTGCGGCCCGGGGTGCTCTTCGTTCACTCGGGCGGGCTCATGTTCGGGGATCGCTTCAGCGGGCTCGATCGGATGCTGGAGTTCGTCGAGGACCTGGGGGTGGTGCTGATCTCCATCGAGTACCGCCTGGCCCCCGAGTACCCCGATCCCTACCCGCGCGACGACGTCTACGCCGCGCTCGAGTGGGTGGCCTCGCGCGCCGATGACCTGGGCGTCCGCCTCGACCGACTGCTCATCGCCGGTGCCAGCGCCGGCGGGGGACTCGCCGCGGGGGCTGCGCTGGCGGCCCGGGACCGTGGGGGACCCCGGCTGCGCGGGCAGCTCCTGGACTATCCGATGCTCGACGATCGCGGGACCACGCGCTCGACCCACCAGTTCGACGGCATCGGCGTATGGGACCGGATCAGCAACGAGACCGGTTGGAGCGCCCTGCTCGGCGACGCCCGCGGGGGCCCCGACGTCTCGCCCTATGCGGCGCCCGCCCGGGCCACGGATCTGCGCGACCTCCCGCCCGCGTTCATCGACGTGGGGAGCGCGGAGATCTTCCGGGACGAGGCGGTCGCCTTCGCGGACGGTTTGTGGAACGCGGGCGGTCACGCCGAGCTCCACGTGTGGCCCGGCGGCTTCCACGCCTTCGACATCTTCGCCCCGCACACCGCGCTCTCCCGTGGCATGATCCAGACGCGAAGAGCATGGATGGCGCGCCTCCTCGCCGATTGAAGACGACCCCGTGCAGGAGCTCCTGGCCCGACTGAAGACGCTCGATCCCAACGCGAGTCTCGCGTTGCGGGTCATCGCGTGCTTCGACGAGCTGGTGCGCGGCGGCGTGAACACCCAGGCGCTCCTGGGCGCGGCGGCCTCCCTCTCGGGCTGCGTCGCCGGATACGCGCGGGAGTCGGGGCGCCCCATGCGGGTCTCCCCCGCGGGCGAGACCCTGGAGCCGGCGCCGCCCCCCACCGGCGCCCACGAGGTCGACGGCTTGCAGGTCTGGCTCGAGCGCGAGGGCCCCGAGCAGGTCAACGACGCGATGATCCTCGAGCGCCTGGCGCTCGCCCTGGCCATTCGCTCGGGCCGCGCGACCACCGATCCGCTCCGGCGGCTGGGGGCGCTCCTGGACCCCGAGGGGACCGGCGAGCAGCGCCGCGCCGCGGCGGCCAAGCTCGGCCTGGGGCCGCGTAGCCGCTACCGCGTCGCCAGCCTGCCACTCTTCGCTACCTGGGCGCAGCACCCGGCGATGCTCGAGGACGTGGTGCCGACCCGATTCGGCCCGATGCACGTGGTGGTGCTGCCGGCGGAGACGACCGCCCTCGAGGCGCGCCCCTGCGGGATCGGCGCCGCCATGCGGGCCGAGGATCTGCACCGTTCGTTCGCCACCGCGATGGTGAGCCTGCGCCTGTGCGCGCCGCCGGAGGTCCCGGTGGTGGTCGCCGACGACTACGGCGGGTTGGTGGAACTCCTGGCCCAATGCTCCCTGGAGCAGCCGCTCTTGGACGTCGAAGAGCTCGAGGACGTGATGCGGCACCCGTGGGCGACCGTGACCCTCGACGCGCTCCTGCGCTCGTCGTCGGTGCGCGAGGCCGGTCGCCTGGCCAACGTGCATCACAGCACGATGCAGACCCGGCTGGAGAGCATCCGGGACGCCCTCCCCTTCGACCCGCTGGACGGGATCGGGCGCACGCGTATCGGGCTCGCGTTCCTGGCCTGGCGGCTCCGGCACTCGTCGGTGCTCGACCTCCCGCCGCCCGACCGCCGCTGAGCCGAGTCTGAGCGGCCGAGCCGAGCCGAGCCGAGCTGAGCCGCCAATCGGCGGGCAATGGGCGCCGAGATCGCGCCGAGCGGCGGTACTGCGCCGGCACCGCCCTCGCTAGCGTGAATGTGTCCGATTTGTTTCGGCGCTCGGGGCGCCAGCGGACACGGAGGTGTGAGATGAGCATGAGCAACGCATTGGATGCGGTCCTCGACGGCGTGGTGGCGGGGTCCCCGCGCGTGCCGGGGGTCGCCGCGATCGCGACCAACCGCGAGGAGAACATCTACGAAGGGGCCCGGGGCGAACGCGTCCTGGGCGAGGGCGACGCGTTCACGACCGACACGGTCTGCGCGATCTTCAGCACGACCAAGGCCATCGGCGGGACCGCCTGCCTGCAGCTCGTCGAGGAGGGCAAGCTGGACCTCGACGCGCCCGCCAAGGAGTACGCCCCGCGCCTCGGGGAGCTCCGGGTGCTCGAAGGGTTCGACGACGAGGGCCAGCCGCGGCTGCGCGCGCCCAAGCGGGACATCACCACGCGGCACCTGCTGACCCACACGGCGGGCTTCGCCTACGACTTCTTCAACGAGGACTACACGCGGCTGGCCCAGGAGCACGGACAACCGAGCGTCATCACCGCGTCCTGGGCGTCCATCGAGACCCCCCTGCTCTTCGACCCCGGCGAGCAATGGGAGTACGGGACCAACATCGACTGGGCGGGGATGGTCGTGGAGGGCATCACCGGCAAGCGCCTGGGCGAGGTCTTCGACGAGCGCATCTTCGGCCCGTTGGGGATGGACTCGATGGCCTTCTCGATGACGCCCTCCATGCGCTCGCGCCTGGCGCGGATTCACGCGCGGACCGCGGAGGGCGGCCTGGAGCCGATGCGGGACTTCGAGCTCCCCGAGCCCGAGGTCCACATGGCCGGCCACGGCCTCTACGGGACCGCCGAGGACTACGCGAAGTTCATCCGGATGTGGCTCAACGACGGCCGGGGTCCCGGGGGCGAGGCGATCCTGAAGCCGGAGACGGTGGCCATGGCTTGCCGCAACCACCTCCCCGAGGGGATGCACATCAAGATGCTCCCGGGGGTGGATCCCACCCTCTCCAACGACGCGGAGTTCTTCCCCGGCATGCCCAAGACCTGGGCGTTGACGTTCATGATCAACGAGGAGGACGCGCCCACCGGTCGCCCCGCCGGCGCCCTCGCCTGGGCCGGACTGGCCAACCTCTACTACTGGATCGACCGCGCCAACGGCGTCGGGGGCTTCTGGGCCACCCAGATCTTCCCCTTCGCCGACCCCGCCTCGGTGGGTGGCTACCTGGAGTTCGAGAAGACGGTCTACGACCACCTGGGCTGATGGACGCGGACGACGGGGGCGAAGGCTCCCGTCGTCCCGACGCCGCGACCGCGTGGGGTCCCCGGGCCGAGACCCACGTCACGCCTGGGTGGGGTCGGCGACTGACCCCGCGTGAAGCTCTCCGTCCTCGACGTCGCCCCCATCCCCTCGGGAACCACCGCCGCCGAAGTCCTCCAGCGCATGGGGGATCTCGCGCAGCTCGCCGACCGGCTGGGCTACGAGCGCTACTGGGTGGCCGAGCACCACGGGCTCCCGTCCATCGCCAGCGCGGCGCCGGAGGTGCTCCTGGCGCACCTCGCGCCGCTGACCGAGAGCATCCGGCTGGGTCCCGGCGGGGTGATGTTGCCCAACCACTCGCCCCTGGCGGTCGCCGAACGCTACCTGACCCTGGAGGCGCTCCACCCCGGCCGCATCGATCTGGGCCTCGGTCGCGCCGCGGGGACCCTCCCGGTGACCGCCCACGCGCTGCGTTCGGGGGACCCCGACAAGTACCCGCAGCAGGTGGCGCAGCTCCTGGCCTTCGGAGGCGACGCCTCGTTCCCCGAGGACCATGCCTACGCCGACATCGATGTGGTGCCCGGCGGCGTGGAGCTGCCGCCGCTCTGGCTCCTGGGGTCCAGCGGGGGCAGCGCCGAGCTCGCCGGCACCGTGGGTGCCGGCTACGCCTTCGCCGCCCACTTCAGCCCCACCCCGCCCGGCCCGGCCATCCGCCGCTACCGCGAGACCTTCCAGCCCTCGCGGCACTTCGACGCGCCGAAGGTCATCGTGGCCACCAGCGTCTTCTGCGCGGACACCGAGGCCGAGGCCCAGCGCCTGGCCTCGTCGGTAGGTCTGGTCTTCGTGCGGCTGCGCACCGGCAACCCCGGCCCCATCCCCAGCCCCGAGGAGGCCGCCGCGCACCCGCTGACCGATCTCGAGCGCCGCTACGTGCAGCCCATCGTGGACCTGCAGATCGTGGGCACCCCCGAGCAGGTGCGCGAGAAGCTCCACGCGCTCCAGCAGGGCACCGGCGCGGACGAGATCATGGTCACCACCATGATGCACGACCCCGAGGCCCGACTGCGCTCCTACGAGCTCCTCGCGCAGGTGATGGACGACTGAGTCGAAGGGCGGCGACCGCCCTCGACGAGGCCCCATGACGATTCGCCCAGCCACCCGGGCCGACCTGGCCGCGGTCCATCGCCTCGAGGGCGAAGCCTTCGGGGCCGAGGCGTATCCGCGCTTCTTCGTCCGTCAGGCGTGGGACCTCTGGCCGGGTTCGCTCCTGGTGGCCGAGGTCGATGGGGAGCTCCTCGGCTACGTCCTGGCCGGGAGCGGCGAGGACCCCGCCGAGGCGTGGATCCTCTCGCTCGCCGTCGCCCCGGCCGCGCGGCGCATGGGCCTGGGACGCGCGCTGAGCGAGGCCGCCCTCGCCGCGCTGGGCGAAGGGCGACGGGTCTGGCTCACGGTCGCCCCCGCCAGCCCAGCCCGTCGGCTCTACGAAGGCCTCGGGTTCGTCGAGGCCCGGCGCGAGGACGACTACTTCGGCCCCGACGAGGCCCGCCTGGTGATGGTCCGCTCGCCCTGAGGGGCTCGGGGATCTCCGACGGTCGACCCACTGAGGAGGTGTTCCGCTGGGGGCGCCGGGGTTCCGTTCGGGGCGTGAAGCTCGATTCACGGTGGAGGGAGGGGGCCCAACGGGAGTCCACGGTCGAGGAAGGCCGAGGCGAGCGTTTGCAACCCTTTGTTCAATGATTTCATCGGCCGATGGCTTGGCGCGGGGGTTGCGTAGGGGACGGCCATGCGACGCATCTTCCTCGTCACCGCCCTGTGCACCTCTCTCGTCGGCTGCGGCTTCGTCCGCGACCTGGCCCGGGATCCGGTGGGGACGGCGTTCGAGCTGGCGGACCCGGTGCTCGAGCCCCTGGTGCCCTACGTGCTGGACGGCGCGCTCACGGTGCTGGTGCTGGCCCTGCACGTGGTGGCTGGCGACATGGACTACGAGGGGAACCCGGTGTGGATCTGCTACGCCACGTGCGACGACTCGACCGAGGTGCCGCCGGCGCAGTCGGTGGGCAGCCTCGACTGCGTGAACTGCGCCCAGGACGATGGCGCGCTGCACTTCGCGACCGACGAGGCCGGCGTGGTGGTGCCCGCCGAGGGCTGGTGGGTCGAAGAGCTCGGCACCGAGGGCGCGTTCGGCGCGAGCTTCGAGTCCGCCGGCGACACCGCGTGGACCTGGACCGACGGCGAGACCCGCTTCGAGCAGACCATCCGGGTGCGCGACGCCGTCGACGTCGCGGTCTTCGACCTGACCGCCGGCAACGTGGAGATCGACGCCCTGGAGCTGGCGGCCGGTGAGAGCCACGAGCTGGAGATCCTGCCCGTCGACGCCGAGGGCCACGTGCTCGCGGCGCTCTACGAGGCGGCCAGCGCGGGCGACCTCGCCACCACCGAGCGCACCGGCTTCGTCGCCGTGGACGGGTGGGACGAGACCGGCACCGTGTCGCGGGTGACCGCGACGGCCACGGGGACCGGCGAGTTCACCGTGCGCGTCGCGGGCCTCGAGCGGGTGCTGCCCCTCACCGTGCGCTGAGTCCGCCACCAGCGGGCGTCACGACTCCGGGGGCGAGTCCCAGTCGGCGAAGGGTTCACCCTCGTTGCGGCTGAGGATGTCGATGGCCGCCGCGGCGCCGTCGCCGGCGCTGATGATGGCCTGGCTGCGACCGGGACGAACGGAGCGGCCGACGACGTAGACGCGGGGGATCGCGCTCAGCCCGTTGCGGTCGACGGGGATGGCGCCGCCCGCGTCGGGCTCGAGGCCGAGGAGCTTGGCCAGGCGCGGGCCCTTGCCCTCGGAGAGGATCAGGTGGCGACCGGTGAGGGTCTCGCCGCCCTCGGTGGTGACGGTGAAGCCCGCGTCGTCTTCGGCGACGGTCTCGACGCGCTCCTCGCGCAGGGTCGCGCCCAGGTCCACGACCTGCTGACGCGCGGTCTTCTGGAACTCGGAGCCGTGGATCTCGGGGATGCCCAGGTAGTTCTTCAGGAGGGCCCAGTGCATGGCCGTCTTGTCCTGGCCGAGCACGACGACGTCGAGGCCGTTCTTGGCCAGGAAGAGGGCCGCGCTGAGGCCCCCGGGGCCGTCACCGACGATGATCGCGTCGTGGGTCTTGGTGGTCATCGGTAGACCCTACCCCATCCCGCCTGGGGGACAGAGGCAGATGAGAGCGGCGGGGCGCGGTGCGCAAGTTGGCAAGTGCGTCCCCATGGCAAGTCGGGGCGCGTGCGCAAGTTGGCAAGTGCGTCC
>DCLA01000020.1 GCA_002320815.1 Myxococcales bacterium UBA1660
TTGGCGGGCTTGGCCTTCTTGGCCTTCTTGGCGGGCTTGGCCTTCTTCGCAGCCTTGGCGGGCTTGGCCTTCTTGGCGGGCTTGGCCTTCTTGGCGGGCTTGGCCTTCTTGGCCTTCTTGGCGGGCTTGGCAGGCTTGGCCTTCTTCGCGGCCTTGGCGGGCTTGGCCTTCTCGGCCGCGCTCTTGGTCCTGGCGGCCTTCTTGGCGGGCTTGGCCTTCTTGGCCGCGCTCTCGGTCTTGGCGGCCTTCTTGGCGGGCTTGGCCTTCTTGGCCGCGCTCTTGGTCTTGGCAGCCTTCTTGGGCGCCTTGGCGGGCTTCGCCTCCGTCGTATTGGGCGCTGCCGGCGGCTCCACCGTCGCGACGGCGGCCTCGAGGCCCACCTCGCTGGGCGCCTCGGCCGCGTCACCACCGATGGGCGCGTGGCCGGGCCGCGGGCCGAGGATCGGCCTCCGACCGATGCGCGACCGTCCCGGAGCGGGGAGCACGCCGCGCTTCTTCGCGTCCTTGAGCGCGCGCTTCTGCGCCGCTTTGCTGGCGAAGAAACGCCTCATCGGGTCCAGATAGACGGTGCGCCAGGTCTTCTTGTAGAGATCCCGCTGCCCTTCGGGGATCCCCGTATGGTGAACCTGCACCTTGGTGCCGCCGGCCACAGGCTCGAACCGGACCTCGACCTGCGAGTCCGGCGCGTCCAGAGGAAAGTCCGCGGTGCGCCAGGTCATGACGATCCGTCGGCCGGTATCCAAGAGGATGTTGGTCGCGACGATGTACCCGTCCGCCGCCGTCAGGCGACCGCCGACCCATTGGTCGACCGTGGCCCGCTGGCCCGTGAACGCCGTATGCCGGCGCTCATCCATCCAAGTGGCGTAAATCCTGTTCGGACTCGCCGAAATCAAGGATGATACACTAAGCTCTTCGGTGGCCATCGTCCTTACCCGTCCGTCCACAATGCCGGCACGCTTGTAAAGCGAAACCGTATCGCTGGAGCACCATGGTGCCGCGAACGAGCCCGATCGCCCAGAAACTGAAGGGTTCGCCGGTTTCATGTGCCAACCCTGACGCGATCGCGTTTTGGAGCCTCGGAGCCCTCGACGGAGGTCGCCGTGCGTGGTTGCCTGCCGCCGATGGCGACCCTGCACGAAGTCTGGGTGGACCGTGGCGGCACGTTCACCGATTGCGTCCTACGGGCGCCCGAAGGGCTCCGAGCCGTCAAGGTCCGGTCGAGCGACGCGGCGCCGCTGGAGGGCATCCGGCGGCTCCTGGGGCTCCCCGCCGACGCGCCGATTCCTCCCTGCGACCTCCGGGTCGGGACCACCGTCGCGACCAACGCCCTCCTCGAACGACGACACACACCCACCGCGCTGGTGGTCGACGAGGGGCTCGGCGACCTCTTGGCCATCGACGACCAAGCCCGGCCGAGCCTCTTCGCGCCCTGGGTCCCGCGCGACGAACCCCTGGTCACCGTCGCCCTCGAGGACCCCTCGCGTCTCGGGGCCGATGGTCAGGTGCTCCGGCCTGTCGACGGCGAAGCCTTCCGGGCCCGGGTGGCCCGCGCGGCCGAGCGCCATGCCCTGGGCGCGGTGGCCATCGCCAAGCTCCACGCCAACCGCCAGCCTCGCCAAGAGCGGGAGCTGGCGGCGGCGCTGGACGGTCTGGGGCTCCACGTGGTCACCAGCCACGAGGTCGCGCCCACGGAGGGACTGCTCGGGCGGGCGCACACCGCCCTGGCCGACGCCGCGCTGACGCCGGCCCTCCGGAGCTACGTGGCGTTCCTCCAGGAGCACCTGCCGGGCAGCCGGCTTCGCTTCCTCAAGTCCGATGGAGGCCTCGTCGACGCCGCTGGGTTCCGCGGGCGCGACGCGCTCCTCTCCGGTCCCGCGGGCGGTGTGGTCGCGGTCGCGGCCACCGCCCGCGCCGCCCGGGCCGCGCGCGTCCTGGGCCTGGACATGGGCGGCACCTCCACCGACGTCTGCCGCTGGGACGGGGAACACGAGCGGCGCCGCGAGAGCCGGGTGGGCCCGGCCCGGGTCCGGGCGCCCATGCTCGCCGTGCACACCGTGGCCGCGGGCGGCGGGTCGCTCTTGCGGATGGAGCGCGGCCGGGCCTCGGTCGGCCCGGAGAGCGCCGGCGCCGTGCCCGGGCCCCTCGCCTATGGCCACGAGGACGCCATCGAACCCGCGCTCACCGACGCCGCTCTGGTGGTCGGGCGGGCGCGGGACGACCGCTTCCCCTTCGCCCTCGACGTCGCCCGGGCCCGCGCTGGCCTCGCCCGCCTGGCGGGGGAGCGCTCGGTCGAAGAGTTCGCCGACGGTCTGGTCGACCTGGCGGCGGCCAAGATGGGGGACGCGCTGGCCGAGGTCAGCGTCGGGCGCGGGCACGACCCCACCGACCATGCGCTGGTCGCCTTCGGCGGCGCCGCCGGCCAGTACGCCTGCCGCGTCGCCCGGCACCTGGGGATCCGGCGGATCCTCTCGCACCCCTTCGCCGGCGTCCTCTCGGCCTGGGGTATGGGCGCGGCGCCCCAGACCTGGCACGGGGAGCGCGACCTGGGATCGCGCCCGCTGGACGACGACACCCTGGCCGCGGCGCGCGAAGCGCTGGACGACCTGGGCCGCGCGGCGGACCTGGGCGCGGAAGAGCCCGAGCGGCGTGCGACCCTGCGCCTGCGCTATCGCGGCGGCCAATCGGGCCTCGCCGTCCCCTGGAGCGACGACCTCGACGGGCTCCGCGCCTCGTTCGCCGAGCGGCATCGCCGGACCTTCGGCTACGTCCGGGACCGCGACCTCGAGGTCGTCGGGGTCCACCTGGAGCTGCGCACCGCCCCGCCGCCGCCGCCCTTCGGGGACGCGGTGGTGGAGGCCGGCGAGCCCACCTCGGGGCGCCTCCATCTGGGCGCCGGCTGGCTCGAGGTCCCCGTGTGGCGTCGCGAGCGGCTCCCGCTCGATCGCGAGCTGTCGGGGCCGCTGATCGTCGTCGAGGAGACGGGCACCCTGGTCGTCGAGCCCGGCTTCGTCGTGGTCCGGCGCGGTAGCGACGATCTCCTCGAGGTCCTCGACCGGGGCGAGGTCGAGGACGACCCCCGGGACCTCTTCCGGGTGGAGATCCTCGCCCAGACCTTCGCCGCCATCGCCGAGCGCATGGGCGTGGTGCTCCGCCGGACCGCGCTGAGCACGAACATCCGGGACCGGCTCGACTACTCCTGCGCCATCTTCGACCACACGGGCGCCCTGGTGGCCAACGCCCCCCACATCCCGGTCCACTTGGGAGCCATGAGCGCCAGCGTGCGGGCCTTGCTCGCCGAGCGGGCGCTGCCCCCCGGGAGCGCGTTCGTGACCAACGACCCCGCCGCCGGCGGATCCCACCTGCCCGACCTGACCGTCGTCGCGCCGGTGCACGACGAGGCCGGCGTGCTCCGCTTCTTCGTCGCCGCTCGGGGACACCACGCCGACGTCGGCGGCGTGACCCCCGGCTCCATGCCCGCCCGGTCCCACCGCCTGGAGGAAGAGGGTGTCGTCTTCCGCGGCGTCTCCGCGGTGCGAGACGGCGCCCTGGACGAGGAGGCGCTCCGCGCGGTGCTCGAAGGCGGGCCCCACCCGGCGCGACGCCCCGACGAGAACCTGGCCGATCTCGAGGCCCAGCTCGCCGCCTGCCACCGCGGTGCCCGCGAGCTCCTGGCCCTGGCCGCCAAGCACGGCGCGGACGCGGTGGCCGCCGACATGCGGGCGGTGGTCGACGACGCCGAGGCGGCGGTCGTGGAAGCCCTCCGCGCCATCGCGCCCGGCGAGCACACCTGGACCGAGACCCTCGACGACGGGACGGTCATCGCCGTGCGCCTCGAGCGCCACGGGGAGCGGCTGACCGTCGACTTCACCGGGACCGACCCGGCGGTGGCCTCCAACCTCAACGCGCCCCGGGCGGTCACCGAGGCCTGCGTGCTCTACGCGATTCGGACGCTGGTCGGCCGGCCCATCCCGCTCAACGAGGGCTGCATGCGCCCGGTGGATCTGGTCGTCCCGGCGGGCTCGCTGCTGGACCCGCCGCCCGACGCGGCGGTGGCGGCCGGCAACGTGGAGACCAGCCAGCGGGTCGTGGACGCCATCCTGGCGGCCCTGGGGCGGATGGCGCCCAGCCAGGGGACCATGAACAACCTGACCTTCGGCGACGGCACCTTCGGCTACTACGAGACCCTCGCCGGCGGGATCGGGGCCGGGGAGGGGCGCTCCGGTCCCTCGGCGACCCACGTCCACATGACCAACTCCCGGATCACCGACCCCGAGATCCTCGAACGACGCTACCCGGTCCGGGTGCGTCGCTTCGCCGTCCGCCGCGGGAGCGGCGGGGAGGGCGCCTGGCCCGGCGGGGACGGGCTGGTCCGGGAGCTGGAGGCCCTGGCTCCGCTCTCGGTGGCTCTGATCTCGGAGCGCCGCGCCGCCGGGGCTCGGGGCCTCGCCGGGGGCCACGCCGCGGTCCCGGGCCTCAACGAGGTCCTGCGCGCGGACGGTTCGGTGGAGGTCCTCCCGGGGCGCGTCGAGGTCCAACTCGGCGTCGGCGATCGACTTCGTATCGCCACGCCGGGTGGAGGGGGCTATGGAAACCCCGGGGCGACGCCCAGCGCGCCGCCTCCCGCCGAGCGATGACCCCCTGGCAGCGCCTCAAGAACCTCGTCGTCCATCAGATCCTGGGTGTCGCCGACACGCCCCACCGGATCGCGTGGGGCGTCGCCGTGGGGTCGGTGATCGCCTGGACCCCGACCCTGGGGTTCCAGATCATGCTCTACCTGGCCTTCGCCGCCTTGCTGCGGGCGAACAAGGTCAGCGGGATCCCGGTGCTCTTCATCAGCAACCCCTTCACCGCGGTGCCGCTCTATTGGCTGGCGTGGAAGGTCGGCGATCTGGCGCTCCACGGTGGCGAGTCGGAAGGGGGCATCAGCGCGGTCTCGCGAATGCAGGAGGCGGAAGCCGAGGCCGCGGAGACCGATCTGCTCACCGACATCTGGACCGCGGACTTCTGGGAGGACCTCGGCGAGACCTTGCTGTCCATGGGCGCCGAGCTCTGGCTCGGGGGCCTCATCCTGGGCGTGGCGATGGCCGTGCCCTTCTACTTCCTCACGCTCTGGGCCGTGACCATCTACCGCCGCGCGCGCGGGACCTGACGGCTCACTCGAAGCGGCCGTGCCGGCCGGCGCCGTCCCGAAAGCGCGCCGCGCCATCCACGGCCTCGGGGAGAGCCCGCTCGCCGTGGCGCAGCTCGTTCGCCAGGGCGGCCTCGAGGTCCAGGTCGTGCTGCTCGTACGCGCTCAGCCGATCGCCACGCAGGCACGTCTGGGGAAACGCCGCCACCGTCCGCGCGAGCTCCATGGCGACCTCGAGGGCCGCGCCGGGGGGCGCCACCCGGTTGGCGAGCCCCAGGGCCAGGGCCTCCCGGGCGTCCACGGGGCGCCCGGTGAGGATCAGGTCCAACGCCCGGGAGAGCCCGATGAGCCGGGGGAGGCGAACCGTCCCCCCGTCGATGAGAGGGACCCCCCAGCGACGACAGAATACGCCGAGCACTGCGTCCTCGGCGACCACCCGCAGGTCGCACCAGAGCGCGAGCTCCAGGCCGCCCGCCACCGCGTGGCCCTCGATGGCCGCGATCACCGGTTTGCCCAGGACCATGCGTGACGGCCCCATCGGTCCGTCGCCGTCGGGGGCCACCCGGTTGGTCCCTTCGCCGTCCGCGAGGGCCCGGAGGTCCGCGCCGGCGCAGAAGGTGCCGCCTCGCCCGTGGAAGACCGCCACGTGAGCCTCGGGATCGTCGTCGAAGGCCCGGAAGGCGGCGGCCAGGGCCTCGGCGGTGGCCCGGTCCACCGCGTTGCGGCGGTCGGGACGGTCGAGCGCGACCAGGGTGATGGGCCCATCGCGGTGGACGTGGATCATGGGCCCGAGGGTACTCCTTCGGGAAGGAGGGTTCGATGTCGCGGCGTCGTCCCCTATGCTCCCGCGCCCATGGACGTCCGCCGAAGTCTACCGGCCGCCCTCGCGGCCCTCTCGCTCCTCGTCTGGGGCTCGTTCGCCGAGGCCCAGACCGCCCCCGACGACTGCTCCACGCCCCGCCAGGCCGCGCGCACCTTCCTCGCCAACCTGCAGGCGGACTCGATGAATCCCGCCGTGGCCGCGCGTTGCTTCGCCTGGTCCGAGGCCGGCGTCCGCGGCGAGGCGCGGCAGGACGCGGCCCGAGATCTGCTCGCGGTCCTGGACCAGCGCGGCCACTACGTCGACCTGGAGGCCCTCCCGGACACCCCCGAGGTCGACGCCGAGACCTACGCCGACGGCAAGGTCCCGCTGACCCGGCGCCTCCCGGAAATCCACCTGGTCCGCGTGGGCGACGAGTGGCGCATCTCGGCCCAGAGCATCGGGCTCATCCAGCCCCTTTACGACGAGACCTTCACCGTGGACGTGGAGTCCATGGTCGACCAGCTGCCGGGGTGGATGCGCGCCGAGCCGCTGCCGGGGGTGGCGCTCTGGCAGTTCTTCGGCCTCTTCGTGGTGCTCCTCGGCGGCATGCTGATCCGCTTCCTGGTCGCCCGGGTGCTCTTCAGCTGGGCCGGGCGGATCCTGAAGAAGCGGAACCTCAAGTTCGACTTCGAGGTGGCCCAGCGCGCGGCGACCCCCATCGGGACCCTGGCCATGGCGGCCTTCCTCTGGTGGCTCTTCCCGATGCTGCGTTTCAGCGTGCGGGTGAACCAGATCACCATGATCGCGCTGCGGGTCATCGCCGCCGCGGCGGCGGTGATGGTGCTCTATCGCCTCGTGGACTTCGGGGCCGACGTCTTCGCCCGGCGCGCGGAGAAGACCGAGACGAAGCTCGACGACCAGATCGTCCCCATGGTCCGCAAGACCCTCAAGGTCTTCGTCGTCGTGGTGGGGGTCATCTTCGTCCTACAGAACCTGGACGTCGACGTGGGCTCGCTCTTGGCCGGCGTCTCCCTGGGCGGTCTGGCGTTCACCCTCGCGGCCCGGGACACGGTGGCCAACCTCTTCGGCAGCATCAGCATCTTCGCGGACCAACCCTTCCAGGTGGGCGACTGGGTGGTCATCGACGGGCACGAGGGCATCGTCGAAGAGGTGGGCATGCGCTCCACGCGGATCCGCACCTTCTACGACTCGGTCATCGCCATCCCCAACTCCGTCGTGGCCAACGCCGCCGTCGACAACTGGGGCAAGCGCCGCTACCGCCGCTGCCTGGTCACCCTGGGCCTGACCTACGACACTGCGCCCGACCAGATGCAGGCCTTCGTCGAGGGCATCCGCGCCATCCTCCAGGCCAACCCCAAGGTCCGCAAGGACTCCTACGAGGTCTGCTTCCGCGACTTCGGCGAAAGCGCCTTGGAGGTGATGGTCTACTTCTTCTTCCGCTGCGACTCGTGGTCCGAGGAGCTGAAGCAGCGGCAGAACGTCTTCCTGGAGATCATGCGCATGGCCGAAGCGATCGGCGTGGACTTCGCGTTCCCGACCCAGACCCTGCACCTGGAGACCCGCGCCCGCGAACGCGAGATCCCCGCCCGGGCGCGGCCGTCCCGGGACGAGCTGAGCGACGTGGTCGCCGCCTTCGGGCCCAGCGGCGGGCGGTCCACCGCCGAGTCGCCGCTCTTGACCCAGGGCTTCTTCCCCGGCGGCGGGGTCGTCCGGGGTTCGGACGCCGAGGGCGATGGCTGAGGCGAACGAGCCCGAGGTCGCTTCGCCCGCGCCGTCGCGCGCCGCGGTGTGGCGACGCCGAGTCCTCGAGTTGCTCCTCTTCGCCGCCGCGGTCTACGGCCTCCATCGATGGCAGACCCGCGGCGCGGCGAGCGGCGACGCGCCGGCCCTCGCCGGGGTGGACCTCGCCGGTCGACCGGTGCGACTGGAGGGGCCCGCGGTGGTGCACTTCTGGGCCACCTGGTGCGGCGTCTGCGAGGCCATGGACGACAATGTCGCCGCCCTGGCCGAGGACCATCGGGTGATCACCGTCGCCAGCCGCTCCGAGGGCCCCGACGCCATCCGCGCCCACCTGACCGAAGAGGGCCTCGACGGCGCGTTTTCGGTGATCGCCGATCCCACCGGGGCGCTCGCCGCCCGGTGGGGCGTCGACGCCTATCCGACCACCTTCGTCGTCGACGAAGCCGGCGAGATCCGCTCGGTCACCGTCGGCTACACCACGACCGCGGGTCTGCGCGCTCGCGCCGCGCTGGGCGAGTAGGGAACCTTTCGCGCCGCCGCAGGTCCGCCTGGGGGCCGCCGTGGTGTAGTACGGGGCTCGGAGGAGAGACGGATGCGGACCTGGCGAATCGGAGCGTGGGTGATGGTCGTGGCGCTGGCGGCCCTGGCGGGGTGCGAGCCGGAGGGCGCACCCGGCGCGCGGAAGGCGCTCCTCGAAGAGCACGTGCCCCGGGTGAAGGCGATCCTGCGCGAGGACCGGGAGAAGCACTGGGAGGCGATCCAGGAAGCGGCCAGCCGCCTGGCGCCCGGCTTCCAGGTGGAGGACCCCGCGACCCGGGAAGCGCAGATGCGCACCGCCCTGAAGCGGGTCCAGGAGCTCCCCCGGGGGATCGCGGGCCTCGTGGTCTCGCCGATCACCTTCCTCGCCGCCGTGGACGCGCAGGGCCTGGTGATCGCCCGGGACGTCGACGACGCCGACGACCGCATGCAGGGCCAGGACTTCGCCGAGCGCTTCGCGCCGGTGCGCGCGGCGCTGGAGTCTGGGCAGCCCCAGCGGGGCCTGGTGACCTTCGAGACCGAGGAGAACGCCGAGGCCGACGTGAACCGCTCGAGCTGGCTCTTCGTGGCCCCGGCGCGTCGCGGCGGTGAGGTGGTCGGCGCGGTCGTCGCCGGCATCCCGCTCTGGCGCATGGCCCAGCGCCTCAGCCGGCAGCTCCGCGTCGAGCTGGCCCAGGAGATCGAGCAGGGTCTGATCGTCTGGGCGCTGATGCTCGACGGCGACCAGTTGGTGGTGCCGCCCGACGCCCCGTCGGAGATCGCTGGCGAGCTGCCCTCGGGCGCGGAACTCCGCCAGCGGCTCGGCGACGGGCCGGGGTACACCGGCGAGCTCCAGGCCTTCCAGAAGTGGTACGGGTACGCCGTCGTCCCGGTGCCGTCGGTGGGAGAGGGCGTGGCCCTGGTGGTCCTGCGCGCGGGCGAAGGCGCCGACGAGTAGGGCGCGACCCGGGCCACGGGCCCGACCGCTCGCGCCCAAACGCACGCCGCACCCCGTCCGGGGTTGACGGCGGAGCTCGTTCGGCCCAGGCTTAGACCACTGGTCGAACCAGTGGTTCAAAAGCGTCATGCCGCCCCTCCCGAGATTCGAGAAGCTCCCCCTCGCCAAGCGCCGCGCCATCCTCGCGGCCGCCGCCGCCGAGTTCGCCGAGCACGGCTTCGAGGCCGCGTCGTTCAACCGAATCATCGCCGCCGCGGGAATCAGCAAGGGCGCGATGTACTACTACTTCGCCGACAAGGCGGACGCCTACGCCGCCGTGCTGGACGACGTCTTCGCGCGGATGGACGAGGCCCTGGGATCGCTCCCGGAGCCGACCACGGCCGACGAGTTCTGGAGCACCGTCGCCGCCGGCACGGCGCGGCTCGACGAGACGATCTTCAGCGATCCGCAGCTCGCGGCGCTCGCTCGTAGCCTCTACCGCGGCGGGGACACCAACCCCGCCCACCGGCACCTGATGGCCGCGAGCCGGTCGCGGGTGGAGCGGATCCTCGCGCGCGGCCAGGCCGTCGGCGCGGTCCGAAAGGACCTCCCCCAGGACCTCCTCGCCGAGGCCACCACGGGCTTGCTCACCGCGGTGGACCGCTGGTTCGTCGAAGCGCTGGAGGACCGCCCCCTGATCGAGCTCCTCCCGCTCGTTCCCCCGTTGCTCGGGATGGCGCGCGCGCTGCTCGCGCCTCCCGAAGCCTGACCCCACCGAGAAGGAGCCCGCCATGGAAGCCGTCGTCCCCGAGTCCCCCCGCCGCCCCCTGCGCATCGCCGTTCATGGCGCGGGGGTGGCCGGACCCACGTTGGCCTGGTGGCTCCGCCACCACGGCCACGAGCCGGTGCTCTTCGAGAAGGCCCCGGCCCTGCGCACCGGTGGCTACGTGATCGACTTCTGGGGCACGGGCTACGACGTGGCCGAGCGGATGGGGCTCCTGCCCGCCATCCACGCCGCGGGCTTCCAGGCGGAGGAGCTGCGCGTCGAGGACGCCGACGGGCGGCGCCGCGCCGCGATGGGTCTCCGAACCTTCCTCGAGGTCACCGACGGCCGCTACACCAGCATCCAGCGCGGCGAGCTGGCGCGGATCGTCTGGGAAGCCTGCGCCGGGATCGAGACCCGCTTCGGCACCTCCATCGACGCCCTGGAGCAGCGTCCGGACGGAGTGCGCGTCCATTCCGCGGGCCGCGCGGAGACCTTCGATCTGGTGGTCGGTACCGACGGGCTCCACTCGCGGATCCGCACGCTCGCGTTCGGTCCGGAGGAGGACTACCTCCACCCCCTCGGGCTGCACGTCGCGGCGTTCCGGGCCCGGGGAACCAGCCCGCGCGACCCGCGGCGCTTCGTGGTCCACACGCGACCCGGTCGGCAGCTCGGCCGCGTGGCCTGCGGCGAGGACGAGACCGCGTTCATCTTCATCTGGCGCGACGAGTCGGACCCCATCGCGGTGGGCATCGGCGAGGGCGATTCGAGCGACCCCGTGGCCACCGTCGAGCGCGTCTTCGCCGACATGGGTTGGGAGTGGCCGGCCATCCGCGAGCTCCTCCGCGCGGCGCCCGAGGTCTACCTCGACGGCGTCAGTCAGATCCGGATGGAGCGCTGGACCCGGGACCGGGTGGCCCTCGTGGGCGACGCCGCCGCCTGCGTCTCGCTCCTGGCCGGGGAGGGGACCGGGCTGGCGATGACCGAAGCCTACGTCTTGGCCGGCGAGCTGAGCCGCGCCCCGCACCCCGAGGCTTTCGCCGCTTACGAGGAGCGCCTCCGCCCGCTCCTCCAGGCCAAGCAGGCAGCGGCTCCTTCGTTCGCGGGCTTCTTCGCGCCCCGGACCCGGGCCGGGCTCTTCGCCCGGGACTGGGCGGTGCGGCTCTCCAATCTCCCCGGCCTGGCGCGACTCTTCGCCGGCGCGTCGTTGCGCGACGATTTCGACCTGCCGGACTACCCGTCACCCGCGCCGGGGCACCCCCGGGAGATCGCGATGCCCCATCCGGCTCCACTCTGAGCCGCCGCTCGGCCGCGCTCCGAGCCCGCTCGCGCGCTGGACCTCCGTGCGGTAGGACCTGGCCATGATTCGCCCGAGCGCTCGGCTCCTCTTCGTCTCCCTGGTCCTCGGCTGTGGGGGTTCGGCCGCCGTCCAGCAGAGCTCGGTCGTCACCGACGAAGCGCCGCCCGCGCCGGCCCCCGCCGCGGAAGGCGCCGCGCCGGCCGAGGGCCGGCTCCCCCGGGGCGTGCAGCCGACCCGCTACGGCCTCGATCTGACCATCGACCCGCGCGAGAGCCACTTCTCCGGGGTGGTCACCATCGACGTCGAGCTCGCCGAGGCGCGCCGGGTTCTCTGGCTGCACGCGATGGACCTGGAGATCACCGAGGCGGTCTTCCAGCCGCTCCTCGCCTCGGGGGACTTCGGTCCGACGCGAACGGGCGCCATGACCCAGGCCGAGGACGAGAACGGCTTCGCCTCGCTCGCCTTCCCCGAGCCGGTCGAGGGTGAGGGGCGCCTGGTCATCGCCTACCGCGCGCCCTTCGGGGCGGCCCTCGGCGGCATCTACAAGGTGGAGCACGGCGGCGAGGCCTACGCCTTCACCCAGATGGAGCCTCTCTCGGCCCGGACGGCGTTCCCCTGCTTCGACGAGCCGGCCTTCAAGACGCCCTTCGACGTCACCCTGCACGTGGACGCCGAGCACTTCGCCGCCGCCAACGCGCCGCTCGCGTCGCGCAGCGAACCCGACGGAGAGGGCCGCGCGACGGTTCGTTTCGAGACCACCCCGCCGATCTCGACCTACCTCTTCGCCCTGGCCGTGGGCCCCTTCGACGTCGTGGAGGGAGAGCCCATCCCCGCGAGCGAGGTCCGCGCCGAGCCGCTGCCCTTCCGCGGGTTGGCCCCGAAGGGCCGCGGCGCCGAGCTGGCCTACACCATGGAGCACACCCCGGCGATCCTCGCCGAGCTCGAGGGCTACTTCGGCGTCCCGTACCCCTATGGGAAGCTGGACATGGTCGCGGTGCCGGACTTCGAGGCCGGCGCCATGGAGAACGTCGGGCTGGTGACCTTCCGGGACACCATCCTCCTGGTCGACGAGGCCCGGACCCCGACCCGGCGCATGCGCTTCTGGGCCTACATCGTGGCCCACGAGCTGGCCCACATGTGGTTCGGCGATCTGGTCACCATGGAGTGGTGGGATGACCTCTGGCTCAACGAGGCCTTCGCGAGCTGGATGGAGCACCGGGTCGTCGCCGGCTGGCGTCCGGCCTACGAGGCCGACGTGGAGCTCCTGCAGTGGGTGACCCGCGTGATGGACGAGGACAGCCTGAGCAGCGCCCGGGCCATCCGGCAGCCCATCGCCTCGAGCCACGACATCCACAACGCCTTCGACGGCATCACCTACGGCAAGGGCGCCGGCGTGCTGGCCATGTTCGAGCGCTCGCTCGGTGAAGACGCCTTCCGCGAGGGGATCCGCGCCTACGTGCGCGCCCACGCCGAGGGCAACGCCACCGCCGAGGACCTCTTCCGCGCTCTCGCCCAGGCGGCGGGCCGGGAGGTCCAGGCCCCCTTCGACACCTTCGTGACCCAGACCGGTGTCCCGCTGGTCGGCGCGACGCTGACCTGCGGGGACGATGGCGCGAGGGTGGAGCTCACCCAGAGTCGCTACCGCCCGGTGGGCTCGCCGGCGACCGAGGATCGCCAGTGGCAGATCCCCGTGTGCGTGCGCCATGGACAGCGGCGCGGCGAGCCCGCGGTCACCTGCGGCATGCTCACCGAGGCCACCGGCTCCATCGCGCTGGAGTCCTGCCCGGCGTGGATCCACCCCAACGCCGACGGCATCGGCTACTACCGCTGGGCCCTGGACGACGCAGGCCTCGCCGCCCTCCGCGAGCAGGGGCTCGCCCGGCTCACCACCGCCGAGAAGCTCTCGTTGGTCGACTCGCTCGAGGCGGCCTTCACCGCCGACCGCGCCGAGCCCGGCGCCGTCCTGGACGCGCTCCTCGCGCTCGCCCGGGACGACCACCACACGGTCGCGGCGGCGCCGCTGGGCCTCTACGCCACCCTCCTCGACCAGCACCTCGACCAGGCCCAGGCCGACCGGTTCCGCGCGCGTCTCCGCCGCGCCTACGGCGCCGAGGGGCGCCGCCTGGGGTGGGCGGCGCGCGGGGGCCGCACCGAGAGCGAAGACGTCCGGCTGCGCCGAGCGGCCATCGTCGGCTTCCTGGCGATCGACGCCGAAGATCCGCAGGTCCGACGAGAGGGCGAGCGGCGCGGCCGCGCCTACGTGCGCTGGGGGACCGAGGACGCCACCGTCGACCTCGAGGCCGTATCGGCCGACCTGGCCCAGGCGGCGCTCACCGTCGCCATCCAGGAAGGCGACGCCGCCTTCTTCGAGCACGTGATGGGGGTCCTCGCCCGCACCGAGGACGGCGTGGTCCGCGGGAACCTCCTGCGCGCCCTCGGGGCCACCCGGGACCCGGAGCTCGGCGCGCGCGTCCTCGCGCTGGCGCTCGACCCCGCGCTGCGGGTCAACGAGGTCATGGTCCCGGTGGCGCGGCAGATCGCCGAGCCCGCCACCCGCGATGCGGCCTGGACCTGGGTCCAGGCGCACTTCGACGAGCTGGTCGCGCGCCTTCCCCCCGGCTACGCCGGGTACCTGCCCATGCTGATGGACGACGCCTGCGACCCCGCGACGGCCGAGGCGGTGGAGGCGTTCTTCGGCTCGCGGGTCGAAGCGCTGCCCGGCGGACCCCGCAACCTCGCCGCGGTGACCGAGTCCATCCGGCTCTGCGGCGCCCTCCACGAGGCCCAGGGCGCCGAGCTCGCCCGGTGGCTGGAGCGCTGAGGCCGGCTTGAGCCTCGCGAAGCAGCTCGCGGCCATGGGCGCTCCGGCGTCGCTGGTGGACGCCGTCCCCGACGATCCGGAGGACGCCTGGGCGTGGAGCGAGCGGCTCGAGGGGTCGGTCTGGATCGGGGGGGCCGCCGCGGTGGCCCTCGACGAGATGCTCCGGGTGGTCAGCGGCCTGGTAGCGGAGGCGCTGGTCCAGGTCCCGCCCGCGGAGTCGCTGGTCCTCGAGGCCCTGGAGACCGCCGAGCGCTGCGTCCGCCGTCAGGCGACCCGCGCGGACTGCCAGCGCCTCGCCGCCGCCTGCGAGGAGGCCGCCCGCGAAGCCCCGGCCACGTTCCGCGCGGCGCCGCCCCGGGCCTACCGCGAGCTGGTCGGCGCCGGCGCGGCGGTGGCGCGCGCGGCCGAGGCGATCATGAGCGCGCGCCTCCGCGACGAGGCCGCGCGCATGGAGCGGGCCCGCAACAGCGCGCGGCTCCTGGGGATCGGCGTCGACGTCTTCGCCCCGGCCGCGGACCCGGCACCGCGCCTCGACGTGGACCACCTGGGCCACCCGATCCAAGCGGAGCTCCTCTACGTGGTGGCCGCCCTCGCCGAGGCCGCGCGCCTGCTCGAGGCGGCCCACGCCGAGCTCGACGAGCCCACCGGCGCCGCGCTGAGCGCCGCCTTCCGCGAGCGCTTCACCACCCTCTGACGCTTGCCAACGGGCCCCAGACGTCTAGGGTTCGGCCGTGATCCTGCGGGACCCCATCCACGGCCTGGTCGAGTTCGAGGGCGACGACCAGGAGGTCGTCGAGGCGCTCCTCGCTACCCGCGAGGTGCAGCGCCTGCGGCGGGTGCGCCAGCTGGGGCTCACCTCCCTGGTCTTCCCCGGCGCCGAGCACTCGCGCTTCGCCCACGCGGTGGGCGCGGCCCACGTGATGACCCGGCTGCTCGGCCGGGTCCGCCGGGTCGAGGGCGTGCTCCCGGCGGACCAGCGCCTGGACCGGGACGCCGCCCGCGAGGCTCTCGCGGCCGCGCTCCTGCACGATCTGGGACACGGGCCCTTCAGCCACCTCTTCGAGGACGTGATGCCCGACGCGCGGCACCACGAGGACTGGACCCGGGACATCATCCGCGACCCGTCCACCGAGGTGCACGGCGCCCTCGAGCGCCTGTCCGCGGGGATGGCCGACCGGGTCGCCGATCTGCTCGCTGGGCATCACCGGCTGACGTACCTCGCCCGCACGGTGAGCGGCACCCTCGACGTGGACCGCGCCGACTACCTGCTCCGCGACAGCCACATGACCGGCGCCCGCTACGGTCTCTACGATCTGGACTGGCTGTTGCGGGCGCTCACCTTCGGCCAGGTCCCCGAGGCCGATGGCGGCGAGTGGGTCCTGGCCATCGAGGGCCGCAAGGGCCTGCCGCCCATCGAGGGGTTCTTCCTGGGGCGGCACTTCATGTACGAACAGGTCTACCACCACAAGGCCACCCGCGCGGGCGAAGCGCTGGTCCGGGGGGTCCTGGCGCGCACCGCGGAGCTCATCCGCGACGGGGACCTCGCGGCGGTGGGAGACGTTCCCGAAGGCTTGGCCCGGGCGGCCCGCGGTGAGCCGGTCTCGCTCGGCGCCTACCTGGATCTCGACGACTCCCAGCTCCTGGCGAGCGTGGCTCGCTGGGCCCGCTCCTCGGACCCCTTCCTGGCCGAGCACGCGGCGCGCCTCCTCGAGCGACGCTTGCCCAAGACCTTGCCGCTTCCGGACGACGAAGCCGTCTGGGAGGAGGTCCAGCGCCGCGCCCGCGGGGTCGCCGACGCCGCCGGGGGGCGGGCCGAGCTCACCGTCTACGTCGACGTGGCCAAGGACGTTCCCTATCCGGAGCCGGCCACCGGCGCCGGCGGCCTCTGGATCCAGATTCGACACCAGCCCATGCGCCGCCTCGGCGAGGTCTCCTTCCTCCTCGGGGAGCTCCGCAACAAGCGCATCCGCCGGCCCCGGCTGATCTTCCCCGCGCCCCTGCGGGCGGCCGTGGTCGACGCCGTCCGCGACCTCCTCACCGACGACGAGCCGACCCTCGTCGCCCCCAGCTCATGACTCGCATCCTTCCTCTCCTGACCGCCCTCGCGCTGCTCCCCGCCGTCGCGGACGCCGCCGACGAACCGGACCCCATCACCGTGGCCCTCACGCCCCTGGCGGACCACGGCCCCTACAAGTGGCGGCTTCAGATCCGAGCCGACGAGGCCCGCGAGGTGGCCACCGACCGGCGGCTCCTCCGCCTCACGGTCCGGCCGAAGGTCGAGGGCCGACGCCGCTCGCCGCGACTTCGCTGCACCCACGCCGACGCGCCGCGTCGGGCGACACGCACCCAGGCCATGGTCGCCGGCGAGACCTACGAGGAGTGGGTCGACCTGCGCATGTATTGCTGGGGGAGGGCGCTCCGGGCCCTGGAGAGTGGCGAAGCCACCGTCGAGGTCGAGTACGGCTTCGCCGGCCGCGGCCGGGATCGCTTCGTGGCGCGCACCGAAGGCGAGCGCCGACCGCCCCATCGCGTGAGCGGCGGCGAGATCGCCTGGACCGCGCCCGCCGCAGGCGTCGAGACCGAGGCCCCCGTCGAGGTGGGCCTCCGCCCGACCTCGAGCCGCGGGACCCCGCGCCTGCAGCCCACGCTGCGCGCCGCGAGCGGGAGCCCGCGGGTCTACCTCCGGGACGATCTCTGGTCCTTCACCGTCCGGGGGCCCCTGGGGACCGTCGAGTGCCGCGCGCCGCGGCAGGTCATCGTCCCCATCGTCGACTTCTACTCTCGCCTGAGCCGACGGGAGCGCCGGTCCACCTTCGACGCCGACTACTTCTGCCCCGAGGACACCTTCGCGGTGCCCGGGGTCTACGAGGTCACCCCGCACATGGAGCTGATCTACGGCGCCGACGCCTACGACTTCGACGCCGTCACCGGGACCTTCGATGGGGACCCGGCGCCGGTCCGGGTCACCCGCGGCAACTACGTGGAGCAGACCCTCGACACCCTCCCGCCGGTCGAGGGATGAGCGAGGTCCGAGATCCGGTCGCGCGCCGGATCGCCGCCATTGCGCTCGTCGCGGCGCTGCTCGCGCTGGTGATGAGCGCCTACGCGGTGAACCTCGGCCTTCGCTACCTGGACGACGTGCAGACCCTGGGCGACGCGATCCAGGAAGCCGACCGCGACGTCCCCATCGAGGAGCGAACCCTCGTGCCGCCGCCCCCCGCGCTGGCCGAGTGACGTTGGCGGGAGTGAAATCGGCGAGCAAAAGTGGTAGGGCGGAAGGCTGATCCGATGGCCAAGATCCTCGTAGTCGACGACCAGCGCAACATGCGCACCACGCTCGCCCTCATGCTGCGCGGTGCCGGCCACGACGTGGACGAAGCCGAGGACGGCGACGTCGCCTGTGCCAAGGTGGTCGAGGACTCCTACGACCTGGTGCTCACCGACCTGAAGATGGGCGCCACCGACGGCATGGACGTGCTCCGGCACGCCCGAGAGAAGTCGCCGCTCACCGAGGTCATCGTCATGACCGCCTACGGCACCATCGAGAGCGCGGTCGAGGCCATGCGGGTCGGGGCCCACGACTACATCCAGAAGCCCTTCGCCGAGGAGGCGCTCCTGGTGAAGGTGGAGAAGGCCCTCGAGAAGCGGCAGCTCGCCGGCGAGGTGTCGGTGATGGCCGCGGAGTTCCGCGACCGGTACCACTTCGACAACATCATCGGCCGCTCCCAGGCCATCCGCGACGTGCTGGGCCGCATCGTGCGCATCGCCCCCACGCCGGCGACGGTGTTGATCACCGGCGAAAGCGGCACCGGTAAGGAGCTGGTCGCGCGGGCCATCCACGCGAACTCGCTGCGGTCCGAGCGCCCCTTCGTGGGCGTGAACTGTGCCGCCATCACCGAGACGCTCCTCGAGAGCGAGCTCTTCGGGCACGTGCGCGGTGCGTTCACCGGCGCCGTCAGCTCCCGTAAGGGCCTCTTCGAGGAGGCCAACGGGGGCACCTTCTTCTTCGACGAGATCGCCGAGACCCCCCCGAGCTTCCAGGCGAAGCTGCTCCGGGCCATCCAGGAGGGCGAGGTTCGCCGCCTGGGCGACAACCGCGCGTTCCACGTGGACGTGCGCAT
Organism: Myxococcales bacterium UBA1660; assembly: GCA_002320815.1. Lineage (GTDB taxonomy): Bacteria > Myxococcota_A > Polyangia > Polyangiales > Houyiibacteriaceae > UBA1660. The sequence goes on from DCLA01000020.1 coordinate 18,150, forward strand.
CATCGCGGCGACCAACAAGGATCTGAAGCAGTCCATCGAGGACAAGGAGTTCCGCGAGGACCTCTACTACCGCCTCCGGGGCGTGGCGGTGGACGTCCCCGCCCTGCGCAACCGCACCGAGGACCTCCGCGAGCTCAGCGAGGCCCTCCTCCGCCGCATCGGCGACGAGCGGGGCGAGCCGCCGAAGCGGGTCGGGACCGATGTCCTGCAGATGCTCGCGCGCCACCGCTGGCCCGGCAACGTCCGCGAGTTGCAGAACGTGCTCCGCAGCGCCAGTCTCTTCAGCGACGGTCCCATGTTGCGGACCGAAGATTTCTCCGCCTTCTCCGAAACGTTCACGCCCCCCGCGGCGTCGGAGGGCACGACGGCAGACTCGGTGAACGACGATCGCGCCGACCTGCTGCCGCCGCCGCCCCTGGAGGAGGCGATCTACGAAAGAATCCGCGAGGGCGACAATTCTCTCCTGGAGATGAAAAAAGTCATCGAGAGAGAATGCATCGTTCGTGCAATGTCCGAGGCAGACGGTAATATTACTCGCGCAGCCGAGCTTCTGGGGATGAAGCGCCCCAGACTCTCACAGCTCGTGAAGCAACACGGGCTGAATACCTGCAAGCGAGGCAAGTCTCGAGGAAAGTCCAAGTGATGAGGCTGGGTAGGATGATGAACGCTGGTACGAAGCAGCGCGGGAGGGGACCCGCCATCGGCTCACGGAGCCGCTGGAGTGCCCTGCTGTGCGTGATCGCGCTGGTGGGTTGCACCGGTGACGACGACCTCGTCGGCGCCACCACCGCATCGAGCGCCCTCGGCGCCACCCGCCTGCCCGAGGTAGAGCGCGGGGTGTGGGAGCTCGCCCCCGCCGGCTGCGAGGGTCTCCTCGCGGACCTCGACTGGACCTTCGGCGTCGCCGCCGGTGCCCCGGAACTGGTGGTCGTCAGCGATCCCTTCGGCGCCCCGGTCTGCGCGGACACCTACTCGGCCGTGGACGCCGAGCTCCGCGACATCGGCTCCGGCGCGGTGGACCAGCTCTGGCAGAGCTACGTCACCACGCTCCAGGAGCTCGAGGTCTACTCGGGCATGAACCACGCGACCGCGCCGCCGACGGCCGCGGTCGATGGGAACGTGGTCGAGGACGCTCGCACGCCTTTCATGGGCGACCCGAACCCGCAGCCGAACCGGGGCTTCGACCCGGTCGAGCTCCAGAACGAGCCCAACCCCCAGCCGAACGACACCGGCGACATGGGTGGCATGGGCGGGGGCGGCACCTCCAGCGAAGCCTTCCGGCCCAACGTGACCGAGCCCACCGACGCGATCGCGCCGACGACCCAGGCCGCGGGCATCTGAGCTCCGGTCCTCGGGACCTCCGAACGCGGTCGGCGAGCTTCGCCGGCCGCGTTCACGGGTGGGCGAGTCGGTCCCGGACGGCGGCCAGGTGCGCGGGGCCGGTCCCGCAGCAGCCCCCGACGACCGTCGCGCCCAGATCGACCCATTCGGCAGCCAGCTCGGCGTAGCGACGAGCGCCGAACCCGGGGTCGCTCTGCCAGCCGATGGCGTCGTCTGCGGAGCCCGCGTTCGCGTAGGCGCCGAAGGGCACGCCGACCCGGGCCAGCTCCCGGAGGTAGTCGGCCGTGACCGGAGCCGGCGTGCAGTTCACCAGGACGACGGCGGCCCCCGCGGCCGCCACCTGCTCGGCGGCGCGCGCCAGCCCCAGCGGGTCGAAGAGGTCGGCGTCGGGGCCGGCGGTCAGGCTCGCCCAGACCTCGGGGGCGCCGCTCTCACGCGCCGCCTGGACCGCGGCGACGGCCTCGGTGGCCAGGGGGAAGGTCTCGCAGAGCACGAGGTCGCAGCCCGCGTCCACGAGCACCTCGGCCATCTGCCGGTGCGCCGCCGAGGCGCCCTCCCCCGGACTCAAGTCCGGACGGTAGCAGTCCGCCAGCGGCGCGATGGAGCCGGCGACCCGCCCGGTCCCGGCGCCCCCGCGCGCGAGACGCACGGCGACCCGGGTGAGCTCGCGCCAGCTCTCCCCCACGTCGGACTCACGGGTCCGGAAGGTGTTGGTGGTGTGGACCGTGGCGCCCGCCTCCGCGTAGGCCCGGTGGATGGCGAGGACCTCATCGGGGGCGCCGCGCAGCGCCCCCGCGCTCCAGGTGGGGAGCGGCGTGGCGACCCCGCGGGCCGCCAGCTCCGTGCCCATCGGACCATCGAGGAGGACGACCCGGCTCACGCGGCGCGGCGCCGCCCGCGGCTCGCCGCCAGCTGCTCCGCGGCCCGATACACCACCGCCATGATCGCGTGCTGGGGGTTCACGCCCATGTTCGTGGGGAACACGCTGGCGTCCATCACGTAGAGGCCGCTCACCTGGTGGCTCTGGAGCTGCGGGTCCACCACGCTTCGCGAGGGATCCGCGCCGGCCACCGCGGTGCCGAAGAGGTGGGAGGCGACCAGATGGACCTGGTTCCGGCCCAGCGGCAACCGCGCCGCGTGCTCGAGCTCGTCCTCGGTGCGGAGCACCTCGGGGTAGCCGTCGATGCCGGGGTAGACCTCGCGCGCGCCGGCGGCGAAGAGCATCCGCCCGATGGTCACGAAGGCGTCCTTCATCTTCGCCATGTCGCGGTCGGTGGGCGCGAACGAGATGGAGGGCCCCAGGAGTCCGGGCCGGATGCGGCCGTGGGCCTCCATGCGGACCTGCGCGCACCACTGGGCGTAGTGGTCCAGGTGCTTCATGCGCTCCTGCCACTCGGCGCCGACGCCGGGGAGCCGGGCGGCGAGCATCTCGGGCGGGAGCGAGAGGCTCTCCACCTTGAAGCCCCGGGATCGCATGGGGACCTCGTATCCCTGCGTCGCGCCGTAGGCCATGCGCACCGGCTCGTCGAAGCGACCCAACATGGCCGCGCCCGGGTGGGCCTGGAAGCGCTCTCCGACCTGGCCGCGCAGGCCGCTGCGCCGGAGGATGATCGGGGTGTGGACCACGCCGGCGGCCACGACCACGTTCTCCGCGCGGACCTGGAAGCGACCGACGGGCTCCCGGGTCTCGGGGTCCAGGGCCATCCCCAGGACGCCCACGGCGCGCCCGTTCTCGATCCAGACCCGGTCGACCCGGGCCAGGGTCCGCAGCCGCGCGCCATCGGCGATGGCCCGGGGCACGTAGGAGACGTCCATCGACTGCCGGTTCTCGTTGGGGCAGCCCTGGAGGCACTCGCCGTTCGCCTCGCAGCGGCCCGCGTTCCGGGTCATCGGCTTGCCGGGGAGCCCCAGCGCCTTGCTGGCCTTGGCCATCAGCGCGCCGTTGCCTCCCAGGAGGTCCTCCCGGGTCTCTTCGACCTCGAGGTCCTCCTCGATGACGTCGTAGATGCGCTCGAACTCGGTCGCGTCGACCAGGCTGGCCAAGCCATGGTTCCGGATCCAGTCCTCGCGTACGTCCTCCGGCATCCGCCAGATGATGCCGCTGTTGATCGCCGTGCTCCCGCCGACGCACTTCCCCTGGAGCACCACGAGGGGCGAGAGGTCGCCGCTCGCCTGCGTGCCGCCCTCACGCATGGTGGAGGCGAGGGCCGCGGGGACGTCACGGGGGCGGTCGGCGGTGACCAGCTTCGGTCCCTCCTCGAGCATCAGCACGTCCACGCCCTGGGCCGCGAGGACGCGCGCGGCCGTCGCGCCACCGGCGCCCGTTCCCACGACGAGGGTGTGCGCCCGGTCTTCCCAGACCGGCTTGCCGAACATCGAGACCAACGTCTGCTTCAGACCCATCACGCCACCTCCTGCATCGTCTTCTTCGCCGCCTTGGAGAGCCGCAGGCGCACCGGGGTCCCCTCCGAGCGCGCCGTGTCGTAGTTCGAGCGGGCGCGAACCGTGGGCTCCCGAAGCAGCGCCATCGAGGTCTGGACCTTCATGAGCAGGGTCAGCTCCCGGACGATCTGCAGCGGATGCTGCAGGAGGTCCTCGAGGAGCGCGATGCGCTCCGCGGTGTTCAGGCCGTCGATGAAGGTCGGCCGGGCGCGCATCCACACCGGAGACGACGCGATGAGCAGCGCCGCGGCCCGGATGCCGTAGCGGACCTTCGGGCCGCCGGCGCCGTTGAGCTCCTCGAAGGTGCCGGCGTAGTCCACCTCGCCCCGCTCGGGAGCCAAGTGCTCGGCGTCCCCGGAGCCCGGGGGCGCGAAGCCTTCCATGATGGCGGTGAGCCACTGCCGCTCGGGTTGGGTCAGCTTCATGCTTCCTCTCTTTCGGGGGCGGGTCGGGGACCGGTGAGCATGCGCGCCAGGGCGCTGAGCCGGTCCAGGGTCTTGCGGTCCAGGGGCTCCAGGACCTTTGTCGCCGCGCTGCGGATGCGGTCGGGGTCCCGGGTCTCGAGCAGGTCCAGGAGCAGGTCGTAGGTGGCCAGGGTCTGGGGCGCGTTGACGATGAAAGCGGCCTCGAAGCCCGGGCTCTGCGTGATGATCCGCTGCACCGTGTTGTAGAGCAGCTCGAGGGCGAGGTTGTGGGTCGCTCGCACCAGGAGCCGAGCGAACTGCAGGTCCTCGCGCATGAACGCCTCGCCGTCCTCGAGGACGGTCTCCAGGAGCGCGCGCTGGTCGCGCAGCCCCTGCACCTCGGCGGGGGTCCCGCGCTCGGCGATGACCGCGAGGATCTGGGTGGCGACGAGGCGCCGGAACTCCAGCAGGTCCCCCAGGAGCCGGAGGGGCATCTCGCCGCCTTCGATGGCGTAGCGGGCCAGGTGCGCGATGAGGTCCACGCCGCCATGGGCGCGGAAGTCCAGGACCCGATTGCCGGCTCCATGCACCTTCTCCACCAGGCCCTCGGACTGCAGCGTGGCCAGCGCCGAGCGTAGGGTCAGCCGGCTGACACCGAGTTTCTCGGAGAGCTCGCGCTCGCCCGGGAGCATCGAGCCCGGCTCGAGGTCGCCCATGAGGATGCCTCGGCGCAGCTCGTGGGCGGCGGCTTCGGCGGCGTTCGGTTTGCTGGAGGTTCGTCGGGCCACTGGTATTACCAATCAAAGTGGTATTACCAGTCGTCGCCGGCCGCAAGGAGATTCTCGCGGCTCGCCGATGATCCTCCGCACGGACGCCGAGATCATTGATGAAAACGTGCCGCGATTTTCGGCCCGACGGCCCGTATTGGCGACGTCCTGCGCGGGAGCCGGGCTGGCGGAGGTCGCATCGCCGCCGCGCGGCCCGACAAAACAGGGGCCCCCACGCGGTGGTGCTGAAACTTTGACAACTGCTCAGATGAACCGTAGCGTCCAGCCCAGCACACCTGCTCAGGTCATCAGTCCTGATCCCCCGTTCCGCCGAGGTCCCCCATGCAGAAGCTCACCGATCGCCAGCGCGCCGTACTCGAGTTCATCTCCGAGTCCATCACCGACCGCGGCTACCCCCCCACCCTTCGGGAGATCGGCAACCACCTGGGCATCCGCAGCACCAACGGGGTGAACGACCATCTGCGCGCGCTGGAGCGGAAGGGCTACCTGACCCGCGAGGACATGAAGTCGCGCACCCTGCGGCTCGTGCGCACGCCGGATGGCGAACCGGTCGACAAGCCGAACAGCAGCCCGGCCAACGACGACGCGGACATGGTCGACATCCCGATCCTCGGTCGCGTCGCCGCCGGTGCCCTCAGCGAGGCCTTCCAGGAGCCCGAGGACACCGTGCGCATTGACCGGATGCTGGTCGGTCGCGGCAAGGACGTCTTCGGCCTCCGGATCCGCGGTGAGTCGATGATCGAGGCCGGGATCCACGACGGGGACTACGTCTTCGTGCGCAAGCAGATCGAGGCCAAGCGCGGGGACATCGTGATCGCCCTCGTGCACGACGAGGCGACCTGCAAGACCTTCTACCCCGAGAAGGACCACATCCGCCTGCAGCCGGAGAACAGCTCCATGGCGCCGATTCTGGTGCCCAAGAACGACTGGCGCGAGACGCAGATCCTCGGCGTCGTGGTCGGCGTCTACCGCCGCCTCGACTGACGCCCCGCGGCCTCGGCGCCCGTCAGCACGGCGCTCATCAGCACGGCGCCAATCAGCTCAGGGCGTCTTCCAGGGCGCTCAGACAGAGCGCGATGTGCCGCGGGGTGCACGACGCCCCCATCAGCCCGATTCGCCAGGCCTTGCCCGCGAAGTCGCCCAGCCCGCCGCCGATCTCCAGGCCGTACCGGTCCAAGAGGTGGCGGCGGACCTGCTTGTCGTCCTTGCCGTCCGGGATCCCCACGAGGGTCAGGGGCGGGAGCCGATGGGTCTCGGCGACCGGGAGCTCGAGGCCGAGCCCGCGGAGACCGGCCTGCAGCTCGCCGGAGAGCCGCGCGTGTCGCTCGTAGCGTGCCTCGAGCCCCTCGGTGAGCACCAGCCGGAGCGCCTCGTGGAGCCCGAAGATGGCGTTGACCGGCGCGGTGTGGTGGTAGGCGCGCTCGTCGCCCCAGTACCGAGCCAGGAGCCGCAGGTCGAGGTACCAGCTGCGCACCTCGTGCTCCCGGGCCCGCACGCGCTCCATGGCCCGCTCCGAGAGCGAGATGGGCGCCAGCCCCGGAGGCGCGCTGAGGCACTTCTGGGTCCCGCTGTAGGCCGCGTCCACGCCGTGCCGATCGAGCTCGATGGGCACACCGGCGAAGCTGGTCACGCAGTCGGCGACCAGGAGCGCGCCGTGCTCGTCGGCGATGGCGCGGAAGGGCGCCAGGTCCTGGAGGACCCCGGTGGAGGTCTCGGCGTGGACCAACGCGAGCACCCGAAAGCGCCGCCCGGCGCCGGCCGCGGCGACCTTCTCGGGGTCGAGGGGCTGACCCCAGGGCGCCTTCACCTCGACGACCTCGGCGCCCTGGCGACGGGCCACCTCGGCCATGCGACCCCCGAAGACCCCGTGGGTGCAGATCAGCGCGGCGTCGCCGGGCTCGAGGAGGTTGGCGAAGAGGGTCTCCATGCCCGCCGACCCGGTGCCGCTGATGGGCAGCGTCATGGTGTTCTCGGTGCCGTAGACCGCGCGGATCATCGCGCGGCACTCGTCCATGCAGCGGAGGAACTCGGGGTCCAAGTGGCCGATGGTCGGCGCGCCCTGGGCGCGGAGGACCTGGCTGGGCACGTCCGACGGGCCGGGGCCCATCAGCACGCGCTCCTTGGCGACGAAGGGGGCCGGGGCCTTCACTGGATCGACTCCTCGCCCACCGGCGACTGGCTCAGGCGCGCCGCGCAGCGCCCCTCGTGGCAGAGGCAGGCGCCGCCGCAGTCGAGGGTCCCGTACTGGCAGTTGGCGGTGCACATGATGTCGGTGCAGTCCGGGGCGTTGGCGGTGGCCACGCAGGCGGCGGCGTGGCAGCAGCCGGCAGGGACGCAGTCGGCGTCGGTGGTGCAGGCGTCGTCGCCGATGACCAGGTCGTCGTTCTCCCCGGCGGTCTCCTCGCCGCCCTCGGAGACGGGGTCGGCGGGTTCGGCCGGGTCCACCACCGGGGTGGTCTCGTCGGCGGGCTCCAGCGTGTGGTGCTCGACCGTGCAGGCCGACAGCGACAGGAGGGCCAGGGTGGCGAAGCGGAGGAATCGCATGGGGCCTACGTAGTACAACCGAGCCGAGCGGTCGACGGACGGCGAGAATCGACCCCGGCATAGACCGAACCCGGATCTCGGCCGTCCGAGCGCCCCTCGGAGGATCGATGAACATGCGCACGAACGACCGGGGCCGTCCCCGGGCCGATGGAACTCGCCCACGGGCTCGGACCTTGGGTCGAATCTCGATGATGGGGATCGCCCTGGTTGCCAGCTCGATCTCGCCCGCGCCGGCGGCCGCGTTCTGCGGCTTCATGGTGTCCAGCGGCGAGGGGACCCCGACCAACGGCGGGAGCATGGTGGCCCTGATGCGCGACGGGTCGCGCACCGTGGTCTCGATGCAGAACGACTACCAGGGGCCGCCCGAGGACTTCGCGCTGGTGATCCCGGTGCCCGAGATCCTCGAAGAAGGTCAGGTGCGCACGCTGCCCGCGGACGTCTTCGCCCGGCTGGACACCCTCGCCGCGCCACGGCTGGTCGAGTACTGGGAGCAGGACCCCTGCTACCAACCCGCCGCCTACGACTTCGAGGACGACCTGATCTCGCAGGCGGCGACGGAGTCCACGGGCGACGAAGAGCGCTCCGCGGAGCCGGAGGATCTCGGGGTCACGATCGAGGCCGAGTACGCGGTGGGCGAGTACGACGTCCTGATCCTCGGCGCCCGGGACTCGGCGGGGCTCGACACCTGGCTGCGCCGCAACGGGTACGCCATCCCCGCCGGCGCCGAACAGGTGCTGCGCGCCTACGTCGAGCAGGACATGAAGTTCTTCGTGGCCAAGGTGGCCATCGAGCGGGTCACCTTCGACGACCGGCAGCAGGTGGTGCTCAGCCCGCTGCGCTTCCACTACGACTCGGAGCTCCTCTCGCTCCCCATCCGGCTGGGGCTCCTCAACGCGGACGGGTCCCAGGACGTGGTGGTCCACGTGCTCGGGCGCGGCGTCCGCTACGAGGTCGTGAACTACGACAACTACGCCATCCCCACCAACCTCACGGTCACCGATGAAGTTCGCGAAGCCTTCGGCTCCTTCTACGACGCCCTCTTCGACCGCATGACCGAGCTCCACCCGCGGGCGGTGATGACCGAGTACGCCTGGCAGGCGGGCTCCTGTGATCCCTGCCCCGGGCCCACCCTGACCGCGGAGGATCTGACCCTCCTCGGCGCGGACGTGGTGCCCACCTACGAACGCGCCATCGCCCGGGGCCGCGTGCAGACCGGCTTCGAGCAGGACTTCGTCCTCACGCGCCTGCACCTGCGGTATACCGAGCAGAGCCTCGGGGAGGACCTCGTCTTCCGCACCGCGCCGGCCATCGAAGGGGGCCGCGGGCAGCCCGGGTCCGATGGGTCGATGAGTCGCGGGGTGCGGCCCTACTCGGTGAACAACTTCCAGGCGCGCTACGCCATCCTCAACGAATGGGAGGGGCCCATCGAGTGCGCGAGCCCGCGCCGCGGGATCTGGGGCGGCCCGCCCTCGACGGTCCAGGGCACCAGCGCTCCGATGGCCGCCGCGGGCCTGGTCTTCGCGAGCCCGGTGCAGACCTCCCTCGACGCGCTCCTCAGTGGTCCGGTGCCCGAGCTCGGCCGCTCCACCGAGACCCTCCCCTCGGGCGAGGTCGAGCCGGCGCCGCGGCCCCAGATCCCCGGCTCCGGCTGCGCCCACTGCGCCGTGGACGCGACCCCCGGCCGCGCGTCGGGCTTCGGGCTGCTCCTGGTCGGCTGGGTGCTCGGCCTCATCGCCCGGCGGCGGAGGCGCTAGGCTCGCGGGGTGTCGCGCAGCCTCGCCCTCGTCTCGGTGGACTTCTACTCCCGCTACGGAGTGCGTCCGCCGCTCCAGCTCCACGCCGTCGCCCGCGACGGGTCCGCCATCGGCTTCCGCCGGCAGGCGCTCTCGTCGCGGGAGTTCGAGGAGCACTGGTTCACGCCGGGCGGGGCCGAGGTCGAGGCTCCCCGCGACGTCCGTTCCCTCGCCAGCGCCCGGTGGTGCGGCCTCTACGGGCACGAGCCCCCGCGGGACGATGAACCGCCGAGCTGGCCCGAGGGCTACCGCAAGCGGTCGCAGCAGTCCGGCGAGCTCTTCTATGTCGAGGTGAGCACGCCCCTGGGGAAGCGCGAGCTCCATCGGGTCGGCCCCGAGACCAGCGAACGCGTCGACGGTCACGTGCCCAGCGACACGCAGCTCGAAGCCATTGGTGGTGGCCGCGCGGTCCGGGCCTCGAAGGACACCTGGCGCATCGTCCGGGCCCAGGGCCCGGACCTCGTCGCCGAGCTCCCGACGAGCCTCCGGCGGATCGCCCGCGAGTGGCGGGCCAGCGCGCTCCGGCAGCTCTTCTACCTGCCCGAGGCGGACGTCCTGGTCTTCATCTCCCAGCGGGAGGGCGCCTGGGTCGCCGCCGAAGCGTTGCGCGCGGTGGAACCGGGGGAAGCCCTGGGCGGCGCGGGCTCGCCGGTCGCCTTCGAGGTCCGGACCGAGAAGCCGAAGAGGCGTCGACCGGTCCTCCGCAAGAAGGAGCGCGAGCGATTGGCGATCCTGCAGGAGGCCGGCCTCTTCGGCGAGCTCGACGACGCGCTGCTCCGGGAGCTCGCCCACCTCGTCGGCGGGAGCGACCGCCTGGCCTCGGCCGTGGACACCGCCTTCGTCCACGGCAAGCTCCACGACCCGGCGGTGCGCTCCATCCAGAGCGTGTGGCCCGGGCTCGGCGTCGAGGCGGTGCTCCGGGAAGAAGACGGCCGGCTCCGGCTCACCGACGCCGACGGGACGGTGCGCGAGCTCCCGAACCGCACGCACCATGACTGGGCCGCGGCCCACAACGAAGCCCTGCGCGTGCTCGGCGACCCCCGCCGTCTCGTGGGCGTGCCCACCGACGACTGGGAGGAGCCGCTTTTCGTGATCTGCGACCCCGCGGGCGCCGCCGCCCTGGCCGCCACGGGCCTGGTCGACGAGGGGTACTGAATCAACGCGCTTCGAAGACCTGGAGCGCGAAGCCGCCGTAGCCGTTGGTGGCCTTGAGCTCGGCGCGGTAGGTCCCGCCCGAGCTGGCGCAGAAGCGGGCGCTGGGGCGAGGCTCCTCGCGACTCGAGGCCCGCTCGGAGCCGTAGGCGTCCATGAAGCGGACCCGGAGCGAGCGCACCGAGGGCATCCCGACGGCGATGACCCGGTAGCACTGCCCCGAGCGCGCGGTGAAGTCGAAGGTCCGGGTCTCGCTGCGCCCGAGCTGCCCCTCCACGGCGGGGAGCAGGGGCAACATCCCTTCGCCGACCTCGCCATGGCGGTCGCGGAGCGCGCGGGCCACGAAGCCGGTCCCGGCGCCGCCCACTGGCGGGCGAGGCCGGGCGGCGGCGGCCGCGGCGGCGCGCTCGGCGGCCGCGGCGCGGAAGGTGCGCCAGGCGACTTCGCCGCCGCCCTCGGCGCGGATGCGGAGCGCGTAGTCACCAGTCCTGGTGGGGCAGAGCGGCCGCAGCACCCCGAGGGTCGCGCGGGGCCGGCCCTGAGCGCTCCGAGCGACGCGGTCGCCGCCCGGCGCCATGAGCTCCAGGCTCAACGCGCGGACACCGGGGCCGCCGGCGGCGAGGACCCGGTAGCAGGAGCCGCCGACCAGATGGACCGGCTTCTGCGCCTGCGCGCCGTCGGTGAGCCCCTCCGTCTCCACGCCGCTGGCGGGCACCTGGCCCTCACCGTGGCGGCGGACCATCGCCTCGAGGGCGTCGTGGGACGTGGCGGCCTCCTGGGGGCTCTGGAGCGCCGACTCGGAGGCCACGCGGAAGGCCGCGGCGGCGAAGGCGCCCTCCCCCCTCGCCCGCACCTCGAGCACTCCCCGGGCGGCCGCCCCCTCGTGGCAATGGACCAACTGCGCCGGCCGCCCCTCCGCGCGGGCACGCACGCGGCCGCCGATCGTCAACGCGAGCTGCACCGGGAAGTCGGCGCCCTGCGCCACGAGGAGCACGCAGGTGTCCGCCGGGACCTGGAAGCGCATCCGGTGACGTCCGTTGCGGCGAAGGGTCCCGTCGGCCACCTCCGTGAGGGGAGTGCCTCCGGCGTCGGCTTCCCCGCGCGCGGAGACCGCGAGCACCAGGGCCGCCCGCTGGGAGCTCTCGTCGGGGTCGTCGGCCATCGAGCGGGCCGGGAGGAGCGAACAGAAGGCGAGGGTCAGGGCGAGGCGCGTCACGGAGCGATGGTACGCACGGGGCGGGCCCGATCTTCAACCGCCGGGCTGGGGTTCGGCCGAGGTCCGTAGTAGGGATGGGGCCATGACCTTGGACACCTTCGACGCTCCCGGTGACTACATCAACGGCGCCTTCGTGGTCCCCGACGCGCCCGACGAGACGCTGCGCATCCTGAGCCCGGCGGACCAGAACGACGTGGTCGGCGTGCACCCGGTGGCCCACGACCACGTGGACCAGGCCATCGACGCCGCGCGCCGGGCCTACCCGGCTTGGCGCCGGCTGGGGGAAGCCAAGCGCCGGGAGCTGCTGCGGAAGTACCAGGAGGTCGTCCGCGGCTACGAGGCCCAGATCGCCGAGACCATCGCCCGCGAGGTGGGCAAGCCCCTCTGGGACGCGATGGGCGAGGCCAAGGCCCTGGCGGGCAAGGTCGATCTGATGCTCGGCGAGGGCGCGCGCTTCACCCGCGACGAAGCGCTGGACGATCTGCCCGGCGCCATCCGCCACCGCCCCCACGGCGTGCTGAGCGTGGTGGGTCCCTTCAACTTCCCGGCCCACCTGCCCAACGGGCAGATCGTGCCGGCGCTGCTCCACGGGAACACCGTGGTCTTCAAGCCCAGCGAGAAGACGCCCAACGCCGCGGTATGGCTGGCCCGGGCGTTCCACGAGGCCGGCTTCCCGCCCGGCGTCTTCAACGTGGTCCAGGGCGGCTCGCACAGCGCCAAGGCGCTGGTCCGGCATCGGGGCATCGACGGCATCCTCTTCACCGGCTCGGTGGCCGTGGGCCAGTCGATCGTCGCGGCCAACGCCGACCGGCCGGGGTGTCTCATCGCCCTGGAGCTGGGCGGCAAGAACGCCTCCATCGTCCTGGACGACGCCGACGTGGAGCGTGCCGCCCGGCAGATCGCCTTCGCGGCCTACGCCAGCGCGGGTCAGCGCTGCACCGCGACCAGCCGGGTCTACGCGACCCCGGGGATCATCGACCGGCTCCAGGAGCGCCTCGCCGCCGCGGCCCAGGCGATCACCGTGGGCTACCCCCTCGATTCGGGCGTCTTCATGGGTCCGCTCATCGACGAGGGCTCCCGGGAGCGGCTCCTCGCCGCCCAGGGCCGGGCCCGCGCGGCGGGCTTCGAGGCCATCGTGGACGGTGGCGCCCTCCCGAAGGTCGGCGATCACCAAGGCTGGTACGTGCGCCCCTCGCTCCATCGCGCGCCCCGCGCCGACCTGGTGGTCGAGGGCTACACCCACGACGAGCTCTTCGGCCCCGACGTGGCCCTCTACCCGGTGGCCGACCTCGCGGAGGCCTGCCAGCGCGCCAACGGGACCCGCTACGGCCTCGCCGCCGCGGTCTTCACCGCCAGCGAGGAGAGCTTCGAGGCCGCGGCCGACGAGCTCCGGGTCGGCGTACTCCACTGGAACCAGTCCAGCGCCGGCGCCAGCGGCCGCCTGCCCTTCGGCGGTGTCGGCGAGAGCGGCAACCACCGCCCGGCGGGCATCCTGGCGGGCACCTTCTGCGCCTGGCCCCAGGCCGTCCGCTTCACCCCCCCCGCCGACGCCCCCCTCCCCACCTGGCCCGGCCTCTACGGCTAACGGGGACGATCGTCGTCATTGTCGTCATTCGACCCCGGGGACGATCGTCGTCATTGTCGTCATTCGACCCCGCCGGCGATCGGCCGCCGCTGGAAACATGTTTCCAATGACGACATGACGACGATCGTCCCCGGCGTTTGGTATGACGGGGGGATGGATGGGATGGAGTCGCTGACCTTGCCTCTCGCGCCGACGGAGCTCCCCGAGAAGCTCCGTCGCTTCGCCGACCCCAACGCGCCGGTCCCCGCCAAGACCATGGCGGCCAAGGGCCTGGTCCCCGTGCGCGGCGGCGACCTGGTCACGCTGTTGGTGCAGCTCGGCGCGGACCCGGAGCCGAGCGTCGCCGACGCCGCCCGCAAGTCGCTGCGGGACATGCCCGACGAGGTGCTCCTGCCCGCGGTGGGCGGCGAGCTCCACCCGGCCGTCCTCCACGGCCTGGCCACGAGTCTCTACGAGAACGAGGGCGTCCTCGAGCAGATCGTCGAGCACCCCAACGTCCATCCCGGGACCGTGGAGCGCGTCGCGCGGCACGCCTCGGAGCGCATCTGCGAGATCATCGCCACCAACCAAGCGCGCCTGTTGGACGCGCCGGCCATCGTCGAGTCCCTCTACAAGAACAAGCACGCGCGCATGTCCACCATCGACCGGCTGGTCGAGCTCTGCGCGCGCAACGGCGTCCGCCTGGAGGGCATCCCCAGCTTCGACGCGCACGTGAAGGCCATCCAAGGCCAGCTCATCCCCGAGCCCACCGACGAGCCGCTCCCCACCGACACCCTCTTCCAGGAAGCCCTCGCCGAAGACGACGGCGACGCCACCGCGGTCGACATCGACAAGGTCGACGGCTCGGAGACGGTGAAGGAGAAGAACAAGCCGCTCAGCTTCCGCATCCGGCAGATGAGCATCTCGGAGAAGATCCGCATGGCCGTCGTCGGCGACGCGGCGGCGCGCTCCATCCTGCTGCGCGACCCCAACCGCATGGTCTCCAACGCGGCCATCAACTCGCCCTCGATGAGCGAGCCCGAGGCCGCGGCCATCGCGCACAGCAAGGAGGTCGCCGAGGACATCCTGCGGATCATCGCCAACCGGAAGGAGTGGACGCGGACCTACGAGGTGAAGCGCGCCCTGACCTTCAACCCGAAGACCCCGGTGGGCATCTCCATGCGCTTCCTCAGCCACATGCGGCCGAGCGACCTGAAGCTGCTGGCCAAGAGCCGCGGCGTACCCAACCCCCTGAAGACCGCCGCGAAGCAGCGGCTCGAGAAGAAGATGAAGGGACGTTCCTGATGGGCCTCCTGGGCAAGATCTTCGGCGGCAAGAGCGCCGCCGACCACGCCGCCACCGGCGAGACGCTCCTCGACCGCGACGACCCCGGCGGCGCCAAGCTGGCCTTCGAGAAGGCCCTGGCCAAAGCGAGCACCGACGAGGAACGGGCCACCTACCGAGCGCGCATCGACGAGGCCATGGACGGCATCGCCTACCAGCGGCTGGACGAAGCGGAGCGACTCCTGGACCAGGGCGACCACGGGCTCGCCCTGGAGGAGCTGGCCAATGCCTTGGAGGTCGCGGCCACCGACGAGGCGCGCGCCGAGATCCAGGCGCGCGTGGACGGACTGGAGCGCGAGGAGGCCATCGCCGCCGCCGCCGAGGTCGGCGAGGTGGGCGACGAGGAGAAGTGGGCCATCCTGGTCGGCGGCTGGGAGGCGGCCCAGGCCGAAGAACTCGAGGAGTACGGCGACCCACTTCGGGACGCGCTCCTCCTGCTCCACGGCGGAAAGGCCGAGGGGGCGCTCCCGCTGCTGGAGGCGCTCCTGGACGAGGCCGAGGCGCCCCGTTTCCTCTGGGCCGAGGTGGCCCGGGTTCGGCTCGCCGTGGGTGATGACACAGGCTGCCGCGAAGCCCTCGAGGAGCTGGTGGACAGCATCGCGGCCGAGGAGATCGGCGAGGTCTGGCTGGGCGCGCAGATCAGCCTGGCGCAGCTCGCCGACGACGCCGGAGACTTCGACGAGGCCATGGCCCGGCTGCAGAAGGCGGTGGAGGTCTTCGACGACGACCACCGGCCCTACTTCCTGATGGGGCGCTTCCTGCGCGGCAAGGACCTCCCCGAGGAGGCCATCGAGGTCCTGGAGGTCGCCGCCGGTCTCCTCGACGAGATCCGCCCCGATTGGCAGGTGCTCGAGGAGCTCGGCCTGGCCTACGCCGACGCCGACCGCGAGCCCGAGGCCATCGAGACCCTCGAACGGGTGATCACCTTCTTCACCGACCGGAAGCTCCTCGACTTCCCGGTGGAGACCACCACGACCCTGGCCGCCCTCCACGAGGAGGCGGGCAAGCTCGAGCGCGCGGCCGATCTCTACGCCTCCCTGGCCCGCGGCAGCGACCGCGCCCACCACGCCGAGTACCACGCGGAGGCTGGCCGTCTCCTGGCCGAGCTGGGGCTCGCCGACGAAGCCCGTCGCATGCTCAAGCGCGCGGTGGCCCTGGCCGAGAACGACGACGAGCTGCGGGACGAAGCCCAGACCCTCCTCGACGACCTCGACTGACATCGCCCTTGCCGGCGGGCCGAACCCATCGCATGGTTCCGTCGTCAGCTCGGGGCGTGGACCGGGAAGCTCTCGGCCGCGACCGTCGACCCCTCGGGGTCTCCGGGCAGAAAGTACGCCGATGACCGAAGCCGCGCGCAAGCCGGTGACTCTTCCGATGCTCCGTCGCATGAAGGCGAAGGGACAGAAGATCACCATGGTGACCGCCTACGATGCCACCTTCGCCCGGATGATCGACGAGGCAGGGGCCGACATCCTGCTCGTCGGCGACTCCCTGGGCATGGTGGTCCAGGGGCTGGACACCACGCTCCCGGTCACCGTCGAGGAGATCGCCTACCACACCCGGGCCGTCGCCCGGGGCACCCGCGCGGCGCACATCGTCGCCGACATGCCCTTCCTGAGCCACCAGGTCAGCGGGGAGGAGGCCCTGCGCAACGCGGGCAAGCTGCTCGCCATCGGCGGCGCCCACGCGGTGAAGATCGAGGGCGGCGTGAGCGCCGCGCCCACCATCCGCCGCATCGTCGAGGCGGGGATCCCGGTCATGGGCCACGTGGGCCTCACCCCCCAGAGCGTGCACGCCATGGGCGGCTTCCGGGTGCAGGGCAAGACCGAGGACGCCGCCGCCCGGGTCCTCGCCGACGCGCGCGCCGTCGCCGAGGCGGGGGCCTACGCCGTGGTCCTGGAGGGCGTCCCCAGCGACCTGGCCGCCGAGGTCACCGCGGCCCTGGACGTCCCCACCATCGGCATCGGCGCCGGCCCCGACTGCGATGGCCAGGTGCTGGTCTGCTACGACCTCCTGGGGCTCACGCCGGATCTCAAGCCCCGCTTCGTGAAGCGCTACGCCGAGCTCTTCGAGAGCGGCAAGGCCGCCGTCGCCGCCTACTGCGACGAGGTCCGCCAGGGCGCCTTCCCCGCCGCCGAGCACGGGTTCGGCGAGGTGAAGCGCGGCGCCCCGCGCTCGGTGGTGCAGCCCATCGCGAACCCCGAGGTCACCGTTCCGGCCGCGAGCCGCTTCGGGACCTACGGGCCTCAGGCCTGAGCCCATGACGCCCACCGTCCTCGAGACCCCCCCGGCCTTCCGGGAGGCCACCGACGCGCTGCGGGCCGAGGGGCACGTGGTGGGCCTGGTGCCGACCATGGGCGCCCTCCACCCCGGGCACCTCGCCCTGGTGGCGGAGGCGCGCCGCCGCGGGGCCACGAAGGTGGCGGTGACCATCTTCGTGAACCCCCTGCAGTTCGACCGCGCCGACGACCTGGAGCGCTACCCGCGCACCTTCGAGGCCGACCTGGCCGCGTGCGCGGAGGTGGGCGTGGACCTGGTCTTCGCGCCGGCGCCGGGGAGCATGTACCCCGAAGGCTTCCAGACCCACGTCGAGGTGGGCGAGCTCAGCCGAGCCCTCGAGGGCGCCCACCGCCCCGGTCACTTCCAGGGCGTGACCACCGTGGTCACCAAGCTCCTCTTGGCCTGCGGTCCCTGCGTGGCCGTCTTCGGACGCAAGGACTACCAGCAGTGGCGGATCCTGGAGCGGATGGCGCGCGATCTGGGGATCCCGGCCACCATCGTCGGTCACCCCATCGTCCGCGAGCGCGACGGCCTGGCGATGTCCTCGCGCAATCGGCTCCTCCCGCCCGCCGACCGGGAGCGCGCGCTGGCCATCGCCGCCGGCCTCCGCGCCGCGGGGGAAGCCTGGGAGCGCGGCGAGCGCGACGCGGCGACCCTGCGGCAGCACGTGCTGACGCCGGTCGAGGTCGCCTTCGACCGGGTGGACTACGTGTTCCTGGTGGACCCCGAGACTCTGCGCGAGAGCGAGGGCCCCGTCGACCGCGGGCTCCTGGTGGTCGCCGGCCACCTCGGCCCCGTTCGCCTCATCGACAACCTGGAGCTGGGCGTCGACCCGCTGCCCGTCACGGGCTGAGAACGATCTCGCCGCCCTCGGTGGGCACCGGTCGCGTCTCGCGGACCTCGCGCCCCTCGACCTGCGCGCGGAGCCGGAGCTCCCGACCCACCGGGAGCCGCTGCAGCGTGACCGGCGACGTGCCGTGGTCGACCCCATCGACCCAGACCTGGCCACCCGCGGGCTCGGTCCGAACCGTCACGTCGACGCGGATGGGCACCAGCACGGCGATCTGACTCACCGGAGCGCCGGCGCGCGCCTCGTACTGGCTGCTCCAGGCCTCGTAGCCGTCGAGCTGCACTTGCACCATGTAGGTCTGTCCGGCCTCGATGCCGTCCTCGACCACCAGCGGCGTGGTCCCGGTGCGCTGCTCCCCGCCGAAGAAGACCCTCGCCCCCGGCGGCACGGAGCGCACCTCCAACCGCGGCGGCGCCTCCACCGGCGTCGCCAGAGAGCGCACCGCGAACACGGCCGCCACCACCAGCGCGGCCAGCGCCAGGCCGATGAACCACTTGCGCCGTGACTTGCGGGCCGCGACGTCCTGCATCGCGGCGAGCTGGAAGGTGTCCACCGAAGCCGCCGAGGGCCGCGGCTGGACGCCGCCCTGCCCTTCGGTCCCATCCTGCCAGCTCAGGTCCGGGAGCTGGCCCGGGGCCACCGAGGGTCCGCTGCCGGCCGTGGGCGGCCCCGGAGGCCACACGGAGGCAGCGCTGGGTCGCGGCGGGGGCGGCGCGGGCGGCGGCGCGCTGATCCGTGCCGGCCCTGGGGGCGGACCGAGCCGGGCCGCGGCCAGGGCCCCCGACGTCGGCGGAGGCGGGGGAACGGAACGCGGCGCGCGGTCGTCCGCCAGGACGTGGGCCGGGATCTCGTCCCGGTCCCGGGGGATGGTCGCCTCCTCCGACGCTGGCGCCTGCCGGTTCTTCTCCGCAACCTGCCGCTCGAGTAGGCCGCGCATCCGGTCCATCAGGTCGTCGGAGTCGTCGACGACCGTCGCGTCCTCCCAGGTCGAGTCCTCGGGCGCGCCAATCGGCGTGGTGGAGGCCTCGGACGGGACCTCCCGAGAGGTGGACTCGTCTTCCCAGCTCCCCGACTGCCGCGCCTTGCGACGCGCCGCGACAGCCTTGGGAAGCTGCGCGCTGGTCTGCTCGTCGCCGAAGTCCGCGCCGAGATCGAAGATCACGCTCTTGGCCGGGTCCGGCCGGAACTCCTCCGCGCGCATCACCTCCGAGCTCGGCGGACCGGTGGGGGTCTGCGCGGTGTGGATCGACGAGAGCACCTTGGCGCTGCTGGACGGTAGGCTGGCCGCCGAGCCGGCGGAGGTGCGCTCGGTGGCGAAGAGCTGGGCCATGAGCCCCGCCAGCCGCGCGGGGGTGAACGAGGGCAGGTGCCCGTAGAGGAACTGGGTGAGCGCCTGACCGAAGTCGTGGGCCGAGCCGTAGCGCTCCTCGGGATGCTTCGCGAGGGCGCGCATCACGATCTCGTCGAGCTCCGGCGGGACCTCCGGGCGCAGCTTGGACGGCCGCGGGATCTCGGCCTTGCGCACCCGGTCGAGGAGCTTGGGGAGGTTGTCCTCCTCGTAGACCATGCGGCCGGTCAGGAGCTCGTGGAGCACGATCCCGGTGGAGAAGATGTCGCTCCGGTGGTCCACCGGGTCGGCCCAGGCCTGCTCGGGGGACATGTAGTAGTACTTGCCCTTGATGACCCCGACCTCGGTGTTCGCGCTCCGCAGGGCGGCCTTGGCGATCCCGAAGTCGACGATCTTCACCTCGCCGGCGAAGGAGACCAGCACGTTCTGCGGCGAGATGTCCCGATGGACGATGCGCAGCGGGGCCCCGGTCATGTCCCGCTTGCGGTGGGCGTAGTCCAGGCCCTGGCACATCTCGCTGGCGATGTAGGCGCAGAGGTCGAGGGGCACCTGGGCGGGTCGCTCGGCCGCGCGCTTCAGGAGCTTGTAGGCGTCCGCGCCCTCCACCAGCTCCATCACGATGAAGTAGGTATCGTCGATGCAGCCCAGGTCGAAGGTCTGGGCGACGTTCACGTGGGTCAGGAGGACCGAGAGCTTGGCCTCCTCCACCAGCATCTGGACGAAGTGATCGTCCTCCGAGTAGCGCGGGTGGATGACCTTGATGGCCACCAGCTTCTCGAAGCCACCGATGCCCTTGGCCTTCGCCACGTAGACCTCGGCCATGCCACCCACCGCCAGACGGCGTTGGAGGGTGTACGGCCCGAAGGGCCGGGGCAGGTCCATGGAGTCGCGGAGCGGCAAAGGTCGAGGCGACGCGCGAGGCCACCGGACGGAACGGCGGGGGGAATCCTACGCGGCGCGAAAGAGTGTGGGGAGGGAGAGGATACCCCGGCGAGCGAGCCGAGGTCCAAGATCGGCACCGAGGCCGGGCGCCAGGTGTCAGCGCCGTCGCTTGGCGACGTACTCGTCGCTGACCGCCGTCACGAGCTGGGCGACGATCCCGTCGGCCACCCGGAGCCGACGGCTGAGTTCCCGGGCGATGTTCATGAGGAAGAGCGAGTAGGTCTTCAGATCCCGCCGGTAGAGGAGCTGATCCACGTGCTCGTTGGTGATCTTCACCAGCATCGTGGGCGCCACGGCGCGGACGGTGGCCGAGCGCGGGGCCGGCTCCAGGATGGACATCTCGCCGAACCAGTCGCCGGGTCCGAAGAGGGCCACCCGGGCCTCGCCGCCGCTGCGGCTCTCTTTGACCACCTCGAGCTCGCCGCCGACCACGATGAACATCTCGCGGGAGGTGCCGCCCTCTTCGACGATCACCTCGCCGGTCTCGACCGTGAGCGTGGGAAGCTCCCGGGCCAGCAGGCTCAGCGTCTCGTCGTCCAGGCCGCCGAAGACGCCGACGTCGCCGAGCATCTGAGCGGTGATTCGCGGGCCTCGGGCCCGTTCCGTGTCGCGGTGCGGAGTTTCGGTGTCGCTCGCCATGATTGCCTCTCGGTCTCATACCACGAGGCGCGGCGCAGCGACTAGGACGCGCGAACGTTCAGAGCACGCGCTCGGGGATCCAAGTGCCCCGGTTCTCTTCGCGCTCTTTGTAGGCCTCGAGGATGATCGTCGCCGTCTCCTCGATCGCCCGGTTGCTCACGTTGACCACCATCCAGTCGGGGTGCTGCTTGAAGAGCCCGTGGGCGAAGTCCAGCTCGGCCTTCACGTGCTCGCGCATCCCGTAGTTGGCGTCGACGGGCATCCCCAGCTGCTTCAGGCGCTCCTTGCGGATCTCCAGGAGCAGATCGACGTCGATGGTCAGGGCCACGACCTTGTGCTCGGGGACCTCGTGGAGCTCCTTGGGCGGGTCCACGCCGTAGACCAGGGGCACGTTGGCCACCTTGAGCCCCCGGCCGGCCAGGTAGGTCGACAGCGGGGTCTTGCTGGTCCGGCTGACCCCGGTGAGCACCAGGTCGGCCTTGCGCAGGTTCCGCGGCTCCTTGCCGTCGTCGCTCTTCACCGCGAACTCGATGGCCTCGACCCGGCGGAAATACTCCTCCGAGAGCGACATCTGGGCGGTGGGGATGTTCAGCGGCGTCGACTCCAGGAAGCCGGCCACCTTGTGGATGAGCGACCCGATCACGTCCACGACCTCGACCTGGTGCTGGCGCGCCTGCTCGAAGAAGTAGTCGCGGAGCTCCGGCCGGACCAAGGTGAAGACGATCATCGCCTCGGCCTCCTTGGCCTTGGCGAGGACGTCGCGGACGGAGGACTCGTCGCGGACCCGGGTGAAGAGCCGCACCCGCACCCGCTGGTCGGGGAACTGGAGCAGCGCGGCCCGGACGACTCGCTCGGCGGTCTCGCCGGTGGAGTCGCTGACCACGTAGATCGGTCGTCGCTGAGTCGCCGTCATGGGGCCTCTCATACCACGGGGAGAAACGACACGGCCCCCGCACGGCGGCTGCCGGGGCGGGGGCGCGGGATCTCCACCGGGGAGGGACTCAGCCGTTGCGCTTCAGCTTGCGGCCGAGCGTGCGCTTGTGCATGCGGTTCACGCGACGGCGGTTCTTGGCCTTGTGCTTGGCGTTGCGACGAGCGGTCTTGGACCGCTTGGAGGAGTTCTTCTGGCCGATGGGCAAGTACATGGTGCCCGCTCGATAGCCGACGGAGGGATGGCTCGCAAGTCGATCCGGCTCGGAAAACGCACCGCGTTCCCCTGATCTCGCACGGTCCTGAGCGGACGAGCGAACGACCCCGGACGGAACGAGAAAGCCCCCGCCGGAGTCCGGCGAGGGCTTCTCGAAGGTGGGCCGCTCAGCGGCCCTACTGGCTCACTCGGGAACGCACTCGGCGTTCGCGGTGCCGGCCATGGAGCAGCGCTCGCCGGTGCGGCAGTCGGCGTCAGCCGAGCAGCCCGGGAAGCAGCCCTTGGTGGTGGCGGTGATGTCCACGCAGCCAAGGCCGGCAGCGCAGGTGTCCGCGGTGGTGCAGGTCTCGAGGCAGAGCGCGAAGGTCGGGTCCTCTTCGTCGAAGCTGACGCAGAAGCCGCTGTCGCCGCAGACGTTGGCGTCGGCGGGGGTGCCCTCGGTGAACCACGGCGCGCCGCAGTTGCTCACGGTGCAGTAGCCGTTCGGGAAGGAGGTGTTCCGGAGGCAGCGACCCACGCCGAAGGGCGAGAAGCAGTCCGAATCGGCCTCACACTCGTCGCCGGTGTTCGGCGCGGTGACCTCGGGGTTGTACTCGACGGGGAGGCAAGCGCCGTTGTTGGCGACGCCACCGGCGCCCGCGCCGTCCCAGAAGCAGCCGTAACCGTCGCGGCAGGTGTCCTGCGCGGCGCCGTCGGCGGACCAGGTGCTGGGGTCGGAGGTGGTGTCGAAGCCACCCACGGTGCAGCCCTCGGTGCAGGCGAAGACGCCCAGACCGGACTCCTGGCACTTGCCGCCGTTGGCGCACTCGTTGCCGGGGAGGTCACAGCGGAGCTTGATGCAGTAGCCGCCGGGCCAGCTGCCGTCGTCGGGATCTTCCTCGATGCAGAAGCCCTCGGCCTCGCAGTCGGTGTCCGTGGTGCAGGTGTCACCGCCGGCGGCGGTGGGGTTGCTCGGGGCACCCACGCAGCGGAAGGTGTCGGGGTCGCACACGGCCTCCGACGTGGTGTCGTACACCAGGCGGTCGAAGTTGCCGCTGGGGGTGGCGCAAGCGGCCGGGTCGGCCGGGGTCTCGTCGCCGCAGTCGGCGGGGGTGCAGGCGGCCGGGGTCTCGCTGCACTCCGCGGCGGTCTGGAGACCGGGGATGCCGTTGCCCTCGACGCGAGAGATCCGACAGGAAGCGTCGGAGGTGCAGCCGTCGAGGCAGAACTCGCCGGAGAGGTTGCACTCGTAGCCGTCGCGGCAGCTGCCGTTGTCGGTCACGCTGGGCTCGCAGCTGGCGAGGCAGGTGCCGCCACCGTCGCCGAAGAGATCGACGCAGGTCGCACAGTCGCCGCAGAACTCCTCACCCTCGTCCGTGTCGGGCACGCACTCGGTGGGAAGACCGGGGAAGGACGTGGTGCAGTAGCCACCGGCAAAGAAGGTCGCCTGGTAGGTCGAGTCCTCACCGTCCGGGTGATCGGTGATGGGGTCGCTCGGTCCTCCCTGGGGGGGGATGGTGAACTCGAGACACTCGGCGCCTACGGTCGCGCAGCCGCGAACCTCGGTGCAGGCCGTACCGATGCCGCAGGAGGAGCCGCCCATGTCCGGGCCGGCGTCCACACCGAGATCCACTCCGCCGTCGCCCTCGGGCGTGTCAGCGTCCGTGCCCATGTCGAGTTCGAGCGTCGTGTCGTCGCCGTCGTCGTCACCACAACCGATGCCCGCCAAGGCGAGCATGGCCGTCAAGCCAATCATCCGCTTCATCATTTCCTCCGAACCTTCGCCGCCCGGGGGAGGCGGCCCAAGAATGGGGCACCCGAAGGGGTAGCCCGTTTCGGCGAGGGAGCGCCGAGAACGACGCAACCTAGCGGGGGCCCCGAAGAGCGTCAAGCCGCCACCCACATGTGGGCCCGCTCACCGGCGGAGGAGACGTCGCAGCGCGTCGATGTACTCCGCCCGGGTGACGACGCCGGCGTCGATCAACGCGAGGAGGAGGGCCTCGTGGCGCTGCTCGGCGGTCGCCTCGTCCGTCAGGCGGTGGACCGGCGCCGTCCCCACGGAGGGGGCCGAGGAGGGGAGCCCCGACTCGCGCTTGTCGAGGCGCTGGGTGGCCTCGCCCTCGAGCGCCCCCGGGGGTTCGGAGGGCCGGAGGTCTTCCGGCCGACTCATCACGTGGGTGTCTCGACCGTAGACCTTGCGGATCGCGGCGCGCACGTCGCTGACGGTGGCCACCAGAGGCTCGATCTCCAGCCCGGCGATCTCACACACGGCGCGCACCGCGCGGCGGTCGAGGGGATCGGCGAAGGCCACCCGGAGGCGGCGGCCGCTCTCGTCCGGGGCGACGGGCACCATCAGGTGGCGGCGCGCCAGGGCTTCGGGCAACAGCTCCACCGAAGCGGGATCCAGCTCGCCCTGTTGGAGATCGACGACCATGGACCCGACGGCGCCGGCGACCAGCTCCGCGAGGCGGTCTTCCTCCACCAGCTCGGCGTCGACCAGATGCGCCGCGATGGACCACTCGTTGGCGCGGGCGGCAGCCACCCCTGCGGCCACGGGCCCGGAGAGCGCGCCTTCGCGTCGGAGGGCCTCTTCGATGTCCTCGACCGGCTCCATGCCCCCTTCTGGTCCCCGCCGGAGCGGTTCGCCCCCCGACGAGCGGGGGGCTTGGCAGACGCTAGAGGATTCGAACCTCTGACCTCCGCCTCCGGAGGGCGGCGCTCTATCCAGCTGAGCTAAGCGTCCGAGTCGGGCCCCTTGTACGACGGGTCGGCCCCGAGGGCAACCTCATACTGGAGCCCAGGCTAGCTCACGGGCTCGGGGGGGTCGACGGGCAGGCGTTGGAGCAAGCTCCGCTCAGGATCCAGGTCGTAGTCGCGCCGAGGACGGTTTCGCACCCATCGGGAAACTCCCCTGAACTCATCGCCTGATCAGTTTCTGGGGTCGAGTAGCTGAGCCCGTGGCAGTAGTCGTCGACTCCCGAACCACCATCCAAACACTCGAAGTCGGACGCCGAGTCACCAGCATCTCCATACAGGGCGTCCGTTCCCTCGTAACCGCACAATACATCCATCGAGCCATCCTCGACCCAGAGGTTGTAGTACCCAGAGTAAGTATCCGCTTCGTGGTAGCTACTAATCATGCGATCGTCATTCGGCGAACCATAGAAGACATCACTACCAGCGCCCAGCGCGCCGCTGATGCCAAACGAAAAAATCGTCGCCCATGGCCCGATCAAAGTCCCTCCGCAGGAGAACACAGGGTTACCGGACCGGTACGTGTAGATCACATCGTCTCCACGGCCGGTTTCAAGAGTAATGGGGTCTACTGCGGTCGCATTACATGCCGACAATACGTGACTCGTCGACCCGCCCGCGGATGTGACGCACACCGCTGCCACCTTCTTGGGCTTCAGAATTGAGCCAACTAGGGTGTACTGCTGCCCCACCACGACCTCCAGATCGTCGGCACTCAGCGAGTAGTCGACATGTCCGCAGTTCTGCGCCCCTGCATCCGATGCATGCAATGAGAAAAGCGCTACCACCAGCGACGCCAAAATCCAAGAACCCAACTTGCACCATGAAATATCACGATAATTTTTGATCACGTCGACTCCTTGTGTTTCACCAACTTCTAACGCACTACCAGCAACATGTGACAACATCAAAGCAATTAAACAGAGACCACCCACTCGAGTGACACAAGAGAACTCCGGATTCCACCCAAACGCGGAGACTGGCAACCCCGAGGGTGGCGACCGCCGGCGGATGGCGGCCCCGACCCGCCGATTCCGCCACTCGTTGCCCATCGCCGGCCGAAATTGCCCAAGGGTTCGCCCCACGCACGGGCGGCACGAGTCCTGCTCTTACGGATGGCCATGCTGGTGGTCGTCACCCTCGCCTTCGTCCTCGGCCTGGTGGTCGCCCCCCACCTCGCCGCCCTCGCTTGGCCCGCCGGGGTCGCTCTCGGGGTGGCCGCCCTCCTCGGCTACGTGGGCCGGCGAGCTCAGGCCCGGTCCTGGGCCGCGCCGCTGGTGGTCGCGGCGCTCGGCGCCGGTCTGGTCGCCGGCCCCCGGGAGGTCGTCCGCACCGTCCCCGCGGGCACCGCGCGTTTGGTCGGCGTGGTGGAGACCGCCCGCCTCGGCCGCGACGGCGACGTGCGCGTGGAGTCGGCGCGCTTCCTCGATGGCGCCGGGATAGTCCCCGCCGGCGCGCGGGTGCGCATCGACGACCTCGGGGTCGCCCCCGGGACCCGGATCGAGGCGCTGGTGGACCTCGCGCCGGCGCAGGGCTTCCACAACCCCTCGCCCCACCCCGCCTGGCTCGACGGACGCCGCATCGACGCCCACGGGACCCTGGCCGCGCCGGCCCGCACCCTGGACCCGGCGCGGCTCGGCGGGATCCTCTTCCGGGCTCGGGAAAGCCTGCGCCGCCGGCTGGACGCGACGCTCCCCCCGCGGGCCGCGGGGATCGCGCGCGCGCTCTTGCTCGGCGACGGCGCCGCGGTCGCGCGCGCCGACCGCGCGTCGGTGCAGCGCGCGGGCCTCGCGCATCTGCTGGCGGTGTCCGGGCTCCACGTGGCGCTGGTGGTCGGCGCCTTCTTCCTGGGGCTGCGCGCCCTGCTCCGGCGGCGGGGTCGCCGGGAGCCGGAGCGGCTGGCCGCCGCCGCGGCCATCCCGGTGGCGCTGGGCTTCGCCCTGATGGCCGGCGGCGCCCCCAGCGCGTGGCGCGCGGCGGGGATGGCCGCCCTCGGCCTCGGCGCCGTGGTCCTCCGGCGACGCCCCCGGGGCGCGGCCATCGCCGCGCTGGCGGTGGCGCTCTATGCCTTGGCGCGCCCCGGAGACGGGCCCCGGCCGGGCTTCCTCCTCTCTGTACTGGCCACTGCGGCGATCGTCGCCTTCCCGGTCCCGCGCGAGGGCCTCCGCGCGGCGTGGGTGGTGAGCCTCCGGACCACGGTGGCCACCGCGCCCCTGGTGGTGTGGTGCTTCCTCTCGCTGCCGCCGCTGGGGATCCTGGCCAACGTCGTCTTGGTCCCCGTCGCGGTGCTCGCGCTGGTGCCCCTGGCCTTCGTGCACGCGCTCTGCGCCGGCGTGGGGCTCGGCGAGGTGAGCGCGCCCCTCTTCGTGGTCTGCTCCGACGGTCTCGTCGGCGCCGCGGAGCTCTTCGGCGCCGGCAGCGGCGAGCTCCCGCCGCCCGACCTGGTCCAAGGCGCGCTGATCACCGTGCTCGCCTTCGGGCTCCTGGCGCTCCGGGGAGTCCGCGCGCGCCTGGTCCTCGCCGCCGTCGGCGTGCTGCTCCTCGCGGGCGCCGAGCTCCACCTGCGGCATCGGGAACGACCCCGGGACCGACTGCGCATCACCATGCTCGACGTGGGCCAAGGGGACGGCGCGCTGGTCGACCTCCCCGACGGGCGCCTCTTGCTCGTCGACGCGGGGGGCGGACGCCCCGATCCCGGCGCCCGGGCCATGGTCCCGCTCTTGCGCGCCCGCCGACGCGACCGGGTGGACCTGGCGATCCTCACCCACCCGCACCCGGATCACTACGGCGGCCTCCGGGCCATCCGGGAGGCCGTGCCCATCCGCGAGCTCTGGGACTCGGGTCAGGCCGACGCGGAGAGCCCCCATGGCCCGGTGGCGCGGATGCTCCGACGGATGCGTCGCGGATCCCGCGTGCGCTCGGCGGCCGAGGTCTGCGGACGTCCGCACCGCCTGGGTGAGGTGCGCCTGGAGGTCCTCTGGCCCTGCCCGGGCTACGACGCCGGCTACGACCCCAACGACAACTCGCTGGTCGTGCGCCTCACCTACGGGTCGCGGCGCTTCCTCTTCACCGGGGACGTCGAGCGGCTCGCCGAAGCCCAGCTGGCCGGCGTCGACGTCGCCGCCGACTGGCTCAAGGTCCCCCACCACGGGTCCCGGACCTCGTCCACCGACGCCTTCCTGGACGCGGTGAATCCGCGGCTGGCCGCGGTGAGCTGCGGGAGGCAGAACCGCTTCGGCCACCCGCACCCCGAGGTCGCCGCGCGTTACGCCGCGCGCGGCATCCCGCTCTTCCGCACCGACCGGGAGGGCGGCCTCGTCTTCGAGAGCGACGGCCGGGTCATCCGCGCCCGCACCACCCTACCCTGAGGATCAGTTCTCGCGGCAGCCGCCGAAGTGGAGCTCGGCGGTCGCGCTCGCCGGGGACGGGCCCTCCAGGGTGCAGTCGAGCTCCACGGCGGCGACGTCGTCGTCGCGGTACAGGAGGCCGATGGAGCACGCCTCGCCCTCGGTGGCGCCGAAGGTGGCGTCGCCGAGCTGGGCGGTGACCGTGGCCACGCCCTCCGCGGGGACGTCGACCTCGAAGCGGTACAGGCCCACGCCTTCGGGGGGCGCGCCGGGCGCCTGGAGGAGAAAGCTGGCGCCCGCATCGTCGAGGACGCACTTGCCGGCCATGCGGGTCTCGCTGTCCTCGTAGCCGAGGTCCACCAGCTTGGTGGTCTCGACGAACTCGAAGCCGGTGGGGGTGCCGTCGGCGTCGATGGCCACGTCGCCCCGGACGGTGAGCCCGTCATCGGCGCAGGCGAAGGCGAGGAGCAGGGAGGCGAGGAGGGCGTGGCGCATGGTGGAATCCTTCACGCGGAAGGATACAGCGAAGACCGTGCCACGCATGAAATCATTGCCGAATCAGAGATTCACGGTGCCGAGGGGGGGGCCCGAGCCGCGAACGGCCGTTCACGGCGCGGGCGGCCACGCCCCACCCGGCAACGAAGCCAACCCGTCGACTCAGCCCATCAGGAGCGGCCCGGCGAGCGCCAGGACCACGTTGAGGACCGCCAGGACCACGATGACGATCCCGAAGGTGCGCAAGGTCCCCGGCTTCACCTCTTCACCCTGGGCCGCGCGGCGCAGCTTTCCGCTGAGCACCCCGGTGAGGGCGGCCACCACCAAGGCGATGGTGATCTTGCCGTGCATCCACCCCGCGCGGAGGTACCCATCGAGGTGCAGCGCGAACATGGCGAGGCCCCCGAGCCACGCGAGGACCATGCCCGGGGTGGCCACCTTCAACGCGACGCTCCGGGCGACGGTGGCCAGCGAACGCCGGGCCTCGCCCTCCGCCGCGGCCGCCACCAGGGCGACGCTGAGCGCGCCGCCGATCCAGAGCACCACGCCCACGATGTGCGCGATGCGCAGCCAGACGTCCACGGTCACTGATCACCTCCGATGGGTCGCTCGTAGATGCGGTAGGTCTTGTAGACCTTCCCGCGCATGGCCTTGATGCCGAGGTTGATCGGCCGGTTGTCCTCGAGGGTCCAGCTCAGCTCGGCCCACTCGTAGCCGTACTGGATGCCGCGATAGGCCAGCTCCGCGTACATGGCGGTGCTGAGCCCGCCATAGCGCTTGATGCCGCGCATCTTCTGCTTGATGCCCAAGAGCATCAGCCGAGCCGACTTGGGCTTCTGCACCTTCAGACGCCAGAGCAGCTTGGCCCAACCGAAGGGCAGGAGGCGCCCGTTCAAGTCGTGGATCATGTCCGGCAGGTTGGGCAGGCAGATCACCATGCCCACCGGCTCGCCCTTCACCTCGACGAAGAAGGCCAGCCGCTCGTCGATGATGAGCTTCATGTCCTCGGCCATCTTGTCGACCTCGGACTCGGTGGTGGGCACGAAGCCCCAGTTGTTGGCCCAGGCGTCGTTGAAGATCTCCAGGACGATCCCCAGCTCCTCGCGCATGCGGCTCTTGTCCACGCTGCGGAAGCGCACCTCGGGCAAGGCGCTCATCATCTCGTGGGCCCGAGCGGCGCGCTTGGGGGGCTCGGCCACTTCGTAGCGCCAGGCCCAGAGGTCCTTGACCTTCTCCAGCCCCGCGCCCTCGGCGAGCTTCTGCTGGTAGGGGCGGTCGTGGCCCATGGCGAGGGCCGGCGGGGTGTCGAAGCCGTCGACCAGGAGCCCCGCCTCTTCCCAGATGTAGAGGCTCAGCGGCCCGCGCATCGTGGTCATCTCGCGGGCGGCGAGCCAACGCTCGGCCCGCTCGAGCAGGGCGTCGGCGACCTCCTGGTCGTCGATGGTGTCGAAGAAGCCGAAGAACCCGGCGCCGTCCTGGTGGATGCGCAGGTGCTCCCGATCGATCTGCGCCGAGATCCGCCCGACGAGCTTCCCGTCCTTCCAGGCGGTGAAGAGCGCCCCCTCGGCGTGCTCCCAGAAAGGATTCTTCCCCGGGGTGAGGCGGTCCTTCAGCTCCATCTGGAGCGGCGGGACGTAGGTGGGGTCATCGCCGTAGACGATGTCCGACACCCGCAGGAAGTCGCCCAGGTCGGCCCCGGGCGCGTGCTGCCGGATCTCGATGGTCAAAGGTTCGGCCTCGTCGTCGTTCGCAAAGGGGACCCGCGGCTCACTTGGGGGTCGGGTGGGTCATGTCCTTGGGCGTGACCGCGGCGTCGAACTCCTCACCGGTCATGAAGCCCAGGTCCTGCACCGACTCGCGGAGCGTGATGTCCTTCTGGAAGGCGTTCTTGGCCACCTTGGCGGCCTTGTCGTAGCCGATGTGCGGGTTCAGGGCGGTGACCAGCATGAGCGAGCCGTGGAGGTTCTTCTCGATGGTCTTGGTCACCGGCTCCAGCCCCCGGACGCAGCGCTCCTCGAAGGAGGCGCAGGCGTCGCCGAGGAGGCGCACCGAGTGCAGGAGCGCGTTGGCCATGACCGGCTTGTAGACGTTGAGCTCGAAGTTGCCCTGGCTGCCGGCGAAGCCGACGGTGGCGTCGTTCCCGAAGACCTGGCAGCAGACCATGGTCAGCGCCTCGCACTGGGTCGGGTTCACCTTGCCGGGCATGATGGAGCTGCCCGGCTCGTTCTCGGGGATGCGGATCTCCCCGATGCCGCAGCGCGGTCCGGAGGCGAGCCAGCGGACGTCGTTGGCGATCTTCATGCACGCCGCCGCGAGCTGCTTCACCGCGCCGTGGGTCCCCACGAAGGCGTCGTGGGCCGCCAGGGCGGCGAACTTGTTGGGCGCGGTCACGAAGGCGTGGCCGGTGAGCTCGCCGATGACCTCGGCCACGCGCTCGGCGTAGCCCTCCACCGTGTTGAGCCCGGTGCCGACCGCGGTGCCGCCGAGGGCCAGCTCGTAGAGCTGGGGCAGCGTGTTCTGGATGGCCCGCATGGCGTGGTCGAGCTGCGAGACCCAACCGCTGATCTCCTGGCCCAGGGTCAGCGGGGTGGCGTCCTGCAGGTGGGTACGGCCGATCTTGACGATGTCGGTGAAGGCCTTGGCCTTCTCGTCCAGGGTGTCCCGGAGGACCTTCACCTTGGGGATCATCTCGGCGATGGCCACGACCGCCGCGATGTGCATCGCGGTGGGGAAGGTGTCGTTGCTCGACTGGGAGCGGTTGACGTGGTCGTTGGGGTGGACCGGCGCCTTACTGCCCATCTCGCCCCCGGCGATCTCGATCGCGCGGTTCGAGATGACCTCGTTGACGTTCATGTTCGACTGGGTGCCCGACCCGGTCTGCCAGACCACCAGGGGGAAGTGGTCGTCGAGCTTCCCGGCGATGACCTCGTCGGCGGCCTTCACGATGAGGTCGCAGATCTCCGGCTCCAGGTTGCCCAGCTCGCGGTTGGTCAGCGCCGCGGCCTTCTTGAGCACACCGAAGGCGCGGACGACCTCCAGGGGCATGCGGTCGTCGCCGATGGGGAAGTTCATCTTCGAGCGGGCCGTTTGCGCCCCGTAGTACCGATCCTTCGGCACCTCGATCTCACCCATGGAGTCCTTCTCGATCCGTACGTCGCTCATCGCTGGCATGACCTCCTGGGCCGCGGCTTACCGCAGGTGGGGGCCGCGGTCCAACGCGCTCGCTTTTCTCGACTTTCGGAGGCCATCGTCTATCTCTGGCCCCATGGCCGGCCTCCGCCGAACGCTCCCCCTCCTCCTCGCTCTGCTCGCCTTCGCCCCGGTGGCCGAGGCCCAGGACCTGCGCGCCCAGCTCCAGGCGCTCCGGGCGGACCGGCCCGCCGGGATCCCCGAGGGCACGCTCGTCTCCATCGAGCACCTCCTGGACACCGCGGACCGCATCGAGACCCGCGACTTCGGGGACGAAGCGGCCTCCTGGCGCCGCCGGGCCGAGCGCTATCTCACGCTCGCCGCCCGGGGCACGGACCCCTACCCCCTGGCCAAGAACGAGATCGTCAACCGCGGCTACCGCTCCGTGGTCAGCGAGCGGCTCCAGGGGTACGCCATCTACGTCCCCCCGGACTACGACCCCACCAAGTCCTACCCGCTTTACATCGCCCTCCACGGGGGCTCGTCCAACGGGAACCTCTTCGTCGGCGTGGTGCTGGGGAACAACATGGACTGGCTGACCTACGACGAGCACCTCTACGACGACTACGTGCCGCGCTGGTCGCCCGAGTGGATCGTCGTCGCCCCCACCGGCTTCGGGCAGATCATGTGGCGCTGGATGGGCGAGAAAGACGTCCTCGACGTGCTCGACGACGTGCAGCGGCACTACGCGGTGGACCCCGACCGAGTGGTGCTCGGCGGCCTCAGCAACGGCGGCGTGGGCGCCTACGCCATCGGCATGCGGCACGCCTGGCGCTTCGCGATGGTCCAGGCGATGGCCGGCGCGCCGAGCTGGGAGCAGTACCTGGGCGGCCGAATGGAGACCGCCGAGCGGCGGGTGGTGCGGCCCTGGAGCGGCATGCACCTGGCCCAGAACTCGGTGAACACCACCTTCCACTACTACCACGGTCGCACCGACACCGGGCCCATGCGGCCGCGCTACATCGAGGAGTTCACGCGGCACCTGCGGGGGCTCGACGACGTGCCGGTCAACGAGACCTGGTTCGACGCCGGGCACGACATCCTCTACCGGGTCCATCGGCACGGCCGCATCTACGACCGGCTCGACGCCACCCGGGACCCGCGACCGGCCGAGGTCCGGGTGGCGACCGGGGACTACCGCGCCGCGCGCCAGCACTGGCTGACGGTGACGCGCATCCGGGACTACCCGCAGATGGTCGAGATCCGCGGCGCGGTGGCGGGCTCCACGCTGAACCTCACCGACGCCCCGGGCGTGGACGCGGTCAGCCTGGAGATGGCCGACGTGCCGCTGCCCGCGGGGGACGTGACGGTGAAGGTGGGCCAGGCCGAGGTCTACTCCGGGCCCCGGGCGGCCCTGGGCACCCGGCTCCATCTGACCCGCACCGCCGGCGGCTGGCGCACCGGCTT
Organism: Myxococcales bacterium UBA1660; assembly: GCA_002320815.1. Classification (GTDB taxonomy): domain Bacteria; phylum Myxococcota_A; class Polyangia; order Polyangiales; family Houyiibacteriaceae; genus UBA1660. The sequence goes on from DCLA01000020.1 coordinate 51,115, forward strand.
CCCGCCCACCGACGGCCTCCGGAAGCGCCCCGGCCTCAGCGGGCCGGTCAGCGACGCCTACTTCGGGCGCATGATCCACGTCTACGGGACCCGGAACGCCGAGCACACCGAGGACCTCCGGGAGGCCGCCCAGCGGGGCGCCCGGGGTTGGCCCCTGTGGTCCTGGGATCTCAGCCAGCAGGTGGTCGCCGACACCGAGCTGACCGACGCCATGATGGCCCAGGCCCACGTGGTCCTCTACGGCTCGCCGGGCGACAACGCCGTGCTCGAGCGGATCGCCGGCGCCCTGCCCATCCGCGTCGAACCCGGCGCGGTCGTCGTGGGCTCGGAGCGCTACGAGGGCGCCGACGTGGGGGTGCGCTTCATCCACCCCAACCCGCTGGCGCCGCAGCGCTACGTGATCGTCCAGGCGGGCGTGACGCCCCGCGCGGTGAAGAAGGGCAACGAGCTCCCGGAGTTCGTCCCCGACTACCTGGTCTGGGACGACCGGACCGTGAGCGGGCCCCAGCGGCGGGTCACCGGGCCCAAGCCGGTCCGCGCGATGGGCTTCTTCGACGACCGGTGGCAGCTCCCCGGCCGGGAGCGCGCGGCGGCCGAAGGCGCCGGCCCCGACCAGCTCGACGCCGAGGCCGAGACCCCGGAGCCCTCGTTGCCCATCCCGGCCGCCCCCGCGGTCCCCGCCGCGCCCCGACGCTTTCGGGCCCCGGCCAGCGACCAGGCCGGCCAGGCGGCGCGCCGCATCGCCCGGCTGGTCCCCACCTTCGAGAACTATCGGGCCACCATCGGCGGCGCCGAGTGGCGGGTGAAGCGGGCGGCCGAGTGGTCCATCGGACCCACCGACGAGTGCCTCGCCGAGCTGGCCGACACCGGCATCCCGGCCCGGGCGCGGCCGGAGCCCCACCCCCTCACGCCCAGCGCGGTGGAGATCCTCGGTCCGGTCGACGGCGTGTGGTTCCGGATGACCCACGAGGAGCAACCCTTCGTGGTGAGCTGCGAGCTGGCGAAGCGGATCCCGGCCATCGTCGCCATCCTGAAGGAGCACGGCGTCCACGGAGTGGAGGTGCTGAGCGCCCACCGCACCTACCCGCGGACCAGCTTCCACCGCATGGGCCTCGCGCTGGACCTGATGCGCTTCTGGACCGACGACGGCTGGCTCTCGGTCCAGGAGCACTACGAGGCCACCCCGATGCAGGCGACCTGCGGCGGCCCCCGACCGCGGGATCCCCGCGCGCGCACCCTCCGCGCCATCGGCTGCGCTCTCTGGGAGACCGAAGGCTTCGCCAGCGTGCTCACCCCCAACTACAACGAGGGGCACCGGGACCACTTCCACCTGGACATCCGGCCCGACGATCCTCGGCTCTTCTTGCGCTGAAGAGTCTTTGCGCTTCGGCGCAGGACCGGTACAACGCCCGCCGATGAAGGACGAGACCCGCGAAGCCCTCGAGGCCCTGCGTTCGGCGCTCCAGCTGGACACCGACCTGGGGGAGGACCCGGTCCAGGCCCTGCGAGCCCTGGCCGCCGACGCCGACGCGATCACCGCGCGCACCTTCGAAGGCGACCCCTACGCCGCCCTGGTGCTGGCCGACGCCCCGGGCTCGGCCGAGCTCGAGGTCGCCGCCCGCGTCTCCGGACTGGTCCCCTTCGCCACCGAGTGGTGGCAACACACCGTGTTCTACGTGGACCAGACCGAGGACCCCGAGGGGAACCACCGGGTCTACGTCCGCGACGAGGACTCGCTGCCGGGCCTGCCCGAGTTCTCGCTGCCTTCCGTCGCCGCGCTGGCGCGGGGCTGGGCCCAGGCCGCCGGCGGCGACACCGAGGTCGCCTGGGAGCGCCTGGTGGACGACGATTGGGAAGAGGGCCCGACCTCCGGCTCCTTCGTCCTCGAGACCATGGTGCGCGGCTCGCTCTCGTCCCAGTGGGCGATGGCCGGCGTGGGGGCCTTCATGCCTTCCCGGCCCGAGCTCGCCGATCAGCCGCTGCCCGTGGGCGCCGACGCCCCCGGCCGGACCCTCTGCCTCCACGCGCTGCGCGTGGTGCGCCTCGCCGGCGAGCTCCCGCTGCCCCAGGACCTGGTCCTGGCCGCCCTGGCGCCGGAGCACCGGGAATACCTCGAGCACCTCAAGGAGCTCGAGGGCGCCTTCACCGGCGAAGAGCCGCCGGTGGTGGTCGCCGCGTCCAAGAGCGGCCCCGCGCCGACCAAGAAGGCCGCCAAGGCTTGGCTGAAGAGCTTCGCCGCCATCGAGGTGGCTCCCGAGCCGATGGACCCGCTGGCCGCGCTCCTCAGCGAGCTGGGCGGCGCCGGCGGCCTCGGTGACGCCCTCGACCTCGAGGACGAGGAGGACGAGAAGCCCGCCGAGCTGACCACCTTCGAGAAGCGGCTTCGCAACGGAGTCGACGAGGTGATCGCCAGCATGGAAGAGAACGGCGAGCTCGAGGTCATCCGCCGCGACATGCTCCTCGACGAGCTCACCCGGGTGGCCGAGGACGCACGCAGCCCCAAGCACCTCTTGAAGAAGCTGGTCTACGCCCTCGTGGAGTCCGAGGCGGTCGAGGAGATCTACGTCACCGACGACCAGATCCACGACGCCTTCAAGGCCAAGCTGGGCCTCTGACCGGCTCCGGCGACGGCGCGTCGTCGGGCTCCGTAGAAAACTTGGTCGCCACGCCTACGGCGTGCGACGGCCGAGGTATGGGTCGTCTTCGAGCAGGTCTCCTCCCTCTTCTCGTCGGGCTCTTGGGCTGCGACCCGAAGGGCGCCGAAGAGAGCGACGCCCGGGTACCCGATGCCCGCGCGCGGGTGGTCGCGATCCCCGCGACCGAGGGCCCGGCGCCCGCGGTGGCGGAGGACCCCCCGGAGGCGCCGCCGACGCCGACGACGGAGGCCTCCGAGCCCGAGGCGTCGCACGAGCCCGCCCCCGAGGCGGTGGATCCCCGCGCGGCCTTCGACGCGCGCTACCCCAACCACGGGATCACCTTCCACTTCCTCGCGCGGGTCCGCGCCGAGCCCAACCAGAGCGCCGACGTCGTGGGCTACATGCGCCGCGGCGCCCGCTTCAGGGCCACCGAGCGGGTCCCCGGCGTGGGCTGCGCCCGCGGCTGGTTCGAGGTGCCCGGCGACGGCTTCGTCTGCCGCGGCGAGGGCTTCCTCATCGGCAGCGAGCCCCCCAGCTTCGAGCCCACGCCGGTGCCCCCCGCGCTGGAAGACGCCCTACCCTACGCCTACGGCTGGGTCCCCCGGGACGACGTCGCCCAGTTCTGGCACCTGCCCACCGAGAGCGAGGAGCGCGCGGTGGCCGACGTCTTCGCCGGCCTCCGCCGCCAGGCGGAAGCGGCCCCGAGCCCCGAAGTCGCCAGCGAGGGCGAGACCGTGGAGCAGGCCGCCGTCGACGAGGGCGCGGTCGAGGCCCCGCCGCCGCCGGGAAGCGCCGAGGACGACAGCGCCGAGGACGAAGAACTCGGCGAGGCCGGCAGCTTGGCCCCGGTGACCGTGGCCCAGGCGAACCCCTTGGAGATCCCCGACTTCGTGCGCCTGCGCATGCGCCGCGGCTTCTACGTGAGCCTCGACCGCGAAGAGGTCGACGGGTCGCGGAACTTCTTCCGGACCGTCCGCGGCGCCTACGTCCGCGCCGACGCGGTCGCGCCCAACGAGCCGCCCGACCACCGCGGCGTGGTGCTCGGCGGTCAGTGGCAGCTCCCCATCGCGTTCGTCTACCGGGGCAACACCAGCCGCCTCCGCCGTGTGGGCACCTCCAACCGCTTCCGCGAGGTGGGCCGCCTGGACAAGCACACCCCGCTCCGGGTGCTGGACACCCTCGAGCGCGGCGGCCAGCGCTACGCCATCACCCGCGGCGGCGACCTCGTGCGGGGGACCTCTCTGCGCTGGGCGGAGCCCATCGAGCGCCCGGAGGACATCGAGGAGGGCGAGCGCTGGATCCACGTCCGGCTGAGCGAGCAGACCGTGGTGGCCTACGAGGGAGACACGCCCATCTTCGCCACCACCGTCAGCACCGGCCGCGCCGGCTTCGAGACCCCGACCGGGCTCTTCCGGGTCCAGTCGAAGCACGTGTCGACCACCATGGACGACCTGACCAACCCCGACGAGGCCTACCTCATCGAGGACGTCCCCTGGACCATGTACTTCGAGGGGAACTACGCCCTCCACGCCGCGTTCTGGCACGACGGCTTCGGCCGCCAGCGCAGCCACGGCTGCGTGAACCTGGCGCCGGCCGACGCCCGCTGGCTCTTCCGCTGGTCGGGCCCGGAGCTCCCCGCGAGCTGGCACGGCACCTTCGCCACCCGGAACCGCCGGGGCAGCGCCGTCTACGTCACCGAGTAGCGGCTGGCTGCACCGGCTGGCTGCACCGGCTGGCTGCACCGGCTGGCGACGCCTGCTACATCGCCGCGGATGCACCCCGCCCGGCCGCAGGTACCCAGCCGTCCCTGCCCGGCGTGCGCCAAGCCGGTCGACCCGCTGCGCGCGCCGGAGGTGGTCGTCGTGCCCGCCGGCCCGCGCTACCTGTGCAGCGAGGGCTGCCGGCAGCGGTACCTGGAGACGGTGCGCACCCAGGAGTCCCGGCGCCAGGTGCAGCCCGCCCCGGTCACCGTCCCCCAACGGGTCCGCGACGCCACCCGGCCCTCGATGATCCTGCCCGCGGCGGACGCCAGCACCAGCACCATGCGGCGCCCCGCGCTGCTCGACGTGGGCGAGACCCCGGTGCCCTGGCCCGCGCTGGTTGCCGCGCTGAGCGCCTTCGCCCTGGCGCTGGTCGCGCGCACCCCGCTCGTCGGCGGGGTCGCCGCCGTGCTGGTGGCCACCTCGGCAGCGCTCACGCTGCAGCACCACGCCAGCGCGCGTTCGACCATCGGGTGGCTCACCTGGCTCGCGGGACCGGTCGGCGCGACGCTGACCGCCGCCGGCGGATGGCTCGCCCTCCGCGAGGACTCCACGCACTGGTGGACCCTGGCCGCGTCCGGCCTGGCCGCCGCCGCGATGGCTCTGCGCGCCCTCCTCGACGCCCGCGGTCGCGAGCCGGTGGCCGACGCCGTGCGCGCGCTCCTGGCGCAGCTCCCGACCCGCGCCCGCATCCCCGCACGCGACGACGGCGAGACCACCCGCTACGAAGAGGTCCACCTCTCCGAGGTGCGCGCCGGCGAGGTGGTCCTGGTCGTCGAGGGCGAGACCCTCGGCGTCGATGGCGTGGTGCAGGCGGGCGAGGCGGACGCGCTCCTGCACCCCGGCGCCCAGACTCCGGAGCACCGCCGCCCCGGCGACTCGCTCCTGGCCGGAGCCAAGGTCACCCGGGGCGCGCTCCGGGTCCGGGCCACCCGCGTGGGCGCCGAGCGCGCGCTCCAGCGCATCCCGCGCTTCGGTCTCGTCGCCGGCCGCCGCGCGGCGCGCACGGCCCGCGTCGCCGATCGCATCCAGACCATCGGCGGCGCCGTCGCCGTGGCCGGGGCCTTGGCCGGCGCGCTCCTGCTCACGGGCAACCCCGGTCTGGCGGGCGCGCTGACCGCAGGCGGCGCGGTGCTCCTCGCGGCCCCGCTCCTGGCCGCCCGCCGCGCCGCCGAGTCGCCCTTCGTGGCCGCCGCCGCCAGCGCCGCCAGCCGGGGCATCGTCTTCAGCGACGCGCGCACCCTGGACGCCGCGGGGCGGGTGTCCACCGCGGCCCTCTGCACCACCGGCACCGTCACCGTGGGGCACCCCGAGGTGGTCGAGGTGACCCCCATCGGCGACGCCGACGTCGACGCGCTGCTGGGCATGGTCGCCGGCACCTGCGCCAAGGTGGAGGTCCCCGAAGCCCGCGGCATCCGCCGGTACACCCGCGCCCACATGATCGAGCCGCGCCTCGTCCGGCGGGTCGTACGGCATCCGGGCCGCGGCGTGACGGCGTTCGTCCCCGGCAGCGAGGGCCTGGTGGTCGGGAACCGGCAGCTCCTGCTGGACGAGGGCATCAGCGTGGCCGTCGCCGACGCCGCCGCGATGCGCGCAGAAGAGCGGGGCGAGACGGCGGTCTTCGTCGGCCTGGGCGGCCGGGTCCGCGCGGTCCTGGCCCTCCGCGACGAGGTTCGCCCCGGCGCGCGCGCCGCGGTCCAGCGCATGTTCGACCAGCAGATCGAGGTGGTCCTGGTCTCGGGTGACCACCGCGCCACCGTCGAGGCTCTGGCGAGCACCCTGGACGTCCAGAACGTCAAAGCCGAGCTGGTCCCCGACGAGCAGCGCGACGCCGTCCGCGCCCTGACCGGCGCCGGCGAAGACGTCGCCGCCGTCGGCTTCGCCCCCCAGGACGCCGAGGTCCTCGGCGCCGCCGGCGTCCCCATCGTCCTCGCCGCCGCCGGCGGCGCGCAGGGCGAACGCGGCATCGCCCTCGCCACCGATGACGTCCGCGACGCCGCCGCCGCCCTGTGGATCGCCCGCGCCGCCCGCACCGAAGCCTGGCGCGGCGTCCTCCTCGCCACCGGCGCCGGCAGCCTCCTCATGGCCGCCGCCGCCCTCGGCTGGGCCGGCCCCGCCGTCGCCGCCCTCGGCGCCCTGGCCATCGACGCCCACACCCTCCTCGGCGGCCCCCGCCTCCTCCACCGCGTCGCCCTCCGCATCCCGCTCCGCTGAAGCGAAACGCGCTGGCGAAACGCGCTGGCGAAACGCGCCGGCGGAACGCGCTGGCGCAACGCGCGGGCCACCCCATGTTCGGCGACGACGACCGGCAGGACAGCCCCTCGCAAACCCGATGCGCAAGTTGGCAAGTGCGTCCCCAAAGCAAGTCGGGGCGTGCTGCACCCCCACGTTCGGCGACGACGACCCGACGAGGGCCCATCGAAGACGAAGCGCGCGACCCGATGCGCAAGTTGGCAAGTGCGTCCCCAAAGCAAGTCGGGGCGTGCTCCTCGCGGGGGGAGGCGGCAGGTGCTACCACCGCGCGCGATGACCGACGGGAAGACCAACGAGAGCAAGCAGGCCACCTGGGGTGGGCGCTTCGAGGAGGCCATGGACGACGTGGCGCTCCGCTACAGCGCGAGCGTGGACGTCGACAAGCGGCTGGCGGAGCAGGACATCGCCGGTTCCTTGGCGCACGTGCAGATGCTGGCGGACGTCGGGGTGGTCACCCAGGACGAGGCCGGTCGGATCCGCAAGGGCCTGGAGACCGTCCGCGAGCGCATCCGCACCGGCGCCATGGAGTGGAGCGACGACCGCGAGGACGTCCACATGAACGTGGAGAGCGCGCTGGTGGAAGAGGTCGGCGACGTGGGCGGCAAGCTGCACACCGGCCGGAGCCGCAACGATCAGGTGGCCACCGACATGCGCCTGTGGACCCGAGAGGCCTGTCGGGCCAGCGCCGCGCGCATCGACCGCTTCCTCGCCGTCCTGGCGCTCCGCGCCGAGCACACCGTGGACGTGCTCCTCCCCGGCTACACCCACCTGCAGCGCGCCCAGCCGGTGCGCCTCGCCCACCACCTGCTCGCCTGGACCGAGATGCTCGACCGCGACCGCGGCCGGCTCCTGGACGCGGCCACCCGGATGAACGAGTCGCCCCTCGGGTGCGCGGCGCTGGCGTCCACCACCTTCCCCCTGGACCGGGCGCAGACCGCCACGACCCTCGGCTTCGACCGACCCATGCGCAACTCCCTGGACGCCGTCGGCGACCGGGACTTCCTGGTCGAGGCCGTCTCCGCGCTGGCCTGCTGCGCCGTGCACCTCAGCCGCATCGCCGAGGAGCTGGTCCTCTGGTCGACCCAGGAGTTCGGCTTCGTGGTGATGAGCGACGCCTTCACCACCGGCTCCTCCATCATGCCGCAGAAGAAGAACCCGGACATGGCCGAGCTCGCGCGGGGCAAGACCGGCCGGGTCATCGGCGACCTCGTGAACCTCCTGGTGACCCTCAAGGGGCTCCCGCTGGCCTACAACCGCGACCTCCAAGAGGACAAGGCGCCGGTCTTCGACGCCTTCGACACCGTCGACGACACCCTGGAAGTGCTCACCGGCGCCCTGGCCCACGCGGCCTTCCAGCCGGCCAAGATGCAGGCCGCCCTGCGCGAGGGCTTCCTCGACGCCACCGAGCTGGCCGACTGGCTCGCCGCCCGCGGCGTGCCCTTCCGCGACGCGCATCACGTGGTCGGTCACCTGGTCGCCAAGGCCCACGCCACCGGGCGCACCCTCGGCGAGCTGACCCTCGACGAGCTGCGCGAACAGAACGAGCGCTTCGACGAGTCCGCCTTCGCTGCCCTCGACATGGAGACCGCGGTGGAGCGCCGCGACCTGCCCGGCGGTCCCGCTCGAGGCCGGGTGCGTGCGGCCATCGCGGAGCTGCGCGAGCGCCTCGGCGCGCGGGGCGTCGACCTCACCGCCTTCGACGTCCGTGAGGAGCCCTGAGATGAGCCTGCCCAGCGAAGCCTTCGCCTACGCCGACGGCGTCCTGACTACCAGCGGCGTGGACCTGCGCGCCGTCGCCGAGGCCCACGGGACCCCGACGTGGGTCTACTCCGGTGAGCGGGTCGACGCCGCGTACCGTTCGATCACCGAAGCCATGGCCCAGGCGAGTGGCGGCAGCGAGACCCTCATCGCCTACGCCATCAAGGCCAACGGCAACCAGGCGCTCCTGAAGCGCCTGGCGGCCCTCGGCTGCGGCGCGGACATCGTCAGCGGCGGCGAGCTCCTCCGCGCGCTACGCGCGGGGATCCCGGCGGAGCGCATCGTCTACAGCGGCGTCGGGAAGTCCCGCGCCGAGCTCCGGCTGGCGCTCGAGAAGGGCATCCGCGCCGTCCACGTGGAGAGCGAGAGCGAGCTCCGGCTCCTGGGAGAGGTCGCCGCGGACCTCGGCACCACCGCGACCATCGCGCTCCGCGTGAACCCCAACGTGGACGCCGAGACCCACCCCTACATCGCCACCGGGCTCCACTCGACCAAGTTCGGCCTGGAGCTGGACGTGGCCGAGCGGCTGGTCCCCGAGATCGTGGGCGACGACCGCTTCCACCTCGACGGCGTGAGCTGCCACATCGGGTCCCAGCTCGGGTCCGTCGACCCGCTGCGCGAAGCGGTCACCCTCCTGGCCCAGTTCGCGCTCCAGTGCCGCGAGCTCGGCGCGCCCATCCGCTCCCTCGACGTGGGCGGCGGTTGGCCCCTCACCTACGGCAACGAGAAGGCCCCCTACCCCGCCGACGCCGCCTTCGGCGCCGCCATCGCCGAAGGCCTCGAGGCCGCCGGCGCCCGCGACTTCGACCTCATCACCGAGCCCGGCCGGGCGCTCGTCGGCGACGCGGGCGCGCTGCTGACCTCGGTGCTCGCGATCAAGGACCAGGGCGGCAAGCGCTTCGTGATCCTCGACGGCGCGATGACCGAGCTCATCCGCCCCAGCCTCTACCAGGCGTACCACGCCATCGTGCCCGTCGTGGCCCCCGAGGGCCCCACCCGGGAGACCGACCTGGTGGGCCCGGTCTGCGAGTCCGGCGACTTCTTCGCGCGCAGCCGCCCCTTCCCCGAGGTCCGCGAGGGCGACCTGGTCGCCGTGCTCGGCGCCGGCGCCTACGGCCGGGAGATGGCCAGCTCCTACAACGCGCGCCCCCGCGCCGCCGAGGTCCTCTGCGAGGCCGGGAGCGCCTCCCTCGTGCGCCGCCGGGGTGACGTCGAGAGCCTCTGGGCCGGCGAGGACTGACCCCCGCGGTCGCGGTGGTCTTCGCCTGGTACGAAGCCGTCCAGACCGACCACGAGCGCCAGATCGAGCGCCAGCTGCCGAAGCTTCGCGAGCGCAGCGTCCGGTTCTTCGAGCCTGCCCTGGAGCCGCTCACTCCAGGATGAAGCACTCGATCGAGGTCTCGATCCGGAAGTTGCTCTCGTTCGTGTGGCGTTCGGCGTGGAAGACGTCGAGGGAGTAGCGGGTGCCCACCTCGATGCCGAGCTCGGCCGCCTGGGCGTCGAAGTCGATGGTCCCGGCGAGCGCGCCGTGGAGGCCACCGAGGTCCAGGGCCAGGCGGTCGTTCACGAAGACCCACACGTCGTCGTCGCCGCGGAAGGTGAAGACCTCGCCCCCGCGGTACTGGAAGGTGGCGTGGATCTCGGTGGTGAAGTGGAAGTTGTGCGGGTTGCCCTCGTTGCCGAAGCCCATGTCGGCCAGCGGGAAGAACGCACTGTTGTCATAGACGTAGTTCCCGGGCGACTCCTCGGTGAGCGCCAGGCCGACGGTGAAGGGCATGTTCACGCCGTCGACGTCCCGGTACCACTGGTCGAAGTTGTCCGGGCCGGTGGTCTGGCTGGTCGGACCCGCCGCGGCGTGGACGGGCTTGCCGTCGGCGCCGAGCATGGACTCCACCAGCCCGGTGGTCGCCCCGGAGCCGCCGAACGACTCGAAGTCCGGGTGAGCGGCGTGGAAGTCGCGCACGGTGGCTTCGAGGTCACCACAGCGCTCCGGGTCGCCGAAGTCCCGGGGCGGACCGAAGTCGGTGGGTCCACTCGCGTCGCGACCGACCCCCGCGTCGTCGCCGCCTCCCGCGTCCACGCCGCCGCCGCCATCGCGGGCCAAGGTGTCCGAGCCGAGGGTCTCCCCGCAGTCGCAGGCGACGGTCAGCGAGAGAGCGAGGAAGACGACCGGGGTCCGCATCCCGAAAGCTTCGGCGCTGCCCCCAGCGACCGCAAGGCACACCGTTGGCGCGGTGAGTTTCCGGCAACGCCGAAACCCACCGCGCCTCTCCGGTGCGTCAGTGCACGGCGTCGGAGGTGGCGCCGCTGGCCCAGAGCCCGGTGCGCATGCCCTGCATGCGGGTCTCGACCTCTTCGAGACGCGCGAGGGTCATGCCCACGTCGCCGGCCAGCTTGGTCTGCGCCGCGGCGCCCGAGCTCTTGGCCTCCCGGGCGGTGCGCACCAGCTCGGCGATGGACCGGCTCATCTCCTCGTTCGCGCGGGTGACGAAGTCGATCAGGCGCTCGCCGAACTCGTCGATGCGCTCGTCGAAGGCGTCCGCCATCTTCTTGGCGGCGTCGATGACCACCTTCGGGGCCTCTTCCTTCGCGCGCTCCTTGACCTGCTTGTCGGCGCGGCCCCGGAAGACCAGCGCGAGCACCGGCGCCGCGAGGGCCAGCGCGCCGCCGACCAGCACGTTGGAGAGCACCATCAGGGTCACGCCGAAGGCGCCGACGGCGAAGACGCCCACGTCGTAGGCGAAGGTGTTCACGTCGAGGTCGAGCTCGGTGGAGTCGTCCCCCAGCACCGCGCGCAGATGCTCCGCCCGGGCCGAGGCGTCTTCGGTCACGAAGGCGATGGCCTCTTCGGCCACCTTCTCCAGGCGCGTCGCGATGGCCTCGGCCTGCTCCTCGGCGAGGTTCTTGAACTTCTCCTCGATGAAGCCGCCGAGGTGCTTCCGCAGATCCTTGGCGTCGCTCTGCTCGATCTCCCCGGGGAGCTGGTCGGCGAAGCGACGGGCGAAGCCCTCGACGTCGGCGCGGACCACCGCCTTGACCGCGCTGACCGACTCGCGGATGCGCGCCTTGCGCTCGCTCATCCGCTCGGCGCTCTGCTCGAGGTCTTCCTCGAGGGTCTTCAGGCGCCGCTCCAGCTCGGCCTGGTCCATCGCCAGGGCCCGCTTCTGGACCTCGATACCGGTCTTGAGCGTCGCCGCGGTGCGGATGCCGTCCCCGAGCGCGTTGTCGAGGAGGACTCGGCCGCGCTCGTCGCGCAGGAAGGTGCGCAGATGCTCGACCAGCTCGTCCATGCCGGAGGTGCTCCGGTCGCCCTCGAGGGCCTGCTCGGCGCTCACGCCGAAGACGATGGGGTCGGCCATCAGCTTGCCCAGGTTGAGCCGGGCGTAGGCCAGGGCCTCCTCGCGCTCCTCGTCGTCGAGGATGTCCATCTTGTTCACGACGAAGACGACCTTGTCGCGCGACTGGGCGAGGAGCTTGCTGGCCACGAAGGCCCGCTCGGACTCCTTGAGGATCTGTCCGGCGTCCAGGAGGAACAGGATGGCGTCCGAGCGCGGGATGTAGCCGTAGGTGATCTCGGCCCGCGCCTCGTTGATGTCGTTCACGCCCGGCGTGTCCACCAGGACCACGCCCTCCTCGAGGAAGGGCGCGGGGTACTTCACGTCCAGGTGCTTCACCGCGTCGGCCTGGGCCGCTCCGCCGACCTCGTACTGCTCGAGCTCGCCGATGGCGACGTCCTTCTCCCCCGCGTCGCCGACCGCCTTGGCGGTCTGGGTCTCGCCGTGGGCCACGTGGTGGATCACCGCGGTGGTCGGCGTGACGCCCATGGGCAGGAGCGGCGCGCCGAGGAGCGCGTTCACGAAGGTCGTCTTGCCGTGGTTGAACTCCCCGAGGACCACCAGGTGGAAGCGCTCGTCGCGCAGCCGCGGGATCCGGTCGTCGCGCAGCTTGCGCGCCAGGGACTTGGCTCCGGCCTCGTCGGCCAGCGCCGCCACGTCCCGGAGGCTCCGTAGCGCCTGCTGCTTCAGCTCGCCGTAGCGGCTCGTCGTCTCGCTCATTCGCTTCCCTTCTCGGTGTCGTCGGCGACGGGGAGCTCCCCCGGCATCTCGCCCTTGGCGTTGATCTTTACGATGTCGGTGGTCCGCTCGTCGACCGTCTTCAGGTCCAGCCCGTCCTGCCCGAGGCCGACGGCCTTGCGGTAGTAGGCGCTCTCCCCGAAGACCCGCAGCGCGGCGATGCGCTTGGGTAGCGCGGGGTGCGAGTCGAAGATCTCGGTGAAGCGCCCGACGCCCTTCCGGGCCTCCTCGAGCTGGTCCATATAGGCCTCGACGTCGATGGCGTCGTAGTGCTTGGTGGAACCGGAGGCCATCTTCACGAAGGTCCGCTCGGCGACCCCGATGTCCCCGCAGCAGAGCGCGCCGGCGCGGTCGCAGGTGATCTCCGCGCGGCGGGACCAGGTGCGCAACGCGGCCTGCACCACCGGCTGCAGGGGTCGCAGGATCGCCGGGAGCTGCGAGAGGAGGAGCATGGTGGTCAGGTAGACCACGTGGCCGTTCTGGATGTGGCCCATCTCGTGGCCGATGACGAAGCGCAGCTCGTCTTCGGTGAAGTGATCCACCAGCTTCGAGTGGACCACGATGAACGAGTCCTCCTGGGTCCCGAAGGTGAAGGCGTTCATCACCGGGCTGTTGGAGATGTAGAGGGCCGGCATCGCGATGCCCAGGACGTCGGCGCATTCCTTGGCCAGGGCGTGGACCTGGGGGAGCTGGCGCGGACCGACCTTGAGAGAGTTGGCGATGAAGCGATGCTGGAAGAGGTGCTTCTGGCCGCGGACCAACGAGGCCACCACCAGCTTCAGCGGACGGAACTTGTCGAACCCGCGGAGCATGGTGAGGTCCGGACCGAAGGCGTAGCGGGTCTCCTCGGCCATGCCGCCGAGGGCTCCGCTCTCGCGCTTGCTGACGTATGCGTCGAAGCTGAATTCGCTCACTGGACCTCCATGCCCCCGGCTCGGGAGCCACGCGAGAACAGTAGGCCTGGGGCTCGGGCGTGACAACGGTGCACGCGAACCCAACGGCTCGGCGCCCCCCGCGATTCCACCGACCGCCGCGGAGGATGACTATGTCGTCACGTTCTGGTAGGCGGGCAGGCCATGGGCATCACGATCCTCGGCACCGGCCACCACGTCCCCGGCGTCCCCGTCACCAACGACCAGCTCTCCGCGGTGATGGAGACCAGCGACGAGTGGATCTACCCGCGCACCGGCATCAAGCAGCGCCACTTCGTCGCCGAGGGCGAAGGGGTGAGCGATCTGGCCCTCAAGGCCAGCCAGCGGGCGCTGGCCAACGCGGGCGTCGACGCCGAAGAGGTCGACTTCATCGTCTTCGCCACCATGACCCCGGAGTTCATCTTCCCGGGGGCCGGCGGGCTCCTGGGCGCCAAGCTGGGCATCCCGCGCGTGCCCGCGCTGGACATCCGCCAGCAGTGCGCGGCGATGCCCTTCGGGATGCAGGTCGCCAACGGCCTGGTGGCCACCGGCGCGGCCAAGACGATCCTCCTGGTGGGAGCCGACGCCCACGCCGGCTTCATGCCCTGGGAGGACTGGGACGTGCTCTACGGCGAGAGCGACCGCCCGGTGAGCCAGGAGGCCATGGAGCGCGGCACCCGGCATCGGGGCCTGGCGGTGCTCTTCGGCGACGGCGCGGCGGCCATGGTGCTCCGCGAGGGCGGCGAGGACCGGGGGTTCCTGGGCGCCGATCTCCACACCGACGGGCGGCTCTTCGACCGCATCTACATCGCCTCGGGCGGCTTCCGCAGCCGCCCCTACTTCACCCCGGAGATGTACGAGCGGGAGGAGCACATCCCCAAGATGCAGGGCCGGGACCTCTTCAAGGTGGCGGTCACCGAGCTGAGCCGCTCGGTGCGCACGGTCTGCGAGAAGTGCGCCGTGACCCTCGACGACGTCGACTGGTTCATCGCTCACCAGGCCAACGACCGCATCAACGGCGCGGTGCGCCAGGCCCTGAAGCTCCCCGAATCCAAGGTCCCCTCCAACATCGCCAAGTACGGGAACACGTCGGCGGCGACGATCGGGCTCCTCCTCGACGAGCTCCGCCGGGGCGGCGAGGTGAAGGAGGGCCAGCTCATCTGCTTCCTCGCCCTGGGCTCCGGCCTCAACTGGGGCTCGGTCTTGATGCGACTCTGAGCCCGGTCGCTCAGGCGGTCCCTTCGGCCGGCGCGGCCAGCGCGCCGCCCGCGAGCGCGTCGGCCAGGCGGGCCAGCGCGTCGCTCACCGCCGCCTGGGCCTCCACTCGGCCCGAGGCGCGGACCAGCGCGACGAGGTCCTCGTCTTCCAGGGCGGCGAAGTGCTGGGCCCCCCAGGTCAGGCATTGGACGATCACCCGGCGGTCCTGCTCGCTCCACCCCGCGCCCCAGGGCTCGCGGGTGGTGATGTCCAGGAGGTGCTCCATCTGCCGCTGCCGCCGCTGGGGCAGCGACCAACTCTCGACCCAGGTGCCGATGCGGCGACGGACGTCGCTCCGGCTGTGGAAGAGGTGGCCGACGAGCTGCTCGACCAGGACGCCCGCGCGGGCCTTGCCCTTCTTCCGCATCCAGCCCTCCACCAGGTCGGAGATCACGCTGTGGTAGCGCTCGAGCGCAGCGTCCATGAGCGCCGACCGGGAGGCGAAGTAGTAGGTCACCGTGCCGGGGCTGAGCCCGGCCTTGCGCGCGATGGCGCGGACGGAGAGTCCGCCGCCCTCGTGGCCGGTGACCACTTCCAGGATTCGATCGATGGGATGTGCTTCCGCGGTGAGTGCAGCCATGCCCCCTCTAGGAGCAAGGGCCGTTCCACCCATCAAAAGCACGAAAAGCCCGTGCCGAGGGAATGATCGTGAAGTTCACTTCACACGGACCTCGACGCCCGTTCGCAGGAGCGAGAGCGGAATCCTCTACGGCTTCAGTCCTCGTCGAGGCGAGCTTCCCAGCGCTCGCGCTGGGCCGGCGTCCCGAGGTCGTGCTCGAGGAGCCACTCCACCAGGTCGTCGTCGATCAGGTCCACCACGGTGTCCGAGCGCTCGATGACCTGGGCGGCGACGACCTCGATGTCCAGCTCGTCGTCCACGTCGAGATCGGAGTGCACCAGGAGGAGACCGCGGTCGTCGAGGCCGACCTTCACGTCCCAGTAGCGCGCGTTGAGGGCCAGGCACCAGAGCAGGAAGGAGCGACCGCTGCCCGCCGGGGGCGGCACCGCGGCGCTCACCCGCAGCATCTCCGCCTCCGGATCGTGGTCGACCGCGACGGTCACCTCCCCGAAGCGCCCGTCGACGATCGCCCGCAGACCGTCCGGAGTCATCGTTACGCCATCGAGGTCTTCCTCGACGTGATCGAAGAGCTCGCCCATCAAATCCCGCATCGCGCCCGATGATGGGGCCTCGATCGCCCGGGCGCCAGGCCGACATGACCCAGCAAAGCAATCCCTCCGCCCCCGGGCGCCGCCTCACCGACCGGACCGCCATCGACGCGGTCGCCCAGGACGCCAGCGCCGTCGCGGTCCTGGGTATCCGCTCCGAAGCCCACGCGCAGAAGCCCGCGCACTACGTCCCGGCGCGGCTCCAGAGGCTCGGCGTGCGCATCGTCCCCGTCCCCGTCTACGAGCCGGAGGTGTCCGAGATGCTCGGCGAGCCGGTCGTGCGCGACCTGCGGGAGGCCGGGCCGGTGGACATCGTCTGCGTCTTCCGCCGCCCCGAAGATGTCACCGGGCATCTGGAGGACCTGCTGGCGCTGCACCCACCGGTCGTCTGGCTCCAGAGCGGCATCCGCAACGAGGAAGTCGCCGACGCCCTCACCGCGGCGGGGATCGACGTGGTGCAGGACGAGTGCCTGATGGTGCGCCGAATGGCCGGCTGACGTTCGGCCGAGGGGCGATCGACGTCACACGTCGTGAGACGTATCGGTGCCGAGGGCCTCACGGGGTGATACGCTCCGCCCGTGGCCGACGACGACGCCCCCGAAGAGGCCGAGGAGACCGAGACCGAGACCTCTCACCCGCGCCCGCGCCGAGCCCGCAAGGACAAGGTGCTCCACACCCGCGTCCCCGAGGTGCTCGAGGAGGAGCTCAAGGCGCTGGCGAGCTCCTGGCGCGTCCCGGTGTCCAACGTGGTGCGCACGCTGCTGGAGGACGCCATCGACGTGATGAGCGCCGCCGAGCAGCGGGCCCAGTCGGAGCTGCGGAGCCTCTCGGACCGCATCGGCGGTGCCGCCCGGCCCCACGCCGCCAAGCCGGCTCCGGCGCCCCCCAAGGCGCCCCTCGATGGCGCGCTGGGCTTCAGCGAGCTGACCCTGGCCCAGGCCGCGGTCTGTGGGGTGACCGGCGCCGCCCTCGAGGAAGGCGGGAGCGCGCTCCTGGTCCACTTCGCCGATGGCCGCCCGCCCCTGGTGGTGGCGCCGAGCTGCCGCGCGCTCCTGGGGTAGTCCGGCTCAGGAGCCCGGCAGGGCGCGCCACCGGCCGCCTTCGACGGCGGCGAGGCCCTGGGTCTCCAGATGGAGCAGGTGGGCCTCCACGCTGAGCCGAGCCAGGGGCCAGACCGCCTTCGGCGCGTCGTCGTAGGCCAGGGGCACGAGGTCGCCCACGGAGCCGGGGTGGCCGCGGAGAGCCGCGAGCACCTTGGCCTCGCGCATGCGCCGGTGGAGCGCGTAGCGACGAAAGACCTCGTCGCCCACGATCAGGCCCCCGTGGGCCGGCAGGACCTTGCGCGCGCCCAGGGCGGCGAGGCGATCGAGCGACGCGAGGTAGAGGCCCATGTCGCCCTCCCCGGGTTCCACCAGGATGGTCCCGGTCCCCGCCACCATGTCCCCGACGATCGCGGTCCCCGCCGCGGGGTCGAAGAGGCAGAGATGGCCCGGCGCGTGGCCGGGGGTGTGCAGCACCTGCCAGCGGCGCTCGCCCGCGACGACCTCGTCGCCGTCCTGCAGGTGGCGGTAGCGGCCGGGGCCACAACGACTCGCGGTCGATGGATGGGCCCAGACCGGCGCCCGGAGGCGTTCGCTCAGCGCCGGGAGCCCGCCCACGTGGTCCGGGTGATGGTGGGTGACGAAGATGGCCTCCACCCCGGCGGCCCACCGGGCCATGCGCTCGACCTCGCCGCGGTCCCGGGGCGCCGGCTCGACCAGGACCCGGGCCCGGCCCCCTTCGTCGGTGAGCAGGAAGGAGTTGGTGTGCGTCGCCGGGAGCAGCGTGGGAGTGCGGAACGCGCCCATCCGGACCCCGGGCGCCACCTCCCAATCGAGCCCCAACGGCTCCCGCCGCAACGCCGCGAGGACCTCGGGCGCCGCCGCGAGGGTGCCCGCCTCGAAGGCCGCCCAGAGCGCGTCGGCGTCCTCGAGCCGCGGGTCGTCGGCGCCGGTCTCCTCGTGGACCAGCGCCCACGCTCCGGCCTCCACGTCGCCCACCCGCTCGTAGACGGTGGTGGCCGACGCCTCGTCCTCGGGGAGCGAGACGACCTCGGCACCGTGGGCGCAATCCCGCGGGCGGCGTTCGACCGCCAGGCGGTCCCCGGACCATCGCGCCAGGAAACGCCGCATCACTCGTCCAGGCGCGGCACCCGCGAGGGTCGCGGGATCGACGGAACGTCCACGCGCTCCCCGGCGAGCCCGCGGTAGAGCGAGGCGCGCTTGCCGGGAAGGATCGACGGCGAGCGCCCGCCGGGCATGCGGTCGGGATCCTCCACCAGGCGAAGACAGGCCTTGGTGATCGAGCGGAGCGTGTCGAGGACCCCGCGCCCCTTCACGGCGCTGGCCTCGATCTGCACCACCTCGGCGGGGACGCCGAGGGCCTCGGCCAGCTCGGCCACCGGGTGCACGTCGGGCAGGTCCCGCTTGTTGTACTGGACCACCAGCGGCATCCGGTCGGGGTCGTCGCCCTGGAGCCGGAGGTTGTCGTAGAGGTTCCGGATGGACTCCACGTTCTGGTCCAGCCGCCCCTTCTGGCTGTCGACCACGAAGACGATGCCGTCCACGTGGCGCAGGACGAGCTTGCGGGTCTCGTCCAGGGCGATCTGGCCCGGCACGGTGCACAGGTGGATGCGCACGTCGTAGCCGCGGTATTTCCCGAGATCCATGGGCAGCAGGTCGAAGAAGAGGGTCCGCTCGGACTCGGTGGTCAGCGAGATGAGCTTTCCGCGCCGCTCCGGCCGCGTCTTGGCGTGGATGTACTCGAGGTTGGTCGTCTTCCCGCCGAGGCCCGGCCCATAATAGACCACCTTCAGGTGCAGCTCGCGCGCTGCGTGGTTGACCATGGGCACGCACGTCTGGGGTACACAGCTACCGTGCGGCCGTCAATCGGCGTCGTTCCCAGGAACGGGGGAGACCGGAGGAATCCGGAAGACGAACGCGCGAAAGCCCCCTCGCAGGTGGGGGCTCGTGGCCCGGCCTCCCTCGTGCTACCTCCTGCCCGTGCTCCGGCCCCTCTGTCTCGCCGCCTTCGCGTTGGCCCTCGGGTGCGGCTCCTCCGAGCCTCCGCCGCCCGCGACCGCGTCCCACTTCGACGCCATCCAGCGGCAGGAAGCCATCCAGGACGAGGTGCGCGTCGCAGTTCTCGAGGCGGGGGGCGACTGTGAGACCGTCTGCGCCGGAACCCAGCGGGGCTGCGAGGCCGGCGAGCGCATCTGCGCCATCGCGACCTCGGTCACCGACGCCGACGCCGAGGCTCGCTGTGAGCTCGGTCGGGACCGCTGCCGGCAGTACGAAGGCGCCGCCGAGCGCTGCGACTGCCGATGAGCGGCCCCCGCGAGTGGTCGGGGGGAGCGCCCCCGCTCCTGCGCGGCGAGGGCTGGCGCGGGCTGGTCTTCCCCGCGCTGGCCATCGCGCTCTTGGTCCTCGGGTTCGACCGCGAGGGCTCCGCGAAGACCGCGTTGAACCCCGTCGCCCTCGGGCTGCGGGCCCTGGGCCTCGCCTTCGCCCTGCGCGGCTTGCCGGCCCTGGCCGAGCTGGCGCGGCGGGTCCGGCTCGCGCTGGGGAAGCACCGCCTGGTCCTCGAGGACGGCGCGCTACGCCTGGAGAGCCCCGAAGGGTCCCGCGCGGTACCGCGCGAGGACGTAGTGGCCGTGCACCAGGGGCGCGGATGGCGCGGGTTGGACCGGGTCTGGGTGATCCACCGACCGGACGCGGAGGGGCGCGCGATGCTGGGTCTCCCCCCGGTGTTCGGCGGTCCCGCCGCGCTGGCCGCGGCGATCACCGAGTGGCGCGGCGCGGTCCCCGAGGGGGGCGACCCGCCTGCGCCGGCCCGGCAGGGAAGCCAGGTCTACGACCGCGCGTCCCAGGGGCACCTCGGCGCCGGGATGGCCGTCGTGCGCCACGGCGCCGGCTGGCTGCGCCGCGTGCCCTTCGCTGCCGTCCTCGCGGCCCTGGTCTTCCTCGACGGCGCGCTCCGCACGCCGCAGCTCGAGTTGGGCTACCTCGGGCTGCTGCCCTTGGCCGGAGTGGTGGTCTGCTCGCTGGTCCCGCTGGCGTGGCTCTACGTCGCGCTCCGGCACGTGGTTCCCCGACGGGGTCTGGCGCTGGTGGCCACGCCGGCCGAGGTCCTCATGCGGACCCGCGAGGGCATCGTCCGCGCCTCCTGGCCGCACCTCGAGGGCGTCAGCGTGCAGGCGGAGCCCGCGCTCACCGTGCTCGAGGGCTGGACCCGGCGCCGCAGGATGGTGCTGAAGCGCGACGGCGACCGGCACCCCATCTGCTACGACGAGGCCTTCCTCGGCGTCCCCGCGGACGCGGTGGCCGCGCTCCTCGAAGCCTACCGCGCGGGCCGCATGCAGCCCACGACGACGTCGACCTAGTCGTCGCCGGTCTCGCCCTCGCCCTCGGGCTCCCAGGGCTCCGGCTCCGGCGCGGGGACCTCTTCGGCGAGCTCCACGACGGCGACCGCCTCGATCCGGGCGTCTCCGACCACCGGGAAGCGACGCTCGGGCCCGGAACCGGCGGGGATGGCCACCTCGCTGCAGCCCTCGAGGACGTCGAGGGCCTCGCCGGCGATGCGCAGGGGTCCGGCGCGCTCCGCGCAGACCAGGAAGAGCGCCTTGGCCGGCGCGGCCGGGGCCCGCTCGGCGGACAACACGATGGCGGCGTCGGCGCCGGGCTGACAGCCGGTCTCCGCGCACTCCCACATGCCCTCGCGCACCCGTTCGTCGGTGACGAGGGCCCCCTCGCCCGAGGCGCGGGTGAGGGCGCCGGCCCGCCGCAGCAGGGCCACGCCCCCGGGCAGCGGGCGGTCGACGCCCAGGAAGCGGCGGATGAGCGGCTCCGCGCGTCGGTCATCCATGCGGACCAGGCCGGCGGCCTCGGCTTCGCGGGCGGGGATGTAGCGCTCGTTGGAGAGGGAGAGCGCGAGGGCGTCGGCGGCGTCGCCGCCCCCGATGGCGCCCAAGGCCTCGGCGGCGTCCGCGCGCAGCCGGACGTCGTCGAGGGTCTCGATGAGGAGGTCCCGGCTCCGCACGTCCCGCACGCGACCGAGGGCCTGGATGGCCGCGACCCGGTCTTGCTCCTCGGCCTCGGCGTCGGCCACCAGGCTGCGCAGCGGCCCGGGGACCACCACGTCGTGTCGGGTGAGGACCACCGCCGCCCGGCGCGCCCAGTCGCCGTCTTCGGGCTCGGCCCGGGCCAGGCGCGCCACCAGGTCCGCGAGGTGGTCGTCGTCGCCGAGGGAGAGCGCCGCCAGCGCGGCCTCCCGGCGCACCTCGGGCTCGGCGTCGCTCTCGGCGAGGCGCTCCAGGGTCGGCGCCGCCGGCCGGTGGTTGAGCCGGGCGAGGGCCCGGGCCGCGGCGACCCGCACCGCCGGCCGCGCCTCGCCCAGGAGCGGCACCACGTCGGCGGCCGCCGTCGAGTCGCCGAGCTCCGCCCGCGCCAAGGCGTCGGGCCAGCCGACGTCGCCGGTCATGGCCATCGCCTCGATGCGCGGGATGGACCCCACGAACTGGCTCGACGCGGCGCGCATCACGCGCACGCGGTCGAGGTCGGTCTGGCCGTGGTCGTGCCGCTCGAGGGGATCCTCTTCCAGATCGTAGAGCCGGCAGCGGCCCTGCTGGTCGCACACGAGCTTGTGACGCCCGTCGGTGGCCATCCGCTCGTCGCGGATGGAGGCGAAGGCGTACTGGGGCGCGTCCAGCTCGGCGCCGGCGAGCTGGGGGCCGAGGTCGTCGCCGCGCATCCGCGCCTCCCGAGGGATCCCGGCCGCAGCGAGGACGGTGGTGGCGATGTCCACCAGCTCGACCGGGTTGCTCACCCGGTGCGGGTCGGTGTGACCCGGCGACGACCAGATGAGCGGCACCCGGATCTGCTCTTCGTGGAGCGTCGACCCGTGATACCAGCCGCCGTGGTCGCCCAGCTCTTCGCCGTGGTCGGCGGTGAGGATGACCGTCGCCCCCGGCCGCTGCTCCCGGAAGGTGCGCACCAGGTCGCCCACCGCGGAGTCCGCCGCGGCCACCTCGCCCTCGTAGCGGGCGATGGTCGAGTCCCCGCGCGCGAAGGCGTCGGGCGGCTCGTAGGGCTCGTGGGGCTCGAAGAGGTGGACCCAGACGAAGAGCGGGTGGCCGGCCTCGACCTCGGAGAGGTAGTCGCGGAGCTGGTGCACGCGGTCGGACGCCGGCGCGAACATGCGCTTGCGGTACTCGAAGCCGAACCCCGACTCGTCCATGGCCTCGAAGCGGGCGCGATCGACGAAGAAGATGGCCGGCGGGTAGAAGGCCGCGGTGCGGTACCCGTAGTCGCGCAGGAGCTCCGGGAGGGCCACCGGCGGCGCCGTGGCGCCCTCCAGCTCGAGCACCTCGCGCATGAACTTGCCGGTCAGGAGGCTGGCCAGGGCGTAGGAGGTGTGGGGGGTGGGGGTGTACGCGTGGTCGAAGACGACGCCCTCCTCCGCCAGCGCGTCCATGGCCGGGGTGAGCCCGCCCTCCCCGCCGTACGCGGCCAGCCGGTCGGCCCGGAGCGCGTCGATGGTGATCAACAGGACGTCCTGGTCGCGGAGATCGATGCCGGCGACCTCCACGGCCTCGGTCTCCTCCGGGAGTTCCTCCGGGACCACCTCGTCTTCGGGCGCGGTATAGAGCCGATCCAGCGCGGTCATGACCTTGCCCGAGAGGGGCGCCCGGGACTCGGTCGCGAAGCGGGCGCTGGGCGCGTTCTCGAGCCCCAGCACCGACAGGGTCGCCAGGACGACGGCGGCCAGGGAGAGGAGCCACGCCGCCCAGCGGGTGGTCGGCGCCGCGTCCAGCCGCTGCAGCGGCATCTGGGTCCCGGCCGCGACCGCGAGGACGATGGCCACCATGCCGAGGCCGAGGTGGAAGGCCCCGTAGAGCCGCGCGAGCACGAGTTGGTCCACCGCGAGCGCCGCGGCGGCGACGCCCATGAAGGTCAGGGGGACGCGCCAGCCGTAGGGCTCGCGCCGATGGCAGTAGCGCACCAGGGTGATCAGCAGCGCCGAGACGGTCACCGCGAAGAAGAGGACGCCGAGCTCGCGCCACGAGGCATCCCGGACTCGCCGGCCTTCGGTGAGGGCCCATCCGAGGACGCCGGCCACCCCGACGCAGAGCACGCCGGAGACTCGCCCGACCATCCGCTCCGGGTCCTCGGCGCGGCGCGCGAGGCGCGCGGGGATCTCGGCCAGCACCCGGACCAGCAGGAGGATCGCCGGGATGGCGGTCATCGCGACCGCGGTGTAGCGGAGGCGCTCGGCGTTGGAGAGGAAGGCCGTCCAGGAGAGGGACAGGACCAGGGCCACCTCGAGCACACCGAGCCAGAGCCCGGCGACGAGGGGGCGACGGAGATCGAGCTTCGCGTCGTGGACGGCCATGGGGCGCCGGATGGTACTGGAGCCAGGGGGCGCCGGTCACCAGTGGGAGCGCATCACTCCCAGGTGATGTCGACGATCTCGTACTCGCGGAGGCCGCCGGGGGCCTTGACCTTCACCTCGTCGCCGACCTCGCGGTTGATGAGCGCCTTGGCGACGGGCGAGGTCACGCTGATGGTGCCGTTGGCGAGGTCCGCCTCCTCGGAGCCGACGATGCGGTAGGTGACCATCTTGCCGTCGTCGATGGACTCGAGCTCCACCGTGGCGCCGAACTTCACCCGGTCGCCGCCGAGCTGCTTGGGGTCGATGACGTCGGCGCGGGCGAGCTTGTCCTCGATCTCCGCGATCCGGGCGACGGTCATGCCCTGCTTCTCCTTGGCGGCGTGGTACTCGGCGTTCTCCTTGATGTCGCCGTGGTCCCGGGCGACGCCGATCTCCTGAGAGATCTTCGGCATCTCCGCCTTCAGCCTGGCCAGCTCTTCCTTGAGGGCCTGGTGGCCCTGGAGCGTCATCGGTACCCGTTCCATCCCCACGCATTAGAAAATCTGCGGCCCGGGAGCAAGCCTCGCGGTCTTCGACCCGGGCGCGCAGCGGTCTGGAGCGGTCTATCTCCCGCGCGGCGGGCGAGGAAAGAGCACGCCGGGAGCGGCTTCGGCGTCGTAGTCGGGGCGCCGGGCGCGGTGCCGTGCTTCGATCATGGGGACGCTCACGAAGACGAACATCAGGGTGATCGCCGCCGCTCCCGCGATCCGCCAGCCCTCGGCGCCGATGCCTACCGCGAAGAGCCAGAGGCCCCACCAGAAGCCCATCTCGCCGAGGTAGTTCGGATGCCGCGACCAGGCCCAGACCCCGGTGTTCAGGGTGCCGCTCGCGTCGCCCCGAGCCTTGCGCAGGCGAAATTCGTGGAGCTGCCGGTCGGCGGTCTGCTCGAGGAGGATCGCCCCCGCGGTCACGGCGGCCGCGACTCCGTCGAGGACCCCGAGCGGCGCCGCGCTCGTGGCGACGGCGTGCACCGGGAGGAGCCCCAGGAAGACCTGCACGGTGGGGAAGAGGTGGATCCCCAGGAGGTTCACCAAGGGCCAGGCGAGGCCCGTCTTCTGGCGCAGGTCGACGTAGCGCCAGTCCTCGTGGCCGAAGCCGGTCCAGCCGCGCGCCCAGTTGTAGGTGAGCCGCCAGCCCCACCAGACCACCAGCGCGGCGACGATCGCCAATCGCACCGGGTTCGCGGTGCTCGCCGCGGGGACGAACCAGAAGGCCGTGAGCGCGATGGGCGCCACCGACCAGTAGGCGTCGTACGTGCTGGCGTTGCGGAGGCCCAGGCTGAAGCCGAAGATCACCAGCGTGGCGGCGAGGTCGAGGGCCCCGCCGAGGACCAGGGCGGGGTCCAGCCCCCAGCCGGTGGCCAACTGCGCGAGGCGCTCGGTGAACCCGGGCCATCGCGCCAAGCCCAGGACCACGGCGAGCGCCACGCCGTAGGCGACACCGACCACGACCAGGTCCCGTCCTTTGGTGCTCATCCCCCGACGATAGGCGAGGCCCCGGTCCGGTCAACGGGCGCTCACGGATCCAAGCAGGCGCTCAGGGCGGCCGCCTCTCCGGGACACGCCGACTCTTCGTCCTCCACCGAGGCATCGCAGTCGAGGGCCGCCGCCGCGACGCACTCGCGGAACGCAGTGTACTCGCAGGCGCACGAAGGCTCGGTCCACTGCCCGACCGTCCACAGGGCAGCCAGCTCGTCGGCCAGGCACGCGCGCACGGCCGCCTCGGCGGGCGGGTCTTCGCCGCCGCACGCCGCGACGCGCTCACACTGGGCTCGCGCGCCCGCGAAGGCCTCCGTCCCGACCGGGCCCGTGCTGGCGCAGGCCGTGTCCAGGGCCTCGCGCTCCGTCGTGCAGTTCTCGGCGCAGCGCGCCTCGGCCGCGCACTCCAGCCAGGCTGCGCCAGCCTGGAGGCAAGTCGATGGGTCCGCCGAACGCGCGGCCTGGTAGACGGTGTCGTAGACCATGTCGTCGCGGCAGTCGTCCACGGACGACTCCTCGTTGCACACCGGAAGAGCGCACCAGGCCGCCGCCGCGGCCCCCAGCCGGTCGACGTCCGCCGGCGGTTCGCAGGTCCCCTGGCCGCCGCCATCCTCTCCGCAAGCACCGAAGAAGGAGACGGCGAACACCGCCACCAGGAGCCGCACATCGAAGGCCATGAACGAACGCTAGTCGCGCTCGATTCAAACGTCCAATCGGACCTTCATCTCACGGATTGGCGGGGGCCGGCGACGGCGCGGGCGCGCTCGCCTCTTCGGCCGCGGCGGCCTCGATCGCGGCTCCCAGGCCCCGCAGCATCTCCGCAGCCGCGTCGCCGAGCTGGCCCGCCAGGTCGCCCACCGTGCAGGC
Source organism: Myxococcales bacterium UBA1660 (assembly GCA_002320815.1). Taxonomy (GTDB): domain Bacteria; phylum Myxococcota_A; class Polyangia; order Polyangiales; family Houyiibacteriaceae; genus UBA1660. The sequence goes on from DCLA01000020.1 coordinate 76,742, forward strand.
GGGGACGACCGCATCCGCGCGGAGCCGGCCTTCGTCGGTGCCCGCCACCAGCACCAGCTTCGCCGGCTCACCACCGGCCGCGGCGCAGGCATCGTCTCGTAGGTCGAGGTCGCCGGGGTTCTCCAGGTCGGCGAGGACTTCGACCTCGCCCGAGCGGAGATGGACGGCCTTCACCTCGCCGACCACGACCCCACGGATCTCCACGGGACTCCCCTCGGTGAGCCCGGCGGCGTCGGCGAGATGAATCCGCATCGGGTCGTCCGCACATCCGGCGAGGACGAAGAGCGAGAGAGCGACGACGCGCGCCATGACTTCAGGCGTTGTATTCCTGGAGAGACTTCACCGTCGTCAGGGCATCGCTCTCGCGCTGCGCCTCGATGGCGGTCACCGCCGCGGTCGCCGCGGCGATGGTGGTGAAGTAGGGGATGCCGCCGAGCAGCGTCTGCCGGCGAAGGGAGCGACTGTCGCGGATGGCCGCGGCCCCTTCGGTGGTGTTGATCACCATCGCGATGTCGCCGTCCCGGAGGCGGTCGACGATGTGCGGCCGGCCCTGGCTGGCCTTGTTGACCACCTCGGCCTTCACGCCGTTGCGCTCCAGCGCTCGGGCGGTGCCGCGGGTGGCGATGATCTCGAAGCCTCGGTCGACGAGCCGGTGGGCCAGGTCGCAGGCCGAGGGCTTGTCCGCGTCGCGCACGCTGAGGAAGATCCGGCCGCCATCGGGCACCCGGGTCCCCGCGGCCACGAGGGCCTTGAGGAAGGCCGCCGGGAAGTCGTCGGCGATGCCCATGACCTCGCCGGTGGACCGCATCTCCGGACCGAGGATGGTGTCCACGCCGGGGAACTTGTTGAAGGGGAAGACCGACTCCTTCACCGCCACGTGCGCGGGGACGATCTCGCGGGTGAGCCCCAGGTCGGCGAGCTTCTCGCCGGCCATGACCTTGGCGGCGATCTTGGCGAGCGGGACCCCGGTGGCCTTGCTGATGAAGGGCACGGTGCGCGAGGCGCGGGGGTTCACCTCGATGACGTAGACCCGGCTGCCGCGGACGGCGTACTGGACGTTCATCAGGCCGACGACGCCGAGCTCGAGGGCCAGCGCGCGGGTCGCCGAGCGGATGGTGCCCAGCACCTCGGGCGGGAGCGCGTGCGGCGGGAGGACCATCGAGGAGTCCCCGGAGTGCACCCCGGCCTCTTCGATGTGCTGCATGATGCCGCCGATGACGACCCGCTCGCCGTCGCAGACGGCGTCGACGTCGACCTCGATGGCGTCCTCCAGGAACTCGTCGAGGAGGATGGTCTGGGCGGTCTCGCGATCGAGGGCCTCCAGCGCCTTGGCCATGTACTCGGCGAGGTCGACCCGGGAGTGCACGATCTCCATCGCGCGACCGCCGAGGACGTAGCTGGGCCGCACCACCACCGGGTAGCCGATGCGCTCGGCGACCTGCTGGGCCTCCGCCGCGCTCTTGGCGATGCCGCCGTCGGGGCGCCGCAGGTCCAGCTCGGTGAGCAGGGCGTCGAAGCGCTCCCGGTCCTCGGCCCGGTCGATGGCGTCGGCGCTGGTGCCCAGGATGGGCACACCGGCCTCGTGGAGCGCCACGGCGAGGCGCAGCGGCGTCTGTCCGCCGAACTGCACGATGACACCGTCGGGCTTCTCCTCGCGGACGATGGCCATGACGTCCTCGAAGGTCAGCGGCTCGAAGTAGAGCCGGTCCGAGGTGTCGTAGTCGGTGCTGACCGTCTCCGGGTTGCAGTTGACCATGATGGTCTCGAACCCGAGCTCCTTGAGCGCGAAGGAGGCGTGGACGCAGCAGTAGTCGA
>DCLA01000110.1 GCA_002320815.1 Myxococcales bacterium UBA1660
AGAAGCGGCGGAGCGCGCTGAACCAGCGGCGCTCGACGGGTTCCCTCGGCGCCTGGGGCTCGTCGGCCGGGGCCAGGAGGGTCCCCGGGATGGTCTCCGGCTCCTCGAAGCTGGCCATCTTCCAGGTGGCCTTGGCGTCCTTGCGGGCGCGCGCGCTGATGAGCTTGGTGATCTGTCGACGTCGGTCCATGGTCTCTCCCTTGCCGGCGAGGATGGGGGGACGCGCGGAGCCGGGTCCAGATATCGGCGGGCGGCGCCGGGCTCGGTACGCGCTATGATCGACCCGTGATCGAAGTGACCCAGGCGCTGCTCGCGCTGCTCCGTTCCGGCGGCCGGGGCGCCCTGGCCACGGTGGTGCGCACCTCGGGGAGCGCACCCCAGAGCGTGGGCGCGCGGATGTTGCTCCAGCCCGACGGAGTCCTGGTGGGCACCGTCGGCGGCGGCGCCATCGAGCAGACCATCGTCGAGGCGCTCCATCAGTGCCAGCGCGGCGGGCGACCGGAGGTGGTGGTCCGCGATCTCGGCCGGGACCTGGGGATGTGCTGCGGAGGTCGCATGGAGGTGCTCGTGGAACCCATCGAAGCCGAGCCCCGGCTGATCCTCTGCGGCGCCGGGCACGTCGCCCGGCCCACCGCCGCCTTCGCGCGCGAGGCCGGCTTCCGGGTGACGGTGGTCGACGACCGCGAGGAGCTCCTGACGGCCGAGCGCTTCGGGGGGTGCGAGCTCGTGCGGATGGAGCCGGCGGAAGCGGCAGAGACCCTCGAGCTCACCGAGCGCGACTGGGTCTTCATCGTCACCCACGATCACCACCTCGACGAGGACGCCCTCGCGGCCTTCGCGTCGCGGCCGCACCGCTACGTGGGGATGATCGGCAGCCGGCGAAAGGTCTTCCGGGTGCTCCAGCGCTTGCAGCATCGGGGGCGTCTGCCGGACCTCTCCAGGGTATATGCGCCGGTGGGCCTCGACCTCGGGGCGGTGTCGCCGGCGGAGATCGGGATCAGCGTCGTCGCCGAGCTCGTCGCGCTCCGGCACGGGCGCGCCGGGGCCCACCTGCGAGCGGTGGACGACCCGCGTCTGCGCAAGGTGCTCGAAGGGCAGCTCACGCCCGAGGACGCCGCGCGCCTCCCCGGCGACTGAGGGCTCACGATTTTTCACGTTCGATCCCTTGAGCCCGGCCGCCGACGCGTGGCACCAACGGATCCATGAGCCTGCCCGACGACCTCGTACTCCGGCCGGCGGCCGAGGCCACCCAGCGCATCGCCCTCGCGCTCCTCGACGAAGCCGACGCGGCGAGTGAGCGCCTCGACGACGCGGACGACTCCGAAGCGCTGCATGACTTCCGCGTGGCCGTGCGTCGATTGCGTAGCTGCGCGCGCGCGCACCGGCGGCACCTGGGCGACATCCTGGACCGGAAGAAGCGCGAGAAGCTGAAGGCGCTCCAAGGCCTCACCGGGGGCGCTCGCGATACCGAGGTCCAGAAGGAACATGTCGAGCGCTTCGCGCACGGCGTCGACGCGCCCGATGCCCACGCGGGGATCGAGGCGGTGCTCGCCCGCCTCGATGAGCGCCTGGCCGCGGCGAGCGCCGGCGGGGTGAAGAAGGCGCGCAAGCGCTTCGCCAAGCTGGAGCGGAAGCTGCGTGACCCGCTCGGCCGGACGACGGTCTCGCTGGTGCACGAGGAGGCGACCTACGGGACGGTGCTCGCGGGGCTCGCGCGGGAGCACGTGGCCGAGCTCGCGGACCTGCTGTCGGCGGCCGAGTCGGCCGACGACGCGAAGCCACTGCACCGAGCGCGGATCGCCACCAAGCGTCTGCGCTACCTCGTCGAACCGCTGCGCGGTCGCGACGCCCGGGTGGGCGACCTGGTGCTGCGCCTCAAGCGGCTGCAGGACGTGCTGGGACACATCCAGGACATGCACGTGCTGGAGGACACCCTCGGCGAGCTCGGCGCCGACGCGCCGGACGCTCACGCCGCGGGCTACGTGGCGCTGAAGGCGGCGGTGGAGACCGACCTGCACGCCTCGTTCGGAGAGCTCGAGGCGGAGTTCCTCGGCGAGCGCCTCGGCGCGTTGGTGGACTCGGTGGAAGAGTTGGCGCGGGGGCTGGACGGCGCGCGGCAGACGGAGACCGAGCGGAAGTATCTGCTCGAGCGCCTCCCGGCGTGCCTCGAAGAGAGCGACGCGAGTTCTGCCAAGGAACTCCGGCAGGGCTACGTCCCGGGCGAGAAGCTCCGGGAACGTCTGCGCGAGGTGATCCGCGGCGACGAGCGACGGCTCCTGCGGACCTTGAAGGGCGGCACCGGGGTGCAGCGGATCGAGGTCGAGGAGGACATGGAGCCCGCGCTCTTCGAGCGCATGTGGCCGCTCACCGAGGGCGCGCGGGTCCACAAGCGTCGCTACACGGTGCTCGACGGAGCCCTGGAGTGGGTGGTCGACGAGTTCCTCGACCGCGAGCTGGTGCTCGCCGAGGTCGAGCTCCCCAGCGCCGACGTCCAGCCGCCCATCCCGGAGTGGATGGCGCCCCACCTGGTCCGCGAGGTCACCGGTGAGGACGCCTACGTGAACCAGAACCTGGCGAGCTGAGCACCTTCAGGGAGCGCGGCGCCGCTCGACCAGGATCACCATCGCGGCGGCGAGGGTCGCCGCGAGGGCCGAGAGGACGGCCGCCGCGATCGCCAATCGCCCGCTCAGTACGGCCTGCGCGAAGGCTGACTCCCGGTCGCCGTCCCGGAGGAGTGTTCCGGCGCGCGCTTCAGCGGCCAAGATGGCCAGCAGGCAGGTCACGTGTGCGAGCGCGCAACACCACCAGGTGAACACCAGCCAGGGCGCTCGAGGGTGCCGGCCTTCGGGGCCGCCGGCCCAGATCTCACATAGAATGAGATAGGGCTCGACCAGGTTGACCGCGGGGACCAACCAAGCGGCCCAAGCCCAGCTCTTCGGTCGAAACCTCTGGGGCAGCGCGCGGTAGCGAACGGTCATCCAGGCGACGAACGATGCGGCGGCGACGAGCATCAGCGCCAGCCCGGCTTCTTCCAGCGTGTCCAGGCGGGCGAGGACCGACGGCAACGCTTGGGCGCCCGCCGGCCCCTCGAGGAACGACTCGTGGTAGTCGTACTCGACGATCGCGCGGAGGGTGTCGACCGCCGCGCGCGCCCCCAAGACCCCTGCCGCAATCATCGCCAGCCCGCGCATTTCCTCGCTATCCCATCGCTCGATGCCCCTGTCCAAACCCCGGCCGGCCCCGTGAGTCTGCGGCACTGGATCCAGGCCAGCCGGCCGCTGGCCCAGGCCAACCTCGCCGCGCCCACGCTCTTGGGGCAAGCCCTCGCCTACCAGGCGACCGGGCGCTTCTCGGGGGCCCTGCTGGGCGCCCTCTTCGCGTGGACGGTGCTGGACCAGCTGGTGATCGTCTGGGCCAACGACTACGCCGACCGAGACCACGACATCGGGGGCAGCGCCAAGACGCCCTTCAGCGGCGGCAGCGGCGTCTTGGTGGAAGGCAAGATCCGCCCGCGGACCCTGCGCGCCGCGGCGCTGGTCGCCTACGGTCTCCTCCTGGCCCTGGGCGTGGGCCTCGCCCTCACCCGCACCGTCTGGGCTCTGCCGCTGACGCTCGCCGCGGGGGCGCTCCTCTGGGCCTATAGCTTCCCGCCCCTCCGGCTCTCCTACCGCGGCGGCGGCGAGCACCTCCAGGGGCTCGGCGTCGGCGTCGTGCTCCCGCTTCTCGGCTACGCGGTCCAAGCGGGGACGCTGGCGGGCTTCCCGTGGCTTGCGCTGGTGCCCACCTATCTGCTGGCGGTGGCGGGCAACGTGGCCACGGCGCTCCCGGACGTCGGCGCCGATCGCAAGGCGCGCAAGCGGACCTGGCCGGTCCGCTACGGGCCCCACAAGAGTCGCTGGCTCTGCCTCGCGCTCACCGTGGCGGGGCTGGGCGCGGTGAGCGCGTTCGGGAACGCCATCGCGGCGATGATCGCCACCGCGCCGCTGATCCTCGCGCTCCGTCTCGGGCGGGGTCGGCCGGCGGTGGTGCGCTTCATCGTGCTCCAGGGCGCGGCGACCCAGCTCGCGCTCCTGGCCTGGGCGGCCTTCATCGTGTTCTGAAACCAGCCGCTCGCGCCGCCGGAAACGCTCGACGGCCGGGACCGTTGGCGCCATGGTCACCGCGGATGGCCCCCGCGGACCGACGGCTGCACCTCTTCACCGGCAAAGGCGGCGTGGGGAAGTCCACCGTGGTGGCGGCCACCGCTCTCGCGGCGGCGCAGGCCGGCCGGCGGCCGCTCATCGTGGAGCTCGGCCATCGCGCGACCATGGGCGCGATCTTCGACGCTCCGGTCGGCGCGGACCCCACACCCGTCGCGCCCGGCGTCCACGCGCTGAACGTCGACTTCCACGAAGCCCTGATCGACTACGTCGCCGAGCAGACCCGGGTTCGCGCGTTGGCCAAGCGGATCGTCGCCAGCGACGCCCTGGCGCGCTTCTTCGCGGCGGCGCCCGCGGTCTCGGAGGTGGTCACCCTGCGGCGGCTCGAGCGCTTGGTCGACGAGGAGCACCGCGGGCGGCCCCGCTGGGATCCGGTGCTGGTCGATCTCGATGCCACCGGGCACGCGCTGATGTTCCTCGGGCTGCCCGACGTCTTCGCCGACCTGGCCACCCGCGGACCGTTGGCGGCGTTCCTCCGGAGCCTGACCGCGCTGCTCTCCGATCGCGAGCGCACCGCCCTCGACCTGGTCACTCTGCCCGACGAGCTCCCGGCCCACGAGACCCGGGAGCTGCACGCCGCGGTCGTGGCCCAGGGCCACGTGCCCTTGGGCCGCTTGGTGATCAACCGCATGCCGCCCGAACCGCTGAGCGCGGCGACCCGCGCGCGGCTCCCGGCCCTGGCCGCGGCGGGCATGGAGGCGGAGGTGAAGCTCGCCGAGCGCCTCGAGCGGGAGCACGAGCGCGCCCTCCACATCGCGAACGAGCTCGAGGAAGCGCTGGGCATGCCCACGGTGCGCCTGCCGGAGCTCGAGCCCTTCGGCCTGGCGACCCTGGCGGAGGCCCTCCGGTGAGCGTCCACCTCGACGCGATGTTGGACCGCCGCCTGGTGGTCTGCGTGGGACCCGGGGGCGTGGGCAAGACCACCAGCGCGGCGGCCCTCGCGCTCCGGGCCGCGCGGAGCGGTCGGCGCGCGCTGGTGCTGACCATCGATCCCGCGCGCCGCCTGGCCGACGCTCTGGGCCTCGATGGCCTGGACGACACCATCCGCGTGGTGGCCGGCGAGCCCAACCTCTCGGCCGCCATGCTGGACACCAAGGCGAGCTACGACGCGCTCATGGGGCGCATCGCCGAGGGCGACGCCCGCGACGCCATCCTCGGCAACCGGGTCTACCAGGCCTTCAGCAAGACCCTGGCGCGCAGCCACGCCTACGTCGCCGCCGAGCGGCTCTACGATGTGCTCGAGGCGCGCGCCCACGACCTGGTGGTCTTGGACACGCCGCCCACCCGTAGCGCACTGGAGATCCTCGACGCGCCCCACCAGCTCGCTCGCTTCCTGGACGACGACGTGCTGCGCTTCTTCCTGAAGCGCGACGACTCGCTGGTGGGCTCCCTGGCGTCGCTGGCCAGCGCCGGCGGCCGCGCGGCGCTGAAGCTCCTGGGGCGCCTCGCCGGTGAAGACGTGACCGAGGAGCTCCTGGGGTTCTTCACGCTCCTGGCCGATCAGCGCGAGGGGTTCCTGGAGCGGGCCCGGGCTACCGCGGCGACGCTGCGCGACCCGGCGACCGGCTACGTGCTGGTGGCGTCGACGTCGTCGACCTCGCTGGAAGACGCCCGGGCCTTGGCCACCGAGCTCGGCGAGCGGCACCGGGTCCCGGGTCTCTTCCTCTTCAACCGCGCGTACGTGGCGGAGCCCGGCGCGGCGACGCCGCTGGTGGGGGCCGGCTCGGAGCTCGCAGCGGGCACCCCCGCCGACCTCGAGCCGGCCGCCGCGGAGCTCCGGGAGCTCCGGGAGCGACTCGCCGCTCGTCAGCGCGGAGCCCTCGAGGCCGCCGCCCGTTTCCGCGACACCATCGCCGTCGACGCGCCGGCCCTCGCGGTCGCCGAAGCCGAGGGCGACATCCGGACCCTGAAGGGTCTCGGCGAGCTGCTCGACCGCTCCGTCCCCATCTGAGACCCGCCCCGGGGTCGGTCGGCGACCGATTCACGTCGCCGTCGCCGGGACCCTTCGCTGCTAGACGGCGAGCGTCGCGTCGCGTTGGCGCGGCCAAACGATTGGACGAACTCTCGATGACTCGACGAACCCTCACCGCGATCGCTCTGGTGGCCCTCGCCCTCGCCGGCTGTGCGGACGCGAACCCCTCCACGAGCGCGGCTTCCGCGGCCGTCGCCTTCCGAGCCACCGCGCCGGAGATTCTTGCCACCACCCCGGGCCTGACGGCGATCGCTCCGGCGAGCGGTTTCCTCTTCGACCGGGACACCGTGGAAGCGGTCCTGGCCGATGGGGACCTGGTGACCTTCCACCCGGCCATCGACGAAGACGGCGCCTTCGCGGTGGGGATCGGGTCGGGCTGGGAGCCGGTGGTTCTCGGCGAGGCCCTCGCCGAGTCCCTGCCGCCGGTCGCGGGCGACGACGACGCGCTGGTCGCCGAGGCCCGCCGAGGTCTCGACGCCGAGGGCGCCGCGCACATCATCTCGCCCACGGCCGCGCACACGCTGGTCGGCGATTGGACCGGCGTCGCCGACGCCGCGGACGCCGCCGCGATGTTCACCGCCGAGACGCCGATCCAGGTGGTGACCTACCCGGCCTCCACGGTGCGCCGCGTCCTCGCGGCGCAGGCCTCCGCGGACCTCGTGGTCCTGGTCGCGCGCAACGCGGCCGGTGACTTCACCCTGGTCCTCGGTGGCCACGACGGGCGAATCCTCGACCCCGCCGCCCGCTCGGCGACCGCACCGACCACCGTGGCCAGCGGCGAGGTGGGCGCCCTGACGCAGGGCCTGACCGACCTCTCGGCCACCTACGCCGACATCGGCAACATCTGCGGGTGGATGGGTCAGTGCTGGGAGCGCGACTGGTGCCCGCCCTGCCCGAAGAAGAAGAAGGACCCCGAGGAGGAGTGAAACGCTCCCTTCGCGCGAGCTGTCCCTTCTTTGCGCTATCGTCGTAAGGACGCGCCGGCCCCGGGCTGCGCAGGCTGGAGACCATGCGTGTCCTGATGTTCTCGGCGCTCCTCTCCGCCCTCGCGGGCTGCTCGGTGGATCCGGCGCCACTGGCCGAGGTGGCGCTCGCCGACGCCGTCTCCCCCGAGTCTCCGCCCACTCCGGCCGCTCGGGGGGAGCGTGTCGAGCTCGACCGGCAGGGAGGCGCCGTTCTCGCGGGGCACCTCCAGCCGGTGTTGGCCCACACCGACCAGGAGCGGATCCTGACCCTGGACGAGGTGCCCCCGGGTGCGCTCGGCGAGGCCCTCCGGGGCCGCGAGGTCCTGGACGCCCGCTTCGTGACCCACGGCGCGGTGATTCTCGACGTCGATCACGCGCTCGTCGCGTTCGACGAGGCCGGGAACCCGGCGGTCCTCGACGCCGAGGCCCACGGACCGCTCTCGGTGGCCAGTGGCGTCGTCGCCTACACGCGCGGCGCGCCGCCGGATCTGGAGCTGGTCCGGGCCTACCCGGCTCGCGGGTTGGTCGAGGCGCTGACCGAAGCCATGGCCCCGGTGTGGTCGCCGGCGCTGTCCGAGGACGGCCGCGAGGTCCTCTTCGTGTCCGGAGCGCAGGGGCAGCCCGCGCTCCATCGGCTCACGGTCCGCGGCGAGCTGGTCGCCCTGCCGCCCACGGTTCGGATCCCCTCCGCGCCCACCGCGCCCCTCTGGGACGGCGAGACCCTGGTGTTCGAGGACGAGCTCGGCGTCGTCGCCTTGGACACCCTCTCGGGCGAGGTCCGCGAAGCCCTCGATGGCGCGCGCGGGCTCGCGCGGGTCGACGGTCGGCCGATGGCGCGGCTCGATGGCACCCTTCGCCCGGTGGGAGGTCTGCGATGAACCGCGTCGTCCTCCTCGGGCTGCTGGTCCTCTCCTCGACGGCGCTCGCTCAGCGCACCGAACACCGCCGGCCCTATTCGGGCGGTTACGGCGTCAGCGCCTACTACGACGCGGACGGCCGGCGGGGCGGCGGCTCCCGCGACTACACCTGCCGCGGCGACAGCTACGACGGGCACTCGGGCACCGACTACCGCCTGCCGATGGGGACTCCGGTGCTGGCTTCCGCGGCCGGCCGGGTGACCCGCACCAACGACGGTTGCCCCAACACGGGCGGCCTCGGGAGCACCTGCGGCGGCTACCTGGGGAACTGGGTCGAGATCCAGCACGAGGACGGCACCCAGACCATGTACGCCCACCTGCGCCGGGGGTCGCTCCGGGTGCGGGCGGGTCAGACCGTGCGCTGCGGTCAGCAGATCGGCAACTCCGCCTCCAGCGGCAACAGCAGCGGACCGCACCTGCATCACGGTTGGCGGCCCGCGAGTAGCCGGAGCTCCTGGAGCATCAGCGGGACCGGCGAGATGTACCAGGGCGCCTGCGGTCGCTCGAGCTCCCTCTGGACCAACCAGGCGGGCTATCAGTCCGCGCCGGGGACCGCCTGTCAGTCGATGGACAGCGACGGCGACGGCCGCGCGGACGACGTCGACAACTGCCCGAACGACTCCAACGCGCCGCAGAACGACCGCGACGACGACGGCCGCGGGAACATCTGCGACAACTGCCCCGCGGACCCGAACCCGCACCAGGCCGACCGTGACGGGGATGGCGTGGGCAACGCCTGCGACAACTGCCCCGGCGACGCCAACGGCGGCCAGGCCGACCGCGACGGCGATGGGGACGGCAACGTCTGCGACAACTGCCCCGGCGTGTCCAACCCCGGTCAGCGGGACACGGACGGGGACGGCGTGGGCAACGCCTGCGACAACTGCCCCCAGGATCGCAACGCCGGCCAGACCGACGACGACGGCGACGGGGTGGGCAACGTCTGCGACAACTGTCGCGGGATGCCCAACGGCGGACAACGGGACACCGACGGCGACGGCCGGGGCGACGTCTGCGACGGCGACGACGACGACGACGGCATCCCCGACGAGATGGACAACTGCCGGCTGGTCCGCAACGCCGGCCAGCGGGACACCGACGGCGACGGTCGGGGCGATGCCTGCCAGGACGACGACGACGGCGACGGCGTGCCGGACGAGATGGACAACTGCCGTCGCGTCCCCAACGCCGACCAGGCCGACATGGACGCCGATGGGATCGGCGACGTCTGCGACGACTCGGACGGCGACGGGATCCCGGACTCCATCGATGACGGCGACCTCGACGACGACGGCGTCCCCGACGAGGTCGACCTCTGCCCCGACGTGGCCGACCCCGACCAGTTGGACTCGGACGGCGACGGAATCGGCGACGCCTGCGAAGACGACGGCGACGGCGACGGCGTGCCCGACCAGATGGACGTCTGTCCCGAGGTCAACGACGAGCTCCAGCTCGACCTCGACGGGGACGGCATCGGCGACGCTTGCGACGACGACCGCGACGGTGACGGAGTGCTCGACGCCGCGGACGTCTGCCCCGAGGTGGCCGACCCCGACCAGTCGGACGGCGACGGCGACGGGGTGGGCGACGCCTGCGCCGAGCCGGGGGACGCCACGGACCTCGAGCCGGGGACCCTGGAGTCGGGCGGGGGCTGCGCCGCTGGGGGCGCTGGCGCCTCGTTCGGCTGGCTGATGATCCTCGCGCTGGGCTGGCTCCGCCGAGTTCGACTCAGCTAGCTCACTCGTGGATGGACTTGCAGGCGGCCACGGCGGCGGCCTGCTGCTCGGCGCTGTTCGCGGTGGTCTTGCACATCAGGGTCTTGTCCCCGACGCTGCGCCGCCCGACGACCCAGTAGTTGTCGCCCATGCCGCCGGTGTTGGTGAAGGTGAGGATGTAGCCGTCCTCGAGCTCTTCCTCCTGGATGTTCTGGGGCGTGTACATCTCGTGCTCCGACTTGGCGCCCGCGAGGTCCGCGGGGTCGGAGTCGCCCGCTTCGGCGATGGTCATCACCAGGCCGGGGCCCTGGACCATGTAGCCCTCGCCCACGATGGCGTCGCGGACGTTGGAGCCGGCGGGAGCGGCGACCTGGAGGCCCCAGTCACCGAGCGCCAGGTCGCCCCCGGCTTCGGCTTCCGCCTCCGCTTCGGCTTCGTTCGCCGCCTCTTCGAGCGCGCCGCCCAGCGCGTTGGCCATCTCTTCGGCCTGGGCGCGGGCTTCCGCCTCGTCTGCCTCGTCGGAGCAGCCCGTGAAGAGGGGGGAGAACGCCATGCCGAGCGCCATGCTCACGGCGCGGATCTTCTTCTGCATCGGATACCTCGGTGCGATGGCACCTGCGCGGTGCCGTTGAACGAGCCGGTCTACGGGCCCGGCGCCGGGGACCTTCCCCGGCGGGGGTCAGAGGTGGCAGGTGAAGAAGTCGCCGCCACTGGCGATGTCGGCGGTGCAGGTCCCGCCGGTGGGACACAGCCGGTCGTCGGTGCAGAGGCGCGAACAAACGCCCGCTTCACAGATGCCGCTCGTGCACTGACGCCCGTCGATGCACGATCCGCCGGTGTCCTCGGCGCCGGCCCGTTGGCAGATGGTCACCGTGCCGCCGGCGCCGTCGTCGCTCGGGACGCAGGCGAAGCCCTCGCTGCACGTGGTCCGTTCGTCGCAGACCTGCGTGCACGTCTGGGTTCCGAAGTCGTCGGTCACGCAGACGCCGCTGCGACAGAGGTTGGCGCCACCGCTCCCGAAGCGACAGGTCGCGCCCATGGGATCGGGTCCCAGGGCCAGCGTGGAGGGGATGCAGTAGCCCGAGGTGCAGCTGTACTCGAGGCCGGGAAGGGTGCGCGGGCAATCGGCCGGGCCGCGACAGGTGCTGGTGCAACCGCGGGTCCCCTGGCCGAGGTCCTCGAGACAGACGCCGGTCCCGCAGCTCGCGCACGGGCGCTCGATGTCCACACAGACGAAGACGCCTCCGGCGTCGCCGCAGGCGAAGCCCGAGGGGCAGTCGCTCGCGTTGGTGCAGCGGCGGGTGCATTCGCCCACGCCGGTCGCCGCGTTGCCCGCACACAGGGTGGTGGTGCAGTCCGCGGCCATGTCGCAGAGCTGGCCCACGTCGTTGGGCTGACACTGGCCGCCCGCGCAGAGGTGGTCGCTCGCGCACTCGCCGTCCACGGAGCAGGTGCGCGTGCAGAACCGGGTGCTGCCGCGGTCGTCGATGCAGCGGCCGGACGCGCAGTCGCCGGGCACGTTGCAGCGGTCGAGGTAGGCGCCCGGGACGCCCGCGTCGGGGACCCCTTCGTCCATGGGGACGAACATGTCCACGTTCATGTCCGGCTCGGTGCCCAGGTCGGGCTCGGTCCCGGCGTCCTCGAGACCCAGGTCGGGCGCGACCTCGGCGTCGCTCGGTCCCCCGTCGGCCACGGGGCGGCGCGGGGGTTCGCCCGCAGCGCAGGCCAGGGAGAGTGCCAGGGACGAGACCCCGAAGAGGCGAAGCATCGCCGCGAGGCTAGCACGCGCGCTTCGGGGCCCGACCTTTCATCCCATCGCTCGGCAGGGGCGCCGGCACCGGTGCGGGCCGGCACCGGCGCCCCCCACGAGCACGCCACCCCCACTCAAGGAATGGCGCAAGGCTCCCAGCGGACGTGCTCCGCCGCGTCGCCGTTGTTGAAGGCGTCGAGGAGCTCGCTCATCGAGCGCTGCCAGTCGCCGTCCATGCCTTCCCAGGCCTCGATGGCCAGGTCGATGAGATCCCCGGCTGGGAAGAAGCTCCCATCGGGCATCCGGATGGCGACCTCCGGGCCACCGAGCCGCTGGAGGGTGTTGAAGACGAAGGCGAGGAGCTGCTGGGCGAGCTGCTCGCGCGGGTCGCCGCCGGCGTTGCTGTCCACGAGGAAGGCCGAGATCTCCGCGCGGGGGCTCCCCATGGGCGCGAGCGACGGCGCGGCTTCGGCCTCGTCGACCGGAGTCCCGTCGGCGAAGTAGCCGTCGAAGGGTTCGTCGCCGGCCTCGAAGTAGGACGACGCGCTGGCGTAGGGCGCGAGCTGGTTGACCCACCCGATGTCGTCGTCACTCATCTCGCGGAGGCCGTTCCGGTTGTGCCAGTAGCCCTTGGTGCCGAAGTCGACGGTCCCGACGCAGTAGTTGGTGAAGCCCACCTCGTGGATCCCGCCGGTCAGGACGGCGTCGGCCTGGAGCATGGAGGTGATCGTCACCTCGGTCTGGGTCGGACCTCTGGCGTACCAGGGGCCGTCGGTCGGGAGGAGCTCGTCGACCACGTAGGTGCCCGGCAGGAGGTCGGCGAAGCGGGCGCACCCGTCGCCGCCCGCGGCCAAGGTCAGGGGGCCGACCGCTTCCCCGGTCACGGCGGTACCAGTGACCTGGAAGGTCCATCCCGCGAGGGCCGAGTCGTACTCGCCGAAGACCCCGTCGGCGTCGCGGTCGTAGGCCTTGCAGGCGACGATCTTCCCCAGTCCGACGTTGCCGTAGAAGAGGGTGTGGAACTCGCCGGAGTCCCCCTCGACGTAGAGCGAGAGGATCGGGTTCGCGGTCGGGTAGAGGCTCATCGGGACCCCATCGATCATGGCCACGGTCTGCAGCGTGCCCTCGGGCTCCGCCTCCTGCGTGGTCCACCACCCCTCGGTCACCATGAACTCTGCGGGGGTGTACTCCCAGTTCACCACGCCGGTGGGGTCCTTGACCGCCACGGGCCAGCCGATGATCCACTCTTCACCGGGGTCGGCGACGCCGTTCATGTTCGCGTCGTGGAACTTCTCCAGGAGCACTCGCGGCGGATCGTAGGGGCGACGCTGACGCACCATGAAGTTGTCGGTCTTGCTCGACGCCGGGATGAAGCCGTGCGCGTTGCCCGGGGACCACCCCTCGCCGTTGACCGAGTCGTTGGGCCGACTGGGCACGAAGGCGGGATCGCCTGCGTAGTCTTCGACGGGCGTCGCCCACGCCTTGTAGACGCCGCCGCGGTTGGGCGTGTCCGCGTAGGGCATGAGCTGCACGGTCACCGCGCCGTGGTCGATGTCGATCCCGACCTGGTGCATGCACGCCGTGGCGACCCAGGAGCCGCGCTCGCGCACGTAGTTCGTCCCCGGGTAGACCTGGTCGATGATCCCCGCGGCGCCCACGTGGAAGCGGCGACAGGGAGATGTGGTCCTCGCTGAGGAGCTCTTGGTCTGGCTGCGGCCAGCAGTCTTGGCCGGGTTCGAGTGACGTCGATCATGGTCCCTTCCTTTCGACGGAGAGCGGCGCAGCGGCGTGGTCCGCCGTGGCTCCGAAGCCCGCACGTGGCTGCGGCCCGCCCCGCCCTTCGAGGCGCTGCCGCGCTGGAGTGGGTCGAAGCAAAGACCGTGCAAAGCCTCACACCGGAGTCAGACCCCACCCAACGGGAGGAGGGTTCCGCGTACATCGGTGCACCCCGGGGTGCAGGGCCCGTCTCAATCTGACGTCTCGATCCTACGCCTGTGGGATCGAGTCCGGCGAAGGCCGACCCTGGGACCCGAGAGGAGGCCCTGATTTCCGGTATTTACACACCGGAGGGGGCGTGTTCGAGGCTTGCGCAGTTCCTGGCGTACACCTTGCTTTTCATTCGTGCATGACCGCCCGAGACCACCTCTTCGAGGAATCGTCCCAAGCCCATTGGGACCAAGAGCAACCCACGCTGGAGCTCGTCGACGCTCGTGGCTGGCCCGAGTCGCCGTGCCTCGAAGCGCTGGCCACGGCGATCAGCACGGGCCTCTTCGTCTTCGAGCGGGTCGAAGGGCAGCTCCGGCTCGGGTACGCCAACGCAGCCGGGCTGGCCTTGTGCTCCACGCCCGAGTTCCGGCCCGGACGGTCGACGATGGACCAGCTCTTCCCCGGGTCGGAGGACCTCGAGGCGCGGCTGATGATGACCTTGGAGCGTTCGCCCTCGGGCCAGGTCGACGAGTATCGGCACGCGGACGCCGATGGATCCCGGGCCTGGCGCGTGCGCGCCTTTCCGCTCTCGCAGCGGCACCTCGGCGTCGCATTCGACGAACTGCAGCTCGGCGGGCGGGCCGAGCTGCGGCCCCGGGACGAGCTCCCGATGGAGGCCCACGAGTCCCAGCTCTCGAGCTTCGTGCGGGTGGCCAACCTCGCGCTCCAGGAGCCGCTGCGCGAGCTGATGGTCTACAGCGGCCAGCTCGGCGCCGACTCCCACGACACCCTCGACCAGCGGGGGCAGGGCTTCCTCGAGCAGCTCGTCTCCGCGGGTCAGCGGCTCTCGCATCTCCTCCACGGTCTCGCCGAGTACAGCGAAGCGGTCGCGGTGCCGCGGCCTTTCGAGCCGGTCGAGCTCGAGGAGCTGCTCTCCGACGTCATCGCCGACCTCGGCGCCTCCATCGGTGCGGCTGGAGCGGAGATCGAGCTCCTGGGGCTGCCGCTGGCGGTCCACGGCGACCGCCAGAGCCTGCGGCAGCTCTTCCATCACTTGCTCCACAACTCGGTGAAGTACCGGCGGGACCTGGCCGAGACCTTCGTCTCCGTACGGGGCGAGGTCATCGAACGGGATGGCACCGAGTGGGTGCGGATCGTCGTCCGCGACAACGGCGTGGGCTTCGCCTCCGATGACGCCGAGCGCATCTTCGGCCTCTTCGAGCGCCTCGACCAGACCTCGGACCTCCCGGGACTGGGCGTCGGCCTCGCCGTCGCCCGGCGGATCGCTCGGGCCCACGGCGGTGACCTGAGGGCAAAGGGGGCACCCGGGGTCGGAGCCCGCATGACGGTCGAGTTGCCCTGCGCCCAGTACGGGAACTCCGCCGTGCGCCGCCTCCCGCGGGGTCGCCATGCGTGAGATCTTCGATCGGCCCACGGTACCCGTCTCGAGAGTTGACTGGCGCCTGGGCGCCGTCGAAGCGCTCTCGGCGGCGCTGTCCACCGGGTTCTTCGTCTACCGTTTCGAGAACGACGAGCTGCGCCTCTGCCACGCCAACGCGGCGGGCCTGACCATCTGCGACCTGGGCGCCGGGGATCACACCGGCAAGAAGCTCACCGAGCTCTTCCCCGAGGCCCAAGAGTTCGAGGACCAGCTTATGGAGCTCGTCCGGACCGGCGGCCGCCGCTCTTGGGAGGACTACGGCTACGAGGACGAGGAGCGGACGACGAACACCCGCATCGAGGCCTTCGCGCTGGGCGCGAGCCACGTCGGCGTGGTCTTCGACGACCTCAAGCCGATCCGCGACGCCAACGACCGCCTGCGTGCCTCGGTGCAGCAGCTCGACGCGCGGAACCGCGAGCTCGCCAGCTTCACCCGCGTCGCCAGCCACGACCTCCAGGAGCCGCTCCGCAAGATCACCACATTCGGCGAGCGTCTGAAGACCCGGGCCGGGGACCAACTGGATGACCGCAGCCGGGACTACCTCGACCGGATGGTCGCGGCGAGCACCCGGCTCTCCAAGCTCATCGAGCACCTGCGGGAGTACACCCGGCTCGCGGCCACCGAAGTGATCTTCGAGCCCGTGGATCTCCAGCAGGTGGTCCGGGACGTGATGGACGACCTCGACCTCCTGGTGGAGCTCTCCGGAGTCCTGGTGGAGGTCACGTCGCTCCCGAAGGTCGCCGGAGACCCGATGCTCCTGCACCGGTTGATGCAGAACCTCATCCACAACGCGATCAAGTATCGCCGCGAGGATGGACCCCAGCCGTGGGTTCGCGTCGAGGCCGAGCGCTTCGTCCGCGAGGGCTGCGGGTGGGTGCGGATCTCGGTCCGCGACAACGGGATCGGGTTCGAGGAAGAGCACGAGGAGCGAATCTTCGGGCTCTTCCAGCGGCTCCACGCCCGCTCCGAGTACGAGGGTACCGGCCTCGGACTCGCCATCGCCAAGCGCGCGGTCACCGCGCATGGCGGATCCATTCGCGCGATGGGGTCTCCCGGGGAGGGAGCGACCTTCGTCGTAGAGTTGCCCACGGAGGGACGCCATGGCTGACCCAATGCCCGAGATTCTCGTCTGCGACGACGACGAGGACGATCTGATGCTGCTCCAGGACGCCTTCGAGGAGACGGAGCTCTTTCCGCGCCCCAAGCTCCGCTGCTTCCAGTCCGGAAACGCTCTGCTCACGCACCTCCAGGGAGAGGACGCCTCGCGAGTGGCGGTGATCCTCTTGGATCTGAACATGCCCGGCCTCGACGGCCGCGAGGTGCTCCGAGCGCTCCGCGCCCGACCCGACGTCACCCCGGTGGTCATCTTCACGACCTCTCAGTCACCGGACGACGTCAGCGGCGCGTATCAGGACGGCGCGAACTCGTTCATCCGCAAGCCGGCGTCGTTCGAGAGTCTGGTCGACGTCCTGCGTTCGCTGGGGGCCTACTGGAGCGACATCGTCACGGTGCCGGCGAAGGTCGGGCGGTCATGAGTCGGGTACGCCTGCTCCTGGTCGACGACGATCCCGACGACCTCTTCTTGGCCGAGGAACTCCTGGAAGAGGGCCCCGACGACCACGACGTGGCGACGGCGGCGACCTACCAGGAGGGGCTGCGCCTGGCCCTCAGCGGGATCTTCGACATCTGCCTGGTGGATCACCACCTGGGCGCCCGCACCGCCTTGCACTTCATCGCCGCGCTCGTGGACGCCGGAGTCCGCACCCCGGTCATCGTGCTCACCGGCGCCGGCGAGCTGGAGACCGACCTCGAGGTGATGGAGGCGGGCGCCGTCGACTACCTCGTCAAAGGACGCACCTCGGCCGAGGTCCTCCACCGGGCCATCCGCTACGCCCTGCGGCACGACCGAACGATGGCACTCCTCGAGCGCGCTCGGGAGCGCTTCGCGCTCGCCGTCCGGGGTAGCAACGACGGCCTCTGGGACTGGGACCTGGACACCGACGAGGTCTTCTACTCCGACCGCTGGCTCACCCAGCTCGGCCACTCGCGCCGGGACGTCCCGTCCACTCTGGATGGCTGGATGGGCACGATCCATCCCCCCGATCGAGCGGCCGTGGAGCACGCGCTGCGCCTCCACGTCGCCGGCGGCGCGCCGCACGTCGAGATCGAATACCGCGCGCAGCACCACGATGGGTCCCTCCGCTGGATGATGGCGCGGGGAGTGGGCGTGAGCCACGACGGCCGGCCCACCCGCGTGGTCGGCAGCCAGACGGATATCCACCGCCTGAAGGAGGTCGAGCAGCGCCTGGTCGCCGCGGCGACCCACGACTCCCTGACCGGGCTGCCGAACCGCAGCCGCCTGATGGTCGCGCTCCGACGGGCCATCGCCGACGGCGCCGAGTCGACGGCCTTGATGCTCGTGAGCCTCGATCGGCTCCGGGCCCTCAGCGTCGGGATGGGGACCAGCCCCACGGACTCCGTGATCCAGGCGGTCGCCGACCGCATCCGTGGCGCGGTGGCTCCTGGTGATCTGGTGGCCCGGGTGGGCGAGCACGAGTTCGCCGTGCTCTGCACGAACCTCCGGGACCGCGGCGGGATCGCCGCGCGCGCCGAGCTCTTGCGACGCGCCATCGAGCTCCCGGTGGAGATCGGCCGGATCCCCATCCAGGTCCGCAGCCACGTGGGCGTGGTCATCGGGGACAGCGGCGGACGCGAGGCCGAGCAGGTGCTCTCCGCGGCTTCGGTGGCCCTCGCCGTGGCTCGCCGGATGCCCGGCGGCGCGGTCTCGCTCTTCCGCGAGGAGGAGCGGCGCTCGGCTCAGGAGGCCGTCTTCCTCGAGGGCCTCATGGCGCGCGCCATCCAGAACGGCGAGCTCCGCCTCGAGTACCAGCCCATCGTCGACGTGCGGACCCGGACGGTCTCCAGCTTCGAGGCCCTGGCCCGCTGGCGCATGGATGACGGGCGCGAGGTATCGCCCGCGCTCTTCATCCCCCTCGCCGAACAATCGGGATGGATCGCCGACATCGGCACGTGGTGTCTCCGGGAGGGCTGCCGCGCGGCCCGTCGGTTCCGCGACGCCGGCAAGCCGGTGATGGTCTCGGTCAACGTCTCCGGGCACCAGCTCGTGAAGCCGGACTTCCGCGCAGAGCTCGCGGCGGCCCTCGCCGAAGCGGGGGTCTCACCGCGGCTCCTCAAGCTCGAGCTCACCGAGAGCGTCTTCCTCGATCACACCGACGACCTGATGGCCACCTTGCGGTCCATCGACGAGCTGGGCGTGGAGCTGGTCATCGACGACTTCGGCACCGGCTACTCGTGTCTGGCCTACTTGCCCACGCTCCCCATCGGGAGCCTCAAGATCGACCGCACCTTCGTGCGCGGTCTCCCCGAGGCGGGCGACCAGATGGCCATCGTGACCGCGGTGGCCACCCTGGCGAAGCACCTCGGGCTCTCGGTCGTCGCGGAGGGCGTCGAGCGGGAGGGTCAGCTCGACTCCCTCGGAGCCATCGACTGCGACCTCGTGCAGGGCTGGATGTTCTCCAAGGCGGTGCCCATGCGCGACGCCATATCGCTGGCGCGATTCTGTTACGACCTCAACCAGGAGCCTTCTTCGATTCCAGTTCTTCCCAACGCATCATGAGGCGCTCGACCTCGCCGTGGGCCGCATCCCGAGCGGTCACGGTGTCCGCGACCTCCTCGGCCCGATCGGCGTAGAACGCCGGATCCGCCAGGAGCTCGTCGAGGCGAGCGGCCTCCGTCTCGGCGGCGTCGATGGCATCCATCATCCCCTCGAGTTCGCGCTTCTCCTTGTAGGAGAGCCCGGCCTTGGGCTTGGACGCCGCCTTCATCTTCGGCTTGGGGGCCGTCGTGGGCGGCTCCGAGGCGGCGCGCATCTTGCGCGCCGCCTCGGAGAGCGTCCGATAATCCTCGTAGCCACCGACATAGCGGACCACCTGCCCGTCGCCTTCGAAGGCCAGGATCGAGGTCGCCACCCGGTCCAGGAAATAGCGGTCGTGGCTCACCACCAACGCGGTCGCCTCGGTCTCGAGGAGCATCTCCTCCAGAGCGCCGAGGGTCGCCACGTCGAGGTCGTTGGTCGGCTCGTCGAAGACCAGCAGGTTGGCCGGCTTCAGTAGGAGCTTGGCCAGGGCCACCCGGGCGCGCTCGCCACCGGAGAGCATGCCGAGCTTCTTGCGGATGGACGCCGGGTCGAAGAGGAAGCGCGCCAGGTAGGAGCGGATGTCCATGGTGCGCCCGTGGACGTCGATCTTGGTGCGCTCGCCGGCGACGTTCTCCTGGATGGTCTCCTCGTCGTTCAACCCGCTTCGCGCCTGATCGAAGTAGGCGACCTCGACGTTCTTGCCCAGGGTGACCTGACCGTCGGCGGGCTCCGCTTCCCCGAGGAGGACCCGGAGCAGCGAGGTCTTGCCGATGCCGCTCTTGCCCAGGATGCCGATGCGCTCGCCGCGGACCAGGCGCAGGTCGAGGTTCTCGACCAGGCGCCGGCCGGCGACGTCCACCGCGAGGCCCTCGATGTCGAGCACGGTCTTGCCCTGCCGCGTGGTGTCGAGCTGCAAGGCGGTGACCTTCTCCATCTTGGGCGCGTCCTTGCCCAGGGCCTCCTCGGCGCGCTGGATGCGCGCCTTGGCCTTGGTGCGCCGGGCCGAGGGAGAACGCCGGAGCCAGTCGAGCTCGGTGCGCAGGAAGTTCTGCCGGTTCTTCTCCTCGCGCAGCTCCTGCGCCAGGCGCTCGGCCTTGCCCTCGAGGTAGTCGCTCCAGCCGCCCGCGTAGGAGTAGAGCACCCCCGCCTCGAGCTCGAGGGTCCGCTCGCAGATGGCCTCGAGCATGTAGCGGTCGTGGGTCACCAGCAGCAGCGCGCCCCGGTGGGACGAGCTGAGGTAGCGCTCCAGCCACTCGATGGTCTCCACGTCCAGGTGGTTCGTGGGCTCGTCGAGGATCGCCAAGTCCGGGGAGGCCACCAGGAGCCGCGCCAGGTCCACTCGGCGCCGCTCTCCTCCGCTCAGTCGGTCCACCTTCGCGTGGTGGTCCTCGAGCCCCAGCGAGCTGAGCATCGCGGCCGCCTCGCGCTCCCGGTCCCAGCCGCCCAGCCGTTCGATCTCGGCGCCGGCCCGGGCCTGGTCTTCCAGGAGTCGGTCGAGGGCGTCGCCGCTGGCGTCGGCCATCTCGGCGGCGACCTCGTCGTAGCGCTTCATCGCCGCGCGCCAGGGACCGAGACCCCCCAGCACCACCTGCTCCGCGGTCTGGCCCTCGGCGAGCACCGGCCGCTGGGAGAGGTACTCCACCGTCGCGTCGCGACGAACCGCGATCTCGCCGGCGTCGAGGGGCTCCATGCCCGCCAGGATCTTGGCCAGGGTGGACTTGCCCGCGCCGTTGTTGCCGACGAGCCCCACGCGCTCCTTCTCGCCGATGGCCAGGTCGACGCCGTCGAGGAGGGGGCCGTCGCCGAAGGCCTTGCGGAGATCGCGGGCGGTCAGGATGGGGGCGCTCATGGGGGGCCGACCATGGACCCGGATCGGGCCCTCGTCCACCTGTGAGCGAGCGCGTTGTCGGCGCGTCGACGCCGCTGCAACGTCCGGCCGTGAGCGAAGAAGCCATCCGCAAGGTCGCCGTCCTCGGCGCCGGAACCATGGGCCACGGCATCGCGCAGGTGAGCGCCGCGGCCGGTCACCAGGTCGTCATCCGCGACATCGACGAGGCCGCGCTGGAGCGGGGTCTGGCGGGCATCGGCAAGAGCCTGGACAAGCTGCTCGCCAAGGAGCGCATCGACGCCACCGAGGCCGAGCGCATCCGCGGAGCCATCGCCACCACCACCTCCCTCGAGGACGCGGTGAAGGACGCCGACGTCGTCGTCGAGGCCATCCCCGAGCGGATGGACCTCAAGGTCGAGACCTTCCGCGCCCTGGGCGAGCACGCGCCGGCCCACGCGCTCCTGGCGACCAACACCTCCAGCCTCAGCGTCACCGAGATCGCCGCCGCCAGCGGCGCCCCCGATCGCGTGGTGGGGCTCCACTTCTTCAACCCCGTGCCGGTCATGAAGCTCCTGGAGATCGTGCGCGGCCTGGGCACCAGCGACGCCACCATCGCGCGGGCTCGCGCCTACGGCGACGCCATCGGCAAGGAGTCGGTCGTGGTCCGCGACTGGCCCGGCTTCGCCACCAGCCGCCTGGGCATCATCCTCGGCTGCGAGGCCATCCGCATGGTCGAGCAGGGCGTCGCCAGCCCCGCCGACATCGACAAGGCCATGAAGCTCGGCTACCGGCACCCCATGGGCCCCCTCGAGCTCACCGACCTGGTGGGCCTCGACGTGCGCCTGCACATCATGGAGCACCTCTTCCGCGAGCTCGGCGAACAGTTCCGCCCCCCGGCGCTCCTGCGCCAGATGGTCCGCGCGGGGAAGCTGGGCCGCAAAGCCGGCGAAGGGTTTTACGTTTATTGATGGGGGGGATTTTGGGAAAATCCCCCGGGTCGTCGGGAGTGAATCCCTCCTCGCCTCCCCAAAAAGCTGAAGGTCTCGCGGCGGAGCCGCTCGGTGCGTCGTCGCTGTGCTCCTCCTCCGTTCGCTCTTTTGTTGGAGGGATTTTGTGAAAATCCCCCGGGTCGTCGGGAGTGAATCCCTCCTCGCCTCCCCAAAAAGCTGAAGTTCTCGCGGCGGAGCCGCTCGGTGCGTCGTCGCTGCGCTCCTCCTCCGTTCGCTCTGGGGCGGGCGTCTCCGAATGGGAGTGAAAGCGTTCGCTCCCGACGGCGAAGATGCGTATGATCGCGCCGATTCATGCGACGTCGTTTCTCCGAGAAGTATCCGCTCCATTCACTTTTCATCGGTCTCGCGCTGGTGTCGGTGACGGCGCTGGGTGGATGTACTCCCAGCATCGCCCGGCGCTTCGAGCAGGACACGGGGTGTCCGGCGAAGTCGGCGACGGCTCAGCGGATGTCCAACGGTCTCTACGAAGTCCGCGGTTGCGGCACCATGCAGCGATACGTCTGCTCTCGGCAGGGCACGTGCGTTCGTGACGGGGTGACCTCGGGGAGTCAGCAGGTCGTCGGCGAACCGGCTGCAGTCTCGTCCACCGCACCGGCCGCGGCGCCGCCCGTCCCGCCGGCGGCGGTGGCCGAGGCGCCCGACCTCCCGGTGGGAATCCACGAGGGCCAAGGGCGGGACGGTCGCCGCGGTTTGCGCCTGGTGGTCCGCGATGGCCAGAGCCTGCTGGTGCTCCAGGGCGTCCCCGCCGATGACACCGAGCGGGTGACCCTTCGGGTCTATAGCCGCAACAACGTTCCGCTCGCGGGTTGCCGGGAGATCTCCATGGCGACTCCCGACGATTCCGTCGAGGTCCCGGCCGACGGGAAGATCGCGATCGCGCGGTTGACCGAGATGGCCCAGCGAACCTTCATGTTCCGCTTCTGCAACCGCCGGATGCAGATGCTCGACGTTCAGCGCCTTCAGGTGCTGGACTTCGTTCGGATGTTCCACGAGATCGCCGAGGATCCCATCGACGAGGAGGCCGCCTCCGCGGCGGCATCGGCGAGCCCGGCCAGCGACGGCCCCACCCCCTTCGACGACGACCAGGCGGGGCCGGGCCCGGCGCCGACCGCGTCGGGTCCCGAGGCGACCATCCGCGCCGCCCTCGACGCCAAGGCTCGCTCCATCACCACCTGCATCGGAGGCCCCGGGGCCATCGAAGCGCGCTGGACCGCCGCCGGTGCGGTCACCGTTTCCGTCCGCGGCGAAGCGGCGAACTCGCCGGTCCAGGGCTGCGTCCGCTCCGCCGTCGGTTCACTCCGGGTGAGCGCGCCGCGCGCGGGCCAGCTCCTCCACGCGGTGGAGTAGGCTCGGTCTTCGTCAGGACCCGCGGTCCCAGCGGACCGTCCAGGTTGCGCCGTCGGGGCTCCGGCGCCCGTCGACGGTGACGCTCTTGCGGCCCGCGAGCCCCAGCAGGCTGCGGATGGAGAGGCCCAGCGCCATCACGTCGCGATCGGGGATCTCGGGGAAGCCGGTGACCTGCACCCGGGCCTCGCCGCGGCCGAGGACTTCGGCGCGCATCTCGCCGTGACTTCGGGTGCGGCGATAGATGAGCGGGGTGCGCGCGATGAGCGCCTTGTCGGTGGTCAGCCGGATCAGCATCCGCCACACCGTGGAGAAGGAGCGCTCGACGGCCATGGGGATCGCTTTGGCGAAGAGCTCGTCGACGGTTTGGCCGGACTCCCGCGCCAGCGCGTCGTTCACTCGTCGGGTGGTCTCGTAGTCGATCCAGCTCAGTGGGGTCAGCTGCCGGTAGCGCTGGGCTTCGGTCGGGGGGAGCGAGGCGATCGCGCGTTCGACGGCATCGGGTCCGATGACCTGCTCGAACGCCCAACGGAGGTCCAAGGCCGCCTGGCCATAGAGGTGGGGCCCGTCCACGGGCGCCGACGAATCCGCGGTGCGGACATTCCCCGGGGGTGCGGTCGATTCGTGGTGTCGCCAGCTCGGCACCCCGGGGAGTCCCTGCCAGGGGGGCGGGCATTACCCCTCGTACGCCGTACGAACGCGGACCCGCCAAGGATCGGGAAAGGTGGTACACGGCGCGCATGCGCAACGTGACGCTCCTCCTGATCCTGGCCGCCTGTGGCGGCTCCGCTCCCGCCGCCGAGCCGACGTCGCCCGAGCCGATCATGGCTCCGGAGCCGACGTTCGCCGACGACGTGCAGCACATCTGCGACGCGCCCGACGCGGTCGCGGCCGAGATGGCCTCGACGCCGGCTCCGGACCGGGCGGGCCTCCTCGCGCGGCACATCGAAGCCGGGCTGCGGACCGAGCGGGGGCATGCCTACGTCGCGAGCCTGGCCGAGTTCACGCCGCGCGAGAAGGCCGCGGCGCTCCGCAGCGTGGAGAGCGCTCCGACCCCCTGCGCGCTGGCCGACCTCTTCGACGAGATGGCCGCACAGGAGGCGGCGTCCGCGCCGATGCCGGAGATCGAGGGGAGCGGAGCGGCCGAGCCGCAGCGCGACCGCGACGCCATCGCTGCGGTGATCCAGCAGAACGTCAATCAGGTGCGCTACTGCTACGAGCGGCAGCTCGCCCAGGACCCGGAGCTCGCGGGGAGCTTGCGGGTCCGCTTCACCATCGCGGCCGAGGGGAGCGTGAGCGCCGTCGAGATCGCCGAGGGTCTCCACGCCGAAGTCGATACCTGCGTGAAGGCGCGGGTCGAGTCCTGGTCTTTCCCGGCGGCAGAAGGGGTCACCGTGGTGACCTATCCCTTCGTGTTCACGACCGGGACCGACTGACCGGGATCCCGGAGCGCCGGGGGCCCTCTCCGTGCGCCTCGCGGGACCTTGCACGAGGGCACCCATGGGGCATGCCGCAGGCCCGCCGGAGGCGAGCCTGCGCCGGACTACTTCTTCGCGCCGCCCTTTCCGGCAGGAACATGAGCCTGCGCGTCCTGCTTGGCCTTGGCCTTGCCGGCCGCGGACTGCTTCTGCGAGTCTTTCTGGGCCTGGTTGCGTTTCTTGGACTTGGGAGACTTGTCGCCCATGGGGGCTCCTTGCTGCAGCGGGGCGTTCGCCCCGCGTGGGTGAGCGAGCAGGTTGGCAGATCCGCGGGGGCGCCGTTCGCAATTCGTCGTGGCCGTTCCTTCCCGACTCCTCGCTCGACCGCGGGGGAGCGGGGTCCGATCATACGCCGACCGATTCCGGGTCCGTTGGCGGGGGAGAGTCCACGCGGTCCGCGCCGTACAGGGGGCCATGGATGCCTGGACCACCCTCCGCGCCGGTGAGCTCACCGGTCTCGACCCCGCGAACGATGGTGCCGATGGAGCTCCGCCGACGAGCGGTTGGCGCTACCCGGGGCAGCCCCGGTCCAGCGACGACCGCTTGGCTCCGCTCCATCGAGCCGCCGCGGGTGGCCACGCGGAGTTGATCGCGCCGCTGCTCGACGCTGGAGCCGCCTTGGAGCTCCGGACCGCCGGGGGCCGCACCGCGCTCATGCTCGCGGCCCGCATGGGCCACTGGACCTGCGTGGACGCGCTCCTGGCGGCGGGCGCGGAGACGGCAGCCACGACCCATCGAGGCGAGACCGCGCTCATCGGAGCGGCTTGCGAGGGACGGCCCGCGGTGGTCTCGCGGCTCCTCTCGGCCGGGGCGCCCCTCGACCAGACGAGCGGCGGCATCGGCGCGGTGCAGCACGCCGCCCAGCACGCCCGGGCGGCCAAGGTGGCCTGCCGCGAGCATCGGGGTCGCGCCAGCAACGGGGACGCCCTGCGCTTCGTCGACGGGCGCATCGAACGGGACGGGGTCCTCCTCGATTGGCCGCGCTCGGTCGCCCTCCTGGACGAGCCGGGCCTCGGCCACGCGGTGCGCCACTACCTCGGAGCGCTGGCGTCGGTGGTGCTCCTCGCCGAGGCCGGCGCCGACCTCTCCCTCCGCACCCGGAACGGCGCGAGCCTCTTCCACTCGCTGGCCGAAGTGGGCGAGCCCGCGCTCCTCGACTATGTGACCGATTGGCGGCTCGCGGCGGACAACGGGACCACGCCCAGCCACGCCGTCGCCATCTCGCGCCGCCCCGACGGCCTCGACCACGCGCTGGCGGCCGGTGCGTCGGTCGACGTCCGCGACGGCGCCGGCCTCACACCCCTCCACCATCTCGCCGACCAGGGCGCACCGGCGGAGATGATCCACATGCTCCTCGACGCCGGCGCAGATCCCCGCGCTCCGGTGACCTCGTCGCGGGTCTACCCGGAGGGCTGGACCGCCGTCGACATCGCCCGCAAGTGGAACGACGGCGCCACCCTGGCCGTGCTGAAGGGGCGAGGCCGCATCGCGAACGACTCCTGACGGGGGATCCCCGGCGCGCCGGGTCAGGAGTCCGGGGTGTCGTCGTAGGGGAGCAACGCGCCCACGCCGAAGAAGGTCGCGTACCCGATGGCCACCGCGTAGAAGGCGGTGGTCGGGACCATCAGCGCGAGGATCCCGAGGACCAGGGTGAGCGGGGCGATCCACAAGGTCCGGCGGTCGACCATCGCGCTCTTCACCGCGACCATCGAGGCCAGCGAGAAGAGGGTGACCGCGAGGGTCGAGCGGATGGGCACGTTGAGGACCATCAGGGCGCCGAAGGTCGCCACCTGACCGCCGAGCATCAGGACCAGCGTGAGCCCCAGGCGCCGGCTGGCCTCGTTGGGGAAGAGGGAGCGGCGCAGGAGGTAGACCGGAGGCGCCAGGAGCAGGGCGACCAGGCCGGTCCAGAACACGTAGGCCATGTGGCCCAGGGCGTCGCTGCGTTCGATCCAGTCGAGAACCACGTTGACCGCGGTGAAGAGCACGGCGAAGGCGATGCCGAAGCCGCGCCGATTGCGCGCGGCGACGCCGAGGTCCGCCTGCTCCGCCGCGGCCTCCAGCGCGGCCAACTTCCGGTCGCGGTCGCCGACCTCGCGGCTGAGGGCCTCGACCTCGGGGGCCCAGCGCTCGCGCTGCGCGCCCTGCATGTCGGCCAGGAGCGCGCGCGCCATCCCCGCGTCGCGCGCGTCGATGGCGCGGGTCATCCAGGTGTCGAGCACGGCGTCCAGCCCGCGCCGCGCGCGGGGGCTCTCGGGCCAGATGCGGAGCGCCTGGTGGAAGGCGAAGCGGGCCTCTTGGAGAGCGCGGGTGGCGTCGGTTTCGTTCGTGGAGTCCTCGGCGGCCCGATGCTCTGCGGCCTGGTTCCCTGCGGCCT
>DCLA01000119.1:0-26960 GCA_002320815.1 Myxococcales bacterium UBA1660
GGGTACTTCAACGGGCTGCTAGGGTTCGCGGCCAGCGGGTCACACCGAGGAAGCTGGGCATCGTTTCGACCGGAGTGAGCGCTTCGTAGCTGGACCCGGCGAGAACCGTGACCTCGACTCGCTCGGTGGCGAGGCGGGTCGTCGCGTCGGTGTCCAGACTGACCAGCACCTGCGTCAGGGGCTCGTCGTCACCGCATCCCCAAGGACCAAGAATGGTGATGGTCACCAGCATCGCTCGAACCCAAGCGCAACCGTGATTCCCCCTCTGCTTCGTCACGCGCCGAGGGTACCGAGAGCGGCGCGCCCCCTGCAACCGGTCGTCTTGTGGGAACCCGGTCGAGGCCAGTATGTTCGTCGCCATGCGACTGCTGATTTGCATGTGCGTGGTAGCTGGCGCGAGCGGCCTTGCGGACGCCGCCGCCCAGGACGCCTCGACCCAGGACGCCTCGACCGTCGAGACCCAGGCGGGTCGCACCGAAGAGGAAGCCCGCGCGCTGTTCGTCGCGGGGCGGGCGGCCCTCGAAGATGGTCGCTACGCCGACGCCCTGAACCATTTCCAGCGGTCCTACGACCTGAGCCAGCGCCCCCAGCTGCTCTACAACATCGCGGTCGCCCACGACCGACTGCGCCACGACGACGAAGCGATCGCCGCGTTCCGCGCATACCTCGACGCCATCCCCGATGCCTCCAACCGGGCCGACGTCGAGGCGCGGCTCGAGGTGCTCGAGCGAGAGGCCGCGGTGGCCGAGGCGATCGCGCCAGTGGCAGCGCCCGAGCCCGAGCCGACCGTCGAGGCTACGCCGCTCCGGAAGAAGTGGTGGCTATGGGCCCTCGTCGGCGTGGCCGCGGTGGGTATCGGCGTCGGCGTCGGCGTCGCGTTGGCTCGGGACGACACGCCCGACCCCATCCCGGCCGATGCCGGCGTCATCGCGACGTTGCGCTTCGGCCCCTGATCGAACGACAGCAGGTGCGCCCGGACGCCTGACGGGGACGTCGTGGCCGTTTCAGGGCGCGTCGTGATAGTCGCCGTCGTGATCGGCGAGATCCCCGTCATCGTGCTCGTGACCAGCCTCGTTGGCATGTTCGTGGCCATGCCCGTGACGGTGTGAGTGAGCCGTACCGTCTTCGTGGGCGTGGTCGTGCTCGTGGGCGTGGGAATGGGAGTTAGTGGACGCCCCACCACAGGCTGCGATGGAGAGAGCGCAGATGACGATCCGGAGGCTTCGCATCAGCGGAATATAGCATATTCGGGGAACGAGGGATCGGTCGCGCGCTGTGCTGGGGTGTTCCGGACCAGCCGATGTCCGCCACCGAGGACACCGCCGTGTCGACCGCCACTGACGACGATCGTCCGTGGATCAGCGGGGGGTCATCTCGCCGAGGGCGTGGCGGCGTTCGACTTCCTCGGGGGTGACGCCGCTGGCGAGGAGGATCTCGCAGACGTGGTCCAGGCGCTCGATGTGCTCGTAGGCGGCCCAGGGGTCGGGCCCCACCGAGGTCACGCCGTGGTTGTGCTGGCCCACGATGTCGAAGGCGATGTCCGCGCCGTCGATGCCCAGGGCCACCGCGGTGGCCTCACCGAGGGCCTCGGTGATCGCGGGGATGGCGCCCACCGCCGGCCCCACGCGGGTGTAGCGGAAGATCTCGGGGAACTGACTGGCGATCTGGGGCAGGTCGAAGCCGCGGTACATCGCCGCCACCACATGGGTCGGGTGAGCGTGCACCACCGAGCGCGCCCGCATCGCACCGCGCTGAATCAGGTAGTGCATGTGCAGCTCGCCGGAGGGCTGAGCGCCCTGCGGGACCGAGAGCACGCCGTCCTCGGAGAGCCCGATCTTGATGATGTGCTCCGGGTGGATGATCGTCTTCCGCCAACCGCTGGGCGTGACGTAGAGGAGCTTGCTCCGACGGCGGCGGAGGCTGGCGTTCCCATCGCGGGTGGTGATCCAGCCGCGTTCGTAGAGGCGACGCATGACGTCGCCGATGGCGGTGAGCATGGGGGAGGTCTCTTTCTCTGGGGGGCCGGAGGACTCGACGGGTCTCGAAGGGAGCGCGCCCGCCGCCGGCGGTCTCGAAGGGCGGAAGGATGACCCGCGGCGCGGGTCCTGGCGAGCGGGCACGACGGCGAATCCCGTCGTGGGGCGCCCCGCGAGCAGCGGCTCAGGCGCGGGCGCCGCGGACGAAGGTCGCGATGGTGTCGGGGAGGGTCACCGAGCTCAGCTCGCTCTCGGGCAAGAAGAGCACGTGGTGCAGGATGGCGGCGTCCACGCGGGTTTGGAGCAGCTCGGCGGCGGCGAGGCCCACCGTGGAGATGGGGCAGAGGATGGGGGTCGCGGCGTGGGCGGGGAGCTCGGTGCGGATGCGCTCGATGAGCGTGAGGCCGTGGACCAGCTCGCCGTTGCGGTCGCGGTGCGCGTGAAAGGGGATCAGGAGGACATCCGCGGGCGTGGCCCTCATGGCGGCCAGGGTGTGGTCGTCGGGGACGCCCTCCTCGACGTGCGCGGTGACCCGCGCGCCGAGGCGCTCCAGGGTGCCGAAGACCCGGGAGCGGATACGCGCCGAGTACGGGCGGAGGGCGACCACGTGGAGTCCGTTCATCGGCGGCCTGCTGCGCGCATCGCAGGACAGGGTATCCCGGGGGGGAGGAGGGTCCCAAGAAGGGCGCGGCTTGTACGCGGGGCGGACGACCGTGAGTGGGGACAGAAGGATCTTGGTCAGGTTGGGTCGGGATCGCCCGTGAAAACAGGGGTGGAATTGGGGTGTACCTGTCCCCGGGGTCAGAAGCCCATTTGGCGGAGGAGGGCGTCGGGGACGCCTTCGTTGCGGAGCCGTTCGCGCTGTTGGATGCGGGTGCGGGCGGCCTCGGCACCGAAGACGGCGCCGTAGGTGTGGTCGAGCTCCGCTTCGGTCATCGTCGGCTCGGGGGGTTCGGGGATGGCCCGGGCGGGGCCGAGGGCGACCCGACCGGGGGCGGGGGAGCGCAGGACGAGGCCGCGCTGGTCGTGGGCGGCCATGGAGAGGGTGAAGCCGGCGCCGGTGCTGCGACCGATGAGGGACCCGGGATAGACGGGGGCGTCGGTGCGGTAGGTCGCGGTGGTGACCTGGTCGCCCTGCAGGGTGTGCACGCGGAAGGTCCGCACGGCGAGGGAGTCGTCGGCCTCCCGCTCGGCGGCGACGGTGCGCAGTGGCGCGTCGGCGGGACCGTCGAGGAAGTGCGGGCGGACGCCCATGCGATGGGTCGCGCGCACGGCGAGCGTGCGATCGAGGATGACCGCGTCGGCCGGGAAGCGACAGAAGCCGTCGGCCTGGCGGTCACAGATGGCGGCGAGGAGCGCGTAGCCATCGCCGTACGCGCGGAGGCCGTGGATCCAATGGCGATGCGCGCGGTGATAGCGGGCGCGGCCGCGGAGCACGCCGGTGCGCACGTCGAAGCGGAAGAGCTCGACGGCCCGGTCGTGCTCGGTGCCATTCCGCGGGTCCTTGGAGGCGACCGCGAACTCGTCGCCAGCGACGGCCGCGTCGGCGACGGTGAAGCGGTCGGGCATCGTGCGCTGCCAGCGGACGGCGCCGGAGCGGCCGTCGACGAGGGCCAGGAAGTGGCTGGGCACGTAGGGGGTGCTGAAGTCCTCCTGGGTGTCACGCAGCGTGTAGGAGCCGCCGCGGAAGTGACCGACGAGCAGGATGTCTCCCTCCGCGGTGACGCGGGGCGCGAAGGAGGAGCTGGTGGCGGTGGGGTTCGGGTCGGCCAGTCGGAACCCGATGCGGCCGTCGGGCTCGATGCGCACCAGCTCCGCGTGGGTCAGGTGGCCGAGGGTGGGCGAGTCGTTCTGCACGTCGAGGAGCAGCGCGCCGCCGGGGAGCTCGCGGATGCTGCTGACGTTCTGGGTGCGCCCGAGGTCCCGTCGGAGGTCCCGGACCCAGCGCGCGCGACCGTCGGGAGCGATGCGCAGGAGCGCGACCCCCTGGGCCGGTGCGTCCGGGAGGTCGACGCCAGCCATCGCGTAGGTGCCGCGGTAGGGGAAGGAGAGCACCAGGTCGCCGTCGGTGGTGGTGAGCGTGCGGGTGTAGCCGGAGACGGCCCCCGACCGGTCGGTGTGGAAGTCGACGCGAGCGGGCTGGGCCGCGGCGAAGGCGGGGACCGCGACGACCACCGCGACGACCATGGCGAAGGCCAGGGCGAGCGGCGGGGCGAAGGGGACGGTGCGGGGCATGTCCTCGGCGGACGCGGCGAGGGGCGCGCGATTCAGCCGCGCCACCGTACGTCGTACGAGGGGATGACGGGGCCGAGGGTCGACCCCAGCGTCCTCGTCCCCGAGCGGGGATGCCACCGAGAAAGACGAGAGCAGGCACAGGATGAGCAGAGTCGACTACCCCCACGGAACCCGAGTGCAGTGGAAGTGGGGCTCCGGCACGGGCACCGGGAAGATCGCGAAGAAGTTCACCGAGAAGGTCTCGCGGACCATCGACGGCAGCGAGGTCACCCGCGACGCCACCGAGGACGACCCGGCGTACCTCATCGAGCAAGAAGACGGCGGCCGGGTGCTGAAGTCGGGCAGCGAGATCCAGAAGGCGGCCTCCTGAGTCGCCCGAAGACGCACGAGCACATCGACCCCCCGAAGACGACGCGGCGCGACGCGCGTCAGCGGCGAGTCTCGAAGGCTCCCGCCGCGGCCAGCCGATACTCGAGCTGCACCAGAGCCAGCCGCGACGAGGCAATGTCCCCCATGCTGCGCCGCTTCCCACGCACACCGCGCCAGCGGTGCGCCATCCCGCTCCGCTTCGGTGCCGCCACCGTGATCGCTCCCCCCTCCCCGGCCACGCGCAAGTAGACGCCGCGTTCGGCTCGGCGTGGGCGAGCTCCCGCGCGACGACCAGGACGGGATCCATCGCCGGATCCTGACGCACCCGGGGAGGAAGGGTCAGTGCGCGGTCAGTGCAGGGTGGGACCGGTGAGGTAGCCCTCGCGAACGAGCCACGTTCGGACCG
The DNA here is from genome assembly GCA_002320815.1 of Myxococcales bacterium UBA1660. Lineage (GTDB taxonomy): Bacteria > Myxococcota_A > Polyangia > Polyangiales > Houyiibacteriaceae > UBA1660. Next base: position 4,987 of record DCLA01000119.1, read on the forward strand.
CCGGGTCCCGGGTGTCCGCGAGACGTTCCACGACCTGCAGCCGGCTCTCGCCGCGCGTTCGGCGGGCCAGGTCGAAGAGCTCCCGCTCGCCCAGGTCGGGGCGATTGGTCATGGCCACGACCACGAAGATCGTGAGGTCCGGATGAGCCCCGAGGGAGAGGAGCACGTCCCGATCGTCGGGTCCCTCCACCATCCCGAGGAGCGTGAGGCCGAGCTTGACCAGCTCCGGCGCCGGCGCGCGCGTCGCCAGAAAGGTGCCCAGCTCGTGGACTCGGTCGCCGTCGAGGTCCGGGGTCGCCCGGAGCGCGCGGACGACGGCGTCGACATCGGGCAAGAGGGGGCTGGCGGCCAGGCGCGCCTCGAGGGCCTCGAGGTCCGCCTGCATGGTGTCCCGGGTCAGGGCGACGACTCGCCGAGCGACCTCGGCGGCCCGTTGCGCGTCGGCCGCACGGTCGGTCATCTGGGCCAACACCCGCTCGAGGTCCGCGGCCGGCACTGGGGCTCGCGGGAGCTCGAACCCCGGGGGCAAGCTGCCGTCCGGCAGGGCGGCGGCGCGGAGGGAGTCCAGCAGAGGCGGCGCGGTCCACGAGGCGGCGAGCGGCGCGAGACGCGCGCGGCGGCGGAAGCGGTCGAAGAAGCCCACATGGGGCCTGTAGCAGTGCGCGGGGGGTCTCGCGATGGGCCGTGGCGGCGAGCTTGGCCGATGCGCGGGGACGGGCGAAATGACGACAATGACGACGATCGTCCCCGAATGACGACAATGACGACGATCGTCCCTGGTCAGCGGAGGCGGATGCGGATGGGGCCTTTGGCGGTGGAGGGGTCGACGATTTGGCCGCCTTGCACGATGTGGGCGCGGCCGGCGGCGACGAGCCGCCGGGCGGCGCAGCGGGTGCGCTCCATGAGAGGGCGCCAGTCGTCGGCGACGGCGCGGGCGACTTCGCTGGGGCAGAGGGTCTTGCCGCGCGCGCGGGCCTCGAGCATGCGCACCATCGTCTCCTCGAGCTCGGCGTCGAGCTTCGGGCGCCGACTTCGACGACAACGTTCGGAGCAGTAGCGGGCCCCCTCCGCGGGGCTCTTGGGCATCGATCGACCACAATGGGTGCAGGGTTCCACACCCCGAGCCCTGGGTTCGCACACAGTTCACCGCCAGTCCCTACCCAACTCGGGTGAGTCGGGTCATGCTGTAATCGTGAACCCGGGGGGAGTCGTCGCAGGGCGCTTCGAGGTCCACGAGATCATCGGAGCAGGGGGCATGGGGGCCGTCCACGCGGCCCACGACCGCGAGCGCGATCGGCCCGTGGCGCTGAAGGTGATCCTCGCCGAGTCCGCCGACGCGGTCGCCCGCTTTCGGCGCGAGGCGGGGACCCTGGCCGCCCTCGAGCACCCGGCCATCGTGCGCTACGTGGCTCATGGGGTCACGCCGGGGGGCCAGGCCTACCTGGCCATGGAGCGGCTCGAGGGCGAGAGCCTGGCCCGCCGACTGGAGCGCGAGCCCCTGAGCGTCGAGGAGTCGTTCACCCTCGCCCGCCGACTCACCGAGGCCCTCCGCTGCGCCCATCGCGCCGGGGTGGTCCACCGGGATCTCAAGCCGTCGAACGTCTTTCTCGTCGACGGCGATCCCACGCGTCCGAAGCTCCTCGACTTCGGCGTGGCCCAGACCCGCGGTGCCCGGGGGGCGCTGACCCGCACCGGAGTCCTCGTGGGCACCGTGGGATACCTCTCACCGGAGCAGGCGCGGAGCGCGAGCGTCGACGCGCGCACCGACTTCTTCTCATTGGGCTGCGTGCTCTTCGAGTGCCTCACCGGCGCCCGGGCGTTCACCGGGGCGCACCCCTTGGCGGTGCTCGCTCGATTGCTCTCGGCCGACGCGTCCCGGGTCTCGGAGCTGCGCCCGGACCTCGCCGCGACGGACGCCTTCGTGGCGCGACTCCTCGCCGCCGATCCCGCGCAGCGCTTCGCCGACGCCGACGCCGTCCTCGAAGGCCTCGCCGCCCTCGATGGGGTCGCCGGGCCCCCACCGGCGCGCCTGGTCCCCGTGCCCCTCGGCGGATCCGAGCGCCGCTTCGTCAACGCGCTCCTGCTGGACCACGGGGGCCCCGAGGGCGAAGCGCCCACCCCGAGCCCCGAAGACCTCGAGACCCTGCGCGCGTCGGTGCGGCGCGTGGTGGCGCCCTTCGGCGGCGAGGTGACGCCCCTCGGGGCCGGTCGCGCGTTGGTGCTGCTCCGGGAAGGCTCCGGGCCCGCGACCGATCGTGCCCGCTGCGCCGCCGAGTGCGCGCTGGCGCTGACCGCGGCCTTCCCCGAGAGCCGCATCGCGCTGGCCACCGGGCGCGCGGACACCGGGGGAGACACGCCGCTGGGGCCGGGGATCGATGGGGCCGCCTCGCTGCTCGACGACGCCTCCCGCGGCGAGGTGCGCGTGGACGAGGTCACCCGCGCGCTCCTGGACTCGCGCTTCATGGTCGAGGGGACCCTGCTCCGCCCGGCGACCACGCCGGGCCCCGCCGGCGCCCGCGAGCTCCTGGGGCGTCCGTCGATCTGCGTCGGTCGCCGCAAGGAGCTCCGACTGCTCCGGGACACCTTCGAGGAGTGCGTCGAGGACTCCGTCGCCCAGGCCGTCCTGCTCCTGGCGCCCGCCGGCGTGGGCAAGTCCCGGATCCGCTACGAGCTCGTCGCCGGGCTCCGCGAGCACCCCAGCGGCCCCACCTTCCTCGAAGCGCAGACGCGCGCCATCGGCGCGGGGGCCAGCGGTATGATCCTCCGGGAGCTCGTCCGCGCGGCATACTGCGGCGAGTTCCTCGGGGACCCGGCGCGGCTCGAGGCCCGCCTGGTGTCCCTCTCGCTGGCCGACCCGGCGAGTACCGCGGAGCTCTTCGCCGAGCTCGGCGGGTTCCCGCCCGACGCACCGTCCGCGCGGCTCCGAGGAGCGCGCAGCGACGCCCGGCTGATGGCCGAGTGGTGCGAGCGGGCGGTGGCCGAGTGGCTGATCGCCCAGGCGGCGCAGCGGCCCACCGTGGTCGTGGTGGAGGATCTCCACTGGGGCGATGGGCTCTCGGTGCGCACCCTGCACCGCGCGCTGCGCGAGGGCGACGGCGTGCCGCTCCTGGTGCTGGCCACCGCGCGCCCCGAGGTCGACGACCACTTCCCGCACCTCGGGTCGGGCGTGCCGCTGCAACGGCTCGAGCTGCGCACCCTCCCCGCCAAGGCCGCCGCCGCGCTGGTGCGGACCCACCTGCCAGACTCGTCCGCCGAGTCGGTGAGCGCGTTGGTCGAGCGAGCCGGCGGCAACGCCTTCTATCTGGAAGAGCTGGTCCGCCACCGCGCCCAGGGCCGCGACCAGCTCCCCGACTCGGTGCTGGCCATGGTGGAGGCGCGGATCGCGGCGCTGGACCCCGAGGCGCGCCGTGTCCTGCAGGCCGCCAGCGTCTTCGGTCGGGTCTTCCCCGAACAGGGCGTGCACACCTTGCTGAGCTCGATCGACCCCGCGCGGGTGAGCGCCCTGGTGGAGCACCTGGTCGAGCTGGAGCTCGTGGACCGGGATCCCCGGCCGGGGCACCTCGCCTTCCGCCACGCCCTGGTGCGCGACGCGGCCTACGGGATGATCGCCCCCACCGACTGCGCCGAGGCCCACCTCGGCGCCGGGGACTGGCTGGAGACCCGCCGCGACGAACCCCAGGTGCTCATCGAACACTTCGAGCGCGCCGGGCAGCCGGCCCGCGCGGTGCCCAGCTACATCGCCGCCGCGCGCGCGGCCGCGGGCAACCACGAGACCGAGCTGGCCACCGAACTCAGCGAGCGGGGCCTCGCGGCGGGCGCGGAGGGTTTCGACCGCGGGCAGCTCCTGTTGGTCGGGGGGTACGCCCACGCCTGGAGCGACCGCTTCGAGCCCGCTGCGGCGTTGATGAGCGCGGCGGTGGGCGAGTTCCGGCAAGGGTCGGCCGATTGGTACCTGGCGGCGGGCGGCAAGGTCTTCGCCGAGGTCGCGCTGGGAAGACCCGAGCGAGCGATGGCCGAGCTGATGGCCCTGCTCGCGGTCGAGGATCTCCCGGACGCCAGCGGGCTGACGGGGCACGCCGCCTGCGTGGTGGCCCAGGCGATGGTGCTGTCGGGGAGCCGCGAGCCCGCCGCGAGGATGATGGCCAGCATGGACCGCGCGGCTCGGCGGGAGCCGCCGGATCCGGCCTTCGAGGGATGGCGCGCCATCGGCCACTGGTACCGGGCGCTCTTCCTCGACGACGACCTGGAGACCGCCGACACGCTCTCCCAGGAGGCCCTGGCGCACCTGAGCGCCACCGGGAGCGCTCACGCGCGCCTCACCGGCGAGGTGTACCGCGCCGCCACCCTCTACGAGCTCGGAGACCTCGCCGGCGCGATGGCCACCATGAGCGAGGCACGCACCGAGCGGGCGCCGCGCACCGTCCGCAACCTCGCCGCGCTCTTCGGGGTCTTCGCCCTGAGCGACGCCGAGGCCTGGGACCGGGTCGAGGAGGACGCGCAGGCGATGATCGACGCCGCCGGCAAGCGGTGGTTCGAGGCGGTGGGCCGGGCCGGCGCGAGCTGGGTCCGCAAGGCCGCCGGTGACGCCGAGGGCGCGGTCGCCGAGGCGCTCCGGAGCGTGGAAGCGGCCAAGGGGCGCAGCGCCAACTCCGTCGCGCTGGCCGCCTGCGTGGCGGTGGACTCGCTCATCGCCGCCGGCCGGGGCGAGGAAGCCCTGGCGCACGTGGAGGCGGCCGAGCGGAGCATGGTGGCCACCCCGCCCCTGCTGCCCTCGGTGCGCTCCCGCTTGGCCCGCGCCCACGCCGACGCCCTCGTCGCCGCTGGTCGTCTCGGAGAAGCCCGGCGAGTCCGCGACGAGGCGCGCGAACGAGTCGAGCGGCAGGCCGAGCGGGTCCCGGAAGCGCTGCGCGCGGCCTTCTTGGCCATGCCCGTCCAGCGGTCCCTCCTGCGCGACCGGGGTTGACCGCGGCGCCTGGGGTCGGCTGAGGGGGCGCACGGGGTCGCGGAGCCGGGGGTCCCCGGGCGGTGTACGCTGCGCGACCCCCATGGCCATCAGCACCTTCGACATGTTCACCCTGGGCATCGGGCCCTCGAGCTCGCACACGGTCGGTCCGATGCGCGCGGCCAAGCGCTTCGTGGAGGGCCTCGCCGAGCGGGACCTCTTGGCCCGCACCGCCCGGGTGAAGAGCGAGCTCTTCGGCTCCCTCGGCGCCACCGGGCTCGGCCACGGGAGCGACCGCGCGGTGCTCCTGGGCCTCGAAGGCGAGGACCCGGAGACCGTGGAGGTGGACTCCATCCCCGCCCGCGTGGAGGCGATCCGCACCGAGGGTCGCCTGAACCTCGGGGGCCGGCATCCGGTGGTCTTCACCCCGCGGGCGGACCTGGTCTTCCACAAGCGCCGCTCGCTCCCGGAGCACCCCAACGGGATGCGCTTCACCGCGATGGACCAGGCCGGCGAGGTCCTCCGCGAGCGGGTCTTCTACTCCGTCGGGGGCGGCTTCGTGGTGGACGACGCGCTCGCCGACGAGGACCGCATCGTGGAGGACACCACCGCCCTGCCCCACCCCTTCGGCAGCGGCGCCGAGCTCCTGAAGCACTGCAACGAGAGTGGGCTGCGCATCAGCTCGCTGGTGCTGGAGAACGAGCAGGCGTGGCGCTCCCGGGACGAGGTCTTCGCCGGCCTCGACCGCATCGCCGGGGCGATGCGCGCATGCATCGCGCGAGGCATGGAGCGCGAGGGCATCCTCCCGGGTGGGCTCAAGGTGAAGCGACGGGCGGCCGCCCTCCACCGCAAGCTGGTCAGCGACGCCAGCGCGCAGCGGGACCCGCTCCACGCCATGGACTGGGTGAACCTCTTCGCCATGGCGGTGAACGAGGAGAACGCCGCCGGCGGCCGGGTGGTCACCGCGCCCACCAACGGCGCCGCGGGGATCATCCCCGCCGTGCTTCGCTACTACGAGCGCTTCTGCGCCAACCCGGACCAGGACGGGGCGCGCCGCTACCTGCTCACCGCGGCGGCCATCGGGATCATCTTCAAGGCGCGGGCCTCGATCAGCGGCGCCGAGGTGGGATGCCAGGGCGAGGTGGGCGTGGCTTGCTCCATGGCCGCCGCCGGACTCTGCGAGGTCATGGGCGGCACCCCCGAGCAGGCCACCTGCGCGGCGGAGATCGGGATGGAGCACAACCTGGGCCTCACCTGCGACCCGGTGGGTGGCCTGGTCCAGGTCCCCTGCATCGAGCGCAACGCGATGGGCGCGGTGAAGGCCATCAACGCCGCCCGGTTGGCCCTGCGCGGTGACGGCATCCAGAAGGTGAGCCTCGATCAGGTCATCGAGACCATGCGGCAGACCGGCCGAGACATGAAGACCAAGTACAAGGAGACCGCCCGGGGCGGTCTCGCGGTGAACATCATCGAGTGCTGACGGCCCGGGGCCGCGCGCCGGGTCGCACGCGACCCGCGGCGTCGTCGGGCGTACCGCGGGACCTCAGCACCAGCTCGCGTCGTCGCCGGTGGGCTGACGCAGCAGCTCCCGTACATTGGCCACCAGGACCCGGTAGCCCACGTTGCCCGCCAGCCGCTGGCGACCGTCGTTGAGCACCAGGGTCGGCGAGACCGTCACGTCGAGCTTCTTGGCCAGGTCGAAGTCCGCCGCGAGCTCCGCGTGGGCCGAGCTGTCGGCGAGGCAATCCTCGATGGCGCCGATGGGCAGGCCCAGGGTCTCGGCGACCTCGTACTGGACCGCGCGCTGACCGATGTCCCGCCCCTGCCCGAAGAAGGCCTCCCGAAAGGCCCACGAGGCCTGCGCGAAGGCCCCCGGGCTCACCGCCTCTTCGCGCTCCAGGTGTCGCACGCCGGCGAGGAAGATGTGGGCCCCGAGGGACGAGCGCGGCGCCACCTCGGCCCAGCACCTCTCGTGCACGGTGATGTGCGGGAAGCGCTCGGCCACCGAGCGGACGTGCGCGCCGTAGCCCGCGAGGCCCCCGCGATGCTCCCAGCTCTTGGCCAGCCGGTCGGCGGCGTCGCCGAAGATGCTGCAGAAGCGCCGGTCGAGATCGATGGCCTCGCCCTCCGCCTGGACCAGCTCGTCCACGCGCACCTGGCAGGCATAGGCCCAGACGCAGAGGAGGTCGGTGAAGTGCTGGACGGGGAGGCGTGCGCTCATGGGCGCCGAGGATAGGTCAGGGCGCCGGCAGGGCGTAGCCCAAGAGCTGCTCCACGGTCTGCCCCTCGCAGGTCGGCGAGGTGGACACGAAGTGGTCCGCGCCGGCGGCCACCGAACAGCGGTAGAGGGGCACCCGGCCGTCGCCGGGGGCTTCGTGGACATAGCCCACCGGGCCCTCCGGCCGCTGCCCCTCGCAGCCGGGCTCCAGGGTGAGGAAGGAGTGACCGCCGATGGTGCAGGCGAAGAGCAGGCGCGTGCCGGGCTCGGCGGCGCGCGGGAGGTACCAAGCCTGCTCGGCCACGAAGCCCGCGGGCGGGAGGCGGCTGGAGGCCCAGTGTCCGCGGCTCGGATGGGCGCTACGCACCAAGCGGGTGTAGGGCAGGTGCTCGAAGCCGCAGGAGAGCATCGGCGGCGAGAGGTCCGCGCGGTTGGCCAGGGCCCAGACCGACCAGGCCGGCTTCCGGCTCCCATCGGCGCGCGCGAGCCCGAGCTGGAGGCCCCCCTCGGCGGGGTTGTCCTGCATCCGGTGGTACACGTACGCCTCCACGCCCGGGGTGCCCAGCACGTTGCGGAAGGTGTCGCAGACCGCGCTGGCCTGCTGCCCCTCGGAGGACCCGGTGCCGGAGTTGATGCCGCTCTCGGTCAGGTGGACCTGATGCGCATGGGGGTCGCCGGGGAAGGTCGCGTGGAGCCAGCCCAGGAGGATCCCCAGGTTCCCGTAGGTGACCCGGCACCAGTCGTCGGCGCCGAAGACGGGCGAGAAGAGGTCCGGCGGGTACGGGTGGTAGGCGATGCGCCACTCACGCTCGCCGAGCAGCGGGGCCAGCCGGGTCAGGAAGGTCTGCACCGAGAGTCGCGTGGGGTTCCCGGCGGGCGCGTCGAAGCTGGTCGCGAAGTGGTGCTCGAAGCTGATGTAGGGGCGGGCCGTGGGCTGCTCGCGGGTGATCGCGTCGTAGGCCGCCGCGTAGTCGGCGGCGTAGGTGCGCACCCAGTGATCGGTGTCGCAGGCGGCGCCCTGACCGCAGCCCACGTCGTACCAGTCGTTGGCGTTCACCTCGTTGTGGATCACGAAGTCGGCCACCCGCCCATGGCCCGACTGGCCGTCGTAGCGCTGGGCCAACATGCCCGCGAAGCGCGCGTAGTCGGCGGCGTCGTCCGGAGCACAGAAGATGTCGAAGCCGGGCGCGACCGGGGAGCAGCCGGTGTTGCCCACCCGGGCCCAGGGCGGGACGCCGTAGACCACCGCGGTCACCGCCAGGCTCCGGGCGGACCAGGCGGCGATGGCGGCGTCGACGTTGCCCGGCACGGTGAAGCACTGGTCGTAGGTGACCTCGCCGTCGGCGCAGGGGGCCATCCGCTGGGAGCCCTGCCAGAGCGCCCACACCAGGTTCATGGCCACCCCGCCGGTCTGGTTGCCGGCGACCTCGTCCATGGCGGGCCAGAAGTCCGGCTGGAGCTCCTCGAGCCGCATGGGGTCCCGCGTGGGATAGGGCAGCGGGCCGGCGTCGAGCGCCCCGGCGTCGTGCACGACGGAGCCGTCCGCGACCGCGCCGTCCGCGACCGCGCCATCGGCGACCGCGCCATCGGCGACCGCGTCGCCGGTCCCGCTCAGAGCAGCAGGTAGGAGATGAGCCCCACGCTGGTCACCACCGCCATGCCCACGGTGATGGCCAGGGCGCTCCCGCTGGGCGTGGGCCCGCGGACCTCGGCGGACCAGCGCTTCGCCTGGAGCCCCCCGAGGATCGCGATGATCCCGCCCAGCGCGACCAGCCCCGCGCCGACGAGCTGGGAGAGCCCGGCGTCCGGGAGCTGGTCGACCACCTCGGGGTGCTCCAGGGCGTCGATCTGCAGCAGCACGCTGAGCTTGGCGATGGCCACGCCGAAGCCCATGAAGGCCACCGCCGTGCGCACCCAGGCCAGCAGGGTGCGCTCGTTGGCCATGTGGTCGCGCGCCCAGGATCCGGGCTTGGCGGCGGTCTGGGCCGGCTGGGCTCCTTCGCTCACTGCCCAGAGGCTATAGCGCCCCGCGTGCTCACCGGAACCCCGCGTGGCAGCTTCCGCCCGATGGACCTCGGCGCCGAGCTCGACGAAGCCCTGCGGCTCCTCGCCGCCGGGCGCGATCTGCTCCTGGAGCGCCCCCACGACGAGACGGCGCCCGCGGCCCTGCGGGCGCGCGACTGGGACGACGCGCTGGGCGCGATGGACGACGAGGCCCTCGCCGCGGCCGAGCGGGATCCCGCCGGCTGGCTCGCCGTGCACGGGCCGGCAGAGCTGCGCCCCCTGGCCGGCGACGCGGCCGCGCTGATCGCGCGCCACCGGGAGCCCCCCGCGGACCCGCGGCCCCAGGGCGCAGCGCTGCACGTCGCCGCGCGCAAGAAGACCCAGATCGGCGCCTTCGTGGAGGTCCTCACCGAGCTCGAGGGCGCCGAGCGCGTGGTCGACTTCGGGTCCGGCCACGGTCACCTCACCCGGGCCCTCGGGGAGGCCCTGCGCGCGGACACCCTGGGCGTGGAGCGCGACCCGGCCCTGGTGGCCCGGGCGCGCGAGCTCGGCGGTCGCTTCGTGCGCGCCGACGCGGAGGGGTTCGCGCTCCAGCCCGGCGACGTGGTGGTGGGCCTGCACCCCTGTGGGTCCCTCGGCGACGCGCTGGTGCGCCGCGCCCGCGAGGCGGGCGCTCACGTGCTCATGGTGAGCTGCTGCTTCCAGAAGGTCCCCGGCCCCGAGCGCACCTGGCTCGCCGAGCGCGCCGCGGGCTTCGCGCTCCCCCGGGACGTCCTGGGCCTCGCCAACCTCGCGCCGCGCTCTTTCCGCAACAGCGGGTCCCTCGAGGCCAAGCGCGGGTGGCGCCAGAATCGCCTCGCCGTGCGGCGCTTGCTCCTGGCGCGGGGGATCCCGCTGGGTCCCGGCGACGAGGGGCGGGGGGTCACCAAGGAGCGCTTTCGCGCCGGGCTCGCCGACGCCGCCGCCCGCTCCCTCGAACGCCGCGGGCTGCCCCCGGCGAGCGAGGACGAGCTCCGCACCGCCGCCGCCGAGGCCGCGCGCATCCACGCGCGAGTGGCCCGCTTCGCCCTCCCGCGCCACGCGCTGGCCCGGGTGCTCGAGCTGGCCATCGTGCTCGACCGCGCGGTGCACCTCGAGGAAGCCGGCTGGGCCGCCGAGGTGCGCACGCTCTTCTCGCCGGAGACCAGCCCGCGGAACCTGGCCGTCGTCGGCCGCGCCCCCGCCTGAGCCTCGCCCGGGTCCTCGACTCAGGCCGGGATGCGCAGTCCCATCGCCAGCTCGTGAAGCGGCGGCGGATAGCTCGGGGGAGTCGCGCTCGGCCGCTGCGAGAAGCGCTCGTACCATGTGACCAGCGTCGGGCAGGAGTCGGGAATCGGGACCCCGTAGAAGCGGTCCGCGAACTGGAGAGTCCCCATCGCGGCGCAGTCCGCGACCGTCAACTGAGGACCCGCGAGGAACTCCCCGCCGGCGCGCCGGGCGAAGCGCTCCAGGGTAGCGAGCTTGCCGAAGTACCCCCGGGCACTGGAGACCCCCAGGAGCGGTTGCTGGTCCACCCCCGCCGCGGCGAAGAGGCGGCTCGCATGCTGGCACCAGCGCACGAAGTGAAGTGCGGCCTCGTCGACAACCGTCAGCGCCTCGCGACATCGTGCGCGCGCGAGAGGGGTCATTCCGCGCAGGTTCGGTTCCGGGAAACGGTCCTCGAGATAGTCGAGGATCGCTCCCGAGTCGCCAATCGTCTCGCCGCTCGGAGTCCGCAGCACGGGGAGCGTGCCCTGGACCGAGAGCTCTTTCACCTCGGGCGGCGGCCACTCGGCGAGGGCGTCGTAGGTGACGCGCTCGATCCCGTCCAAGCCTTTCTCCGCCAAGTAGATCTCGATCCGCCGGGGGTAGAGACCCCACTCCAACTCGTATAGTTTCATGACTCGGTTCCTCGTTTCGTGTCGTCGGCCACGCCGGCCGACCGATGCACGCTGCGCCAACGACCGGGCGTCATGGCGCGCTGGCGCCGGAACACCCGGTGGAAGTGCGAAGGGCTCGCGAACCCGACGTGCTGGGCGACGCTCTCCACTGACTCGTCCGTCTCCAATAGAAGGCGGCACGCGGTCGCGATGCGTACGTCGGTGATCCATTCGACCACGGTGCGTCCAGTCTCGGCCTTGACCGTGGCGGCGACGTGAGCGGAGGACCGACCGACGTGAGCTGCAACCTCGACCAACGAGACCCCCCGCGTCGCGTGGGTCGACACGTATTCCAGAGCCCGCTCGGTCAAGGTGGGTGGGCGGCTCGACGCTGCGCGCGCGCTGCCCAGGGCCCGCGCGCGCGCAGCCCGCTCGAGGAGCGCGGTGACGAGCGAGAGACCGCCTTCGGTCGCGAGCGCGACGCGCGCTCGTGGGGACCTCAGCTCTTCGTCGAGGATCTCCAGTACCCGCCGAAGTCGGTCGGCGGTCTCCTCGTCCAGGCTCAGCTTTCCCGCATGCCCACCGAAGATCGACTCCAGGGCGCCCAGCAGCCGCGCGCCGGCCGTGCTGGTCATGCACGAGGGACAGACCGCGAGCGTGAGGGTTCGCCGTGGCGAGGAATCCGCGACGTAGTGGGGCGAGCCGGACGGCACGTAGACGACATCCAGCGGACGCAGGTCGAGGGGACTACCACACCACAGAGTTCCGGTACCCCCGAGCACCAGGGTGAGCGCGGCCTGACCGTGAACCGAACGGGGCTCGGGGCGGTCGACCCCGTCCGCCGAGCGATGGATCGCCAGGTGCTGGTGGGCATCCAGGATGTCGACGCGAGCCGGCCATTGCCGCTCGTTCTGTCGTCGCTGACCGCCTCTGGACACACCGCCAAGCTAGCAGCGGACTTCGGGCGGCCGCAGTGGCGAAAACCGGGAAAGTCCTGCCCGATCCCAGGGTATCGCCACCAGCTCGCCCAGCTCGGGGTTCGGGGCCCAGCCGCCCAGGGGGCTCAGGGAGTGACGACGGTGCTCACCGTGTAGCTCATCGGCGGGTTCCCCTCGCCGGCGACGAAGAGGTGGTAGGTCCCGCTGGGCGGGTTGGTGACCACCAGGTCCCCCGACGCGCCCAGGGTCATCCCCTGCACGTACTGGCCGTCCGCGCTGAGCACGTGGACCCGCAGGCCCCCGCCGGCGGCGCTGAAGGCGAAGCTGACCGTCAGGCGGCTCCCGCTGACCGCGCCGAGGTCGAAGAAGTCCGCGTCCCCACAGGCCACCAGGGATCCGCCGGGCGCGGGGGCGCCCAGCGCGACGTCGTTGGGCTCGAGGGCGTCGTCGGCGCAGGCGGCGGGCACGAGCTGGGCCCCGCTACACGGCGCGGCGCTCCCGTTCGGGCAGGTCGCCGTTCCCCAGGACACCGAGCCCAGCGCCCCGGGCAGGGTCGCGCCGGTGAGGTCGCTGCCCGCGAAGGCCACGGTGCCCGCGGTCGCCGCGGAGAGGTCGCTGGCGCGCAGGTCGGCGTCGAAGGTCAGCCCGCCGAGCTCGGTGCCGCTCTGCAGCACGAGCCCCCGAAGGGACCCGCTCAGCGTCGCCGCGGCGCCGCTGACGATCTGCAGCCGCGCGCCGGTCCCGGTGACGGTCACCGACGCCCCCGCGACCCGGAGATCCACCATGCGCGCGCCGTCCCAGACGAGCCCGCTACCGCCGTTGCGCTCGTAGTAGACGTTCTCCCAGTCCACCTCGCGGTAGGTGACGTCGGTGAGGATGGAGTCCTCGAGCTGGATCCCGTAGCCGTGGCTCCCGTCGAGGCTGCAGCCGTTCACCACTGCATCGTTCAGGTAGAAGCCGCCCAGGACCTCGGTGAACTCGAAGGAGCAGTCGGTCAGGGTGGCCATCTGGAAGCCGGACCCGTTGAAGCTCGCGCCATCGGCGACCACGTTCGCCCAGGTGCCCCCCTGGAAGACCGCGCCCGCGAGGGTCGCGGAGCGCAGGATCAGCCCGTCGCCGGACCCGTTGACGATCGTCACCCCGGTCAGGTTGCCGTTGGTCAGATCCGCGCGGTCGAAGGTCACCCGCTGGGCCGAGACGCCCTGCCAGAGCCGGCCCTGGAGGTTCGCGTCGGTGAAGTCGGCGTCGTCCATGGACACCGAGGTGAACTGCCCACCGCTCAGGTCGGCCCCCACGAAGCTGGTCCCGCTGAAGTCGCTGGCGATGAAGGTCACGCCGGCCAGGTTGGCGCCGTCGAGGATCGCGCCGGTGAAGTCGTTCTCGAACGTCTGCGGGCTGGGGTTCCGCAGGTCGATCCCGGTCAGGTCCCGACCGACGAAGTAGAGGTCGTCCCAGTTCTGTCCGCGGCAGTCGGCGCCGGGCTCGAGGTCGAACATCCCGTCGCAGTCGTCGTCGACGTTCCGGCTCGCGCAGCGCTCCTGGGCTCCCGGGTTGATGGTCCCGTTGCCGTCGTTGCAGTCCCCGCCGACGCTGATGTAACCCGCGGGCGGTAGGCAGGTGGCCACCCCCGCGCCGCCGCCGAAACCGTCCGAGTCTCCGTCCGGGTACCACCGCGGCGGGTCGCTGGGATCACAGCCCTCCACGCAGGCGGCGGCGCCGCCCTCTTCCCAGCAGCCGGCGGTCGCCGCGCAGGCAGTCGCCGACCAGTAGCCCTCGGGCGCGCAGGTCTCGAGCGCGCCCGGCCCCGCGCAGCGTGTGGCGCCCGGGGTGCAGGGTTCGGTGCACTCGGCCATCCCGTCGATGGCCCGGCACACGGTGTCCACGGCGCAGGCGTCGGGGTTCCAGTTGCCGGCGTCGTCGCAGACCTCGCGGGCGTCGCCCTGGCAGCGCCGTTCGCCCGGCGCGCAGACCACGCAGATGGGCACCTCGTCGATCACCCGGCACACGCGGCCGGCGCTGCAGCTCGCGTCCTCGAAGATCCCGTCGGCGCTGCACACCTGACGCACGTCGCCGGCGCAGCGGGGGGTCCCGAAGTCGCACCGGCAGGTGGCCGCCCCACTGGAGTCCGGCACGCAGCGCTCCGCCTCGCCACAGGGCTCGGCCACGAAGGCCCCCTCCAGGCAGACCTCGCGGCCGGCGTCGCCGCAGCGGGTGGTGCCCTCTTCGCAAGCGGGCGGCGCGGCGTCCGTTCCCAGGTCGCCGGGGCCGCCGTCCGGGGGACCCGCATCGGGAGGCCCCGCGTCGGCCGGGCCCGCGTCGGCGTGCCCGAGGTCGGCGGGCGCCGCGTCCGGGACCGTCCCCGCGTCCTCGGGGACCTCGCCGCCATCGTCCCCGCAGGCGGCCAGGAACACGAGGGTGACCACCAGAGGGGTGCAACGCATGCAAGGACATTAACACGAGAACCTTGCAGCTCTGCGCTATGTTGCGCGGGTGCGTCCCCTGCTGTTCGTCGCGCTCCTCTTCGGTGCTTCGGGTGTCCTCGTCGGTTGCGGCGACGACTCGCCCGGGCCCACCGCCGACGGCGGCGACGTGGTCTGCACCACCGACGCCCTCTGCGACGACGGTCTCTTCTGCAACGGGACCGAGCGCTGCGCCCCCGACGACGTCGATGCCGATGGCCGGGGCTGCGTCAGCGGCGCCCCGCCCTGCCCCGGCGACGGCTGCGACGAGGTCGCCGACGCATGCCGCGAGGGCTGCGCCTTTCCCGACGTCGACGGCGACGGCCACGACTCCATGGATTGCGGCGGCGACGACTGCGACGACGGCGACGCCGACCGCTACCCGGGCAACGCCGAGCGCTGCGATCTGAGCCACGACGAGGACTGTGACCCGCGGACGGTGGGGCAGGACGTCGACGGCGACGGCTTCCCCAGCACCCTCTGCTGCAACGGGAGCGAGTGCGGCTCCGATTGCGACGATCAGCGGGCCAGCATCTGGCCCGGCGCGCTGGAGATCTGCAACGAGGTCGACGACGACTGCGACGGCTCCATCGACGAAGGCGTCTCGGTCCCGCTCTACGAAGACCTCGACGGCGACGGCTACGGCGTGGGCGACCCCATCCAGGCCTGCGGCGCCCGCCCCGGGCTCTCGGTGCTCGTGGGCGACTGCGACGACACCGTCCCCACGGTGCACGAGCTGGCCGCCGAGCTCTGCGACGCCATCGACAACGACTGCGACGGCGCCATCGACGAGATCGCCGACGTGGACGGCTGCATCGCCGGAGAGACCCGCTCGTGCACCACGCCCTGCGGCAGCCCGGGCACCCAGACCTGCGTGGCGAGCTGCCGAGGGTTCGGGGTGTGCGTCGGCGAAGAGACCTGCAACGGCTGCGACGACGACGACGACCGGGTGATCGACGAGGGCTTCGGGTGCCCGGCGGGTCGCGCCCAGCCCTGCACCACCGCCTGCGGCACCGTCGGCGGCCAGCTCTGCGACGCGACCTGCAACCTCTCGGGCTCGTGCTTCGCGCCCGCCGAGGAGTGCAACTACTGCGACGACGACGGGGACGGGACCTACGTCGACGACGGAGTCTTCGCGGTGCGCGACGACGCGCTGATGGTGAACGCCTGCAGCGAGCTCACGCTGGTCGAGGCCACCTGCGGCACCGGCACGCTGGACGGGATGACCCACGAGTACGTCACGATGCTCGACGGCACCTCGAACCGCGGCGCGGTGTACCTCTTGGTCGACGACCACTTCGGCTGGGACCCCATCGACATCGACGTCACCGCCGACGTCCGTCTGCTGGGATCGGGCATGCCGGCCGGCGGGTGGACGATCCAGCTCATGACCAACGACGGCGCGACCATCGGCCCGGCCAACGACTTCGGTCGGCCCGCGGGCCGGTCCCGCGCCCTCGACGTCGAGTGGGGCTGGACGCGGCTCGATCCCGTCACGGGCGACCGCTTCGACGGCGACTACTTCGTCATCCGCCAGGGCGGGTACACCGTGGGCGTCTCGGACTCCTTCCAGACGGGCGTCAACTCCCTGGCGGTGAACTCTGCCGCGCGCTTCGACGCCGGTGACACCGACTTCGTCCGGCAGCGCTTCCGGGTGCGCTTCGTGCCCGAAGACCCGCTCACCGATGGCGCCCAGCAGGAGATCACCGTCCGCGCGGGCGGCACGTCGGTCACCTACAACGAGACCTCCCACGAGGACGCGAGCTCGGGGATCATCTACAACGCGCCGATCGCCCGCCCGGCCGTCGGCGCGCCCCTCTGGGTCGCGGTGACCGCCGGATACAGCGGCGCCCCCATCGAGCTCCGCCTGCACGTCCGCACCGGGAGCACCCGAGACATCACCATGGAGCGAGAGAGCCTGTGTCCCTGAAGTCCACCCGCCTCGCGGCGCTCACCCTGGGTTTTCTGGGTTCGGCGCTCGCCCTCGGGGCCTGCGGCGACGACGGCGGCTCCGTCGACCCCGACGCCGCCGTCGAGCAGTGCACCACCAACGCCGAGTGTAGCGACGACGTCTTCTGCAATGGCTCCGAGGTGTGCTCGCCGGGCGACCCGGGCGCCAATGACTTCGGCTGCACGGCGGGCGACCTGCCCTGCGGGCTGCGCGACTGCGACGAGACCGCCGATAGCTGCGTCTTCGACTGCGCCGTGACCGCCGACGCCGACGGCGACGGAGTGACGGCCGTCGAGTGCGGCGGCGACGACTGCGACGACGGCGATCCCAACCGCTTCCCCGGCAACGCCGAGCGCTGCGACGCCAACCACGACGAGGACTGCGACCCGAACACCGTGGGCGAGGACCGGGACGGCGATGGCTACGCCGACGCCCTCTGCTGCAACGGCGTGGGCAGCGACGCCATCTGTGGCCGCGACTGCGACGATCTCCGCGCCGCGGTCTCCCCCGACGCCGGCGAGGTCTGCAACGACTTCGACGACGACTGCGACGGGAGCACCGACGAGGGCGTGCTGACCACCGTCTACACCGACGCCGACGGCGACGGCTTCGGGGTCATGTCCATGCCCGTGATGGCCTGCGCCGCACGCCCCGGCCTCGCGGTGCTCCCCGGCGACTGCGACGACAGCCGGCCCACCATCTACACCGGCGCGCCCGAGCTCTGCGACGGCGTGGACAACGACTGCGACGGCCTGGTCGACGACGTCATCGACGGCGAAGTCGTCTGCAGCGTGGGCACCGTCCGGGACTGCACGACGTCGTGCGGGAGCCCCGGGCGCCAGGTGTGCCGCAGCGACTGCCGCGGCTTCGACGCCTGCATCGGCGAAGAGGTCTGCAACGGCTGCGACGACGACGACGACCGGCTCATCGACGAAGAGTTCGAGTGCATCCAGAACACCGCGCTCCCCTGCATCACCGCGTGCGGGACCTCGGGCCAGGAGCTCTGCGACTCCGCGTGCGGCGCGGCGGAGTGCCGGACCTTCGTCGAGACCTGCAACTACTGCGACGACGACCGCGACGGGACCTTCTACGACGACAAGGCCTTCGCCACGCGCAACGACGTCGACGAAGCCTGCGGAAGCGACGACGTCTTCGCCGGCTCGTCGATGGGCTGCGACTTCGTCACCCTCAGCGGCGACACCCAGCACCTGCGGATCCTGCTCACCCCGGGGACCGCGACCGGCGAGGCCGGTAGCGCGTGGACCTCTCGCGGTGCTCAGGCGGGCTTCGGGGCGGTCACCCTCGACGGCCGGGTCCGCGCTCGCTTCCCGGACACCGGAGTCCCCGACGGCTCCTTCGTGGTGGTCTTCGCCACCGCCGGCTCGGAGACCGCGGGGAGCGCCGCGGACCGCGGGATCCCCGCCGACGTCGTGGGCGTGGGCGCCGAGATCCGGTTCGGGACCGGGGCCAGCGACCAGGACACGGTCGAGCTCTTCCTGCTCCCCGGGGACGGAACGCGCACCTCGCTGGGCGCCCCGCAGAACCTGAGCACCGACTTCGGGTCCAGCGGAAGCGGCTACCGCCTCGGCACCTTCCAGTTCGTCTACGTCCCGGAGGACCCCATCTCCAGCGGGACCCAGGAGCAGCTCACCTTCGCGCTCGGGGGAACCACGATCCGAGTCGGCGGCGCGGAGCTCGGCGGGGTGCTGGAAACGGGTGAGACCTTCTCGGTGTTGATGGCCGGCTCCACCCGGACCCTGCGCAGCGAGATCCAGGTCTCCATCTACGAGGTCGACTTCTCGCGGCCGGTCCCCATCCAAACGGACCGCACGTTCCTCACCCGCGAGAACCTCTGTCCTTGACCCACTAGGGGGGCGAGACCGGCGATTCGTTCGCCGGATCAGCGACGATCGCGTTGCGCAGCGCTAGAGTGGACGTCCTACTATCTGGGCGCCCGGCGCTCCCTCCCCATGACTTCCGATCCCGCGCTCCGCATCTTCCCCATCGCCGACGGCATCTGTTACGGCCTCCGCGAAGGGGTCTTCCTGATGGCCTACCGCCGCGCCCCGAACGCGGAAGAGCTCCGCGCCCGCCGGCGCCTCCTGGACTCGCTCCGGGACCGCCAGGACGGCTACTCCTTCCTCACGGTCATCGACACCGGCCTCAGCCAGGCCCTGCCCTCGCCGGCGACCCGCGACGAGATGACCCAGCAGGCGCGGGACTACGAGTCCCGCATCGAGCGCGGCGCCTACGTGCTCACCGGGGGCGGTGTCTTCGAGCCCCTGCTGCGCACCCTGGTCCGCGGCGCGCTGCGCTTCGGGCGCGGCGGGGTGAAGTACCAGTTCTGCGGGAGCATCGAGGAGGCCGCGCGCTTCGTGACCCACAACGGCCGCAAGGGCGACCCGGTGGGGACGGCGCGCGCCGTGGAGACCCTCCTGATGCAGGTCCGCGACGAGGCCGCCGAGTAGGTCGGTCGTGGCCCCTCACGGGGCTGGCGCGCAAGGCTGTGTTCCGCTCGTGCGCCTTGTCACACCTAGGGGGACCTGAGACGGTGCGCCGTGCTCAGCCACCCCACACATCGCCTTCGGGCCCTCTTCGTGTCCCTCCTCCTCGCCCTGGCGCTGCCCGCGTGCGGCGACGACGACTCCGGTGACGACGCCGATGGAACCGCCGACGCGGGGACAGACCTCGGCGGCTCCATGGGCGAAGACGGCGGGACCCCCGACGACGACGGCGGGACCCCCGACGACGGCGGCGCCGACGTGGACGGCGGCACCGACGACGCCCTGCCCGAGTGGGTCGGCGGGGTGAACCTCGCCGGCGCCGAGTTCGGCGACACCTACCCCGGCACGCACTTCACCGACTACATCTACCCCTCCAACGACCACGCCCAGCATTTCATCGACCTGGGCATGGAGGTCTTCCGGGTCCCCTTCCGCTGGCGCCGGATGCAGCACGAGGTCTACGGCGAGCTGGAAGAGTCCGAGCTGGCCCTGATGAAACGTCTGGTGGACCACATCACGAGCCAGGAGCGCTACGTGATCCTGGATCTCCACGACTACGCCCGGCGCAGCGGCGAGATCATCGGCACCGACGCCTTGCCCAACGACACCCTGGCCGACTTCTGGAGCCGCATGGCCCAGGAGTTCGGTGACAACGAGTACGTGTGGTTCGGCATCATGAACGAGCCCTACGGCATCGCCGCCACCCAGTGGCTCTCGGCCGCCAACGACACCATCGCGGCCATCCGCGAGGCCGGCGCGACCAACGCCATCCTGGTGCCCGGGGTGCGCTGGACCGGCGCCCACTCCTGGTACTCGGGCGGTGACGGCTCGAACGCCGCCGTCATGGGCGGCGTGGTCGACCCCGGCGACAACCTGATCTTCGAGCTGCACCAGTACCTCGACCCCGACTCCTCGGGCAGTGACCACTACGCCTGCGTGAGCGAGACCATCGGCAGCGAACGGCTCGTCGCCGTGACCGGCTGGCTTCGTGAGCATGGGTACCGCGGTCTCCTCGGCGAGGTGGCCGGCGGCGACAACGACGTTTGCGAGGCCGCCATCGTCGACATGATGGACTACATGCAGGCCAACCAGGACGCGTGGATGGGGTTCACCTGGTGGGCCGCCGGGCCCTGGTGGGGCGACTACCCCTTCTCGCTCGCCCCCGATGGCGAGGGGAACCCGGCGCCCCAGTCGGCCTGGCTCGCGCCCTACCTCTGACCGGCGGGACCCCGCCGACGGCTCGCTGGTTTGGGAGTACGAGACCGAGCGTCGTGGGGGGAGCGGCTCGTTCACCGCCGACGACGCCGCGGTCTACGTCCTGGTGGCCGAGAGCGGCGCGGCGTCCCTCCGCAAGCTCGACCGAGACACCGGGGTCCTCGACGCCGGCTTCGGCGAGGCCGGCTCTGGCAGACCGAGGGCGTCATGGGCGACCCCCGCGCGCTGCAGTGGGTGGGCGACTCGCTCCAGGTCCTCGGCCGCCGCACCGACGGCGTCTTCCTCGCCACCCGCGTGGACCCGGCCACCGGCGCCCCCGAGGCCACCTTCGGCGAAGGGGGGCCCCTGACCCTGCCCGACGTCTTCTCCCGCGCGAGCGTCTTCCTGGCGACGACCACCCACGTCGTCTTCGGCGGCTACGAGGTCCTCGCGGCCGACGACTGGGCCTGGCGGATCCAGAGTCGCACCGTGGACGGCGCGGTGGCCTGGGACGAGATGGACGACCTCACGAACCCCACGACCTTCGAGGCGGGCCTCGATCAGGTCACCGGGCTCGCGCTCTACGGAGACCAACTCCTCGCCCTCGGTATCGCCGACGGGTCCCGGGACCAGATCGACGGCCAGCTCCGCGACCCGGCGACCGGCGCGGTGACGAGCGAATGGACCAACCTCGCTCCGAGCGTCCAGGCGGTCACCGCCGTCGACGGCGCCGCTCTCTACTTCGGCGGCAGCTACGAGGTGCGCCTCGGGGCCGGCGGCCGCGGGTGGGCCATCGAGCGCGTCGCCGCCCCCGAGTGAGCGCCGAGACCCGCGCTCACGCCCGCACCCAGCGCGAGCGGCGGCGCAGGTCCCAGACGATGAGGCCCAGCATCAAGACGAGCTGGAGCTGCCCGTTCCCCAGGCCGCCGCAGCCCCGCGGGACTCGGCACGCGGGAGCCACCAGCGCCGCGTCGCCGGCGCAGGTGCTGCTCCCGCCGTCGCCCGCGCAGCTCGGCGAGCTGTCCCCCTCGCAGCCACCGCCCCCGCCGCTGCTGCTCCCGCAGCCTCCACTGCTGCCGCCGCTCCCGCCGTCGCAGCCCCCGCCGCCCCCGCCGCTGCTCCCGCAGCCGCTGAGATCGCAGGTCGCCCCCGAGTAGGTCGACGACCCTCCGGACGAACCGCCCGAGCCCGAGGAGCCGCCGGAGGAGCCGCCCGACGATCGGGCCGGCCGGACACAACGGTTGGCGCTCACGACCTGCAGGGTCCCGCCCACGGGGAAGGCTTCGGCGGGAATACAGAAGGTGTCGCCGCGCTCGAAGCGCGCGCGCGAGAGCTGGCGCACCGGGTCGTCCTCGGTGTCGGGCAGTCCGTCGGGGCCGTACCCCTGGAAGCGGAGCTCGAAGCGACCGGTCTCGCAGGTGCAGTCTTCGTCGAGGACCACCTCGGGGATCTCGATCACGCCGGTGACCCGGTGGGCTTCGAAGACCTGCCGGTCGTCGACGCGCTCCACGTAGGACACGGCGGGCTCGCGCCGACCATCGAGCTCGATCTCCAGGTGGGCCATCCCGCCGGGGATGGGGAGCTCCGCGTAGAGCAGGAGGTCGTCCACGATCTCCAGCGAGAGGAAGGTGAACCCCTCGAGCGGCTCGGGCTCCTCGAGCAGCACCGCTCCGCCGGGGCGGGTGCAGCCCTCGTCGTCGCAGTCGACGGCTTCGGTGAAGCGCTGGGTCTCGAGGGATCCCCCATCCGAGGCGCCGTGGCAGGCGGCCAGGACCAGGGCGGCCGACACGAGGGCGACCGGGGCGAGGGCAGCCGACACGAGGGCGGCCGGGGCGAGGGCGGCCGACACGAGGGCGGCCGGGGCGA
>DCLA01000119.1:27266-27731 GCA_002320815.1 Myxococcales bacterium UBA1660
CCGACACGAGGGCGGCCGGGGCGAACCAGCGCTTCGGCGAGAGCCCGACCGCTGCGGACGACCGGTTCAGAAGTGCCACGAGACCGTCCCCCCGAGGTTCACCGAGAGCCCGCCGGTGTCGTCCAGCCCGAGGTAGTCGCGGAGCTCCGACAAGGGGTCCCCCGCCGTCCGCAGCGCCAAGCGGCCCCCCACCGAGAGCTCCTGGGTGACCCGCACCTGCAGGCCGATGCCCCACACGAAGACACCGCGCCACCCCTGGGCCTCGTAGGCGCCGAAGGTCCCGCCCTGCACCGAGGACCACACGTGGGACCCGCCGCCGAGGAAGTCGGTGAAGAGGCGCAGCGGACCGAAGAGGGGCGCGTAGATGCGCAGGCCCATGAGCACGTCCAAGTGGTGCCGCGAGGCCTCGTATTGGAAGCCCTCGTCGAAGTGGCTCCCGGTCACCGAGGCGTAGCCCAGCCCGCC
>DCLA01000119.1:28055-33031 GCA_002320815.1 Myxococcales bacterium UBA1660
AGCCCGCCGATGGCGTAGAAGCGCAGGTAGCCGCCAGCGAGCCGCCCACCGGCCCCCAGGAGCAGGTGGCCCGCGCCACCGAGGCCCGGCGTGAAGGTGAGCCCCCCGCTGGCCTCGGCCAGGAAATGCTTCCCGCGCGGAGCCTCGGGGGCGTCTTCGCTCGGGGCGCCGTGGACCGCCACGCGCACGTTGACGTCCACCTGGGCGTGCTGGGGCGCCGACTCCGCGGTCGGCGGGTCGCCCTGCGGGTCGGCGGCTGCGGGGTCCAGGGCCTCGTCGTCCTCGAGGACCTCCACCACGGTGACCTCTCGGTCCTTGGGCTCCTCCGGGTCGACCCCGACGCTCGGCTGAATCTCCGACCAGAGCAGCGGTACCTCGCGCTGCTCCTCCTGCGCCTCGGCCCCGCCGACTCCCAGCGCCAGACCCAGCGCGCATCCCATCATCCTTCGCAACATGGTTCTCCTCCTCGCGCCCAGCGGACGCAGGTTTCCCTTCGCGCTCCTTCCGGAGCCCGCGGCCCTCTCCCCCGACGCCGAGCTCTACTCGGGCGCCGCCGACCGACGCGCCCGCGTCCGCTCGATCCACGGCCGCGCCGACCCGGTCGGGAAGCGCAGCTCGTAATCCCTGGCGGCCCGTTCGAAGGCCGCCCCGTCTCCCAGACGTGCCCGCGCTCGCAGCGCCAGGGCCGCCGCCCGCTCGGCCACCGGCGACCCCCGCTCCAGGGCCCGCGCCGCCTCCAGCGAGCGCAGCGCCCCGGCGGCGTCGCCCCGCTCGAGCCGCAGCTCCGCGGCCAGGAAGCCCGCCTGCGTCGCCGACGACTCGCTCAACAGGCTCGCGGCGGCGTCGTAGGTCTCGGCGGCCGCGCCCCGATCCCCGCTGACCCGCTGGGCGTCGCCGAGGAGCATGCGCCAGGCGCCGTCTCGCGGGTGCGCGCGCACCGCCGTCCGGGCCGCCGCCAGCGCGCGGTCCACCTCGCCGTCGGTGAGCCACGCCCGGACCTCGGCCATCGTGGGCGCGCTCGGGTCGGCGTTCGAGCGGTCGGCGCTCGCTCGCGTCGTTCGGCCCGTGAGTGCCGCGGATGCCGCGAGGTCCGCGCCGTCTCCCTGCGCTCCCGGCTCCGGGCCCAGCGGACCCTCCGGGCCGCCGAGGCCGGTCGTGCCGTCGTCCGCGGCCGGGCTCCGCGCGGCGCGCAGCCCCCGCGCTCGGGCCGCGGCTCGCCCCTCCTGGGCCAACGCCGAGGTCCACTCGCCGCCCCGGGACCAGCTCTCGCCGGCAGCGAGGTGGACGACCCCTTCCCCCGGCCGCTCGACGTCCACCTGGCCCTCGTAGACCTCGACCGCGCTCCCGGCGTCGTCGACCCGCACCGCGAAGACCGTGCCCACCACCCGCGCCCGCAGATGCGGGGTGACCACCACGAAGCTCTCGTCGGGACCCAGGGGGACCACGTCGAAGAGCATCTCGCCGCCGTCCAGGTGCACCTCGCGCCGAGCGCCCACCGACGCGACCCGGAGGTCCCCCTCGCCCACGCCCAGCACGCGATCGCCGCTGGGCAGCTCCAGCCGATTGGGCGCGGTGTCGGCCATGGCGTAGGCCACCGGCTCCCGCCGGGGCTCGGGGGCTCGCGCCATCGGGGGCTCCGGCCGCAGGAGCCAGACGCCCACGCCGGCCGCCAGGAGCGCAACCGCGGCCATCGCCATCACGCGCCGCTCGGTGCGGCGCCGGGTCCGGCCGCGCGCGGCGAGCACCGCCGCCGCCACCTGGTCCTCGTCGGGCTCGGCGGGCAGGGGCCGCTCGCCCGCCGCCCGGGCGAGCTCGGCCAGGGGATCTCGCTCGTCGTCGACACCGCGGATCATCGCGCGCTCCCTTCCCCGAGATACGAACCGAGGACCGGGTCGTCGGCGAGCAGCGTCCGCAGATCGACCCGCGCCCGCTGGAGCCGCTTACGCAGCGTCTCCAGCTTCACCTTCTCCACCGCGGCGGCCTCCTCGTGGGAGAGGCTCTCCACGTCGCAGAGGATGAACGCCGTGCGGCGCCCCTCGGGCAGCCGGTCGAGCGCAGCGTAGAGCCGCGCGATGCCCTCGCGCCCCAGCGCCACCGACTCCGGCGTGACCTGGCCAGCGGTGGGCACGAAGCCAGCCAGGGCGAGCACCCCGCGGCGGCGGCGGCGGTGCTTCTTGGCGTGCCGGAGCGCGACGCGGACGCCGATGCGGTGCGCGTAGGTGGAGAGCTTCGAGCGTCCCTCGAAGCGCTCCAGCGCGGAGGCGAGCTCGATGAGCGCCTCCTGGGTGGCGTCGTCGAGGTCGGGCTCGGGGCCGAGATGGCGGGCCACCCAGCGCCGCATGTCGGGCGCGATGGCGCGGAGCACCGTCTCCAGCGCCTGCTCCTCCGACTCCCGTCGGGGGCTGGTGCGGAAGAGGCTCATGGGGTGATCACCCAGCCCAGCGAGAGCACGCCCTCGGCGCCGAAGGTGGGGTCCTCGTGGAGGTAGATCAGGGGCGCGCCCGATAGGCGGCAGAAGAAGCGGCCGCCGACTCCGGGCTTGCGCTGCAGGGCCACGTGGGCCTCGGGCCCGACCCCGATGCGGGCGCCGCCGCCGAAGGCGATGTCCTGGGCGTAGCGGAGCGCGCCGCCGACCTCGACCCAGGTGCGGGCCACCGGCCGCCACACCCGAGTGAGGCCCACCCACGCGCCCAACAAGACCCGCTCTTTCCAACCGCTCAGCGCCGCGCCGGCGTCGAGACGCACCGAGGCCAGGAGATGGCGCCCGATGGCGAAGAGCCCGCCGAGGCCGCCATGGCGCTCGACCAATCGGCCGACGACGCCGGCGGCGCCGACGAAGACCACCATGTCCGGCGTGAGGGCGCGCGAGGAGATCACCAGCTCCTCGGGCTCGGGTTCGAGGTCGGGCTCCGGGTCGGGGTCGGGCTCCGGGTCGGTCTCCGGCTCGCTCTCGACGTCGGGGTCCCCCGAGCCGACGCCCGCGCGAGTCGCGGCGGCGTGCGGGTCCCTGGTCCCAGGCTCGCTGCCGCCCTCGGAGCCCTCGACCGAAGTCGCGGTGGGGTCGCCGTCGACCCGGGGTGCGGTGGGGTCCTCCTCGCCCAGGAGCGTCGCCGCCGCGATCCCCAGCGCCCGCCCGTCGACGGCGTCGAGGGAGCGTGGCACCCGCGACCGCCGCGTGCGTCCATCACGCCGCGCCACCACCCACACCTCGGCCAGGCTGGGGGCTTCGATGCCCACCAGCCAGCCCTCCGGCGCCGCGCACGCCACGGCGACCCGGTGACCGCGCGCGACGAGCTCCAGGCGCATCTCCGGCACCAGGGCCTCGGGGATGCCCGCGGTGCAGAGCGTCACCGGCTCCGCCTGGGCCTGCGCGCGGGGCGCCCCCGAGAGGAGCCCGAGGGCGGACGCGAGCGCCGCCGCGGGGAGCGTGCGGGTCAAAAGGCCACCCCCAGTCCGTGGGCCCGCAGGCCGCGCGCGGTCGGCGCCGGCGCCAGGCCCCGGCGGTACTCGCGCCAGTCCGCCTCTTCGGCGCTCTCGAAGAGCCCGCTGACCAGGTAGACCAGTCCGGTGATGAAGAGCCCACTGAGAAGCCCGTAGCCGAGCCCGCGACCGCGGTCGCCGCCCACGTCCGTGCTGGCCAGCACCGGGATCCCCGCGCCCGCCGCCAGCGCCAGCCCGGCGCCGCCGAAGACCGAGCGGTACCGCCGGTCGTGGGCCCGTCGCGCGTCGAGCTCCAGGATGGCCTCGAAGCGGCCCAGCTCGCGCTCGGTGAGGGGGCGCTCGGGGAGCGCCCGGAGATCCTCCGCCGCACGGTCGGGCAAGAGGATCAGCGCCATGCCCTGGGCCAAGCTGAGGAAGCCCACCCCGACCAGCGCCACGCTGGCCCACTCGCCCTCGTCGGAGTCTCCGGCGAGGCGGATCCCGAGCGCCGACCCGAAGCAGGCGGCCCCGTTGGCGATGGCCAGGCTCCCCGCCCAGCGCCGGCCGCTGCGCTCGGCGCGCACCTCGAGCCAGCGACGCAGCCGGACCTCGGTGTCGGGCTCCACCTGGAGCACCGCACGGTCCTGGGCCACCGCGCCCGAAGGCAGCGCGGTCCATAGCGTCAACGCCAGCATCGCCCCCCTCGTGGCCGCGCGGGCTGCGAAGTAGGACACTCCTCGCGAACTTTTTTTCATCGGGCTCACTCGCCGCGTGGGCAGCGACCCCGGAGCAGCGCCGTCATGCGCCGCCGCACCGCGCGCTGACCGGCGGCCACCGTGTCTTCGCCGAGGGTACCGTTGTCGGCCACCTGCCACGCCGCGCGCGCCAGGAGCTGGTCGGCGTTCATCTCGAAGACCACGCCGCCCGACGAGCTGTACTCACCCATGTCCGGGAAGCAGCAGACGTTGCCCTGGCAGGTCACCTTCGCGCCGAGCTCCGGGCCGCCCTGGGTCCGCATCCGCTGCCGGAGCCAGGCGAGTAGCCAGCGCGCGTCGAGCCCGCAGGCGCGGGTCCCCTGCTCGCGGAGCCACCGAGGGAGCGGGTCGGCCCCGCCATCGGCCTCCGACTGGGCGTAGACCACCCCGCGAGGATCCGGCTCGAGGGACCCCCACGGGTCCCGGACCCAGCGGGCCACCTCGTCCCGCACCCGCGCCGCGTCCGCCTCCTCGAGCTCCACCGCGAGCCCCGGCGGCAGGTTCTCCAGGTCGCACGATCCGGCGAGCACCTCCACCCCCGCCGGCTCCGACGCCGCGGCCGCGGCCGCCTCGACTTCCTCGGCCGCTTCGGCCTCCTCGCTCCCCACGGCCGGCGACTCCGCGACCGCGACCTCCTCGGTCACGCCCTCGGGCTGACACGACATCCCCGCCGCACACGCCGGCGGCGGCGGACAAGAGAGCGGCGGCTCACTCCCCCCACACCCCAAGATCCCAACGACGATCAACCCAATCACCCATCGCATCCCCCGATCATACCCCCCCGACTTGCCATGGGGACGC